>CAXMOP010000055.1:0-57518 GCA_964195155.1 uncultured Kiloniellales bacterium | reverse complement strand
AGCTGTCCCTAGTACGAGAGGACCGGGATGGACGTACCTCTGGTGTGCCAGTTGTTCTGCCAAGAGCACGGCTGGTTTGCTACGTACGGAACGGATAAGCGCTGAAAGCATCTAAGCGCGAAGCCGCCTCCGAGATCAGATTTCCCACCGGATCAAACCGGGTAAGACCCCTGGTAGAACACCAGGTTGATAGGCCGGAAGTGGAAGCGCAGCAATGTGTGTAGCTGACCGGTACTAATAGGTCGAGGGCTTAATCTTGAATACGGAGACCGCAACTCGTACTCGCTATGGAGTGCTCACGGAGCACTGAAAGCGTTTCGGTGGCAATGGCGGCGGGGTCCCACCCGTTCCCATTCCGAACACGGAAGTTAAGCCCGCCAGCGCCGATGGTACTTGGGCCGTAGGGCCCCGGGAGAGTAGGTCGCCGCCGAACACCTGTAAGGTCGAGCCGCCCCCAACCATGGGGCGGCTCTTCCGCGTTCAGAGAAGAAACATGAGCAACAACAAAGGAAAACCCCGTCCGAAGGGCGGCAAGCGGCTCTACGAGAGCTCCCGGAGCCAGCCCTCCGGGAGCCAGCCGAAGGGCGACCAATCCAAGCGTCGGCGCGACCTGAAGGGCTCCGCAGTCGACCTTCCCAATTGGGTCGTCGATGCGCTGGTGCGGGTCACGCCGAAGGAGCGTGTCGGCCCCGCGCTCGAAGCCCTTGGAGAGGCGTCGACCGCAATGGCGGAGGCCCGCTACCACGACGCCGCCAAACATGCCAAGACCGCCAAGAACCTCTCTCCCCAGGACGCCACCGTCCGCGAGACTCTCGGCCTCGCCGCCTATCGCGTCGGCGATTGGGACACCGCGCTCGCCGAGCTCCGGGCCTATCGACGCATGGCCGGCGACGATCAGCACCTGCCGATCGAGATGGACGTGCACCGCGCCCTCGGCCGCGACCGCGATGTCGAAAAGACCTGGCAGTTACTCAACGAAGCCGACGTCCACCCCGCCGTCTGGAAGGAAGGCAAGGTCGTCTACGGCTCCTACCTCCTTGACCAGGGCAAGCCCGATGCAGCTTGGGACGTCACCGGGCCTGACCGGGTCGGGCCGACCGAGCACGAGGCCGATCTCCGCGTCTGGTATGTGGCTGCTCGAGCCGCGGCGATGACCGGCGAAGCGAAAACCGCACGCCGGCTCGCGGATGCCATCCTCCTCAACGACCCGTCGTTTGCCGGGCTCGACGCGCTCGACAGAGAGATCGCAGCGTCCGGCTGATTCTTGTCTCACCCTCGCGATACGTTGTTCCCAACCCCGCACCTCCCTGGAATGGAAGGAGTAGGGACCATGGACCTCAACGTGACCGTCATCGCCGGGACGCTCTCAGCACCGCCGGAGCTCCGCACTTTCGAGAGTGGATCCAAGCTCGCCAGGTATCTGGTGACCGTTCGATCGACCGAGCCCCGCAAACGGGTCGACGTCATCCCCGTCGTGCAATGGGATCCACAGGACGAAGAAGCGATCGATGATCTCGAGCGCGGCGATCGGGTATACGTTGCCGCCACCATCCAGCGGCGATTCTGGAATGCCCCGGATGGACGAAGGAGTCGCCTCGAGATCGTTGCCCACCAAGTTGAGCTGCGAAAGCCCGAGGAAGAGCCCGAATCCGAAGTGGCGTAGGAGGATGGTCCCTCAAGACGAGTGCTACGAGCCGGTCAGGCCTTGGATGGTGCCGAGCTGGACCTCCTGTGAACGAGCAGGCTCACCGAAGGATTACCGACCACCCTCCCAACGCCTAGCCTCTCGTCGATGAGAAGGGTGCAGGTCGCATCGGCGACCCAGCTCGCCGCCGACGTCGGTGCATCCGTGGCCGACGCCGGTGGCAACGCTATCGACGCCGCCATCGGGGCCACGATCGCCTCGATGTGCACCGAGGTAGGCATCATCGCGCCGGCCGCCAGCGGGTTCCTCACGATCTGGCCGGCCGACGGTGAGCCGGTGGTGATCGATGGGTATGCCGAGATGCCGGGTCGAGGTCTCGACCCCGACCACTTCGGATCGGGAGCCGAACGGGTTTCGATCACGTACGGGGGCTATACCGAGACCATCGTTGGCTGGGGATCGGTGGCGACGCCGGGTGCCTTCGCCGCCTTCGAGGTCGCCCACCGTGAGTTCGGAGCCCTGCCCTGGTCCGAGATGCTGGAACCGGCAATCGAAGTTGTCGAGGCCGGCTGTCCCGTGACGTCGGCGTCGGCGGAGTATCTGGACCATGCCCATCGGGCCATCTTCGGCTGGAACGAGGGCAGCAATGCCATCGTGCATCATCCGGATGGGTCGCCGCTCCGCGCCGGCGACTGGCTGCACATCCCCGATTTGGAAGCCACGCTGCGCCAGATCGCCGAGCGAGGAGCCCGTGACCTCTATGTCGGTGACCTCGGGGCCGCGATCTCGGAGTCGGTGATGGCCGGGGACGGCATCATCACCCCGGAAGATCTGGCCGCCTACCAGGCCGTCACCCGCACCCCGATCCGCTTCACCGTCAATGACTGGGAGATCGCTACCAACCCGCTGCCTGCGGTGGGCGGCGTGGCGACGGCCGCCATGCTTCTCCTGGCCCTCGAGCCGCCGTTCGAAGGATGGACGGCCGATCAGATCGACCGCATGGCCCGCATCCAACGAAATGTGCTGGGATTCCGCGCGGATCGACTGGACAACTACGAGGGTCGCTCGGCTGCCGCCGACGAGCTCATGGAGTTGGCCGGAGGCGGAGACCTGGAAGCGCTGAACCGATCGCCAAGCACCGTGCACACCTCGGCGACCGACAGCGACGGGGCCGGCTGTGCCGTCACGGTCTCGGCGGGCTACGGGGCGGGCGCGGTAGTTCCCGGCACCGGGATGTATCTCAACAATTCACTCGGCGAAGTGGAGTTGCTGGTCGACGGATTCCATACCCTCGCTCCCGGAACCCGGCTGGTGTCGAACATGGCGCCGACGGTGGCCCGACGCGGCGACGGCTCGATGATCGCGATCGGCTCCCCGGGTGCGTCCCGGATCACCACGGCCATCGCACAGGTCCTCATCAATTTCCTCCACCTCGGCATGTCGCTCACCGACTCGGTGGCCCACCCGCGGATGCATGTCGAGGCATTCGACGGCAAGGCAACCATCGCCTACGAGCCCGGGCTCGACGTGCGCCCGATCGGGGACATGGTCGCTCGTCGCTTCCCAGATCCCAGCATGTACTTTGGGGGAGTACAGGCGGCGCTGTGGGATCCCGTCGGTGGGCTTTATGGCGCTGCCGATCCGCGCCGCAGCGGTGGCACGGCGCGCGGCGGGGTGGACTAGCCATGGCTCCCCGCGGCCCCCGGCTCGACACCGAGCAACGGGGCGTCGTCCTGGAACCATGGAGCCGGGACCACAAAGACGGATTGCTTGCCGCGGCGGATGACGAACGCATTGCCCGGTTCATGACCGACCAGTTCCCCCATCCGTATACCGACCAGGACGCCGACGAGTGGCTGGCGTTGTGCGAGGCCCAGGAGCCGCCGTTGAGCTTCAGCACCGTTGTCGACGGCGTGGTCGCCGGCGGCTTGGGGTCGTCCCCACGGGGTGATGTCTGGACCGGGTCGGCCGAGATTGGATGGTGGCTTGCACCATCATTCTGGAATCGGGGGATCACCACCGTTGCGGTGAAACGGTATATCCGGTACTGCTTCGAGGACCTCGACATGCACCGGGTCGACGCCGGCGTTTTTGAAACGAACCCGGCATCGGCCAGGGTCGCCGAGAAGGTCGGTCTCCGTTTCGAGGGAGTGGCCGTCGACGGCTACCGCAAGCGCGGCGAGCTGATCGACCGCCTGCAGTACGGGCTGGCGAGGCGGGATTGGAAAGCCGAATAGAAAAATGCAGCGCTATGCCTTTCTCCGTTCCCCGATCTGGATTGCCGGCATCGCCATCGCGTTGGTCACGGTCATCGCCTTCGTCAGCCTCGGGCTTTGGCAGTTGCGTCGCCTCGACGAGCGCAGGGCGATCAATGCGACGATCGAGGCGCGAGCCACCGCAGAGCCATCGCCGCTTGGCATCATCCTGGCCACCCATGGGACCGAGTCCGATGCGCTGGTATATCGCCGCGTATCGGTTGCCGGCACCTACGACCACGCCGATGAGGTGCTGATTGTTGGGACGACGCTCAACCAGTCCGGAAACGACGTCCTGACACCACTGCGCTTCGATGGTGTGACGATCGCAGTCAACCGCGGATGGGTGCCGATCGATGCCGGGGGACCTCCGGTCGTTGGCGCCGAGCCGCCCGTAGGAGCTGTGGAGGTCACCGGAATCTTGCTCGAGGGGCAAACCTTCGGCTCGCTGGGAACCCCGGAGGAGGATGGCCGGTACGACCGGGTGGGCCGGATCGACCTCGATGCCCTTACCCCGCAGTGGGGGAGCGATCTGCTGCCGGTCTACCTGCTCCTCGAGTCACAGGACCCCGCTGGTGGCGAACTACCGATGTCGAGGCCGCCGCCTGAGCCGAGCGATGGGTCCCACCTGTCCTACGCCGCCCAGTGGTTCATGTTCGCCATCATCGCCGCGATCGGCTTCCCGGTGCTGATCTATCGCACCGGACGCTGAGCGACCACGATCGCATCTCGTGACCGCGCTCATCCAAGTCAGCCCTGCTGCGACTCCTTCCACGCCTTCTTCCGCAGCCTCAAGTCCTCGCGGTCGGCTGCGCTCTCGATCTGTGAGACGTTGGGCCAAGTGGGGAGCAGCGCCTCGAATCCGTCGGGCTTGACCTCGAAGTTCTCGGCAAGCACACCCATGTACACGCGTGCCTTGTACTCGCCGAAGCCGGGCAGTCCCTGGAGCCGCTTGCTCAGCTCCTGAGCATCAGAGACGTCGGACCAGAGCAACGTCGGATCCCCCGCGTAATCCGAGTCGAGCGCGCCGGCCATGGCCTGGACCCTTTTTGCCATGTTTGCCGGGAACCGGTGGATGGCCGGGGGGCCCTTGAAGATCAGCTCCAGCGCTTCGGGATCGGTGTTGGCCACCGTTTTTGGATCGAGCGTCCCGCCGAGGCGCTCCTTGAGCACTTGTGGCCCCTCGAACGCCTTCTCGATCGGCACCTGCTGGTAGAGCACCAGGCCGACCATCAAGGCAAACGGATTCTCAGCGATGAGGCGGTTGGCCTCCTCGTTGTCGGTGTATGGCAATGACGCGGGCATGGGACCTCCTGCGGGTGGCGAGGCGCACATCGTACGCGACCGTACCTAGGGTGAATCCCATGACGGAACGGATCTTCGCAACCGACGCCTACGCCAGGAGCATGACCGCCACGGTCGTGGAGAACGACCGGGAGGATGGGCGCGTTCTGCTCGATCGCACAGTCTTCTACCCGGGCGGGGGAGGGCAGCCTCACGATGTGGGAGAGCTCGTGATCGGCGATGACCACCTCATCGTGACCCGGGTGACCCAGGACAGTACGGGCGTGTGGCACTGGGTCGAGGGCGGTCTGCCCAAGAGCGGCACCGATCTGGTCGGTGAAGTCGACTGGGACCGTCGCTACGCGCTGATGCGGACACACACCGCGATGCATGCCCTGTGCGGCGTAATCTGGGAGCGGTTTCAGAGCCCGGTGACCGGCGGGAACATGAAGCCGGGGGAGGGGCGCCTCGATTTCGATCTCCCCGCTTGGGATCCCGAGGACCGCGATCCCGTCGAGACCGAGCTCAACCGGCAACTCGCGCTTGCCCGCGAAGTCGAGGTCAGCTTCCTTCCCCGTGCCGAGGCCGATGCAGACCCGAGCCTGATCCGGACCAAGGTGAACCTGCTACCCGAGGCGCTCACCGAGGTGCGGGTGATCGACATCGTCGGGCTCGACCGTCAGGCCGACGGCGGTACCCATGTCGGATCGACGTCCGAGGTGGGGTCGATCCGTGTCAGCAAGGTCGAATCCAAAGGCAAGGGGTTCCGGCGCATCAGGGTCGAGCTCAACTAGGAGACTGGCTTGCCCCCCAGGGCGAGGTGCGGGTTTCTTTGCCTCCCCCTCAGCTCAGGGGGAGGTGCCGACCCCCCTCCCCGCCTGCGGCGGGATTTACGCCAGCGAGGCGGTTTCTTTGCCTCCCCCTCAGGGGGAGGTGCCGAGCGTCAGCGAGGCGGAGGGGGTCAAAGCGGTGTCGCGTCCACGCCTTGACCCCCCTCCCCTCCCTACGGTCGGGACTCCCCCCTGAGGGGGGAGCAAAGAAAGGGCCGCGGCCGCGGCTCGACCCCCCTCCCCGCCTGCGGCGGGACTTACGCCAGCGAGGCGGTTTCTTTGCCTCCCCCCTCTCGCTCAAGGGGGGACGCCGAGCCCAGCAAGGCGGCTTCTTTGCCTCCACCTCAGGGGGAGGTGCCGAGCGTCAGCGAGGCGGAGGGGGTCTAGGCGTTGCCGCGACCACGGTTTGACGCCCTTCCCCCCCTCAGGAGGGAGCAAAAGAGATGGACGCGGCGCGATGGCTCCAGCCCCTCCCCTGCCCACTAGCCGGAACCTGTCGCCTTCCCGGGTGATGGATTCGGCGGCACGTCGACCAGCACTTCGTCGAGTGGTTTTCGGGTGAGGTTGGGGACCTGAGCGCCCTCGGCCGGGTAGCCCACCGGAAACAGGATGAATGGTCGTTCGTTGGCGGGACGGCCGAGCAGTCTGGTGAGAAACGCCATCGGGCTGGGCGTATGGGTGAGGGTGACGAGCCCGATCCGATGCAGCGTCGAGATGAACAGGCCGCAGGCAATGCCAACCGACTCCTTAACGTAGTAGTTGTGGAATCGCTCTCCGCTCTCGTCGACGCCGTACCGCTGTTCGAAGACGACGACCAGCCACGGTGCGATCTCGAGAAACGGCTTCTCGGATCCCGTGCCGAGGGGTTCGAGCGCGGCTCTCCACTCCTCGGGAAGGCGCCCTCCCTCGTAGTTCTCCCGTTCCTCCCGCTCGGCCGCGGCTCGGATCTCCTGTTTGGTCCCGGCGTCACCCACCAGGACGAACGTCCACGGCTGGCGGTGAGCACCGGAAGGCGCTGTTGAGGCGGCGCGGATCGCGTACTCGATCGCCTCTCGCGGCACCGGCTCATCAGAGAAGGCACGGACCGAGCGGCGGGTATCCATCTCCTCGAAGACGGCTCGTGCCGCCACAACCAGGTCCGCCGGTCGAGATCGTGGGATGAAATCTGCCGGCTCGAAAGTGCTCATCCGGGCATTCTGCTGGTTGGCGGGGCGTAGGGCCAACTGACATAGTGACGACAGTTCTGTTGCAATCACCGCGCCCACCGTCGTTCCTCTTGTATGCGTAAACGACTCATTTCACTTTCCATTGGTGTGGCCCTGTTTGCAGCGGCGTGCGGCGGTGCGGCCACAACTGCAGCCGGTGACTCGGCAACCGATGCTGCCGGCGAACTCGCTCCGACAACGCCATTCGTCTTGTTCGACGGCTCGACGGCCACCCTTGCCGACTATCAAGGACAACCGCTGGTTGCCAACTTCTGGGCGTCGTGGTGCCCGTCCTGTGTCGCCGAGATGTCGGCGGCGTTCAAACCGGCGCAGGAGCAGCTTGGCGACCAGGTCGCTTTCCTCGGCCTCAACCTTCAGGATGAGCGCGATCGCGCCCTCCAGCTGGTCGAGGAGACCGGCGTACTGTTCGATCTCGGCGAGGACGCTACTGGCGACCTCTACGTCGAGCTTGGCGGTATCGGAATGCCGTTCACCGTGTTCATCGACGCCGAGGGCAACATCATCAGGGAGCACAACGGTCCCCTCAGCCAACAGCAGCTCATCGAAGTGATCCAGGAAACGATCCTGCCATGATCGACGCACCCCTGGCGCTCGCCTTTGCCGCCGGGTTGGTGGCAACCGTGAACCCATGCGGGTTCGCCATGCTGCCCGCGTACCTTTCGTACTTCATGGGCCTCAATGACGAGTCAACCTCGCGGGCGACGCACGTGCGCAACGCACTGACGGTCGGCGCGGTGGTGTCCGCGGGGTTCCTGCTCGTGTTCGGGGTTGCCGGCGTGCTGATCACCGCCGGATTCCGGGTGGTGATCGATCTCATCCCGTGGCTGGCCATTGCCGTCGGCGTCGGGGTCATCGGGCTCGGGATCGCCATGCTGTGGGGATATCAGCTCACCATCGGGCTGCCAAAGTCGAAGCAAGCAAACACCAAGAACGGCTACCGATCCGTGTTCGCCTTCGGCGTCTCCTATGCCGTTGCATCGCTGTCGTGCACGCTGCCGGTCTTCCTCACGGTGGTCGCCACCCAGGTGACCAGGGGCACGTTCCTCGGCGGCCTGGCCACCTTCATCGCCTACGGGGCCGGAATGTCCCTGGTGTTGATGGGCATCACCATCGCCATGGCCTTCGGCAAGCAGGGGCTGGTGAGCTGGCTGCGCAACGGTGCCCGCTATATCGGCAGAATCTCAGGTGGCCTCCTCGTCGCCGCCGGCGTGTACATCGTTTGGTTTTGGGGCACGAGTCTGACCTCGGGGGCTGCGGCACTGAACAACTCGGGTCCCTTCCGTTTCATCGAGAACCTGTCACAGCGAGCGCAGAACCTTGTGGCGACCAACCCGCTGCTGATCGCAGCGGTACTGGTCGCGGTGATTGCGTCGGGTATCGTCGCCGCCATCGTTGCGGGCCGTCGCGAGACCCGCCAGGGAGTCGATGTCCTCAAGTGAAATCGACCAATCCGATCAGCGGCGCGCGCTGCTCGGGATTGCCGGAGCCCAGCTCTTTGCGCTGACGCTCTGGTTCTCTGCGTCGGCGGTGGCACCGCAGCTCGAAGAGACGTGGCAGCTCTCGGTCGGCGAGGTTACGTGGCTGACCCTCACCGTCCAGCTCGGATTCGTCGTCGGCGCCCTCGGCGTGGCGATCGGCGGCATCGCCGACGTGATCCCTGCCAGGCGGTTGTTTGCGGCGTCGGCGATCGCGGCAGCAGGGGTCAACGGCGCACTGCTGCTGGTGACGGCCTCGACTGTCCCGTTGGCGTTCGCACTCCGTTTTGCCACGGGGCTCTTCCTTGCTGGGGTCTATCCAAGCGGCCTCAAGGTCATGGCTGGATGGTTTCAGGCCAAGCGAGGCATGGCGCTTGGCGCCCTGGTCGGTGCGCTGACCATCGGCACCGCCACGCCCCACCTGGTGAGAGGCCTTGGTGCAGACTGGCGGGGAGTGATCGTGGTTGCGTCCGCGATGACGCTGCTCGCAGCGGCCGCGATGACCGCGTGGGTGCGCGATGGGCCCTTTGAGGTCGCGGTGTCCCCTTTCTCCTGGTCCCATGTCAGCGGTATCTTGGGCAACCGGGGATTTCGGCTCTCAACCTATGGCTACCTGGGCCACATGTGGGAGCTGTATGCGATGTGGGCCTGGACCGCGGCCTGGCTTGCGGCCAGCGCACTCGACGGCGGCTACGGCACCGGCTGGGTGTCCACGGCGACCTTTTTCATCATCGCCATCGGCGGCATTGGATCTTATGTCGCGGGCATTTGGGCCGATCGATCCGGCCGCACCCCCATCGCCGGCGGCTCGATGGCCATCTCCGGCACCTGTGCTGCGGCCACCGTTGTGCTTTTTGGCCTGTCGCCGCTGATCGTCGTCCCGGTCTTCCTGGTGTGGGGAGCCACGGTGGTGTCGGACTCCGCTCAGTTTTCCACGATGGTCACCGAGACCGCGTCTCCGGAGCACCGGGGCACGGCACTTGCCCTGCAGACCGGGCTTGGGTTCCTGCTCACGCTGATCACGATCGGGGGTGTTCCGATCCTCGTCGAGCAGTGGGGGTGGCAATGGGCGTTCCCCTGGCTGGCGATCGGCCCGGCTATCGGCGTCGCCGCCATGGTGGCGCTGCGTCGTTCGAACTATGCCCCGATGCTCGCCGGCGGGAAGGGCTGACTCCTTCCTACTCGGAACCAGCGCTGAGGATCCATCGGAGGTGGCACATTGCCGGTCGGCGCCAGGCCTGGGGGTCAGGCGCTGGCAACCTCGACGGTGATGGTGTGGTACCCGCTGGCGCCATCGGGCCGTGGCGACTGCATCTCCTCGGTCTGGGTTTCGCCGGTCCCGTCGGTGGCGCGGACCCGCACCCGATGGGTTCCTAGGTCGGCATCCCACGGGTACACCCACTGGCGCCACGCGTTCTCGGAAATGCGCTCACTGAGCTCGGCATCGACCCATGGCCGGTCGTCGACCTGGACTTCGACCCCAGCGACATCGCGGCTCTGCGCCCAAGCCACGCCAGCGATGGCAACGATTCCCGGAGAAACGCTACGGCCCTCGCGCGGGGTATCGATCCGGGACTGGGTCTTGACCGGACCGTCCTTCGCCCAGCCCCGCGGAATCCAGTACGCGTCGAAGTCCTCCAATGTGGTCATCTCGATTTCGGTGAGCCACTTGGTCGCCGAAACGTAGCCGTAGAGGCCCGAGACGACGAGGCGTGCGGGAAAGCCGTGGTCTGCCGGCAGCGGCTCCCCGTTCATCCCCACCGCCACCAGAGCAGGGCGCCCTCCCTCGAGAACGGCGGTCGGGAAGCCAACCGTGAAGTCGTCAACGGACCGCCCAACGATCTGGGTGGCACCCGGCTGCACTCCGGCCTCGTTGAGAAGTTCCTGCAGCGGTACTCCGAGCCAGCGGGCGTTGCCGACGAGGCGTCCCCCTACCTTGTTGGAAACGCAGCACAGGGTGATCGTCTGCTCGACCATGGGGAGCGCGAGCAGCTCGTCGAAGGTCAGCTCGAACGGGTTGTCGACCATGCCGGTGAACCTGAGCCGCCATCCTTCGGGGTCCACCTGAGGCACATCGAGCGCGGTGTCGATCTTGTAGAAGGTCTCGTTCGGCGTGTAGAGCGGTGAGAGTCCGGGATACGCCGTAGTCGAGAGTCCGGCGGTCACCGTCCCTGTGGTGGCCCAGGTGGCCAGGCTGATATTGGCGCGCGCAGCCTCGACGATGCTGCGAGCGTCGAGCATTCGGCCAACGACGGCGCCCACGACGGCGACGATGCCGATCGCCACGACGCCCCCGATGAAGCGGCGACGGTCGTCGGCGTAGGCCAGGTCGTTCTCGGCGGTCGCCGCAGCTTGCGCCGCGCTGAGCAGCCAGAGCAGGACACCGATGCCCACCGCGCTGGCGACGGCGGCAGCGAAAACCGCGCCGATGGTGGAGGCCATCGGGTCACGGACTCCGGCCCAGGCACCAAAGATCCCGAACACAGCGAAACCGACGACGCCGATCCAGCGTCGGGATGCGGCGAGCACGCCGAGGAGGCCGCCGATCACCAGGGCCGTCACCACGATGCCAATGAGCAGCGCCGGCTTGTCGTTGGTCCCAAACACCTCGATCGAGGCACGGACGAGCGTCAGTGGGGTGAAATCCACGATGACCCCGCCAACGGATATGACTAATGAAGGGATGCTGCTGCTGAGCCCGGCGAGCAGTTGACTCACTGCGAGCGCCGACCCGACTGCCACGGTCCCGGCGATTGCGGCCCAGACTCGGCTGGGGTCAGTCTCGTTTGGCATCGTTTCCGGGTGCGCTTCGTCCATGTCCATCAGTTCCCTCGGGCTACGCGCCTGTTGAGCGTACCGCTTGGTCGTTGTCCTCCCACTGCACCGGTTCAACGCCCACGGCGCCGGCCGAGTTTCTTAACAGTCGATGAACAAACGGGCGTTGGGTGAAGCGTGAACGCCGCGTCGTCGTATTCTCCGCGGAGATGAAACCGCTCATTGCTTTGGCAGCGTTACTGCTGGTCGTTGCGGCCTGCGGTAGCAAGGAGCCGGCAAACACCGATTCGGACGCTATCGATCCTGTGATCGAGGTCGACGTGACCGAGCAGGGTACAGACGCCACCACCGATGGCTCGGAGACCGCCGTGACCGAGGCAGACCCAGACGACACGACCGTCGAGGACCCGCTTCCCAACCTGGGGCCCGTCA
This sequence comes from uncultured Kiloniellales bacterium, assembly GCA_964195155.1. Taxonomy (GTDB): domain Bacteria; phylum Actinomycetota; class Acidimicrobiia; order Spongiisociales; family UBA5794; genus JACZST01. The sequence goes on along the minus strand of CAXMOP010000055.1, from coordinate 45,596 downwards.
AGCCGCTGCGTGATCTCGATGGCTGGCTCCAGAGCGACATCGACTCCCTCGAGGATCTCCGAGGCAAGGTCGTCGTTGTGCAGTTCTGGACGTTCGGCTGTCACAACTGCAAGGCGACCCTCCCCAACCTCAGGGCGCTCTACGACCGGCACCGGGGAGAGGACTTCGAGATCGTGGGTATTCACTCACCGGAGTTCGACTACGAGCAGGAACCAGACGCGATCGCCGCTGCTGCCAGCGAGCTCGGCGTGACCTGGCCGATCGCCCTCGACACACGAAAGCGAACCTTCTTTGGGTGGCAGGGAGGCCCCGCATACTGGCCGCGCACCTTCGTGCTCGACCGGGAGGGCAACATTCGCTTCGACCACATCGGCGAGGGGGCCTACGAGGAGTTGAACGCAGCCGTTGCCACCCTGCTGGGATGATCACCGCCCTTGGTGAGGGGATTAGCCAGTCGCTGCTTCCCTGTTCGTGGACATTGCTCGTCCCGGCAATCGCACTCGGGCTGGGAACTCGGAATGTCGCGGTCCTCGGAGTCTTTGCCGGCACCGTGATCGTGACGGCCTGGGTAGTCGCTGCCGGGTGGTTCGTGGCGCCCCTGTGGTTGGCCGGCGCCGCCCTCCTCGCTGGTGGGCTCCTCTGGTGGCGGCTTGGGCCCACCTACATTCCGGCGGTCCTCGTCGGCGTCGGCGCCGCGTGGGCATGGCGGCCCTGCGTCGGTGCCGAGCTCGGAAAGGCACTCACCACCGCCCAGCACAGCCCGCTGGACGCCCTCGGCGGGCTCGGCGCATTCTTGCTTGGCGTCATCGTCGTCGGATTGCTGATCGGGCTGGCTGTGGGTGCGTTGATCCGTCGCCGGAAGGGCGGTCGTCTCGAAAATGCCGGGGCCGCCGTCGCCGTGGTTCTCGGCCTCACCATGATCCTCGGGATCTACCCGAAGATCGCGTCGATGCTCGCCCAGTGGAGCACCGCGCTCTGGGCGTAGGAAGGGGTTGAGCAATCCTCCGGCGGGCCGTCGCGTCCGGGAGAAACCGAGCCACCACAACACGCGAGCGAGCGGCGGCCCGTAGCATTCGTCATTGTTCGGCACCCTCCGAGGAGCAGATCCGACCAAACGGCCCGGCCGTCACTCGCCGCTCTCGTCGGTCGCCGCTGCTTTCTCGTACCCGGCGAGCGGGCCGAGCCCGGAGCGCCTCAGCCAATCGCCATAGCTGCTCGAGCCGGGTGCCGCGCTGAGTCCATGCAGGAGGACACTCAAAGCAACCGTCACCGCCACCACCGCCAGAATGGTGTCGATGTTGGGGACGTCGAATTTCTTGGCGACGAGTGCAGCGAGGATCAACGAGGCGATCCCGCGAGGCCCGAACCATCCGAGAAAGGCGACGGTTGGGATCCGAAAGTGTGTCCCGATCATCGAAACTGCCACCGCAACCGGCCTCACGATCAACAACGCGGCCACGGCGTAGACCAGCGTGGCACCGTCCATCGATTTGAAGGCCTGCGGAACCAGCAGCGCGCCAAACACAAGAAAGCTGGCGAGCGTCAACAAGTTGCCGGCTCGATCGGCGAATCGCTGCACGTGGATCTCGGGAAGTTTAAAGAACGCGAAGGCGAGCCCGGCCACCCATGCGGCGATGAATCCGTTCCCGTCTACCGCCTCGGCGGAGGCGAAGGCAACACCGGCCAGAGCGACGAACGCGATCTCACCCCACCGATTTGAGGCGTCGTCGTCGGTGAGGGTCGCGTTGGCCAGTTTGGCGCCGAGCCATCCGACGAGTAGCCCGAATACGACTCCGAAGACCAACTGGTCGAAGAGAAACTCGAGGAAGTCGGGGCGCGAGAGGTCGTCGGCCTTGAAGGCGACGACGGCGGCAAAGCCAAAGGCGAATGGGACGGCCAGCCCGTCGTTGAGACCGGCTTCGACCACCAGAGAGCGGCGGATCACTCCGGGAACCCGCTCGTTCTGAACAACGGGGAGACTGAGCGCGGCATCCGTGGGAGCGAGGATGGCGGCCAGGGTCGCTGCCTCCCAAAAACTGAGCACGCCGAGCAAGACCAACCCGAAACCCAATCCGATGGCCATCACCAGTGGCATGGCGACCAGGAGCAAGCGAGAGGGGATCGAAGCCTCGGACCGCAACCGCCGGGCACGCAGCTCCGAAGCCTCGGTGAACAGCAGGAGCACCAGCGTGACCTTGAGCAGCACCGTGATGGTCTCGTCGTCGAGCTCGAGGGTGAAGCCCCCGAACACCTCCGGGCTCATCAGCACCCCAAGCAGAAGAAAGAGTAGGGGGCCACTCAGCACGGTGTTGCGCAGCCGGCTCTGGGATAGGGCGTAGAGAACCAGGGCTGCTGCGGCGATGGCGAGGGCGAGCACGACCGCTAGGAAAGCAGAATCGGCCCCCGCACCGCGGCCATGGTCAAGGGCGCCAGAACCGCGCCTCGGGCCAGAAGGTCCGTACGTCTTCGGGAAACGACGTGAATGCCGGGAGCTGGTCGAGAATCTCACCATCGAGCGAGCCACCGGTTCCCGTCCCGCGGTTGGCGTCGAACCGTGTGCCCGACACCACGTCAACGAGCTCGCCGTCGACGATCACAAGCTCCACGACCGCATCATCGAGCCTTCGGCTGAACACCGTCCAGCGCTCGTCGTTGCCGGGATCGATCACGACTGCGATTTCAACGCCCGCCACTACGTCGTTGACCACGCCGACCCCACGCAGCGGAACGACCGGGTACGCGGCAACCTCGGTGCCGAAATCGACGACCAGCGCCATCTGCTCCAGCCTGAATGCGTCGAAACCGCCGCGCGCGTCGAGGGCGAGCGTCTCCGGGTGCGCCTCGCGCCACGGTCCCCATCTGGTCAGGGTCGATGGGAACAGTTCGAGTCGATCACCCTTTCTCGGTCCGAGGATGGCCTCGGCGATCGGCTGGCTCCAGATGCTCCCCGTCCCGTGGTCCCACCAAGTCATGGCGTTGCCCCACAGCGCGCCCTGGTTCCCGAAGACGAGCTCTTCCCCGTCGATCTCGCGGCGATGGACCATCGCCGTACCGCACAGTGGTCACCAGGTGACGAGCAGAGGTATCCCGGCAAGGCGGTCGATCACCATCTCGCGGCTATTGAGATGGCTCACCGGATAGGCCTTCGCTTCGCCATCGCGGGCGATGCCGATCACCAGGGCGTCATCGGGCCACTCGCTGTCCGACGCGGATACGAATGTCGGGTTGTAGATCGGTGCGATACGGTCGCGATCGAGCAACGGGCGATACCCGCGCGGGGTCTGTTCGCCTGCCTTGAACGGATCGTAGGTGGTCGTGGGATCGGCGAGTGGCCCGGCGCTTTCGACCGGCTCTGGGCCCGGGGCGTTCGGTCGCAGGACGAACAGGCCAAAAAGCAGTGCCAGGAGAACGAAGATAACGACGATGCTGCTAAGCGCAGCGACCGAGGTTCGATGCGGCAATGTCATGGAGGAGAAACGCCCTGCCGGGTGCGGATGTTCCCCACCGTCATGCAGCCGACAATGTCTGAGCCTCGAAGAGGCCAGACAGCTGTTCCGCCGCGGCGCGACGGCCTCGCTCGAACACCACCCTCGCTTGCCGGCCGCTCATTTCGAAGTCGAGATCGACGTCCACCGGCACCTCGATGACGTGGGCGCGCTGGTCGATGAGCCGGGGGAGGGCATATCGCGCCCGCACCCCGGCGGCGAGGACCGAGCGGGCAAGGGTGAGCGGCCCGCGTACGACGTGGTGGTCGTGGCGGTCATCAATGCCGATGAGCCGGAATCCAACGACCGGAAGGTCGCCTCCGACGACGCTGACCGGGTAGTTCGCGGCCATGGCACCGTCGGCCATCAGCACCTGCTCGCCGGTGACCCGGTCGCGGAACTTCACCGGCGTGAACAGGAACGGCACCGCAGCCGACATGCGAAGCGCTCTGGCGATGGGAAACTCCTCGGGGTCGTAGCCATACCGAAGCAGCCCTTCGGGCATCAGCACCCCTCGAGCATGGCTGAGGTCGGTGGCCACGATGCCGAGCGAGCCGGGCCGCACGTCACCGAAGGTGTGGACACCGCGGTCCCCGAGCAGTTTGCCCCACACTTCCTCGAGGCGGCTCGACTCGTACCAGCCCTTCCGGGTCAGCAGCGCATAGTGGCGCCCAACCAGGGGAATCCGGGCTCCCGGGACCGGTCGGAGTAGCCCGGCCCAGTCGACCTTGCACACCGAGCTGGCCATCTCGTCCGGCCCATATCCGGCAGCTACGAGTGATGCGACAAGTGCACCGGCCGAGGTGCCGACCGCCCGATCGAACTCGAGCCCGGCGTCAAGCGCGGCTGCTGCCGCACCCGCCAGGGCCACGCCCCGTACGCCGCCACCCTCGAAAACACCGTTGATCCTCATATATGGGAAACGGCGCCGATCGACTGCTCACAACGGAACTGTCGCCGCTGCGACGATTAATCCGGAAGTGGGCGACCCGACCAGGGGTTGCCCTATCGATGAATACCGCAGAACACCAGCACTTCGCTTGGCTCGCTCGATCTTTCGGCAGAACGGACTACCTGCCGCTGAGCATCGACGACCTGGAGGCACTGAGTGGCGCCGGCAGCTACGTCGATAAGTATCCGGGCACCCACCTGTTCAAGGAGGGCGACGACTCCACGGCGGCATACGTCGTCAAGACCGGCGAGATCGAGCTGTATCGGACCAGGAGCGAGGGCACCTTCGTTGTCGGCAGGGTTGGCCCCGGTGCGGTGATCGGCGACATCGCCTTGTTCCAGGAAACACCGTATGTGTCATCGGCGCGTGCCGTGGAACCGGTGTCGGCATTCCGCCTCGATCGCTCCAAACTCCTGCCACTACTGATCCAGCATCCCATGATCGCCATGCGTTGGCTCGTTGCCGGGCTCAACCAGCTCGAGCGGACACAGCGGCGAGTGATTCGCCTACTGCATCGGACCGTCCTCGAGCAGGTGGCCGAACTCATCCTCGACGAGGCGGATCACTTCGGAGAGGTGCGCCTGTCCCAAGCAAGCCTGGCCAACCTGCTGGGCGCCTCGAGGCAAACCGTCAACCATGCCCTCTCCGAGCTCCGACAAGCCGGTGCCATCGAAACCGGCTACCGGGTGATCCGCGTCATCGACCGCGAGCCGCTGATGGGAATCTCCGGAAGCAAATCGGTGGTATGAGCCGTTTCAGACGCAAGGATTGTCAACGATGCGACAAAGCGGGGACGGGGAATCCGGCAACGGAGTTCGAGGGCTAGAGAACCATGAAACGTATGGCCATGCTCGCCGTCGCCGTCGCTCTCTTCGCCACCGCATGCGGGGCCGGGACATCCTCGGGCAGCGCCGAGGAGACGACCACCGCGCCCCCCGACACCCAAACGACGGTTGACCAGGAGACCACGATCACGACCCCCGCCGCACAGGGCGTGCTCCCGGACGGGCCATCGGCACTTCGGGCCAGGGACTCGGCCGAATTCCCGGAGCCCTTGATCCCGCTCGATGAGATCATCTCGGGGGGGCCCCCGCCCGACGGGATCCCGCCGATCGACGAACCGGTCTTCCTCCCTGTGGCTGAGAACCTCGACATTCTCGACCCTGCCGAGCCGGTGGTGGCGTTGGAGATCGATGGTGACGCCCGCGCCTACCCGATCCGGGCCATGGTGTGGCACGAGATCGTCAACGACGTGGTGGGCGGTATTCCGGTCTCGGTGACCTACTGCCCGCTGTGCAACTCGGCGGCAACCTACATACGCGAGATCAACGGCGTCGAGACCACCTTCGGCACTTCCGGCAGCCTGTTCGCCTCCGCCTTGGTGATGTACGACCGGGCAACCGAGTCGCTGTGGACCCACTTCGACGGAAGGGCTGTCGTTGGTCTCCTCACCGGTACGCAACTCGAGTCGATTCCCTCGCCGCTCCTGGCATGGGGAGACTTCCGCGAGAGCTATCCGACCGGTCAGGTCCTCGACTGGACCCAAACCGGCCACCGTCGCGACTATGGCAGAAACCCGTACATTGGATACGACGACCCGGACACCAGCCCGTTCCTGTTCCGCGGCACCGTGGACGACCGGGCGCGGGCCAAGCAACGAGTGGTTGGGGTCGCCATTGGCGATACGGCCACCGCATTCACCCTCGGCGCCGTGTCCGGGGGCGAGGCGAGGGCAACCAACACCTCGGTGGGGGACCAGCCCATTGTGATTTTGTGGAAGGCCGGTCAATCCTCGGCGCTCGACGCCATCGATCAGATCACCGGCCAGGACGTCGGTTCGGTTGGCGTCTTCGACCCGGTAGTCGACGATGAAGTACTCACCTTTGCCGCCGATGGTGAGCGATTCGTCGATGCCCAGACTTCGAGCACCTGGACGATTTCGGGGGAGGCCATCGATGGTCCGCTGTCCGGGACCCAGCTCGAGCGTCTGGCGCATCTCGACACCTTCTGGTTCGCCTGGGCCACCTACCAGCCCGACACGACGTTCGTCGAAGAGGCGGGCGGAAGGTAGCCACAACCCGATCTGCCATCATCGCGGCCCATGTCGCTTCCCATGATCCAGACGTCCCGGTTGGTCAAGCGCTATGACGACACCGTGGCACTCAATGGCATCGATCTCTCGATCGAATCGGGACTGGTGTACGGCCTCATCGGCCCCAATGGTGCGGGCAAAACAACGCTCCTCGGCATTCTTGCCGGCCTGAGGAGTGCAACCTCGGGGTCGCTGCACCTCATGTCGGACCATTTTGCGGTGCTTCCCGACTCGCCCGCCTTCGATCCGTGGATGACTGCGTACGAGGTTGTCGATCTCGCCCGCAACCTCGCACCGACCGACGTATCGGAAGATGCTGTCGGTCCGGTGCTGGAACAAGCGGGTCTCGCTCCCGCGGCGCACCGCAAAACCTCGGGGTTCTCGCGTGGGATGCTCCAGCGCCTTGGCATCGCCGCCACCGTGGTGGGGGAGCCGGAGTTGTTGCTGCTCGATGAGCCTGCGGCGGCGCTCGATCCGGCAGGGCGACGCGAGGTGCTTGATCTCGTGGCCGCCATGAGGGGCCGATCGACCGTGCTCTTTTCCAGCCACATCCTCGACGACGTCGAGGAGGTGTGCGATGAGATCGGCATCATGCGACGCGGCGAGCTGGTTTACGACGGCTCGCTCGATGGGCTGATCGCCCGACAGGGCCCACAAACCGTGTACACCGTCGAGGTCCGGGCCGAGGCCGCCGGACTTGCCCACGCTCTCCTCACCCGTCCCTGGGTGTTGATGGCGAAGGCACGTGGCTCGAAGCTCACCGTGGAGACCAAATCCCAGGATGCCGCAGAGCAGTACCTCGTTGCAGCGCTTGCAGAATACGGGGCACCCGTGGTGGCAATGGCGCCGCACGTTCGCACGCTCGAGGAGATCTTCCTCGAGGTGACGACATGACGCTGTGGCGCCTCGAGTGGGTGCGGCTCACGAGGACGGGTCGGATCCTGATCCTGCTGGCCGTGTTCTTCTCGATGGGCATCATCGGCCCGTTGACGGTGCGCTACCTTCCCGAGCTCCTCGATTCGGCGGGGGGTGGCCAGGAAGTCATCGTGCAGCTGCCTCCCGTATCTCCGGAGTTCGCCATGGCGTCGTTTCTCAGCAACGCCATCCAGCTCGGCCTCCTCGCCATCGCCTTTGTCGGCGCCGCGGCATTGGCGATCGATGCCAAACCCGAGATCTCGGTGTTCTTTCGATCAAGGGCCACGATTCGCCAGATCCTTTTCCCGCGGTTCGTGATGACTGCCGGTGCCGCGGTTGTCGCCTTCACCGTCGGTGTGATCACCGCGGTGGTGGTGAGTGGAGTCCTCATCGACTGGCCAGACGCCGCGTCGACGATCGTTGCTTCGTCGCTCGTTGCGTTGTACCTCGTGTTCGCGGTTGCGGTCATCGCCTTGTTTGGCTCGCTGGTGCGGCGTGTTCCCGCAACCGCCCTGCTGACGATCGGCAGCCTGATCGTGCTCAGCGTCGTCGGCGTCTACGAGCCGATCGCGGCGTGGATGCCTTCGTACCTCGTTGGCGGTTTTGACGGCATCATCGGTGGCGGAGACTTCGTCTACTGGCGATCGATCGCGGCAACGGTTGCCCTGATCGCCGGAGCTCTATGGCTCACCGTGGTACGGCTGGAGAACCGCGAGGTTTGAGCCAAGCGCAGTACGATTCCGGCACTGTGACGATTTCGGCCCCCTTTTGCGCCTGGTGCGGGGAAGCGATCCCGAGGAGAAGCGGGCCCGGTCGCCCCGCCCGATACTGTCGGCGCAGCCATCGCCAGCGTGCGTTTGAGGCACGCCGGGAGGCGGAACGCCGCGGGATATCGCCCGATGAGGTGCTGCTGAGCCGGTTCGCTTGGGACCGTCTGCGCGATGCGCTCTACCGGCTCGAGGCCGCCGCCCAGGACGTGGCGCTCGACGTCGGATCGGGTCGGCCGACGAAGGCCGACTACGCCGAAGCTCTCGGGCACCTCACCGGCGCGGTCCGCGAATTGCAGGAGATTGCGGTCGAGCCGACTGCGATGACCGACTGATCACCGGGCGGACGCGGTGCGTCGATGCCGCTCCCTACCGTACCTAGGCTTGCCCGATGCAGGAAGAGGCACAGCAGTCGCGTTCGCCACTGCCCAGTACCTCAACCGGCTCCCATGTCGGCGCCTTCGGCTGGACCGAGTGGGGGCTGCTCTCCGGGATCGCCCTGATTTGGGGGTCTTCGTTCCTGTTCATGGCGATCGGGTTGGAGTCGTTCAACCCTGGTGTGATCACCATGATCCGGGTCGCGCTCGGTGCGGCGACGCTTGCCCTGTTTCGCAAGTCACGGGCCCCCATCGACCCGGGTGATCGCCGCCGGGTTGCGCTGCTCGGCCTGATCTGGATCGCCTTGCCGCTGACGCTGTTTCCCATCGCCCAGCAATGGATCGATTCATCGGTCGCCGGAATGTTGAATGGAGGAGTTCCGATTGCAACTGCGGCATGGGCCACCATGCTGCTGGGCAAGGCACCCGGATGGCGGACTCTGCTTGGGATCGGCGTCGGCTTCATCGGAGTGGTGGCGATATTCCTTCCCGAAGTCCAGAACAGCTCGGCGACCGCCCTCGGCGCCGTCCTGGTGATCGTCGCCATCATCCTGTATGGCGTGTCGGCCAACCTCGCGGTTCCCCTGCAGCAGCGATACGGAGCGTTGCCGCTGTTGTTCCGCGCCCAGCTGGTGGCGCTGGTACTTGTCGTTCCCGTTGGCCTGGTACAGATCCCGGGCTCGACCTGGTCGTGGAGCTCGGCGCTGGCAATGATTCCCCTTGGCGCACTCAGTACCGGGCTGGCCTTCGTGCTGATGGCCACGCTGGTGGGGCGCGCCGGCGGTCCGCGAGGCTCGATCTCGATCTACTTCGTTCCCGTGGTGGCGATCGCCCTCGGCGTTGCCGTGCTTGGTGAGACCGTGGTGCCACTGGCGCTCGGTGGGACGGCGCTGGTCGTACTTGGCGCGTGGATCGCCTCGCGAAGCGAGAACTAGTCGACCTTATCGTCACCGTGACGGAACACGCTTGGCACCAGGGGCAGAGGGGAGTGGGGCACGATCCACGATTTCTGCTCAAGAGTGTGTCGGGAATGCAGGCACCGTCGAAGGCCCATCCACTAGCCTTGTCGTCGGCAAAAGGGACCGTGAGGGAAGGGAAGCCCCGATGGATGATCAGCAGCAGACGAGTCAGGCGATGCCCCGTCAAGCGGCAATGGATGTCGGGAAGATGTGGTGGCTGTGGCTCGTGATCGGGATTGCGTGGCTGATCTTCGGATTCGTCATTCTCCAGTTCGACACCCAATCGATCACCGTGGTCGGGATCATCATCGGGGTCATGTTCCTCGTTGCTGGACTGCAATATGTCGTCATCGGGACCCAGGTCGAGGGTTGGAACTGGCTCTGGTACATCTTCGGAGCGATTCTGATCATCGGCGGCCTCGTGGCCATGTTCAATCCGCAGCGGACCTTCCTGGCGATTGCCAACATCCTCGGGTTCATCTTCCTGCTCGTCGGGATCATCTGGATTATGGAAGCATTCATGTCTCGCGGCTACAGCGATCTGTGGTGGCTCACTCTGCTCTCGGGCGTGCTGATGATCGCGCTGGCGTTCTGGCTCGGGAACCAATTCTTCTTCGCCAAGGCCGAGACCCTGCTGGTCTTCGCCGGGGTGTGGGCCTTGCTACGCGGGTTCGTGGACATCATTGCTGCCTTCCAGGTCAAGAAGGTGGGAAAGATCGTCGCCGAGGCCTAGAGCCCGGCCCGAGGCGGATTCACACCACGCAGTGGCGTAGGCTCACCGCACGCGCCAACGGTGGAAGGAGACCGCGATGGAGAGTCGAGCCTCAGCAACCTGGCAGGGTGACCTGCTCAGCGGAAGTGGAACGACCACGCTGGCCAGCGGTGTAGCCGGCCCGCTCCCGGTGAGCTGGCCGAGCCGGACCGAGGCATCGGCCGGCATGACCAGCCCCGAAGAGCTGATCGCCGCCGCTCACAGCGCCTGTTACAACATGGCGCTGTCCAATGAACTGGCAAGCGGTGGAAACGCGCCGAGCCAGTTGGACACCAAGGCAACGGCAACGTTCGATAAGGTCGAGGCCGGGTGGCGCTTGACCTCGATGCACCTGTCGGTCACCGGCGATGTACCGGGGATTTCCAACGATGCGTTCCAGGAAGCAGCGCTGGGGGCAAGGGATGGCTGTCCCGTATCCAACGCACTCTCCGGCAACGTGGCGATCAGCCTCGAGGCAACGCTGGCCTAAGCGCCCATAATCCACGTTATGTCAAGTTGACGGCGGATAGATCGACGGCGGATAAGTCAACAGCGCGGGCCTGGCAATCCCTACGCCGCCGTCGGCCCCGATGCGCTCTCGCCAACGCTCGGCCGGTTTCCCGGCTCGCAGACCCTGGCGTCGGCGGTCTCAGAGAAGGACCGGAGGATCTCGAGGTGCTTGGGCAACAGTTGCCTCGCGATGGCGTTTGCCGGCTTGGTCAGCCAGGAGAGGACCTGCTCGGCCGAGCCCCCACCCTTGAGGACGATCGAGGTCTTCACCGCATCGTCTGCCGCTGCCATCGCCACCATGGGATGGCGGCACATCAGGTCTTCGACTTCTTGGGTCATTTCCTCCTCCTTCCACACCACTACACACGTGCCAAGGCGCCGATTGTCTACACGGTCGACTGTCGCCATGGGGACACTCCATCTCGATGACGGCCCGCAACGGCGTTGTGCCACGTATTGGAGGTGAACACGATGCAGCGATTCATTCAGTCCTGTGGCCGCCGGATCCACTGGCTCGGCTTGGCGGCAGGTCTTGTCCTGATCCCGCTTGGCGGTGTTCTCTCGGCGACCGTCGTCGGCGTGATCCTTGGTGGTCCGATGCTGCTGATTGCGCTCGCCTTGTTGCGCAACTCGGTGACCCCGCAGCCTTGTACTTAGCGACCCCCTCGAACGCTCTCCAGTCTCGACAAGTAACGACACGACAAGAAACCATATGACACGTAACGATATATCGTGATAGGATGTCGATACAGTCGATTTCTGGAGGAATCATGCACGGTCATGCCTATCCCCCGCCGTGGGCGATGCGTATGGTGGCGATGAGAGGCGGCAGAGGCCGGCGTTCCGCCGGATGGGGTCAAGGGTGGGGTCCAGGTGCCGGATTCGGCATGTGGACGGGAAAAGGCCCGGGTTTTGGCGGACGCCAGAAGGTCAGCCGCGGCGAGGTTCGCACCGCGATCCTGGCGCTGCTCAGCGAGGAGCCGATGCACGGCTATCAGATCATGCAGGAGCTTGCCGAGCGCAGCGACGGCATGTGGCGACCCAGCCCCGGATCCATCTACCCCACCCTGCAACAGCTTGCCGACGAGGGTCTGATCGAGGCCGAGGACACCGGCGGCAAGAAGGTCTACCGGCTCACGGACTCAGGCCGCGAACAGGTCGCCGCCGACGAAACACCGCCCCCGTGGGAGCGCTTCGATTACACCGCAGACGATGACGGCCTCTTCGCCCTCAAGGACCTGGCGCTCCAGGTGGGGGCCGCAGTCATGCAGGTTGGCGTTGCCGGCACCGATGAGCAGCTTGGCGAGGCCAAGGAGATCCTGGCCGACACCAAGAGCCGGCTCTACCAGCTTCTCGCCGAAAGCGACAACCCGGCGTAGCGGCGCTAGGACGGTGTTGAACAATGACGAGTGCCCTGAGCCGCCGCTCGGTTGAGTGTTGCGGTGACTCGGTTTCTCCAGTCAGCGACGGCACGCTGGAGGATTGCTCAACACCCTCCTAGGCGACCTCGAAGAGCCCGGCTGCGCCCATTCCGCCACCGACGCACATGGTGACGATGCCGTAGCGGCCGCCGGTGCGCTTCAGGTGGCGCAGCAGCTGGCCCACCATCCGCGATCCGGTCATGCCGTAGGGGTGGCCGATCGAGATCGACCCGCCGATCGGGTTGAGCTTGTCATCGGGGATCTCTAAGGCTCGCTGGCAATACAACACCTGGGAGGCGAAGGCCTCGTTGAGTTCGACGATGTCGATGTCGTCGAGGGTCATGCCGGTACTGGCGAGCAGTTTTGGAACCGCCAGCGCGGGCCCGATCCCCATCTCGTCGGGGTCGACCCCGGCGAACTGGATACCTCGGAACCAGCCGAGCGGCTCCAGGCCATGGTCCTCGGCATAATCGGCCGAGGCCACGACCGTTGCCGATGCCCCGTCGGCGAACTGCGATGCGTTCCCCGCCGTGACGCTCCCACTCTCCGGATCGAAGACCGGTGGCAGCTTGGCCAGGCCCACGATCGTGGTATCCGGGCGGTTGGCCTCGTCGTGCTCGAAGACGTAACCCTCCTCGACGCCCATCTCGCCGTCCTCTTGCTTGACGGCACGATCGACCTTGATCGGGACGATGTCGTCGTCGTACCACCCGGCCTCCCGGGCCGCCGCGGTGCGCCGCTGCGACATCAGCGAATAGGCGTCCTGGTCCTCACGGCTGATCCCGTATCGCTTGGCGACGACCTCGGCGGTGGCGCCCATCGAGAGGTATACCCCGGGCCATTGCTCCTGGAGCTCGGTGCTGTACAAGTCGACCGAGCGGAAGTTCTCGTTCTGTACCAACGTGATCGACTCCACTCCCCCACCGATCATGACGTCGGCCTCATCGGCCATGATTCGCTGGGCGCTCAGTGCAATCGTGTTGAGTCCCGACGAGCAGAAGCGGTTGATGGTCGCACCCGGCACCGACGATGGGAGCCCGGCGCGAAGCAGCGCGACCCGGGCAACGTTGTGGCCTGATGGGCCTTCGGGCAGGCCACACCCAAGGAGAACGTCTGCGATGTCTTCGTCTGGTACCGAGGGCACCGCGTCGAGGGCGGCGCGGATGGCGTGAGCGGCGAGGTCGTCGGGCCTGGTCAGGTTGAGCGATCCGCGATATCCCTTGCCAAGGGGGGTTCGTTTGCTCGAGACGATGACGGCTTCACGCATGGGGACCTGCCCTTCTGGTGCGTTGTTGGTGTTCATTGACGCTCAACACTACCGGGCCCACCTCCCCTTCCCCCCTTGCTAATCAGCGGCGCGCCATTCCTATTCCTGAATATTGAGGCTCGTCACCAACCGAGCTTCGCTTTCGTGAGGAGCCCGACCAGCCCGTCCACGGTGAGCCCGGCAGATGTTTGGAAGCTGAGTACGGCGGCATGGGTTCGGCTGCCGAAAATCCCGTCCGCGGCGCCGGGGTCATGGCCGACCGACGCCAACAGCTGCTGGAGCCTTGCCACGTCCTGTCCGCGGTCACCCTTGCGCAGGATCCGGTTCGGCTGCTTCGTGCCCGGGTCATACCGGACGTCGAGCGCGACCCGAGTCGCCGAGCCGACCAGACCGTCGGGCGAGATGCCGACATCGAGCTGGAACCCGCGCACCGCGGCTGCTGTCAGTCGCCCGAAGATGCCATCCGCTCGGCCCGATGAAATGCCGAGCTCGTTGAGGATCACCTGGAGGCGGCGTACGTCCGCCCCGCGTGAACCGATACGGAGCAGGCGGCTCCCGTCGAGTAGTGGGTCTGCGGCGCCCCATCCGAGCCAGTTGCCGCCGGCTTGTGCGAGCGCGTGGAACGGGTTGACGTACACACCACCGGGATCGAGGAGCTCGAAGTGCAGATGGGGCGAGGTGGTCTCGGCGTTGCCGGAATCCCCGACCCATCCGATCAACTGCCCGGCGGACACGTGTACACCGGGCGCGATGCCCTCGGCGATCCCCCATCCGGCGCCGTCGTCGCTGCCGGGGGCGTCGTTGTTGAGATGGATGTAGCGCGACTGCCACCCGTCATCGTGGACGAGGACGATCGTGCAGCATCGGGCCGGGTCGGGAGTCGAACGTGCGCTCCAGTTGACCTGACGGATGGTCCCATCGGCGGCAGCAACGACCGGGACCATCTTGTCGGCCATGATGTCCTGAGCGTGGTGGATCCCGTGGCTGCGCCGAGACCAGAACCAGTCGGTGAAGTGGTGGTTACCGCCGACGGGAAAGGTGAGCGGGTACTCGACGAGCTCACCGAGCTCGGCGGCGATGGCGAAAGAGCTGCCCCCGCCGAAGGCTGAGCCACCAGCCGAGACACTGGCCGATGCGGGGCCGAGGCCAGCGAGGAGCATCAACAGCATCGCAGTAGTCAGCGCTCCGAGCCGCTGTGAAGCTCTCTGGCGAGCGAGGCCGCCAAGGAGCATCCGGGTAGTGGTGGGGACGACCGCAAGGGTCGCGCGTAACTGGCCCATATCCGACTGGTATCGACCAAATCAGCCTGCCGCGTGAGGCCTCAATGTCAGTTCGACGCTGATCACGACCTCGGGTTCCACGCGGAATACCAGGAGCCGGGGCGGGTGGAGGTCCCACCAGCGAAGGTCGATGGTGCCCTCGCCGATCAACACCGGTCCCGGCTGGAGCGCAAGCTCGCCCTCGAGGAGGACGGTCTCGCCATGGAAGGTCACGGTGCCCTCGACGACGGCGGATGGTCCTTCCACCGCAACGGTCGATGCGATCTCGGCAACGATCAGTGGATGCGCCCCAACGTCGATGCGACGTCTGGTCTCGGCGTCGTACAGCGGGTTCCCCGAGCTCAATGCATCAACGGCGATTTCGAGTGATCCTGCGACCGTGGAATCCGCGGCGAAGCGATCTGTGGAAATGTCAGCCTCGAACCAACCGGTGGCCGGGGCGGTGGCCACCACCGGGTGGAGTGAGGTCTTGGCTGCAAAGGTGACCGTGGAGTCCCTGGGTTCGATGCGGTAGCGAGTCATCGGCGCCAGAACCCCCTGGTGAACAACAGCAGCATGGGGAAGATCTCGAGTCGGCCGACAATCATCATGAACGCCAACAACCACTTGCCGGGAGCGACGACCGCGGCGTAGGTGGTGGCCGGCCCCACTTCGCCGAGACCGGGCCCGACGTTGCCGATCGCCGACGCCGCCGCCGACACCGAGGTCACGACGTCGATGCCGTCGGCGAACACCGCCTCCAGAAACGACAGCAGCACGCTGCCGGCAACGAAGATGCCGACGTACACGATGAAGAAGGCGGCGGCGTTGCGCATCGCCGAAGACGACACCACCACGCCGCCGAATCGGGTCACGTTGATTGCTTGGGGCCTGACGATGCGTCTGACATCCTCGCCGGCGGACTTGCTCAGCAGGGCGATCCGGTGGGTCTTGAGAGCACCGGTGGTCGACCCGGCCATGCCACCGAGGAACATGAACATGGTGAGCAGGATGAGCAGCCGTGGGCCCCATGCGGCGAAGTCCACGGTGGCGTATCCGGTGCCGGTAATGAGCGTCAAGGTGGTGAAGATGCCGCTGCGTGCCACGTCGGCATCCATTGCCGTGTCGATGCCGAGGCCGAGCAACACGACGGCAATCCCGGCGCCCACGATGGCGAGGTAGAGCCGGAATTCGGCGCTTCTTCCGTATTCGGCGGGACGCAGCATTGCTCGGTAGTGGAGCGCAAACGACCCTCCCCCGATGAACATGAACGCGATCACGACCCACTGGGTATAGGAATTGAACGCACCGATCGATTGCGATGTGGTGCTGAAGCCCCCGGTAGACACGTTGGTCAGGGCATGAGCCACCCCTTCGAACAGCGACATGTCGCCGAGGGTGAGGAGCACTGCGGCGGCGACGGTCAGTCCGGCATACAGTGCCCACAGTCGAATGGCGGTCCCCTGGAAACGCGGCGTCAGGCGGTCGGGTTCGGGGCCGGGGGCCTCCGCCCGGGCCAATTCGACGCCGCCCGAGCCGATCAGCGGCAGAATGGCTACGGACAGCACGATGATGCCCATGCCGCCAAGCCACTGCATGGTTGCCCTCCACATCAAGATGCCATGGTCGACCACGGAGAGGTCTTCGATCACGGTGGCGCCCGTGGTGGTGAAGCCCGACGTGGCTTCGAAGACGCCGTTGGTGAGGCCATCGACGGTCCCCGACAGCAGCAGGGGCAGCGCGCCGAACCACACCACCGCCATCCAGGCAATGGCGACGCTGGCGAATGCCTCCTTGGGCCTGAGCATGTCTGGCTGGCCTGCCCACAGCGTGGCAGCGAGACCAACGGCCAGGGTGACGACCGCGGCGATGGCGAGGGCGCCGCTCGAGCGCCATTCGCGGTATAGGACCGAAACGACGATCGACGGCGCCATCGACAAACCGACACCCATCAGGACTACGCCGACGATGTATGCCACCCGGCGAGGTGTCGGGGGCACCGACCGGCTTGCCTGCCAGCTGCGCATGCCTACACCGTGAACATCTTCTCGACGGCAGAGGCGATGCCGGGCATCAGAAACACCACGACGCGATCGCCGAGCGCAAACTCGGTCCCGCCCCTGGGCACGAGGGCTTCGCCGTCGCGCAACACACCGCCGATCACCATCCCGTCGGGTCGATCCAGCTCCCCGATGGCCTTGCCCACCACGGGCGCCCCCTCCTCGAGCTCGATCTCGACGGCTTCGACATCGCCGGTCATGAAATTCACCGCCGACATGTAGGCGCCGCGGCGCACATAGCGGAGCATCTCGTTGGCGGCAGCCACCTCAGATGACACCCCGGCCTGGATCCCCGGGATGCTGATCAGGTCGAAGAGGTCGAGCCGGTTGTAGCGGGCCACCGTCGTGGAGGCACCCATGGCGTGGCCGATCAGGCAGGCAAGGATGTTGCGAGCATCGTCGCGGGTGAGCGCTGCGATCGCATCCCCCTTGCCGACGCCGAGCGTCGACAGGGCTGAAGGGTCGGTGGCGTCGGCGACGACAACGTCAAAACGGGACTGACGCTCGGCGATCTCCCGGGCGCGGTCCTCATTGTTGTGGATCAGGATGACTTCTTTGCCGTCCTCCCGCAGCAGCTGCGCGCTGACCTCCGCGACCCGACCCCCTCCCACCACAATGACCCTGCGGACCCTTTCCGGGGAGAGGCCGATGAGCTCGCCGGCTCGCCCCTCGTCCTGCGTCGGCACCGAGACCAGCACCTTGTCGAACACCTCCACCACGGTGTCTCCGGCCCCAACCAGGGTGAGATCGTCGCGCACGATGCTGGAAATCACGCAGTCCCACCCGCGGAAGCTGGAGCGAACATCGACGAGTCGTTCACCTACCAGATCCGAGTCCGGCCCGACGATGCCTCCGATGATCGTGATCTTGCCGTCTCCGAATTGAAACCAGTCCGACAGACCGGGTCGGTCAACGAGGCGTACCAGCTGGCGGGCAACGACCTGCCGCGGATCTACCACCTCCTCGATGCCGAGCTCGGCCACGACGCTCTCGATTTCCGGGTTCTCCAGGCGGGCCACGGTCCGGGGAATACCCAGGGAGCGGGCGGTCTGGGAGGCGAGCACGTTGACGCCGTCGTCGTTGGAGACCGCCAGCAGCAGCTCGGCACGATCCGCGCCGGCGCTGCGCTGCACACTCGGATTCGCCCCATTGCCGGTCACGACCAGGGCGTCGAGGCGGCCGCGGAGCGCGGTGGCCCTCACCCGGTTCGACTCGATGACGGCAACGTCCTCGCCCTCGGCGATCAGGCGCTCGGCGAGGTAGGCGCCATCCGCTCCCCCGCCGACGATGATGACGTGCATCCAGCGAGCGTAGCGAGCGCCGCCGTCCAGCTCAGTAGCGTTCGTCCAACAGGTCGGTCAGCGTGGCGGTGATGTCGTCGGGCGGGGTGGGATATCCGATCTCCCAGATGATGTGGCCGTCCTCGTCGATGGCGAAGACCGTTGCGGTATGGCCCACGAGGTAATCGATTGCCCCCGACTCGTGGTCCTCGATCTCGTAGCGGACGCCGAAGGTCTCCGCTGCTGCGGCCAACGCCGGCTCATCGGGCGCGAGCAGCGCGTGACCGTTCTCCATGAAGAGCGAGACGTACGCGTCGATCTCGCCGTCGGCATCGCGCTCCCGATCGATGCCGATCATCCCGAACGAGATCCGATCCACCAGCTCACGCGGCATCGAATCGAATGCGGCGCGGTAGTCGGCGAGCGTGGTCGGGCAAACGTCCGGGCACGATGTGTACCCGAAGAAGAGGAGGAGGATCTCGCCCGGCGCCGCGACCGGTGAGAACGGCTCCCCCGACGCACCGCCTCCGTAGTCCACGAATTCGGTGGCCGACACGTCGATCAGCGGCACGCGACGCCATCCGCTGCGGCCGTCCTTGACCTGAAAGGCCTGCTCGCCGGGCGGCGCCTCCTCGAGCTCGAGGTGCTCATGGGGTTCGTCCTCTGAATGGGCGTGGTCGGCGGGAGCTGCGGCCTGGCACGCGGCCGCGAGCACGGCGAGGGTGGCAAGAAGGACCAGAAGGCGTGGAGCCATCGTCGAACGATATACGCTCTTTCGGTGAGCGATGACGATCAGAAAGTTGGGGTGGGTCCCCATCCCGAGCCGTGGCCCGACGACGTGCGCCTCGATCCGGAGCTGCTTGCCGACGGCGATCGTCGCAACGTCGTCGACCGGTACCGGTACTGGAAGCGCGGCGCGATCATTGCCGACCTCGATCTGCGGCGACACCCCTTCCACGTTGCGATTGAGAACTGGCAACACGACTTCAACATCGGGACCGTGGTGCGGAACGCCAACGCGTTTCTCGCCGCCGAAGTGCACATTGTCGGGAATCGGCGCTGGAACCGCCGCGGCGCGATGGTCACCGATCGCTACCAGCACGTCTCACACCACGAGACAATCGATGAGCTCGTCGACTGGGCCGGCGCATCCGGACTCCCGATCATCGGCATTGACATCCTGGCTGGTGCAGTGCCACTCGAGACGACTGCCCTGCCACACGAATGCGTCCTCCTCTTCGGGCAGGAGGGCCCTGGCCTGTCTGTCGCCGCCCGCGATGCGTGTGACTTGGTCTGCTCGATCGCCCAGTTCGGCTCAACCCGATCGATCAATGCCGGCGTCGCCTCGGGAATCGCGATGCACACCTGGGTGCGCCAGCACGTCTTCGATCAGACCGAAGCGTCCACCGACTCGTAGTCGTGGATGACGAAGGCCGGCTTCCGAACCGGGGCGCCGCTCGCCCGGCTCGAATTGACATACCACCGAATGACTTCGCCGACCTCGAGATCGTGGCCTGTCGGGATCAGGCTTCCCTAACCCGGGATCACGCCCGCTCGCTCGAGCGCGGCAACGACTGCCCGCAGCGGGAGCCCGATCACGTTGCTGCGCGGCCCGGCGATACCGGTGACGAACCGCTTCCCGTCGCCCTGGATGGCGTACGCCCCCGCTTTTCCCATCGGCTCGCCGCTGTCGACGTAGGCCGCTGCCTCGTCCGAAGCGATCTCCCGCATCGTGACCAGCGTCGCCTCGAATCCGTCCTCGACGATCGCACCGTCGCTGGCGAGTGCCCATCCCGATATCACGACATGGGTGCGACCACCGAGGCTTTGGATCATCTCGATCGCTTCCTCCTCGTCATGCGGTTTTCCCAGGGCGACACCGTCGAGTACGACCGTCGTGTCGGCGCCGAGAGACACGGCACCGGGATCTTCGACGGCCAGGGCCTTGGCGCGCGCAAGACGCACCACACGGTCCTCCGGAGATTCGTCGTCGAGCGGTGTCTCTTCGACTTCGGGGAACACTTGATTGAAGGTAAATCCCGCCGAGCCCAGCAGGAGGGCCCTACGCGGCGACGAACTGGCGAGCACGAGTTCCGGCATGGCAGCATCCTGGCACGGCGACAGGCAGTACCGTCACACCTCATGAAGCGAACGGTTTACCAATCCGACCACGAGCTGTTCCGCGACACCGTGGAACACTTCGTCGCTGAGGAGATCCTCCCCCACCATGCCAAGTGGAGTGAGGCCGGCATCGTCGAAAAGTCGATGTTCCGCGCCGCAGGCGACCAGGGACTCCTGGGCATGGCAATCCCTGAGGAATACGGCGGCGGCGGAGTCGATGACTTCCGTTACAACGCGGTGATCAACGAGGTCGTCACCGCTTCCGGTGCGGTGGCATCGGCAACGTGCATCACCCTGCACAACGACATCTGTCTCCCCTACCTGCTGGCGTATTGCGACGACGAGCAACGCGAGCGCTGGTTTCCGGGTTTGGCCGGCGGCGAGCTGATGACCGCCATCGCGATGACGGAACCCGGTACCGGCTCGGACCTGGCAGGCATCGCCACCGGTGCCACTCTCGATGGCGCCGAGTATGTCCTCAACGGCTCGAAGACGTTTATCAGCAGCGGGATCAACGCCGATCTCGTGATCGTGGTAGCGAGGACCGGACCGGATCCGCACGGTGGCCTCACCCTGCTGGTCGTCGAGGACGGCATGGAGGGCTTCGAGCGCGGGCGAAACCTGGACAAGATGGGTCTCCACGCCCAGGACACCGCTGAACTGTTCTTCAACGAGGTACGGGTGCCCACCGGAAACCGGCTCGGGGAGGAAGGCTCGGGGTTTATGCAGCTGGTGAACAACCTCCCCCAGGAGCGGCTGAGCATGGCCGTCAGCGCGGTCGCCGGTGCCGAGGCAGCCTTCATAATCACCCTCGCCTATGCCAAGGGGCGGAAGGCGTTCGGGCGCCCCGTGGGAAGCTTCCAACACAACCGGTTCGTTCTCGCAGAGCTGAAGACCGAGATCGATATTGGCCGCGTCTTCGTCGACCGCCTCCTGGAGGAGCATGTGGCTGGCGAGCTCACCATCGAGCAGGCCGCGGAGGCGAAGTGGTGGACCAGCGACCTGCTGCAGCGCGTCGTCGACGCCGGAGTGCAGCTACACGGCGGCTACGGCTACATGCTGGAATACCCGATCGCCAACGCCTACCTCGACGCTCGCGCCCAGCGGATCTACGGCGGCACGACCGAGATCATGAAGGAGATCATCGGCCGCGGCCTCGGTGTTTGACCTGTTCTTGCCGAACCGTGGGCTGCCAGCACCGGCAGGTGGGGCTGGGAGCCCTGGGCTCGCAGACCCGCCGGTTACTCGAAGGCGGAGATGCCGGTGATGGTCTGGCCCAGGGCGAGGGTGTGGATCTCGTTGGTGCCCTCGTAGGTGTACACCGATTCGAGGTTGTTCATGTGCCGGATCACCGGGTACTCGAGCGTGATCCCGTTGGCGCCGAGCACGCTGCGCGCCTCCCTGGCGACCTCGAGGGCGGCGCGGGCATTGATCATCTTCCCGAAGCTCACCTGCTCGGCGGTCAAGGTCCCGGCGTCGCGTTTGCGACCGAGGTGCATTGCCAGCAGCATCCCCTGGTTCACCTTCACCATCATGTCCACCAGCTTGCGCTGGGTGAGCTGGAAGGCGGCGATGGGTTTGCCGAACTGGTTGCGCTCCTTGGCATAGTCGAGTGCCGCCTCGTAGCAAGCCCTGGCCGCTCCGATCGAGCCGAAGGTGATCCCAAACCTCGCCTCGTTGAGGCAGGACAGGGGTCCCTTCAACCCCGCCACCCCCGGCAGCATCGCCTCTTGTGGCAGCCGGACGTTATCGAACACCAGCTCGGACGTGACCGATGCTCGGAGTGACATCTTCTGGTGGATGTCGTTGGCGCTGAATCCCGGAGTGTCGGTGGGAACGATGAAGCCGCGGATGCCATCATCGGTTTGTGCCCACACGATGGCGACGTCGGCGATCCCGCCGTTGGTGATCCACATCTTGGTGCCGTTGAGCACCCAGTCCGGCCCGTCCGCCCTGGCGTGGGTCCGCATCGAGCTTGGATCCGAGCCAGCGTCGGGCTCGGTCAGGCCGAAGCAGCCGATCGCGGCGCCCTCGGCCATCGGGGGCAGCCACTGCTCCTTCTGGCCCTCGGATCCGAACGCCCATATGGGGAACATGGCGAGCGAGCCCTGCACGGAGACGAAGCTGCGCACCCCGGAGTCTCCGGCCTCCAACTCCAAGCAGGCCAATCCGTAGCTGACCGCATTGGTACCGGCGGTCCCATAACCGCCGAGGTGCATGCCGAGGAGGCCGAGGGCTCCCATTTCCTTGGCGAGCTCGACGGGGATGGTCCCCTGCTCGAACCACTCGGCGACGTCCGGCAGCACCCGGTTCGTCACGAAGGAGCGCACCGTGTCGCGGATGAGTCGCTCCTCGTCGTCGAGCATGGCGTCGATCTCCAGAAAGTCACCCTGGTAGTGGGGGCCGGGGCGGATGGGAGCGCTCATATCTCCAGATTACCCGGGGCCCGGCTGCTGTCCCCTGCCCCACCACAGCGTGCGCTGCGGGAAGGCGATCTCGATGCTGTGCTCGCCAAGCGCCATGTACACGGCACGCGTCACCTCGTCGATGGCACGATTCTCGTCGAGGATCGTCGGTTCGTGCCAGAACCGGCAGTTGATGATGACGGCGTTGTCACCGAATTCGTCGACCAACGCTTCCACGGCCGGTCTCTCCAGAACCAGTTCCCGGGATGCCGCCGCTTCGCGAATGACCCGTCGTGCTTCTTCGAGATCCGTTCCGTAAGCCACGCCGACGGGAACGGTGGAGCGCCGCGCGCCCTCGTTCGTCAGATTGGTCAGCGGGTCGTTGACCACGGTTGCGTTCGGGATGTTGACCTCTTCGCCGTCTGGGGTAAGGATGATGACGGTGCGCCCGGTGATTTCGAGCACCGTTCCCCTGCCGGCGGTGGTCTCGATCTGGTCACCGACTTCGAACATGGTGGTGCCCTGGAGCACCAGCCCCGCGGCAAAATTCTCAAGCAGTCCCCGCCCGGCGAAGAACGCAATTGCCGCAAACAGCAGCAAGGCCAGGACGGCGGGTCCGAGATCGACACCGAGCACGACCAGGGCGTAGATGATTCCGAAGCCGATGACGAACCACCCGGTCGACCGTGCGATCAACTGTTGATAGTTCTCAGGGATTCCGTCGAATCGCTTGAGACCTCGGAGAACGACCCGTCGCGTGAGTGCCGCCAGCAGGAAACTGGCGGCAACGATGACCACCGCCCATACGAAATCCCAGACGGTGATGGAGTTGGTATCGAGCGACGACGTGAGGTCGCTCGTGTCGACCGGGACCACCTGCCTCACGACGCCGCCGTCTCGAACAGCGACGTTTGCCCGAAGCGCTCGGCGCGGGCGATGCCACTCCAGATGAGGTGGTCGACAAACACCCACGACCTGCGATGGATCGTCGTTGGCCCGTAGGCGGCCAGAGCCGCCCGATGATGGGGACCCGGATAGCCCTTGTTGTTCTCGAAGTTGAAGCCGGGAAACTGGTGAGCGAGCCCGCGCATGATGCGGTCGCGTGTCACCTTCGCCATGATCGACGCCGCGGCAATGGTCAACGATGTGGCATCGCCGCGAACGATGCGTGTGGTGTTTCGGTGCCCGACGAAGTCCCAGTTGCCATCGATGAGGACGTGATCCGGCGTCTCCTTCAGTCCGGCGATGGCACGCCGTGCGGCCAGCCGCTGTGCCGCGGACATCCCGAGCTCGTCGCACTCGAGGTGCGACGCGTGGCCGATGCTCCAGTCGTCGACCCAGTCGGCGATACGGTCGAAGATTGCCTCGCGTTCGGGTTCGGTCAGCATCTTGGAGTCCCGGATTTTGTAGACCCTGCGATGCTTCGGGACGATCGCGGCCCCAACCGAGAGCGGGCCGGCCCACGACCCGCGGCCGACTTCGTCGACACCGACGACCACCAGGCGTCCCTGTTCCCACAGCTCACGTTCCACGGCGAGCCCGGGGGCCTTCGCCCTGATGGCGCTCCTCAACTTGGGCACGGTCACGGGCAGAGGGTACTTCTGCGGCGCACCGATCGGTGTCGGTGGAGAACGGAGCGCCCCTATTGCCAGGCCGCTCTCGCCCCGGCTCAGTTCTCCCGCGGATCTTCGGGAAAATTGGCGTACAGGGCCAGCCCGCTGTCCTGGCGTCTCAGCACGCGCGGCCACAGTGTGTGTGGGACCGGGTCGAACACGTCATCGATACTGGCCTCGACCGGGAACCACGATCCGAGCGCAATTTCAAACTCCAGCTGATCGGGGCCCCACCCCGCATATCCGGAGAACACTCTCAGATCCTCGACTCCGGGGAAGTCGGCCGGGGACAGGGAGAGGTCGATGAACCCGAGCGACCCCAGTACCGGCTCCCACGAGTCCGAAGGCCCGAAGCCGATTCGTCGCGCGACGCCGATCGCCGTTTCGCGCTGAACCGGCCCTCCCTCGAAGACCCGGTTTGGTGGGGTCAGCTTGGACTCCCAGGCGTCGACGTAGTCGGCGGCGGTGAGGTCGAGCGGGCGATCCAGAACCACGCCGACGGCACCGTCATCATTGTGGGCCATGAGGAGCACGACGGACCGATAGAAGTTGGGGTCGAGCAGCGTTGGTGAGGCGATGAGCAGCCCGCCCGGGTACCGCTGGGTCGGCGCCGAGGTCACGGTCTATTTCTTCGCCATATCGCGATCTGGGACCAGGGCGTGCCCCGACAGGATTGAAACGTGTCCGTCGTTCCATCGAACCTCGACCGTATCCCCCCCGATGCGCTCGACCGCGCCCCGGCGAGGCTGTCTCCCCACCGTCTTGGTGAGCGTCTTCACGTGGCTGCCCTTCCGTATCGTCATGAGACCTCCTTCCCTGCTCCATGCTACGCAGGATCTCGACCACGGTATTGTCGTGCGCCGCACATGGATTACCGAGCCATCCCAAAGGCCGTCCTGCACGACCACCTCGACGGAGGGGTGCGTGTGGCTACGGTGATCGAGCTCGCCGAACAGGCCGGGTACCCGGACCTGCCTTCGGCCGATGAGCAGGAACTGACCCGATGGTTCCACCAGGATGAGTCCGGATCGCTCGAGCGATATCTGGAGGCGTTCCGGCACACCTTCGGCGTCATGCAGACCCAGGACGCCATCCGCAGGGTCGCCTACGAGGCGGGTGTCGACCTTGCCGCTGATGGCGTGGTGTATGCCGAGGTGCGCTTCGGACCGAGCCTGCACACCTTCGGTGGGCTGAGCCGGGAGGATGCCATCGAGGCCTTCCTCGATGGGCTCGGTGCAGCAGCCGGTGAAACCGGGATCGTGCTGTATGGCATTGCCAGCGCACTGCGACACGACACCGACAGCGAGGAAGTGGCCAAGGCCGCAGTGCGGTTCGTCGACCAGGGATTGGTCGGGTTCGATCTGGCCGGCCCCGAGGCCGGCTACCCAGCGGACGATCACGAGCCGGCATGTCGTCTCGCCGTCGAGCACGGGCTTGGACTGACGATCCACGCCGGCGAGGCCGATGGCCCGGAATCCATGTGGCGGGCGCTCTCCCATTGCTGTGCACAGCGGCTCGGTCACGGGGCTCGGATTGTTGACGACGCCGTGGTGGAAGATGGCGAACTGGGGAGCCTCGGCTCACTCGCCCGGCGAATTCGCGACCATCGTGTCCCGCTCGAAGTCTCGATCACCTCCAACCTGCACTCGGGCGCATTCGAGCCAAAGATCGAGCATCCGTTTGGAGCGCTCTACCGCGCCGGGTTCAACGTGTCGATCAACACCGACAATCGCTTGATGAGCGCCACAACGATGAGTACCGAGTACCGATTGGCCGCTGAGGAGTTCGGACTCACACCGACCGACCTTGCCGTGATCACGTCCAATGCCATCGATGCCGGGTTCGGCGACTACCCGACCCGAAGGCGGCTGATCGACGAGGTAGTCACTCCGGCCTACGAGAGTGCGGCGTCGAGCCAGTCGGCGACATCGCCCAGCACTTGATCCTGCTCCGGCTCGTTGTGCGTCTCGTGGCGCAGCCCGGGATAGAGGGTGCGCTTGGCGCCATCGACCGCGGCCAGCGGCGCCGAGGCCGATGGCGGTACCAGACGGTCCTCGGCGCCATGGAATACCAGCGTCGGGACCCGGATCCGATCGATGCGCTGCAGCGCAGAACGTTGTGCAGCAAAGCCGGCCCGGCCGAATCCCGTTGTGCCCTTCGTCTGCACCAGGGGGTCGGCGAAGTACGCGTCCCCGACCGCCGGGTCGCGTGAAAGCTGCTCTCCGGTAAACGAGTTTTCGACGGCCAGGGTCGGGACCACCCTGCCGAGGACCTCGCCGGCCAGGTGGAGATACGCGGGGAGATTGTCGTCGAGCGCCGGAGCGGACAGGACCGCGACCGCGGGTTGCGGCCGGTCCGACTGCAAATACATCGTGCCGATCAACCCGCCGATCGAGTGCCCGTAGAGCGCCCATGGGAGTTGGTCGTCGAAGGTATCGGCAGCGGTGACGATGTCGTTGAGGAACCGGTCGAAGGAATCGACATGGAACCGGTGTCCGCCCGACTGGCCGTGACCTCGCAGATCGAAGGCGGTGACCGCATAGCCGCGGTCACCGAGAAACCTGCCGACATGGTCCCACCGGCCGCTGTGCTCGCCGGCGCCGTGCACGATCAGCACGGTGGCCCTCGGGTCGTCGGGGACCCAGGCCCGGGTAAACAGCTCGACGCCGTCGGATGCGGTGACGGTGCCGGTTGTTACTTCCATCGATGGCTCGATTCGACCTCGACCGCGGCTATTGCCTGTTCCAGCGCCGCAGCATATCCCTCGAGGGTAGAGCGCGGAGCGGCAGGCGGCAGTTCGATGCGCAACCCCCCCGGCAGCTCGGTGTACGCCTCGAGCGCGGTACTACCCGGCAAATCGGCGCCAGCGGTCACCGCAACGGGATCGACCACAAGCAGCACGATGATTACCGGACAGGCCGGCGGAAACACCACGGTGACGCCCCGCATGTGGGTGAGGTGCTGTGCCAGACTGCGGATCTCGCCGAGCGAGGTCTCGGCCGTATCCCGTTCGACGACAGGTTCCACGGAGACCTGGGTCTGCGCCTCGTCGAGCGGGAACAATGCCGACCAGCGACCGGTGACGGCGATCCACTGCACATCCATTGGCATGTCGAAGACACCGAGATGGCTTGGATGCCCGGCTACGACGAGGTCCGTCGATGCGATGTCCCCTGGAATGACGGTACGGCCTCTAACGAAGGGCAACTCTTCGTAGTCGAGAGCCGCAGAGAGATCATCGCGGAGGATCGGGTCGAGGGCGCGGGCCACGAACAGTCGATCCGGGTTGTCTGATTCGATGGCTGCGATCAGGGCCGCGACACTCACCGTGACAGGAACGGCGGCTCGACGCGATCGACTGACACCCATTGGTCTCGGATCTCAACCTCAATCTGAGCGTCGGCATCGGGAGGCGGCGACAGATATCCCATGCCGATGCCGTGGCGGAGCGTGGGGCTGAAGTTGCCGCTGGTCACGGTCCCGAGAGCCCTACCCGAGCGGAGGGCGTGGCCGTGACGGGGAATCTGGCGTCCTTCACAGGAGAAGGCAATGAGGCGCCGATCCACCCCCCTCTCCCGCTGATCGGTGAGCGCCGCTTTCCCAACGAAGTCGTGATCCCAGTCGACCACCCAGCCCAGGTCGGCTTCCAGCGGTGTCGTTGTTTCGTCGAGGTCCTGGCCCCACAGCGGGTAGCCCATCTCCAATCGCAGGGTGTCGCGAGCACCGAGGCCACACGGGACGGCACCAGCGTCCAGGAGCGCGCCGAACAAGGCCTGGCCCGATTCGGCGGGAACGGCGATCTCGGCGCCGCGCTCCCCCGTGTAGCCGGTCCCTCCGGCGCGAAACCATGAGTTTCCGAAGTCGCCCTCGATGACCCGAAACCGCCCCGGCATGCTGCCGATGACGG
This sequence comes from uncultured Kiloniellales bacterium, assembly GCA_964195155.1. Classification (GTDB taxonomy): domain Bacteria; phylum Actinomycetota; class Acidimicrobiia; order Spongiisociales; family UBA5794; genus JACZST01. Next base: position 17,455 of record CAXMOP010000055.1, on the reverse strand, counting down.
CCTCAACAACTCGGGGTGAGTCGGGACCTTGCACCGCCACCAACACGGTATCGGTACGAATGGGAGTGACGCTTGGGGTGCCGGAGGCAGTGAAACGGTCAAGGATCTCATCGAAGTTGGTGCCGTTCGGCATGACCCAGTACTCGTCTTCGCCGTGGCGCCAAACGATGATGTCGTCGACGACGCCGCCCGCATCGTTGAGCGCCATCGTGTACTGCGCCCTGCCGGCGTCGATCTTGGTGACGTCGTTGCACAGCTGTTGGCGTACCAGCTCGGTGGCTCCGGGCCCGTTGACGTCGAAGCGGCCGAGGTGGGACACGTCGAAAACCCCTGCCCGTTCGCGCACCGCGGTGTGCTCGATGAGTACTCCTTCGTATTGCACCGGCATCTCCCACCCACCGAAGTCGGTGAATCGGGCACCGAGGCGAACATGGAGCTCGTTGATCGGAGAAGTGGCCATGGCGGCGAGCGTACTGAGTCGCGAGTCGCGAGCGGCGAGTCGCGAGCCCGAATCGCTTCTCGTTCAGAGTGGCCGAGATCACGCAGTCAGGCGGCGAGCTACCGAATTGCTTCGCATCAAAGAGGGCAACGGTCAGGCAGTCAGGCGGCGAGCCCCTGCGAGCCGGCCAACAAACATGGCACCCAGAGCCCACGCACCCCCACCGCATCGCTTCGCATAGAAGAACCCGTAATCAGGCAGTCAGGCGGCGAGCCCCTGCGAGCCGCCTCAACCCGCGTCTTCCACCACCCGGTCCGCCAGGTTGGTCACCTCGACGGGGCCGGGAATCCGGGTCGGAGCAGGGGGCAGCTCGCCTTCCTCCGGCTCGGCGAGGCCGTACTTCACCAGGAGATGGAGGTAGTCACGCTGGTAGAAGATCTTGCACCTGATCTCCGGGTATAGCTCCCGGAGACGCCGGATCTTCTGGTTCTTCTTCGTGACCAGCTTCTGGTTCATGGTGGTGATCTCGATGTAGAGATCGTCGTCCGGGAGGTAGAAATCCGGACGGAAGTACTTCACTGGATCGCCGGCGTCGTCCCAGTCGATGGCAAAGGCCCGGGGCTCGTAATCCCACGGAACGTCATAGAAGTCGAGCAAGCGAGCGAACTCCCGCTCGCTCTCGTGTGCAAAGTCGGTCCGGTCTGAGGGGCCCGGGCCAAATTCGCCGTCTAGTGTGCCGCTGCGCTCGATCGTCCCACCTCGGTGGCGGTTTGTTCTGGATACAGCCGATGAATCTCCCCGACGAGCTCGTCCTCGACGGGTCCGACGGCGATGCCGAAGACGCCTTGCCCGCCCTTGAAGACGTCCACAACCTCTGAGGCGCTACGCGCGGCGTAGATCGTGTTTCCGTCGGATAGCAGGGTGACGTCGGTGAGTGGGCTCTCCGAGGCGAGCTCCGCGCCGAGAATATCCATCGCTTTACGAATCTTCTTGAGCGACATCCCCGCGTCGAGGAGGCGTTTGACCACCTTGAGCTGCACGACGTCGCCGAAGCCGTACAGACGCTGGCTCCCCGACCCGGTGGCCTGCTGCACCGACGGCGTGATCAAACCGGTGCGGGCCCAATAGTCGAGCTGGCGGTATGAGATGCCGACGAGCCGGCATACCTGGGGGGCGCGATAGGCGTCGACCATCTGCTGCTCATCCGTCATGGTGCCTCCTGTGCCGACAGCTTACATCACTGTAATTCCCAACAGCGAACTACGCCGATGAAACTAGATGCGGCGACCACGGGTTGTCAACAACCCCTGTGGATAAGTCAGAAAGAGTCGTGAGTCGCGAGTCACGAGACTCGAGCAAGAATCGAAGGCTTCGCTCGGATCCAGCGACTCGCGACTCGGCTTCAACTCGGCGCGGGGGCGTCGAAGTCTTCGGGGTTGATCTCGTCGAGGAATTCCTTGAACTGCTCGATCTGTTCTTCCTCGTCTTCATCGTGGATCTCCACCCCCGCCTCGTCGAGCAGCGCCCGCGAGGCGAACACCGGCGACCCGGTGCGGGTGGCGAGGGCGATCGCATCCGAGGGACGGCTGGAGATGGTCAGCTCGTTGCCGTCGGCCCCCAGGATGAGGTCGGCGAAGAAGGTACCGCCCTCGAGGCCGGTCACGTTCACCTGAGCGACGTCGGCGCCGAGCGCTTCGACGATTGTCCGCAGTAGATCGTGAGTGAGTGGGCGGGCGGTTTCGACTCCTTCGAGGGCGAGGGCGATCGCGGTCGCCTCGGGGGTCCCGATCCAAATTGGCAGATAGCGGCTGCCGTCACGTTCGCGCAGCAGCAGGATCGGCGTGTTGGTCGGGAGCTCAACGCGCACCCCGATGATCTCCATCGGCACCGGGTCGTCCATGGTGCCAGCCTATCACCGGCTCGGAAATTGGCCTCAGCCGCCTCCCGCCGCAGGAAAGGCCATTTCCGCAAAGGCCATCGGGTCTTCCTGGAGCACGGAGAGGTCGAGTGCGGCCCAGATCGAACGCAGATTTCGGTATCTGCCCTCCCAGTCCATCCCGTAGCCGAGCAGGTATTCGTCTCCCACCTCAAAGCCCGCGTAATCCACGGGAACGTCGACGATCCTGCGTTGCACCTTATCGATCAGAGCGACGGTTTTGACGTCGACAGCGCCGCGGGCGAGGAGCGTTCTTCGCAACGTCGACAGGGTGAGCCCGGTGTCGACGATGTCTTCGACCAAGAGGATTGACCGCCCGTTGAGCGGGATGGAGGTGTCCATCGCCACCGAGACCTTCCCCTCCTCTCCGAACCGGGTGAGGGCGAGAAACTCGATCTCGCCCTCGAGCGGTAGGTAATGGCAGAGATCCCGGAGAAACGGTACGGAGCCTTTGAGAATACCGATCACCACCGGGTTGACCCCGCCGAGATCGCCGCTGATCTCGGTTCCGAGCTGGGCGACGCGTTCGGCGAGTGTGGCCTCGTCGATCACCTCGACGAAGGGCCCGATCACGAGCCGCCGACCGCCGGCAGGTCCTCGCCCGGTTCCTCGGGAGTTGGCACTACCGGAATCGTGTCTCGCAACCAATCACCGATGGGCGCTCCCTTTGGCAGGTCGCTCAGCGACGAAAGCCGCCACCGCCCGTCGTCGAGGGCCGGCATCACCCCGAGGCGGCGCAACTCTCCGTCTGACAGCTCGAGATCGGGAATCGGGACCCCGGCCCCGCCTTGCTCGGAGAAGAACGGTCGAAGCCAACGATCGCGCAAGCCGTAGGTGGTGTAACCCCACTCCAGCATCTGGCGCGTGTCGGCGAAGTGATCCTTGGTCCCCATCACCACGCCCACGATTCGTCGCCCACCGCGATCGGCAACCGAAAGCAGTACCCGATCGGCCAGCGGTGTATCCCCGGTTTTGATCCCGATTACCCCGGGAAACGCACCGAGGAGCAGGTTGGTGTTCTTGACGTGTCGGCTCTTTCCCGTCGGGTCGTCCGGGAGTTGAACCAGCCGCAGACGGGAGATTTCATACAGCGTGTCGTACTCGAGCGACGCCAGGGTCATGGTGAGCAGGTCGTTTGCGGTCGAGTAGTGGTCGGGTTCGTCGAGACCGTTCGGATTGGCGAACTTGGTGTCCTCCATTCCCATCTCTGCGGCGCGCAGGTTCATTTCGTCGACGAACGCCGCAATGCTGTGATCGCCGACGTGCCATGCCAGCGTTATCGCCGCGTCGTTTCCGGATCGGACCAGCATCGCGACCAGCAGTTCGTAAACGGTCCACTCTTCGCCGGCGACCAGGCCGGCCGACGATCCCCAGCCGCTAGTGGCCAGCTTCGGGACGGTGACGACGTCATCGAGGTTGGTCTGGTCCAGGACGATCATGGCCGTCAGCACCTTGGTCACCGAGGCCATCGAGCGGCGCCGATTGGCGTTCCAGGACGCCAGCTTGACGTCGGCGGTCTCGTCCTGAATCGCCCACGACACGGCATCCAGCTGCGGTGGAGCACCCGGATCGCCCATGGGTGCCTGGATCGGCACCGGAGGCACCAATGACGCGGCGATAAGCCCGACGGAGGCGAGAGCTAGGGAGATCATCGTTCGAGGAGACGCCGAAGCCTACCCCTGATCATGCTTTCCTGAAGTACCGATGCAGCCTGGGAGCAGTCGGCGAGCACCTCGGCCGATCGTCGCCGATTCTCCGGGTTTCGATGTCGAAGCAACGGGGCCACCAACTGGCCAAGGAGGTCGGTTTGCCGATCGGCCGCGAGTCGGATGCCGCGGAGGTGACGTGCCTCGAGCCCGTTGACCAGCAGGCGATGTGCCGCCCTGGCAATGGTGAGGTCGGAGTCGTGGAAGACCTCGGTCCCGTCGGGAAGCCCCATGGGATCCAGAATCCCAACAGCGACGAGCGCTACGACCTGGTCGGAGGTGAGCCCGGACGATCGCTTCAGCTCGGTTTCGGTGAGTGACACACCGGACGTGGCGAAGTATGTGTCCGGCGGAGGCCCGCTTTCGGCGGATACGGGAGATTCGGCATCGGACTCCCATGCAGCCAGCTTGGACTTGATGACCTTGAGCGGCAGGTAGTGGTCTCGCTGCTCTGCGAGGACGTACTCGACCCGCCGCACATCCTCCTCGGTGAACATGCGATACCCGCTTGCCGATCTCGAGGGCTGCACCAGGCCCTGGCTCTCGAGGAACCGGAGTTTCGAGACGGTGAGATCGGGAAAGTCCGGCTTGAGGAGGTTGATCACTTCGCCGATGCTTCGGGTCCTGGCGGCCCGGAGCGGCGAGGCCGCCATCACATGTCTCCCTGGGCCACGATCAGATGGAATTTGCCGATGATGAGCTCGTCTCCGGCGGTGAGGCTGGTGGACTCGGCCCTGGTGCCGTTCACGTAGGTGCCGTTGGTTGACCCCAAATCCTGGAGCGCGAGCAGGCCCTCGGAATCGAGCGAGACCTTGGCGTGGTGACGGGAAACGGTGACATCGCCGAGGAAGATATCGCAGTCGCCGCCGCGACCAATTACCGACTCCCCCGTTCCAAGCACATAGGTCAGGCCGGCCTGCGGGCCGGTCTCAACCGTGAGCGCCCAGGCAAACTTGCCGGCAACGCTGCTGCCGGAGGCCCCGGAGGCAGACTCGCCGGTCGGCTGGTAGATGATCGTCGGCTCATGCTCGACGTGCTCTGGAGAGTCGTCAGCCATGTGCCCATAGTACTCGCACCCTCGACCTTTGGTTGAGGGTTTGGATGCAGGAGGGCTAGTCGTCGGATTCGGTCGATTCGCGGTACGGACCGGCTTCGAGGAGCGCCGACAGGTCGAAGGCGCCACCCTCGGGGGCGATGGTGACGAACCATCCGTCCCCGTATGGGTCGGAGTTCACCAGCTCCGGCTGGTCGGCCAACGCCTCGTTCACCGCGGCAACGGTGCCGGAGACTGGTGCGTACACATCGTTGACCGATTTCGTGGATTCGACCTCGGCGAAGCTCTCCCCCGCCGTAACGGCTGTTCCGACCTCCGGGAGATCGACGTAGACCACGTCGCCGAGGGCGTCCTGGGCGTAGTCGCTGAGGCCCATCGTGGCGTTGCCCTCGTCGTCGATGCGAACCCACTCGTGACTTGCGGCGTATCGAAGTTCCTTGGGAAAATTCACAGATTCCTCCTCGCGGCGCCGCAGCCTACTCGGCGAATCCGCCGCGAACCCAGGGTTCACAAGCGCCTATATGACGCTGTGAGCCCGCAGAACGACGAAAGGGAGGGCACATGAGTAGGAGGGAGACGCATGGCCCTCTTTTTGCGGAGCCTCTCACTCAGCGGCGGCATTGCGGATCGCGGCACGCATGTCACCGAAATAGGCCACCGCGACCGCGTAATAGAGCACGAGCCCGACAGCGCCAACCAGGATCATGAGGTTCTTACCCCATTCGATTTCGAATCCGTGGCCGATGTAGATGCCGGCGATGGAGACGTAGAGCAGGAGGGTGGCCAGCTTGCCCATCTGGCGGACATCGAGCTGCCTCACTCCTTGGGTCCAACCGTAGAAGGCACCGATGCCGATCAGCACTTCGCGCAGGATGATGCCCCAGCCAAACCAGGCGGGCAGGACGCCGGCAATGAGCCCGACGACCACCGCAACGGCGACCGCGATCCGGTCGGCAAGCGGGTCAAGGAACTTGCCGACTTCGGAGACCTGGTCGTAGCGGCGCGCCACATAGCCGTCGACCCAGTCGGTCGAGCCGATCACGGCGAGCACCACTCCGGCCCACCCAACCTGGTCGATCGCCACCAGCCAGACGAAGAACGGGATCAGGAGCAGGCGTCCGAGCGAGATGGCGTTGGGGATGGTCCGCCACGATCGCTCCATCAGCTCACCCGGACGACGCGGAATCGCACCCGGGCCAGCTCGTCCTCTTCGAAATCAACGACGAATGCGTACCCCTTGGCCTCAGGGAACTCGATGTTGTGGAAGGGGCTCACGATCGGCACGATGCTCGTGGCGCCAGGCGGCAGATTGGGAGGAGCACCGACCCTGAGCTTTCCCTTGGCTTCGACATCCAATCCCTGACCGTCCTCGTCCACCAGGCGGATCGAGATCTCGAGGTCGCGGTGCCGTTCGTCGGGTGCCACCTCGGCCACCATGGCAAGGGTGAGGCTGCGGTGCACGATGGGCAGCGTGCGCGCCGAGATAGTGTCGAAGCCGCCTCCGAGCACAAACAGCTTCCCGCCCTGGACCTGGGCGGCGTCGGCGAGCATGGCGGTGGTGAGCCTCACGGTGCGCCGGTCCCCCTCGCCGATCCCACGAGGTCGATGAGCACCCGCACTCGTTCGCCGGGCGAAGCGATCTGATGGGGAACGGTGAGCCTCCTCACGACTCCTCCCCTGGCTCAGCGTTCATTTTCCGGCGGCGTCCCCGCTCCACTCTCTTGCGGCGTGCATGTTCGACCCTGGCGTTGAGGTAGAGACCAATGATGCCAAGCCCGACCAGGATGTAGGCGACGGTGAAAAGCTTCGCTCCGTCTGTGGTCGGCGCGAGATCCCCGAAGCCAACCGTGGTAACGGCCACCACACTGAAATAGAGGCTGTCCACCCAGCTCCAGTCTTCGAGCCAGTGGTAGACGACCGTGGCCGTGGCGACGACGGTCACCGCCGCCGAGGTGAGCACTTTGTAAGCGTGTTCGTTCCAGGCGTCTGCCGCGCCGCTGGAGTCACTCGTCTGGCCTTGGTGCATGGCGCGACACTACTGCGGCCTGCCTAGGGTCCGCCGATCAGTTCGTTTCAGCATTTCATGAACGCTGGCCTGCGACGTCTGTTCACCGGGACGTTTGCCAAGAAGGAGTGCAGCCACCTCGACTTGATCAACGACGTCGATCCGGCGTCAGACGTGTGCGATCAATGCGTCGAGCTTGGCGAGCGATGGCCGGCACTGCGGATGTGTCTCATCTGCGGCCATGTCGGTTGCTGTCAGGACGCCAAATACCAGCATGCCCTCAGGCACTACGAGGAAACCGGGCATCCATTGATCAAGCCACACTTGGAGGCCAGCATGGATTGGATCTGGTGCTACGAGGACGAAGCCCTGCTCGACCCGGTGTGATGGACGCTGACGACACAGCCCTGGTCCGGGCCGCGCCCGACCCGGAGTTACTGGCCGCCGATGGCGGCCTCATCCGCCTTTCGACCCTCCATCGCGGTTCTTCCGGTCCAGTTGACTAGGAATTCTATATATATAGAGTTATGGCTATGAGTCGTCGACCATCTTCACAAACGGTGTCGGTGCTCACTGCGCTCCTTGAGGGTCGGTCGGATTGGAGCTACGGCTACAAGCTGAGCCGGCTGCTTGGCGTCCCGTCAGGAACCCTCTACCCGATCCTGATGCGACTCACCGATCGCGGACACCTCGAGACGCGCTGGTCGCAGCCGGAGGCTCCCGGGCGCCCGGCACGGCACATGTACCGGCTGACCACCAGCGGCCGGACATGGGCGGCAGCTGCCGTGTCCACGCACCAGGAGCAATCGCGGGTCGTTCTGCACCCGATCGGAGAGGCGGGATGAGCGAGCGTCACCCTGGTCGCAGGCTTGCCCGCGCCGGCCGACATGTAGAGCGGCTTCTCCCCCTCTCGCAACGGGAGTGGGGCCGGGCACTGGTCGCGGAGCTCGATGAGATCGATTCTGCACCGTCGGCGATGCGCCGGCTGCTCGGGGGTACCCGGGTGGTCATTCAAGGCTGGATGGCAGCAACACGAGGAAAAACTGTCATGAAGACGATGTTGGTCACGCTCTCGATCATCAATGCACTCGCGGGAGTCGCGCTGCTCGGTTTGATCCTCTTCAGCGAAGACGTTCCATCGGTGGTAGCCGGGCTCGGCATCGGCCTGCTCATCCAGTCCGGGTACACGCTCGCCTATATGAGCGGCCATCTCCGGGCCTTCGAGCCGTGGTCGTTGCGTGCACTGGTTGCAGGCCAGACGGTCGGCCTCATGGTGGGGGTGCTCGGCTTCGTCTCGTCGGCGCTATACAACATCGCTCCTGCAAACGGCGACCATGAGTACGGGCCGTTGACGGTGGGCGCTCTGATCGCATTTCAGGCAGTGGTGGCGTTGTGGATCTACGCCGTGCCCACCCGCTCCGAAGCCCGGGTATAGAGTCGCGGCCCCGTCGACCTCGGAGGCTCCCACGGCTGCGGATTCGGCAGAGACCTATCTGATCACGCTCAGCCAGCAGCGGTATGCCTCTTGGATGACCGACGTTCTGATCTACATCGTGGTGCTGAACCTCTTCGTGGAGTTCTCCGATGCGATCGTCATCGACTCGTTCACGATCTCGATCCTCACCGCGTTGCTACTCAAGGCGATGCTCGACGTGATCGGTGGTGTCGAGCACCGGGTCAAGGCCTACTTCGATGAGCGCGAGGGAACGCCTTGGAGGGTGCTCGGCGCAGTTTCGCTCTTCGGGATTCTCTTCATGAGCAAGTTCATCATCCTCGAAGTCGTCGATGTCGTTTTCGGGGACCATGTTGAGCTCGGGCATCTCATCGATGTCATCCTGCTCATCGTCGCGATGATCGCCGCGAGGCTGGTCTTTCGGCAGATCTATCAAAGACTCGGCGACGAACCGCTGCCATAGAGGAAGGGCGGCCGTCCGCTGGGGGTCAGGCGCCCGTCGACCTCCATGCATCGCGCAGCTTCACCGTCCCGCCCGTCCTCAGCAGTGCCCCGGTATAGACACGGAACCAATCCATACGAGCAAGACGATGCAGGCCACGACCAGCGCTATCGAAAGTGCGACCTCCCAGGGCTGTGCAGAGCCGAGCGCCGTGCGGATCGGCATGATCATGGGCGTCCAGGGGGGAAAGAACGACCCGAATCTCACGATGGGCAGATCCGGATCCGCCACTGCGAGTTGGGCGATGAAGAAGGCAGGGCCCAGGAGAATTAACGGCAGCACCAAACCACCCTGGAGGTCCTCCTGGCGCGAGACGGTGGCGCCGAGCGCCGCGTATAGAAACGCGTACAGCGTGTAGCCGAGCAGGAACCAAAAGACGACCCCCGCCACGATCTCGGCCCCGATGCTGCCGACAGAGACGCCCTCGATGTCGATGATGTTGATGGCAACCAACGCGGCGGCGGCCATGACCAGCAACTGGACCAGTCCTAGAGCGCCGATGCCGAGGACCTTCCCGACGAGAACCTGGGACGCCTTGACCCGCGACAGGAGGATCTCGACCACCCGGTTCTGCTTCTCCTCAACCGTACCCATGGCCACGAACTGGCCGAAGGTCAAGATGGTCATGAAGAGCACCACCATGCCGCCGAAAGCAGCAACCCGGCGCGGTCTCTCTTCAGGGTCGGCAACGACGAGGGTGCGGACCACGATCTGCCCCGGGTCGTTGAGTTGCTGCATCTCCGCCGCGGTGAGGCCGAGGTTCTCCATCAGAGCGATCCTGGCGCGCGAGTTGACCGAGTCGGTGACGATCCGCACAACGACGAGGGACTCTTCCTCGTTGAACACGATGCTGGTTCCGTCCACGAGCAGCGCTTCGACCGCCCCCTCCTCGAGGTCGCCCTCGGCAGCCGCCAGAGAGTCATAGCGAGTGATCTCGACCTGCTGTTCCGACAGTGCTGCCCGCCCGGCAAGACTTTCTTCGATCCCAGCCGGCTCTGCACCCACAATCCCGATCTGAATCGGTTCCGGGTCGTCCGCAAAGAGGGAGACGACGGGCCCGATCGCGATGATGACCAGGGCGATCACACCCATCGAGATCAGGAAGACCTTGCTCCTGGCCCTGGTGACGAATTCCCGCTTGGCGAGCAATATCGTCTGCGTCCAACGGTTCATATACCGACCGCCTCGCGGAACAAGTCGGAGAGCGATGGGGGCTCAAACGAGAAGCGATCGACGTGCCCCGCCGAGCTGGCAGCGGCGAAGATCTCACCCACGGGCCGCGTCGCTCTCGACGAGGGTATGGCGTCGACCGCGATCGTCGGTGACAACGCGGCCTCCCGAATCCGGAACCCAATGATCCCCGTCGACCACGACGTCGAGGCGTCGAGTGGTTGAGGCGGCCTTGAGGTCATCCAGCACGCCGCTGAGCACCACCCGCCCTCGGTTGATGATGGCGACGTCCTGAGAAACATCCTCGACGAGATCGAGCTGATGGCTCGAGAACACAATCGCCGTACCGCTGTCGGCCAGATCCTGCAACGTCGTTGACAAAGCATCCACACCGAGCGGATCGAGACCGGCGAATGGCTCATCCAATACCAGCAATACGGGGTCGTGCACCAACGCGGCCGCAAGCTGAACACGTTGCTGGTTGCCGTGCGAAAGGGTTTCGACCTTCGACTCGGCACGATCCTCGATGCCAAGCAATCCGAGCCAGCGGCTGGTCGCGGCCACCGCCTCCGCTAAACCCATCGGCTGCTCGTGATGCTGTCGCACGAGTGCGACATCTACCAGTTGCTCCACTTGGTGATGCCCGGTGTTTCGCTCTCCCTCCACCACCTGATGGACATGGACCACTACTACCCCGAGAGCCAGCCAATGTACGACATCGGCACACAGGTGGAACGAGCTCTCGCTCTGCAGAGCGAGAGCGGTGGCTCGTTGAAGACGTTTGTCGCATTCGATCCGAGCCGAGCTGATGGACTCGCCGTCGTTGAGGAGGCGCTCGCCAAGGGATGCGTGGGCGTCAAGTTCTATCCACCAAACGGGTATCGACCGCTGGGGAACGGGGATCCGGTTGACGAGCGCAACCGGAAGCTGTTCGATCTCTGTCAGGGCGGGAAGATCCCGCTGTTCACGCACTGCACCCCTGCCGGGTTCGAGAGCATGCCCGGCTACGGGCGTCTGTCCGACCCGGTCGCCTGGCGGCTCGTGATGAAGGAGTTTCCAACGCTGCGGCTATGCCTCGGCCATGCCGGGGGCGCAGCGGATTGGACGAGTGGAGACGAGCTCGGCCCGTACGCCCGCACCGTCATCGATCTGTGCGAGTCATATGAGCAGGTGTACTGCGAGTTCGGGCACTTCGAGGAGATCCTTGAAGACGACTCGGTCTTCGTCGCCCGATTGGCCGAGGCGATCGACGGCGGGCCGCCTCCCGGCGGGTACTCGCTTGCGGACAAGATCATGTTCGGCTCGGACTGGCACATCATGGCGATGTTCGAATCGGAGCCAGGCAGCTACCGGCGCGCATTCGAGACTGCATTCGCCAATCCGAGCCTCGCCCCGTACAGCGACGGGTTCTTCGCATCAAACGCAGAGGCCTATCTGGGGACTGCGGCTCCGTAGCGCGTTGATCGACACTGATCCTGGCAAATCGCCCGGTGTGCCTGCGGGTCGGTGTAAGCGCCCCGTCATTGAGCGTCAACCAGTGTTCGGTGGCAAGAGCACGGAGTCAAGCCTGGACGGCGGACCAGTACTGCCCCGATTCCGCCATTCCCAGCGAACAACAGCGACTGCGAGAATACGATCGACACATTCGCACAATCGTGCTTTGAGAAACCGAGGCGCTCACCATGACGAAGACCGACCGGATACCGCCCACCGTCCCTTGGTATTCCCTGTCCGCCAATGAGACGGTGGACGCTCTCGAGACCGACTCTGACCACGGTCTGAGTCCCAACGACGTGCAGCGACGCGTCGGTGAGTATGGGGCGAATGTGATCGCTACCGAACCGCCGCCAACGATGTGGCAGATGGCCAAGGGCCAGCTGGCGAACCCAATGAACATCATGCTGTTGATCGTCAGCGTCGCGAGCTTTGTGATCGGTCAGTTCGCCACTGGGGCGGTCGTCGGGGCGCTGGTGCTGCTCAACGTGATCATGGGGACCAACCAGGAGCGCAAGGCGATGGCCAGCGTCGAAGCCCTGGCCGAGCTCCAGGTGCCGACGGCTCGGGTGCGACGGTCCGACCGGGTCGCGGAGGTTGATGCCAGCGGCCTCGTTCCCGGTGACGTCCTGCTCCTCGAGGCTGGGGACATTGTCCCTGCGGATGCACGGATCGTGAGCTCGGCATCGCTCGAGGTTCAGGAGGCTTCGCTCACCGGCGAGAGCGCACCGATCGCCAAGGACGCGAACTCTTTGCCGGACGAGGTAATACCGCTTGGTGACCGGACCAACCTCGTGTTCCAAAACACTCAGGTCACTCGGGGATCGGCGACGGTCGTGGTCGTCGCGACCGGGGCTTCGACGCAGATGGGCCACATCGCCGACATGGTCACGGCAACGAAGCGGGTGAAGTCACCACTCCAGCTCGAACTCGATGAGCTGACGAAGGTCTTCGGGTTGCTGGCGTGGGGTGCAGTTGCGATCATCGCCATCGTCGGTATCTATCGCGGCCAGGACACCGAGACGCTGATCCTGCTCGCCATAACGACAGCGATCGCGGCGATCCCGACCGGACTCCCGACGTTTGTCCAGCTCATGTTGTCATCGGGGGCGCAGCGCCTTGCCGAGCACAAGGCCGTGGTCAAGTCGCTCACCGACGTCGAAACGCTCGGTGCGACGACGGTGATCAACAGCGACAAGACCGGCACGTTGACGATGAACGCCATGACTGCCACCACGATGCTCGCCGCCGGAGAGTGGTACAAGATCGAGGGCAGCGGCTATGCGAAGAGCGGGGCAATCCTCGGCTCGGCGGGGAAGGCGACGCCCGACTTCGTTCGGCTCGGTCTCGGGCTGACGCTATGCAGCGATGCCACCGTCGCCGATGACGGGTCGATCATCGGGGACCCCACGGAAGCGGCACTCGTCGTCCTCGCCGCAAAAGTGGGGGTGGATGCCGAGGTGACCCGCCGCAGCCTTACGCGCGTGGCGGAGGTGCCGTTCGATTCCGAGTACAAGTTCATGGCCACCTTTCACGACACCCCGGTGACGGCCACAGGGGCCATCGCAGCGTTCCCACACTTCATGTGCGTCAAGGGCGCACCCGATGTCGTGATCGACCGGTGTTCGGGTGCGGCGTGGAACGGTGTGCGTGCACCGATCGCCGATACCCGCGATGAGCTCGTGGCAGCCAACCAGGGGCTGTCGGAGAAGGGTCTGCGGGTCCTCGCCTTCGCGGTCCGGGGTCTGTCCGACCAGGAGTTTGCGGCAGCCCTCGACGACCCGATGGGCGCCGTTACGGCTCTTGACTTCATTTCGTTGGTCGGGATCATCGACCCGCTGCGCATCGAGGCTAGGGACGCCGTTCAGCAGGCGAGCGCTGCTGGTATCGATGTCCGGATGATCACCGGTGACCATACGGTAACCGCTCGGGCGATCGCCGATGAGTTGGGTCTCGGCCCAGGAGTCATCAACGGCACCGATCTCGCCGCCCTCGACGACGCGACCGTCATCGAACGGCTACCGGAGCTGCACGTCTTCGGGCGGGTCGCCCCCGAAGACAAGGTCCGCCTCGCTCGACTGATGCAGGAATCCGGCGAAGTCGTGGCGATGACAGGCGACGCCGTCAACGACGCCGCGGCCCTCAAGCAGGCCGACATCGGGGTAGCGATGGGGAGCGGTTCCGAGGTCACCAAGCAGGCAGGCAGGCTCATCCTCACCGACGACAACTTCGCCACGCTCGTGCGGGCCGTCGACCTCGGTCGCGACATCTACCGCCGCATCTCGTCATATGTGAAGCTCCAGCTGACGGTGCTGTCCGCGGTTCTCCAGCTCATGCTGCTGGCCACGATTCTCAACATCAACGACGGCATCGCACTCTTCCCAATGATGCTGCTGTTCGCCAAGTTCTTCGTCATCTCCACGGTGGTCGTCGGCTTCATCGTCGATGTGCCAGACCCGAGCGTCATGGAACGACCTCCCCGTACCCCAGGGACGAAGATCGCCAACCGGGCCCAGACGATCCGCTGGGTGGTTAGCGGATTGCTGATCGCTGGCCCGGCGCTCCTCCTACTCCAGTACGGACCCGACGAGCCGAGCACCACCGTTGGCACCGTGTCAATGACGATGGCGTTCGCCGTCGTTGCCCTCGCCGGAGTCAACAATGGCCTCGTGATGCGACGCGAACGCGAGCCGTGGTGGTCAGCTCCGCTGTTCCCGTATATGGGTTGGGTGATCCTCGGCTGGTTCCTGACACTTGCCGCAGTTGAGTTCGGGATCTTTCAACGCCTTCTCACGACGGTCTCACTCACCGGAGGCCAATGGGCGATCGCGATCGCCCTCTCCCTCATCAGCCCCCTCTTCGTGGCAATCGACAAGGCAATCCAGATGCGACACGCGAAGGGGTAACCACGGTTGCGTCACGGATGCGCTGACAGTCGAACCCGAGCCTCCCACAAGATGAAGGTCGCACTGATAACGGGCGGAACAACCCACGGAACTGACACTCACTGCCCGAACATAACGGCACATGCCAATACAGCTAGACAGCTGGCGCATATCGGCCTTGATTTCGCTAGCTGGATTGTTGGCGGGCACCGTCGTCTACATGGATGAATGTATGTTGAGGTCATGAACGGCCCTGTACGTGATCGGCCCGAGATGCCCCACGGGTACGGTGTTCCGGATACCGATCATGGCGTTCTCGAATGGTCCGTGGTGGAGGATCAGTTGCTGGAGTCGTTTCACTACTGGATGGCGACGACTCGACCCGACGGGAACCCTCATGTGGTTCCTCGCTGGGGTGTCTGGATGGATGGGCGGTTCTGGTATGACGGTTCGCCTGACACGATTCATGTACGGAACTTGGCTGCCAACGCTGGGTGCGTGCTCCATCTCGAGAGTGGTAGCCGCGCTGTGATCGTGGAGGGACGATCTCTGTCCGCTGCTACGCCAGGGCTGGAGTTTGGTGGTCGGCTGGCAGCAGAGTTCTCTCGGAAGTACGCAGAACTCGGCTACTCGCCGCAGGCGAACAGTTGGGAAGGACCAAACGCTGGAGGCTTGCGAGTCCTCACCCCGGACAAAGCCATGGCATGGTTCGACTTTCCAAACGACGTGACCCGATTCCGCTTCTGACGGTGTGAAAGGCCCGGCTCGGCTGCAAACTTGTACGCACGCGGTCAGCTGGCGCATCTGTGAGGATATGGGCCAGTCACTCTCTGCGTGGAGTGCGGCAAGCTGCAGGAAGGAACACTTATGGAAAATAAAGAGATCACCCACCGCAAGATCGAAACCGCAACACGGCCGCAGGGTCCGGACGACTACGACTGTACGTCAGAGGATGCCCCGGGACGCTAGAGACGCGTACTCGTCAATTCCGATGTCCCGAACAGCGCACCGCTTGAATGGGCGTCGCGCAGCCGGGTGATGTGATCAGCCATACCGAAATGTGTGCCCATGGGGGCAAGAATCTTCAAGCGGGGATGCACTTCCGGATCGCTCCAACGCATTCGGTACTTCTGATGAGTACACGCAGGGGCGCTCCATACACCGACGAGGTGTTGGAGGATGGTCGGGTTCTCATCTACGAAGGCCACGATAGGGGGTGGATCAGCCGCTGTTCAACGAGAACGGCACTCCAACCCAGAACGGGAGGTTCTACCAAGCCGCGGAGTCAGCTCGCAACGACGAGACAGCACCGGAGAACGTTCGGGTGTATGAGAAGGTCCGCTCCGGGATTTGGGTGTACAACGGCCTGTTTCGACTCGTCGATGCTTGGCAGGAACCATCCGAAGGT
The DNA here is from genome assembly GCA_964195155.1 of uncultured Kiloniellales bacterium. Classification (GTDB taxonomy): domain Bacteria; phylum Actinomycetota; class Acidimicrobiia; order Spongiisociales; family UBA5794; genus JACZST01. Next base: position 1,403 of record CAXMOP010000055.1, on the reverse strand, counting down.
CGCCTGGTGTGCAAGTTCCGGCTCGAAGCCGCCAATGGTGACGTCGAGGCCAACCAGCAGGACGTCGAAGTCGAACACACGCGGTTGATACCGACCGAGGTGAAACGCGAAGTGTGGAAGCGTGATCAAGGGCAGTGCGTCCTCTGCGGGTCGAGGGAGAACCTCCACTTCGATCACGTGATCCCATACTCCCGTGGCGGGTCGTCATCAACCGTGGAGAACATCCAACTGCTGTGCGCCCGGCACAACTTGGAGAAGCGAGACCGCATCCAGTAGCTCCGAAGCCGCAGAGCCAGCGGCTGGCCTATCACTGAACTGAGGTGGATCGGGAAGGGGCTCCAAGCGGGTCACGAACCAACCGGGGTCCAACTGACCAGCTGACTCACGCACCCATCAAAGGCGACAGAAGGACGATCCCGTATCACAGAGAACGCTATCGCACGATCGGCTACCAGCACGGAGAGCGCCTCCATACGGCCAGCTACCCCAAATCCGGTGGCTCATCACGACGGGTCACAGGTAGCGCATATTGCCGGTTCCCGGACAGTTGTGTGTGCCTGTTTGAGCTGCGGCGGTTTCGTCAGTTTCCATTCAAACGGGGAAACGCCGCGTGAGAACGCGCCGAGCGCTGGTTAGCGCATCCGACGCATTCTGATGCGATAATCGTGCCGAGGTCCACCTCGTTGAAGACGCAAACTGCAATCGTTGCTGGAGCTGGCATCTCCGGCCTCCTGGCTGCGCGTTTTTTGGCTGATCACTTCGACTCGGTGTTAATCGTCGAACGGGATCGGCTTACAGAACCGTCGGCCCCTCGCCGTGGCGTGGCGCAGGGACGGCATCTCCATCTCCTCCATGAGCCGGGCCGAAGGGTCCTCGAGTCGGCGTTTCCAGGTATCGAGTCCGAGCTCCAGGCCGGCGGAGCCGTGGGTTTCGATCCGGCCGATAATCTCGTTTGGCACATAGCGGGCGGCTACGCATCGGGGACTGGCGCGGAAGGTGCCGCGTACATGGTCTGCTGCTCGCGGCCCTACCTCGAGGGCCACATCCGGCGTCGGCTGCTCGACCGCCACAACATTGAACTCAGGGAGGCGACCTCAATGGTTGGACTGCGATTCGATGCCGCCGCTGCGCGTGTTGTCGGCATCCGCGCTATGAGCGACGTCGGTGGAGCGCAGGAAGACTTGAATGCCGACCTCGTGGTAGACAGCAGCGGGGCGACCTCAAGGGTTCCGTCGTGGCTCGAGGACGCCGGGTTCGGTGTCCCGCCGATGGAACGAGTGCGCATCGACGTCGCCTACGCAACTCGCCTGTACCGGCGACTCGACTCCGACGTGCCGCCGCAGGCTTATGCGATCGCACCGGATCCGCCGGCCAATCTCGCCGGTGGAACGATGTTCCCAATC
>CAXMOP010000054.1:0-1823 GCA_964195155.1 uncultured Kiloniellales bacterium | reverse complement strand
GAGAAGCTGAGCCGATGTCCGTCGTCGTCGAGCGCCACGGTCACGGAGGTAGCGTCGGAGTATTTCGCCGCGTTCTGCAACGACTCCAGGATCGAGAAGAACACAGCGGTTTCGATTTCACGCGGATAACGTCCGACCTCTCCGGCCCGGATCGTCACGGGCAATGCCGACTTGGCCCCCTCAGCAGATACCGCAACTGCCAGGCCCTCGGCCTCGAGCAGCGGTGGATACACGCCGCGTGCGAAGTCCCGCACCGATTCGATGGCGGTACCCGTGTCATGCTCGAGCTGGGCAAGGACCTCGGCGGTCTTCGCGGCGTTCGCCGCCTCGGCCTGGGTCTTCACCACACCGAGCTTGACCTTGACGGCCACCAACTCCTGTTGTGGTCCCATGTCGAGGTCTTGCTCCAGGCCACGCCTCGCCTCGTCGGCGGCGCTGAGGATGCGCTCCCGCGACGCCGCCAGCTCGTCAACCTGCTCCCGAAGGTCGTCGGTGAGCCTGGCGTTGCGGAGTGCCAACCCCAGGCCGCTCGCCAGGTTCTGGACCAATTCCTGCTCGGTGGGAGTAATGGTTCCTCCGCGGCTGGCTACCAACGAAAGGCCGCCGAGCAGCTCACCGTCGTGTTCCACCGGCAGCGAATAGTCGGCCTCTGGATCGCTCCACTGCCCGTCACCGACGATCGATACGGCGTCGAAACCGTGTTCTTGCTCCGGCCATCGGGCCGCCGGCCGCAGGTTCTGCCCGTTGACCGTCCACAGTGTCGCCTCGGAAGCCCCGGTGCCATCTACGATGAGGCGCGGAATCCGCCCCAGCATCTCATCATCACCTTCGGCAGCCGCCGCCCGCTGGGAGAATCGGGCCAAGACCTCGTACGGCGTGGCACGCTGCCCGTACACGAGACGGTTGGCCCAGCGCTGCAGACGTGACCGTATCGGTTCGAACAGGAGCGCCACCGCCGCCGTGGCCGCGATTGCCAGCGGCAGGCTCGGCTCGCCACTGCCACCGATCAGCGTACCGACGCCGACCACGATCGCCACATACACCGCGGTGATGAAGATGGCCAAGGCGCCATAGGTCACCGTCCTCGAGATGACGATGTCGATGTCGTAGAGCCGATATTTGGTGATAGCCACCGCAAAGCAAAGGATCAACAGCACCTCGGCAAAACCCAAAATAAGCAGGATCGTCAGATCGCTGAGCTCAATCAGCGTGGTCTCCTGTTCGAAGACGAGCACGAACATCGATGCAGCGAGGACCGCTCCGCCCCATGCGATCCATCGGATCTGGTGTCGGGTGGCCCCGGAGGCGCCTCGATACCGGACGACGAGCGCGGCGACCGACGCCCCAACAGCGACCACCACCAGAGCGGCCACCACGATGTCGAGCGGATCATCGCTCTGGGCGTCGTACGGGAGAGTGCCTGAGGGTCGAAACCGCAACATTGGGACAACGATCCCGATCCCAATGAGCGCCACGCTTAGCCAACCCACCCACCGCCACCGTGGGGACGGAGGTCGGCCATCGGGGAACAGCAACAGCCCCAAGGTCAGCACGAGGAGGAACGCCGGGATCCAGGCCCAGATCACAGGGCTCAGCGCGACCGCTGCTCCCGTTGGAAGGTCCGACGGGCTCAGGGCGAATAGCTCCTGGGAAGTGAGCTCGAGGATCGACGGTGGGGCAACGAGCGCGAAGGCGGCAGCACTGACCATGACGAGCGCAGCGAAGAAGCCGGCCCAGGCGAGAGCCCACACCGCTCCGTTTCGGGCCTGACCGCCGATCGTCACCCAGGCCAACGTTCCCATGCCAATCGCCCACAGGGTGAG
>CAXMOP010000053.1:0-20575 GCA_964195155.1 uncultured Kiloniellales bacterium | reverse complement strand
GACCGTGTACACCAGGGCCGTTCCCTCGAGCACCACGGTGCCGTCCTGATTGGTGATGGTGGTGCGCAATGTCGTGATCGGCTTGTCGGGCCGCACCTCGAGCACCTCGACCTCGGCAGTGATCTCATCGCCTGGTCGCACGGGCGCGGTGAAATCCCAATCGACATGGAGAAACACGCTCCCGGGACCCGGCAGATCTTCGGCGACCACCGCGTTGAGGAGGCCGGAGGTCACGCCGCCCTGGACGATGATGCCCGCGAACTGGCTTGCCGACGCCAGCTCTTCGTCGTAGTGGAGCGGATTGCGATCCCCGGTGAGCTCGGAGAACAGTTCGATGTCGTGAGCGGTTACTCGACGGGTCCGGTGCGCCGTCTGACCGACCTCGATCGCGCTCACGATGGCAGCCCCGCCTTGCGCAGCCCGTTGAAGTAGTGGTCCATGTCGTCCTGGCGCCGCCAGCGCAGATTGCGGGCGAACTGCTCAACGGTCAGGTCGGGTCGATTCGCCATCATGAATCCGATGTAGGGCCTGGCGTCGTCGGGCCGGCCAAGCTGCCCCAACGTTGCCGCGGTGATCGCCCATGCCTGCAGGCTTTCAGGGCCCGCCGATGTTCCTTGAAGGCCCCAGGCCAACGCGGCGTCGTAACGGCCTTCGAGGTAGTGGGCAAAGGCGAGGTTGGTGGCGATGACATGGCGCCACGGTTCATGCTCGGCCCCTCGCCATCCACGGCTCAGCCATTCCACGGCGTCGGTGAAGTCGGCCGTGCGAACCCAGGCGCCCCCCGCCCACAAGACCACCATGGCTTGGTTCGGGGCGAGCTCCACAGCGTTGCGGGCCAGATGAGAAGCTTGGTCGAAATCCCCGGCGTTCGCTCTGACCATTGCCAGCATGCCGGCTGCGGCGCCCTCCCCGGGGGCGATCCGATATAGCGTCTCGGCCACTTCGGCGAGCTCGTCGATCGGTTTTCGGCCCTCTACCCGCCATCGCTGGATGAACAGCTCGAACCAGGTGGCGCCGAGGAAGGTGTAGGCGTCGACGAAGGTGGAGTCCCGTTCGACGGCTGCCTCAAAGAGCGGGATTGCCTCCATCAGCTCGTCTTTCGTGCCGCCGTTGAAGTGCCAGCGCCCTCGGATGAACAGATCCCAGACATCGAGCTCCTGGGGGCGGTCCGGGCGTTTCTCGCCCTCGGCGCGGTCCAAGGCCGGATGAACCCTCCCGGCGATCTCGTGAACGATCTCGTCCTGGAGCGCGAACACATCGCTCAGCTCACGATCGAAGCGCTCCGCCCACACATGGTGCCCGGACTCGGCCTCGATGAGCTGGGCGGTGACGCGGATCCGGTCTCCAGAGCGGCGCACGCTGCCCTCCACCACGTGGGTGGCGTCGAGCTCTCTGGCGATGCGCCGTACATCCTTCGCTTGACCCTTGTAGGCAAAGGTCGAGTTTCTTGCCAGCACCTGCAGGTCTGGATAGCGGGCAAGGGCGGTGATGAGATCTTCGGTGATGCCATCGGTCAGGTACTCGTCCTCGTCGCTCTCGCTCATGTTGTCGAACGGGAGGACCGCGATCGCCGCGAGCCGGTATGAGCCGGTTGCGGCCGGCGCGGGCCTTGGTGCGGTGTGGCCGTCGAGCGTCACCCGCCAGGCATGGACCGGATCCGGGATGTTCTTCACCGGGACGTCGCCCAGGTCTTCGAACCTGACGTCGAGCCGGTTGCCGACCTGGTGGCGGACGGACTCGGAGACACAAATTCCGCCGGGATCGGCCAGTCCCTCCAGCCTGGCCGCTACGTTGACGCCGTCGCCATAGACGTCACCATCGTCCTCGAAGATGATGTCGCCGAGGTTGATCCCGATGCGCAGCTCCATGGCCCGGGTCTCCGAGACGGAAGCGTTCCGCTCTGCCATGAGTTCCTGGATCTCAACAGCAGCCTGGAGGGCTTCGACCACCGACGAGACCTCGACCAGGTAACCATCGCCGGTGCCTTTGACGATCCGGCAGCCGTGGTTGAGGAGAATCGGATCGATGTCGTTGCGATGGGCCTTGAAGGCGGCGTGGGTCCCTTCTTCGTCCTCGGCCATCATCGTCGAGTACCCCACGACGTCGATGACCGCGATTGCCGCAAGGCGTCGGTTAACCATGAGCGCCGAAGATAGCGAGAGTCTCTACAGCTTTTCGGCGAAACCCCGGATCCGATCGGTGATCACCATCAAGGCGTCGATGGAGCTCCTCGGGTCCCCTGGGAACTGCAGGCTGTGATCCGCTCCCTCGATCTCCAGTGCCTCGGCCGTCTCCAACACATGGACGAGCTCGGTGTCCCACGTGGCATCGGCCGTCCCCCCAATCAGCAACGTCGGGACGGTCGACGCTTCAAGCGTCGTGCGCACTTTCGCTTCGGCGAGCAGCGGAGTGAGCCATACCCCGGGGATTCCCTGGTCGGCCGAGTCCGGGATGGCGAGTGTGGTCAGCGACTTGGCCACGATCAAGCGGGTTGGGACGGCACCGATGAACGTGATTGCAGCGTCGTATCGGTCGGTGACCCAGCGGGCGGCGTCTTCGGCGCGGTCCCATTCGTCCCAGACCTGAAGCACCGTCCAGCCATCGGTCTGGAGCGCTTCTCTGGCGAACCAGAGCAAGGGCGCCGCCGGGAGGTATCCGGCCCCGGGTAGTAGCACGGCGACGCGTTTTGGGTCACCAGGAAACAACTGTCCCCGGCTGATACCAAGATCGACTTCTTGCACGGTGCCGAGCGTACCTTGGAGCGACCCAATCAAGCATTTGCGAACCCCGAGTTGCTTCGCTTTGGAGCGGGGACCGCCCGCATTTGGCGCCGAGCGCACTGCAAGGCCCCAAACAACCATGGCCTATCGGCGGGACAGCCTCGCCGCGAGGTGGAGTGCCCCTTGGGGCACTGCCGTCGTTGCCATCCCCATCGTGTAGGCCAGATCGTCTCCGTCTACTCGGAGGCTCCTCCAGGTCCGAATCATGCGGTCATCGCCGGCGATGGCGACGCTGGTGAGCTCGATCGAAACGCGGCCTCCGGCGTTGGAGATCTCGCCGCGCAGGCTCTCGACCCGATCGGTTCCCTGGGCGTTCATCACGCGCAGCGTTGCGTCATCGGCGAGCTCGATGAACCCGGTCTCGACATGAGAGCCGACATCGTCGCCGTCAAGCCGGCGCCACGTCTGCTGCAGATAGTGCAGGAAGCCTCCCGCGGTGCCCTCGCGGATTTCGAGGACTTCGCGGTATGGCATTGTCTCGAGCGTCGGGAACTCGATCGTGCCGCTTCCCTCCCAGGTGCCGACCAATGTGCTGAGAGCGGTCCACGCCGTTCGTGCTTCCACGTCGGCACGCTACTCCGGTGAATAGCGTCATCGAGCATGACAGCGACCGCGATCGCCTCGGCGCTGTATCAAGAGGTGGTGGGAGGCATACTCGCAACCGGCTTCCTTTGCCGTGAGCAGACGACCGAGGTTTTCGCGGTGACGGCATACGCGCCACCTCTCGGCTGAATCGGTAGGTTCGGGTAGACATCCGACGCGTTCGTTCGTGTGTCTTCACAGTATGAGGGCAGAGAGGAACCTGAGACGGCCCATGGCCGGCCGGAGCGATGAACCCCAGGTCGTCCGTGCCGTTGCGGACTACGACGACTTCTATTTGCGGGAGTTCCCGCGCATGGTCGCCGTCGCCTACGGATTGTCCGGGAGCCGGTGGGCTGCCGAGGAGCTGGCTCAGGAGGCCCTGATGCGGGCCTACAACAACTGGAGCAAGATCGCCACCTACGAGAAGCCGGGGGCGTGGTTGCGCCGGGTGACGATCAACCTCGCCACTTCGGAGGCTCGGCGTCGGATCTCCGAAGCCAAGGCGCTCGCTCTGGCCGCGGTGGGACAGCGCACCCCGCTCGAGGCCCACGGCGATATCGAGGGGGCCTTCTGGGACCAGGTCCGGATGCTGCCGAGGCGCCAACGCGAGGCCATCGTGTTGCACTACGTCGACGGGCTTTCCATCAGCGAGATCTCCGAGGTGCTCGACGTCGCAGAGAGCACCGTCCGCACCCATCTCCAACGTGGCCGCGACACCGTGACCGCCGCCCTTGGCGAAGGAGGAGAGGCGTGAACCACGACGACTTCACCAGGCACGGGACCGATCTTCTGCAACGAGTGCAGCAGCAGGTAGACGCACCGAAGCGGCTGCGCCAGCTCGGCGGCCGCCAGCGCAACACTCGGGTGGCGTTCGCCGCAGTGGCTGCGGCGGTCGTGTTGTTCGTTGCCCTGCTCGGTGGCTTGTGGTGGCTGTCCGACGACATCGCGCCCGCAGATCAGCCGGGAACAACGACGACGCTGCGCGCTTTGCCGGTTGAGGCTTCGATCGTTCTTCTCAGCCAGTTCACCGTCGACGAGGCGACGGGCACCTGCTCGGGGGAAGGCGACTTCACCATCTTTGTGGCCGCCTCGGAGGTGCGTTTCGTCGATGAGTTGTCACTCAACATTGTCGAGACCTTCCAGCTGCCAGAGGGCAGCGTCATTGGTGCGGCCGAGGTGGCCCGCCTGGGCGGTTCCCCGGTGAGCTCCGACGCCTGCCGATTCTCACTCTCGACCGGATTCGCTATCGATGACTTCGACGGGCGGATTCTCGACGCAGGATTCGATCCCGACCCCGGTTCGGACGTGAACATTGGACAACGAATCACGTTTTTCTATGGAGGAGACCAATGAGTACTCACTACCGATGGCTTGGCCTCATCGCGGCGATGGCGCTCATCGTCGCCGCCTGCGGATCGTCAGAACCGGCCCCCGATGCCGGCGCCGCGCCGCAGGATGAGCCCACCACGCCCACCACGACGACGCAAGCCGTCGAGCCGGAACCCTCCGAAGAGGAAGACGATGCTCCCTCCGGCTCCACCCTCGACGACTATCTGGTTGCGGTCATCAATACCACTGCCGACTGGGGGGACTGCGTCGTGCAGGTCGAGCAGGATGCCAACGACGCGCAACCAGACGAGCCCACCGAAGAGGACCAGCTGGAATATGCCAGGGCCTATGTCGGTGGCCACATCGACTGCTGGCAGGGAGAGCATGATGCCATCGCCGCCCTTCAGTCCTCCGCCGAAGCTGTGACGGCGCACGCCGACCTCGTGGCGGGCCGCAGCGCCTATCTGGCGGCCATGCGCGCCGGCTTCGACCAGGCCGAAACCGTCGACGGTTACTTTGCGCTGCAGTTTGATCCGCCTCCGGACGTGATTGCGGCGTACGTCGTATGGGTCGATGCCTGTGGTGCCTTGGAAGCTGTGGCCACGAGCAACGGCATCGACGCAGAGCTGAGCTGCCCGGTTCAGTTTTCCGGGCCTCCAGGGGCTGTGACACCGGTGACGGTTTTCGTCGATGCATCGGCGTGGCTGGTCGAGCCCGGGGGAATCCTCCAGGACGAGGGTTCTGGCATCGAGATCACGATCGTGAATTCCGACGATGTCGCGCACAAGCCGGTGATCATCTTCCTCTTCTCCGGTAGCTCATCAACGCTTCCCATCGTCGACGGCGTGCTCGATCTCAGTCGCTGCAATGTGGCATCCGATGAGGAGGATCCGAGCCCGCCACCGGCGTACTTCGGGTGCGAGTACCCCACTTCTCTTGGAGACAACGTACGCGTCGTTGAGGAACTGGCGCCAGGAGATTCCGTGCAGGTGATGGTCGGCAGCGGAGGAGGGACCCTGGTGGTCCTGGACTACGTGCCGGGGGCGTATGAGGCCGGCCAGTTCGTGGTGCTCGAAGTCTTGGCGTTCGAATAGGGAGACGTTCAGCGGGGGTGTTTCACCTCGGCGGTGGCGAGATCCCCGGCCGGTTCGAAGCCGAGCACCAGCCCGAAGAAGGACAGCTCGGCTTCGAGCGAGTGCACGATGTTGGCGGCATTGCGAAACCCGTGGTCCTCGCCCTCGTACAGCACGAGAGCATGGGTTACACCCTTCGCATCGAGCGCCTCGGCGATGAGCCGTGCCTGGTCGGGAGGCACGACGGTGTCCTCGAGGCCCTGGAACAGGATGACCGGCCGGTCGAACCCGTCGAGATGATTGATCGGCGAGCGATCACGCTTGGCTTCCCTCGAGCCGACCAGCGAGTCCTCGTAGCGTGACTCGAACTTGTGGGTGGATTCCTCGAGGAGCTCCAGATCGGCGATGCCGTAGTAGCTGGAGCCAGCGGCGAATGCATCGTCGAAGGCGAGGGCAGCGAGCGTCGTGAATCCGCCGGCGCTTCCTCCCGTGATCGTCAACCGCTCAGGGTCGACCAGCCCTTTGTCCGCCAGGTAGCGGGCTGCTGCGACTGCGTCCTCCACGTCGGTGATCCCCCACTGGCCCTTCAAGCGATCTCGATATGGCCGTCCGTACCCGGTTGACCCCCGATAGTTGATGTCGACGACACCAAAGCCTCTGCTGGTCCAGTACAGGTAGGTCACCCGGAGCGCCGGCACCACGTTCGACGTTGGCCCGCCGTGGACCATCACCCGCAGCGGGGGCAGCTCTTCGTCCGGGCCCGCAACGTCGGGGTTGGTCGGCGGGTAGTAGAAGCCGTGGGCCCTTTCGCCGTCGCCCGTTGGGAAGGTGATCCTCCGCGGGTCTGGAACGAATGCCGGATCGACGAGATCGGGGTTGGCGCGCACCTCGAGTTCGGAGTCTCGGTCAACGTCCAGTTCGACGATCCGATTCGGTCGCTTGGGGTGAACGCCGACGAAGAACACCCGGCTGTCGCCGTCGGTCGTCACCGAGTCGTACCGCGAGTAGTCGAGATCGAGCTGGCGGAGGCTGCCCTCAGTATCGAGGATTCCAAGCCGGTGTGCGCCGTCCTCGAAGTACGCCACCGCGATCCGTCCCTCCGACAGGAATCCGTAGCTCGATTGGCCGAACAGCCATTGGGGCAAGGCGGCCTCGACCTCTCTTCCGAGAACGGTGCGGGCCGTGGATCCGTCGTAGCGGAACAGGTTCCACCATTCCCCGGGGTCGGCTGCGAAGTAGAGGCCGCCGTCGGGGCCCCACTCGGGTTGCACCACCGAGATCGCCGGGCCGCCGGCGATGCGCTCAGGGTTACCCAATGCGTCGACCGGTGCCACCCACAGGTCGGTTCCGTCCCATGGCATGTTCGGGTGGTCCCATGACAACCAGGCCAACAGGGACCCGTCGGGGCTCACTCGCGGCGAAGCCACGAAATCGGTCCCGGTGAACACCACCTCGGGCTCACCCGAACCGTCGAGCGGGATCCGTACCAGTTCGTTGACCGCCTCACCCTCCGGCGGATGAGATTCCCGAACGCAGAGAACATGGTCGCCGGTGATCTGCCCGTCGGCGTAGCGAAGGGATTGCGGGCGCGGCGGCTCCGGTGTGATCGGCTCCGGGGCGTTGCCGGGCGTGAGTCGGTACAACCGCTGGTCGGCGTCATCCGAGTAGACGATGGTTCCGTCGGCCACCAGGTATTCGCCGCCGCCGTACTCGTGAACCCTGGTTCGCACGTCGACTTCAGGGGGGACCACGTCGAGCGGTTCATCCGATCCTTGCCGGCGGACGAGTACTTGGCGTCCGCCCTCCCCCGGCCGGAGTTCCAGCCAGTACAGGTCTTCGCCGTCGAGGCGGATGTCGCCGAAGCCAACAGACTGTGCGACGGCCGTGGCGGCATCAACGGGTGACTCCCAGGAGCCGTATGGGGCGGTGCTCGTCATGTGGCGGTTCGCTTCCACTCACCGTCTATCCACGGGGTCAGCTCATCGCCTGTCCGCTGGAACAAACGCCGCATGAGGCCGTCGCCACCAGTGGTGCGCCGGTGCTCGGCGGTACTCATCGGCTTGAACGGTTCGAACAGGTCCACCCGCAGTCACTCCTCAGCGTCGGCTGACCAGCCTAGGAAGTCGGGTCGTGTTGTGGCTCCGCTAGGACGGTGTTGAACAATGACGAGTGCCCTGAGCCGCCGCTCGCTTGAGTGTTGCGGTGACTCGGTTTCTCCAGTCAGCGCCGGCACGCTGGAGGATTGTTCAACACCCTCCTAGGGAGTCGATGTTGGCGGCGGGCGGAACAGGTCTTCGGGGTGTTCGGGGAACCCGGTGCAACCCAGCAAAGCATCGACAACCTCTTTCAACTCTCCGGGAATCCATGGCGTGTCGGCGAACGCGCCGCGCTCTGTGGTGGCGTCTAGCTCGGTCTGGAAGTCGATGCACGCTTGCTTGTCGACGGCTACTGCGGTGCGGTAAGCGGCCATCTCGGGAGTCTGGGAGAGCTCCACCCAGTTCGCTGCGGTGCCCGCCCGGGCGCCGAGCGCCTCCCGGGCGGAGGTGAAACGATCGTCAAACAGGAGGTTGTGGAGGTCGGCAACCTGTTCGGGAGGCTGAATGGCGTCGATGGTCTCCCGGAGCTCGACCTCGATCTCCCCGACACCGTCGAGAGCTGTCTTCAAGTCCCGGGGTGTGAAGTCGGAGAGCTGAGCCCCGTCGGCGACGAGCACCGCCCCTTGCGGGCTCGTGACGAGTACCTCGTATTGCTCGATCGTCCGGATCAGGCTGGTATTCAGGCGCTCGACGTACTCGGACAGCGACATCTCGCCGCCGCCACATCCCCACAGCAGCAACGTGACTGCCAACGCCAGCGGGACGAAACGCTTGACGGCCGTCAGTTAAGCAGTGCCCTTTGGTTCCCCCTGCGCTGCCGAGCCGGCGGAGGACCGATCTAGCCGACCTCGGCGCTCGAGCGATGACCGGTCCCGACCTTGTCTTCCTTGAGTCGCCGCTCGGCTTGGGCGACCGCGACCCGTACCTCGATCAAGGTGTCCGGCGTGACCGAGATGGACGATATCCCGCACTCGACCAGGAACGCGGGCACCTCGTCCGGGTAGTCCGACGGTGCCTGGCCGCAGATGCCGATCTCCAGGTCGTGACCGACGAACGAGTCGATCGCCTGGCGCATTAGCTCCGCCACCGCCGGAGAGCGGGCATCGACTGACGGCTGATAGTGCTCCAGGTCGTCACGCGACACCGCATAGACGGATTGGACGAGGTCGTTGCTGCCGATGGAACCCCCGGAGAGGTGCATGTCGGCGATGAAACGGTCGGCTTCGATGACATTCGACGGCACCTCCACCATGAGAAAGAGGGGAACCCCGGCGTGTGGTGACAGTCCCCGCTTGTCGAGGAGATCCACCACTTGCCGCCCCTCTTCGGGCGACCGGCAGAAGGGCACCATGATCTGCAGGTTGTCGAGGCCGATCTGCTGGCGGACGTATTGCAGCGCCTCGCATTCCATGTCGAAGGCGGGGAGGAAACGAGGATCCAAGTACCGCGCCGCGCCGCGCCAGGCGATCATCGGGTTTTCCTCCACGGGCTCGAACAGCCGCCCCCCTAGGAGCCCGCGGTACTCGTTGGATTTCAGATCGGAGAGGCGCACCAGAACCGGCCGGGGATAGAACGCCGCGCAGATCAGTGCGATCCCGTACTTGAGCTGGTCGACGAAGAACTCCCGTCGGTCGGCGTAACTCGGGGTGCGCCGCTCAATGGCACCGAGCAGCGTTTCGAGCTCGTGGCGGTCTTCCTGGTGCAAACGCTCGTGGTACGGCGCGAGCTCGTCGGCGATCTCCCCGGTTCGTACGAACTCGGTCAGCTCGTCGAAGTAGAGCAAGGCCAACGGGTGAATACCGACCTGGGCGGTGAGGATGAACTCGATGCGAGCCAGGCCCACGCCGTCACTCGGCAGCATTGCATCGCGCAGGGCCTTGTCGGGAAAGCCGACATTGAGTTTGATGAGGGTGGAAAGGTCATCCAGCTCGTCGACGGCTACCCGCTCCACCTCGTGTGGGTGACGCCCCTGGTAGACGTATCCGGTTTCGCCTTCCGCACAGGAACCCGTCACTTCCTGCAAAGGGGCGAGGATCTTGGTGGCGTCGTCACAGCCGACGATCGCCGGAATGCCGAACTCGCGTGCAACGATGGCGGCGTGGGACGTGCGCCCGCCCCGTTCGGTGACGATCAGCGACGCCTCCTTCATCATCGGTTCCCAATCAGGTGTCGTCATCTCGGTGACCAACACGTCCCCCGCATCGAAGACGCGCTCCTCGGGTCGGATGTTCTCCAGGTCCTTCCCGCTACTCAACAGGTTGCGCAGGTTGCGCTTGCGGACGATGACCTCTTCGTAGTCGGCGTAGACGCGGACCTTGCCGGCAGCGATCCTGTTCCCAACCGCCTGTCCACTCGCCAGGACCTTCCCGCCCTCCTTCAATGACGATATGAGCTCCGGAGCCATCGAGTACGTCTCGATCGCATGTTCGGTCGTTTGTGCCGAGTGAACCGTCTCCGGTCGCGCCTGGACGATGAACAGGGCGCCGCTGTAGCCGTCCTTTGCCCACTCGATGTCCATTGGCATCCCGTAGTGGTCCTCGATGCGCAGTGCCATTCGGCCGAGCTCGAGTGCTTCGCTGGGATGGAGCGACCAGCGTCTGCGGTGGCTCGCCTCGACATCGACGCTCTCTGTGGTGGTGCCACCCTGGATGGAATAGACCAGCTTGCGGTCCTTGGCCCCGAGAACCCGGTGCACCAGGGCACTCCGTCCCCGTCGCAACCCTTCTTTCCAGATGACAAACGTGTCCGGGGAGACGTTGCCTTGGACGACCAGCTCGCCGAGCCCGTATGCCGAGGAGATGTGGATCACGTTCGGGTTCCCCGAATCCGGGCCGATCGTGAACATCACCCCGGAGGTGGCGATGTCGGAGCGAACCATCTTCATCACGATCACCGAAATTGCGCCCACCAGTGGGTCCATCCCAAGACCGAGCTGGTAGCTCACCGCCCGTTCGGTGAAGCCGCTGGCAACGCAGAGTTTCCAGGCTTCTACGACGTTGTCGACGCCGCGCACGTTGAGGAACGTTTCATATTGGCCGGCGAAGGAGGCGATGCTCGAATCTTCCTTCGTCGCAGACGATCGGACCGCCGCGTCCACCTCCTGCCCGTACTCCTCGCAGAGTGAGCGATAGCCTTCTCCAAGGCCTTCCTCGATCAGTTTCGGCAGCGGGGTGCCGACGACGAATGCCCTGGCCAGCATCGTTCGCTCGTGCATGTCGAGATGATTCCCTGCGGGCACCTCCCGCAACAGGATCCCGAGGGCGTCCTTGAGGTTCTCGGCTCGAGCCGCTTCCGCTTTGAGGCCGGCCAGGTGGTCCTCGACGGGAAGATCCGCCCACGTGCCGGGGGTAACCGGCGTCTCGAGGAACAGGTGGTAGGCGTCGGCGGTGGAGGCGAAACCGTTGGGGATCCGAATCCCATCCCCAGCGAATACGTTGTAAAGCTCTCCCAGGCTGGCCGCCTTGCCACCGACGATGTCGACATCGGTGAGCTTGATATCGCTGAACCACAGAATCGGGCGCGAAACGTGGCTTGCTCCCGAGCTGGCCGATGCCGACATGGCGTCCCCCGTATCACGCAAGGCTCTTCGACGAATACCGGTCCACCGCATGAAGAGTGTAGCGACCACCAGGTGCCCGGGCCCTGGGAGACGTCGCGTGCACCGGGGAGCACCTATACGGCTAGTTTCACGACCTGCCAAGCCGGGCGAACCCCGCAATAGGCGATAGCGCGTATGTGACTCTCGATATGCGTGGTTGCTCCGATGCTGATCTAGCCCTAGGTGGCTATGTCAGCGCAGCGCAGGCCAGAGTGGGCAGATCCGGACCCACTTGGCCGCTGGTCGTCAGTGTTTCGTTGTCGAAGTTGATCACGACGGAACGACCGATGACCGAAAGGTCTCCGACCGGGACGTCCAGGGCGTTTGGTATACGCCCGGTCTTCGCGAGTACGAAGTTGCCGTCCTTGTCGATGGAAAGAAACTCTCCTCCAACATCTTGCCAGACGTATGTGTCTCCGTCCGAGTTGGTGAATGTCACTATCAGGTGGGCTACGAGGTGGTAGACGTGTCTGTTGCCTTTGGACTCCTTGACTGAGAGGTAGCCATCGAATTCAACGTCGAGAAGATCGCCGGTGCCGCAAAGGTCGAGGCCTGTCACTGTGGCCATGAGCGGGATGATTGTCTTGTTGCCGTTTCCATCGGCCGGGGCTTGTGCCAGAGCCGCAGGCACGAATGCGACTGTGGCGACGAAAGCCGCCCCAAGCAGGATTGAAAAGCGTCTGAGTTGGGTCATCCTCAACCTCCGAGGTTGTGCGTCCGTTTGTATGGAGCTGCGTCACTTCGCGGCTATCAATCACCCTATGTCCACAACCGGGCACGAAGTGCCAAGAAATCCCTCCGACCGCACACATCACCGCCAGGCCAATCGTCCATCGCGTCAATACGACCGCTCGGTAGCCAGCAACCTGTTCCCCAAAATCTGGCCTACAGCCCGATCCGAGGCAGCGCATATGTACCGAAAGGGAGGGTCAGATTGGTGTGGCTAGCCGTGGTTCGGACCGGGCCTCTTGTAGGTTTCGCCTGCGGGTTAGGGTCGCCCGACAGATATCGCTTGGAGGAATAGAGAGATGGAGCCGCAGGAACAGGCTGGCGTGTTGCTGGGCAACGCAGCCGGCTACGTCGCCACGAGGACTATCCGAATAGGCCTCGATCATGGGCTGTTTGCGCTTATCGCTGAGCGGGGCCCGGTCAGTTCGGCGGATCTTGCCGAGTTTTCGGGGATAGACGTGTTGTATTCGGAGGTGTGGTGCCGGTCGGCGTTCGCCGCCGGCGTATTGGAGGGCCACGACGAGGGTGCATACACCCTTGCTCCCCACATTGAAGTGTTGCTTCTCGATAAGAGTTCGCCGGGATACGTCGGAGGTCTCTTCAAGGTGCTGACGCAGCCAGAGATGTTCGACACCTTTGATAGGAATTTGGAGTCCGGTGAGCGGATCTGGTGGGATCAGACCAGCCCGGCTTGGATCGCAGCGGTCGGAGAGACCGGAGGGGCTTTCAACACACGGTTCATACCCGGTGGTATCTCGAAGGTTCCTGGCGCCAACGACCGTCTCGTCGCTGGGCAGAAGGCTCTCGAGCTGGCTTGCGGGACCGGTGTCGGCCTCATGCGTCTCGGCACCGAGTATCCCAATCTTGATCTTGTCGGCCTCGACGGCGACGCTCATTCGCTGGACTCGGCTCGGTCGCTGATCGACGATGCAGGGATGAGCAACAGAGTTCGTTTCATCCACTCAAGCATGGAAGACCTCGATGCCGTAGAGGAGTTCGATGCGATATCGATCAATGTGTCGATGCACGAATGTCGCGACCTGGAAAAAGTGACCGCAGCCGTCCATCGAGCTCTGAAACCCGGCGGCTACTTCCTCAACTCAGATTTCCCGTTTCCCGAGACCGGAGATGGCATCAAAACTGTGCCGGGTCGAATCATGTCAGGCATCCAGTTCTTCGAAGCGTTGATTGATGACCAACTGCTACCTGTGGACTTCTACCTCGACCTGTACCAACGCCACGGATTCTCCGAGACCGGAATCGTCGAAGTCACGCCACTTCACGCCATCACCTGGGCAAGAAAGTAGACAAAGAAGACTCCAAGACCGCGAACAGCCGTCAGCCTCAATAACCATCAACCTTCGCTCGGTCGCCTGAGCCGCACATATGGGCGGGTATCCGCGGGGTACGGTGTCCGACTCTGATGCCAGGGGAACGAAGCTGAGGTCTGATGAATCGAACTACCGCAGCCTGGTTTGGACTCGCTGGTGTCTTGCCCCTTTTCGGGTCGGCCCTGTTCGCGTTCAGCGATCCCGTGTACTACAACCCGTCGTCGTTCACCGACTATGCGGCAGTGGTGACCCTGGCTGCTGTCGGCGTCGCCACCGGCATTGCGCTGATCCTATTGTGGCGAGATCCACCCGTGGCACGTGGTTCACTGTTCCTTCTCTTCGCCGGGATTGGGGCGGCGGCTGAGGGCCTAGGTGATCTGCTTGAGGACGTTTTCGATATCGAAGCTGCCGTCTGGCTGTTCTTTGGGGGTGGGCTGGCGATGATGGTGAGTCTGCTGATAGCTGGAATCGCGGCGTTCACTGTTCGTTCGCCGCGGCGATGGAGCGGACTGTTCCTCCTCGTCGCCGTGCCTGGAGGGTTATACGGCTTCGGGCTCGTCATGATGGGGGTGTCATGGATCCTGTTCGCCCTCTGGATCGTGTATCAACACCGCGCCTTCGTGATTGCGCTTGCGGTCGCTGCGGTCCTGATGCTGGCGACGGCTGTCTATCTGTATGGAGATGAAGTCGTCGCACTGTGAGTAAACGGCCGCGCCGACAACCTATGGGCGGGTGTGGATCTCCACCTGTGCTGTGCTCAGCCGTGGGAGTACGTGAGTCTTGGTGGCACGCAACTTCTCGTTAGCTTGGGGCGGGTGTTTGGGTTTCACCCGGTCAACTTGGCGTTCCGATTCGGCCTCGAAATCGCCGCACTGATCGCTCTCGGTGTGGGCGTGTACAGCGTCGTCTCGGGACCCTTCGCCTGGGTCTTGGCGATCGCAGTGCCAACGGTCGCGGCCGTCGCCTGGGGTACTTTCAACGTCCCGGGAGACGAAAGCCGGTCGGGCGGGGCACCAGTGCCGGTGCCAGGCACCGTCCGCCTCATCATCGAGCTCACCGTTTTCGTTTCAGCGGTGGTGCTGGTCTCGTTTGCCTCACCGATCGCCGCGGTCCTGCTCGGCGTTGCCGTAACGATTCACTATCTACTGTCCACCGACCGCGTGCGATAGCTCCTCACACACTGACCACGACGAGCTCGCGTGCCTTGGGTTAGCGCCGGGACCCCGGTTTTGCGGTGGCCTTGGAGGTCGCACTCATGAGGGCTTGCTGCGCGGCTGGGTTGTCGATGTGATCGTTGTGGATCTCGACAAGAGGTCCCGTCATCTTCTTTGGGGCTGAGGCGAAGAACTTGCCGCTGACGTCGTCGCCGTAGCCCGCCGCCTCAAGATAGCGACCGGCACCATCCTCTAACGAGTGGGACATGCCGGGCACGAGTTTGAGGATGGGGATCATCAGATACCGCATATAGAACGGAGCGTTGCGGTCAGCGTTCGTATACGGAGTGCTCCCGGGCGACACCGCGTTGACCGTCATCCCGCCCGGCAGGCTTTGAGCCAGCTCGGCGGCCCACCACACGACGAAAGTCTTTGCGGTCGCATAGACATCGGAAGGCTTGTATTTGGCGGGCGGCTCCATCAGCAGTTGGGCCTCGATCGCCGCTTCGAGATCCCCATCAAAGTGATCGGCCGCAAAGGCGTCCACATCGAGGGGGGGGAATGTGGGCACGTCCCCACGCGCCGCCTCGGAGCCCGCAATGATGATGCGCGCCGTGTCACCAAGCAGATCGTCAGCAAGGAGCCGAGTGGTGAGGAGGTGATGACCGACCAGCGTGGATGCCACCGTGCCTTCGATCCCTTGTGCAGTTCTGACTACGTCGATGGTTGGGGCCATACCGGCGTTGAGGAGTAGCAGATCGATTTTCCCGCCACGTTCTGCAAGCTCGTCGGCGGCAGACTCCACGGTTGCGAGATCATCGCTATCCAATATGAGGGTCTCGAAAACGTCAAAGCCAGTTCGGGCGGACAGCTGATCACGAGCGGCGGTGGCCTTTTCTGCGGTTCGGGCGGTGAGGATCACTCTCTGGTAGCCCTGCTCGGCGAGCTGAGCGGAGGCTTCGAACCCGAGGCCTGAGTTCGCTCCGGTAACCAGCGCAGTACGTTGGTCAGTCTCGGTCATATGTCCCTCCTTGATTTGGGCGAATGTCGCGCCTATCTACGCGGTCACAGCAACCCCCGGCATTCCGCTATTCCAGCTTTCGCCCGATCGGACGATCAGCCCTGCTTTAGATATGACGCAGGGTCTGAACGCTTCCCCCAGAGGACAGCTCCTAGCGCATATCTGTGCCGAGATGGGCGGGTCGCTCATGGTGCAACTGGCGGGTTCAGGTTTGCCGATCCGGCCTGCGTGGTTGACCGTTGCTAACTGTCTGACGCCAATAGCCTTCATGACTTCGTTGAGAGTGAAAGCCGAGAATGAACAGCACCATCATCTACGAGATCATCGGCTGGACCGGGTCAGTGTTGGTGGTCGTTTCGCTGATGCAGCGTTCGATCTTCAAGCTCCGCCTCATCGGGTTGGGGGCAGCCGGGGCCTTCCTCGTGTATGGGCTCCTCATCGGGGCCTATCCGATCGCGATCGTCAACGTCGTGGTGATCGGCGTGCATCTCTATTTCCTCCGCAAGCTCACCGCCCACCCCGAGGAGGTCTTCTCGACGCTGCAGGTCTATCCGGAGTCCCGCTACCTGGCCTACTTCCTCGAGTTCTACGCAGACGAGATCAGCCGTTTCCAGCCGGAGTTCTCTTATGACCCGAGCGGGGACCATTGGGCGTCATTCCTGCTGCGAGGCCACATCCCTGCCGGGTTGGTGATCGCCCGGCCTTCCCACGACGGGTCACTGGCAATTGAACTCGACTTCGTCACCCCGGAATATCGCGACTTCAAGCTGGGCGAGTTTTTGTACTCGGAATCCTCGGGACTCTTCACCGATCTGGACTACACCCAGGCCTGGAGCATGCCTGGCAGCAGCGACCACGCCCGCTATCTGGAGAGAGTCGGATTTCAACTCACCTCCGGGCCAGACGGTGATGCTCGCTATGAAGTCAACCTGGAGTCGCTCAGGGAACCTGTGACGTAGCGCCATCCCAGCTGGCGCACATGCCGATAGGGGCGGGTCGCCTCGGTGGTGATTTGATGCAGGTCATTCTCCTTCGCGCGACCAGGCAGGGTGCACTCCGCGATCCGCGAGGAGCGTGACCCTCCCCGTCGTTACGTCGATGAGTTCGATCGACCAGGCTTCGTCAACGAATGAGTGATAGGCGATCGTGGATCCGTCTGGTGACCATGTCGGTCGGGAGTCTCGGTCATTCCCGTCGCTCAACTGACGCTGATTCGAGCCATCAACGTCCATGAGGAACAGGGTCTTTTCGCCTACCCGCGCGGATACGAAGACGATCGTGTCCCCGGTCGGTGGCCACGCCGGGTAGTAATCCTCAACCGCGTTGTCTGTGAGCTGGGAAGATGTGCCCCATCAGCGGTCATGATGTGGATCTCGTCTGATCCTTCCACTTCGTTCTTGGTCACGTACGCGATATGGCTTCCATCCGGAGACCAAGCAGGCATGTAGTCGTCGATCCCTTCGTGGTCGGTGAGCTGGCCCACGATCGCTCCGGTTTCGGCGTCGAGCAGATAGTTTTCGGCATCGCCGTCGGTCGGGATGGCAACCGCAATGGTGTCCCCGTTCGGTGACCAAGCCGGGATGCCTTCGTCTTCGGGCGCGTGGGTGAGGCGTGTCTGATTCGTACTCCCGCGAAGGAAAGAATTGCGCCGCCTCGGCGGTCGCCATTACCTCCTCCGGTTGGAACAGCGCCCACCCGCCGATCAGCGCCCAAACGATGCTCAGTGGCACTGCGTAGCCGTTCGGGGCGTAGGCGGCGAGGTTTGCCAGCACGAGAATCGCCATCGGGATCACACCGATCAGCAACAGTGACGCCCACATTGGAACAACGCGGAGGCGCATCGAGACGACTCCATACACCGTCGTCGAGACCAGCAGCAGTGCGGAGGCAAGCAACTCGATGCCAAATCCCGCGCCCCACAGTGCATCCCCAACCGGGCCGGGGAGCGAGATGCCCCAGTAGCTTGCGAAGTCTGCGGCGACTGCGACGAGCAACGATCCATACATCAGCCGCCACGGCCACAGCTCCCACCTGGTCTCCCCGCCTCCGCTGCGGTAGCGGCGATGGACGTGTCTGACGATCGGAACCATTGCCAGGTAGACGAGAAAGAGGCCCTTGCCATACACCTCGTACGCACCGTTCTCGAAGATCTCGGAGCCAACCGTGAGTGCTCCAGACGACTCGAGTGCCGGTCCGAACGTCCGTACCACCAGCGACTTTGTTCGCCACACGGTCAGCGGCGGATCGTAGGCCCAGATCGCAGCCATGGGTGGGGTCAGGGCGAGCCCGAGCAGCCCCGGCGATGGCGGCGATTCCTGCAAAACGTGACGAGCTCACCACTGAGCGAGCGTAGCTGCGACCAGCAGTCAGCAGGGGTCCGCTGTCTGCACAGCGCACTGTCGTGCCCCGTTCGCCCACTCGCGGATTCGGGGTGTTAACCGAACAGTGACTCAGTGCTCGGAGCTGCGCGCCGATGCCGGCGACGAGGTCGCTGGGAAACCAATCCCCTATTTCGGGTTGGCGTGAAACCAATCGACGGTCGCCGGGATCGCCGTGTCGAGGGGCGTGGCCGGCTGATCGAACGTTGATTCGAAGGCACTGGAGTCAACCACGAACGGCTCCTCGAACTCGAACAGCACCTCCTGGATCTCACGCACGTTGCCGTTGAACAGTCCGACCAGACTGACCATCAGCCGCGGCATTGCCGAGATGCGGGGCGAGGTCCCGGCGGCCTTGTATACCTTCTCGATAAACGCCCTGGTGGTGACCGTTGGAGCGTTGGGGAGGTGCCACGCCTTTCCGTCGGCCTCGTCGCGGGCGCCGAGAGTCGCCAGCCCGGCGGCGATGTCGGGTATGTAGCTGAACGTGTGAGGCTGGTCGGGGTCGCCCATGACCTGGGCCTTCTTCCCAGCGAGGGCCGGGTAGAAAACCCGCTCGCCCATGTGGCTCACCAACCCGCGCGGCCCGAAATAGTCCGACGCCCGCCCTATCGCAATTCGAACGCGCCCGGCTTCGTGCGCGGCGAGGAGGTCGCTGGCCATCTGCGCCCTGACCCGCCCCTTGGAGCCGGTGGCCGCATACGGGTGGTCCTCGGTGAGCGGTGCGCCACCAGTCGGTCCGTAGAGGTACAGGTTCTCGAACGAAACGAGCTTGGCTCCGGCTGCGGCCGCTCCCTCCAGCACTGCGGCCTGCAGCGGCGGGAACAGCTCCGGCCATTTGGTGTAGGGCGGGTTGAGGCACTGGTAAACAACCGCCGCCCCACGAGCAGCGCTGGATGCGAATTCCGGGTCGGACGCATCACCGCCGACCACCTCGACTCCTTCCGCTGCGTTGGCCTGCCCGCTCCGGCTAACGGCAATCACTCTCTCCCCGGCAGCAACCAGGTGTTCGACGAGCGCCAGCCCGACCGATCCTGTGCCAAACACAACATGGGTCATCGTGGCGCTCCTGGCCTCCGTGTGCGCCAAGTCTGGCACGGGACCCGTAAACGTGCAGCTGAGCCCACCAGTGAGCCCAAGAAACGCTTCGTCGAGCCACGGCCAGCCCAGCCAGTGTCACACGCAAAGTCGGACCCCACCCGAATCGAGCGGCACTGTCCCACAAGAACGTGAGCCGGAAGGCCAGGACCGGTTGGCAGACGTGAAGACACATTCAATCGGGTTGCAGCGAGCGAAGCCCCCACCATCACGTTGAAATACGAGATTCAATATCCCTTCTCCACTCTGTCGTGTGGATGATCGGTTTCCACCGTTTGAGGAGACCACTCAGTTGGGGCCGCTTGATAGGGTTCGCTCGGCGAGGTGTGAGATGAGTGATAAGCCAGCGAAGGGAATCAATGGTTACGCGGTCGCCCGGCTGGACCTCCAGCGAGAGCCCTTGCACGCGATGACAGCAACGGAGGTGTTGCCCTCACTGGAGGAAGTCGAATCGTCGACGACGGCACCGCATCGAATCGACGCTCCCGACATCGACGAGGTCGACGAGCTTCAGCGGCCGTGGCAAGTGGTCGTCTGGAACGATCCCGTCAATCTGATGAGCTACGTGGTGTACGTGTTCCGCAAGCTCTTCGGATTCCCCGAGGAGGAGGCGACTCGGCTGATGCTGGCGGTCCATCACGAGGGGAGAGCGGTCGTGGCCAGCGGCCCTAGGGAGAAGTCGGAGCTCGACTGCTACCGGCTCCATCATCACGGGCTGTGGGCGACGCTGGAAAAGGCGTGAGCGTCCACTTCCGCCGCCGTGACGGGAGCATCGAGGTCGCCCTCACGGCCCAGGAACGTGCGGTCCTGCACACGCTTCCCGAGAGCCTCGAAAACCTGGGCATGTCTGACGCCGACCCCGCCGCCGCTCGGCTTCATCCGCCCGCCTACCCGGACGACCCTGCCGCAGACGCCTACTTCCGCGAGATGATCGAAGGCGACCTTGCCAAGGCCCGTGCCGCGGATCGGAGCCGGTTCGCGGAGACCGTGGATGCGGGGTCGATGAGCGATGATGACGCCCAGATGTGGCTGCGGGTGCTGGGGGACGCCCGGCTGACGCTGGCCGCCCGCATGGGCATCGAGCAGGAGGGCTGGGAGGACGACCGGTCACTGGCTGAGAGCAGAGATGGCGCGATGCTGCACTATCTGGGCTACCTCCAGGACGCACTGATCCAGGTGTTAAGCCCCGCGCTGTGACGGCAGCGCCCAACTAGCGCATATCCGGTGCGAGTTCAGGTGGTCGTTGCAACATCTTTGACGAGACTTGGCAGAGCCGGTCGGCACAAGACGCCGCCCATATGAGTTGGGGCCAGAATCGGCCTCACGGCCGACGACAGCTAGCGCATATCCGGTGTGGACTACCTGGTGCCGACTTCAGTCGAGGTCTGGAAACGAGATCCCTGCGA
>CAXMOP010000052.1:0-15446 GCA_964195155.1 uncultured Kiloniellales bacterium | reverse complement strand
GCTTCCCGTGCTCTTTGTCGCCGCGATAGCGACCGTTGTCCAGAATCGGCTGCTCGGCAACGTCGCACTGTCCAATGCGTCGGTCGCGCCGCTGGCGATCATCGGCATTACCGGCGCCTTCTTCATCACGCGTCGCTGGGTGGTCCCGTATATCGTCGCTTACTCGGCGCTGGTTTTCATCTCACGACTGTGGTGGCCGGCGGATGACATCCAGATCGTGCAGGCGGTCCTCGTCACGATCTCGATTGCTTTCGGGGCGGCGTTGTTGTCATGGATCCGCAGGGAGTTCGAACACCGCGAGCAGCGGCACCGCAACCTGTTCGACAATGCGCCGGTCTCGTTGTGGGAGGAGGACTTCTCGAGGGTGGAAGTCGAGCTGCAACGGCTCCGTGCCGAAGGTGTCGGGCAGCTGGAGCCATACCTTGCCGAGCATCCCGACGAAGTCGGCAGGCTTGCTTCGATGGTCGAGGTGACCGACGCCAATAATGCCGCCTTGCATCTGACCCGGCGCCCCGCGCTCGATGAGCTGCTCGGCCCGCTCGACGGCGACCGCCTCTCCAGCGGCGCGCTTGCCTCCCTGGTGCCCCAGTTCCTGGCGATCTGGCACGACGAGGAGACCGTGTCGACCGACCTGTTCGGCGGCCTTGGCGTCACCGATCTGCCCATCGAAGCGCTGCTGGTGTGGAGCGCCGCACGAGTCGATGGGGAGCTCGACCTCGCCAACGTCATCGTCGCCATCGTCGACATCACCCATCAACGCGACGTCGAGCGCCAGCTCCACGAGCTGATTCGATCCAAGGACCAGTTCGTCGCCGCAGTCTCACACGAGCTGCGCACGCCACTCACCGCGATCGCCGGCATCTCGGAGGTGCTTCGCGACGCCAATGGCGAGTTCTCAGCAATGGAGCAACAGGAGCTGATCGCGCTCATCGCCGACCAGAGCTTGGACGTGTCGCGCATCGTCGATGACCTGCTGGTGGCGGCGAGAACCGGTACCGGCGACCTGGAAGTCTTTGCACAGCCCGTCGACCTGGCCGTCGAGGCGGCCGCGGTTCTGCGCTCGGTGAGCGATGCGATTCCGCTCGATGCCGACGCATCCGTCGCCCCGGTCCTCGCCGATCCGACCCGGGTCCGTCAGATCGTGCGCAATCTGCTCACGAATGCCGCCCGCTATGGCGGGCCCAGCATCCGCGTCCTCGTAAGCGACGCCGGCGACCACACAACACTGGAGGTCCGTGATGATGGGAGCGCGCTCCCCGAGCAACTCCGGGGAACGATATTCGAGCCCTACTTCAGGGCGAGGCAACGCACCGGTGTGCCGGGCTCGGTCGGGCTTGGCTTGACCGTCTCCCGCCAGCTTGCCCGTCACATGGGCGGGGACCTCACCTACGACCACGACGGGTCCGAGACCATCTTCACCCTCAGTCTGGAGAAGATCCCAGAAGAAGCGTTGGCGAACTAGGCCGAGTTGCTCCGCAGTCGAGAACGAGCAACCACGCAGTCAGGCGGCGAGCCCCTGCGAGCCGCCCAACAAGCATGCCGGCTAAACCGGCCGGTATTCCACATACTCGGGGTACCACATCTCCCCGTCGACGGCAGCCTCGATGTCCTCGATGGGGTCGGCGAGCCCCTCTTCGATTGCCGCGGTGACGACCGCAACGGCGACGTCGCGCGACACCGATCGCACGTCGGCAATGTCGGGGTAGAGCCGGCCCTGGCCAAGCATCTCATCGGTAACACGATCGGCGAGGGCCCGGGCTGCGGCAAGGAACATCCCGTCGCTGACCATCGCCGCGTTGCATACCAGCACACCGAGTCCCACACCGGGAAAGATGAAGACATTGTTTGCCTGTCCGATCTCACGCCTCGACCCGTCGTAGACAGCAGGCGGGAAGGGGCTGCCCGTGGCGATCAGGGCCCTCCCATCGGTCCAGGCGAGGGCTTCATCCGGTGTCACCTCGGTGTAGCTCGTCGGGTTGGATAGTGGCAGAATCACCGGGCGTTCGACGTGTGCGGCCATCTCCTTGATCACCGCCTCGTCGAACAACCCCGGGGTCCCGCTGACGCCGACGAGTACAGAAGGGTGCACGTTTCCGACCACGTCGGCCAATGACGGCGGGGACCCGGTCGTGACCCAGCCATGGGTGACATCGTCTGGTGTCGCCAATCTCGCCTTGATCCCGGCAAGAGTCTGCCGGCCCTCCTCCACCAGGCCCTGGCTATCGAGCACGAAGATCTGGCGTCTTGCCTCTTCGAGGGCAACGCCCTCGTCGGCCATCGCCATGGCGACCTGCTCGCGAATGCCGTAGCCCGCTGAGCCGGCTCCGGCGATCACGACCCGATGTTCGGCCAGCTTCCCACCGAGGTGCCGCGTCGTCGCGATCATCCCGGCGACCACCATTGCCGCGGTGCCCTGGATGTCGTCATTGAACGACGGCAGCGCGCCGCGATAGGCCTCGAGGTTGTGGAAACTGGTTCGGTTGGCGAAGTCCTCCCACTGGACCAACGCTCCGGGGTAGACCGCCCTCACCGCGTCAATAAACTCCTTGACGAGCTCGTCGTAGGCGGCGCCTCGCTCCCGCGGCGCCCGGTAGCCGAGATAGAGGGGATCTTCGAGCAGCTCGGAGTTGTCGGTCCCAACATCGATCGAGACCGGGATGCACCGCGCCGGGCGGATTCCTGCTGCCGCGGTGTATAAAGCGAGCTTTCCCACCGGTATGCCCATTCCCCCTGCGCCCTGATCGCCGATGCCGAGGATCCGTTCGTTGTCGGTGACCACGATGATCGGCGGCTGCTCAACCGCTCGGGCCCGGAGCAGGCGGGCAACCCGTCCCCGGTCGCGGGGGGTGATGTAGAGGCCGCGCGCCCTGCGGTAGATCCGGCTCCAGTACCGGCAGGCAGCGGCGACCGTTGGCGTGTAGATGATCGGTACGACCTCGTCGAGGTTGTCCATGACGAAGCGGTAGAACAGCGTCTCGTTGCGATCCATGAGGCTGTTCAAATAGATGTTCTTCTCGAGGTCGCTCTCCTTGCGGTCGATCTGGTTGCGGGTCCGGAGCAGCTGCTCGTCCATCGTGGCAACGTGGTCGGGGAGCATTCCCTCGATGCCGAGGTCCATTCGCTCCTGACGGGTGAACGCCGAGCCCTTGTTGAGCAAGGGATCCTGGAGTACTTCCTCACCGCGCTTGGCGATCGGGAGATAGCGGTTTCCGGTATCTGGATCGAGGAGAGGCCGAAACTGCATCTGCTCAGGTTATCCCCCCGACGCCGCTCGACTCACGACTCGTTACCGTTGCGCCAATGATCCGCTTCCGACGATGGGTGAGACAGCAGTTCGTCGCGCGCGGAACTGCGCAGTTCCTGACCGCGTCCCTCGCCCTCGGCATTCTCGTCGGCCTCGGGGCCGCCGTTCTCGTGTGGGCCATCGGCGGCGCCTTCCGGATCTGGGTCTCGGCCGACGACGCTCTTGGATGGGGAAGATGGTTCCTCCTGGTCTCGATCCCGATCGGGTTGCTCGTCTCGTGGGGTCTGAATCGACGATTCGGGCCCGGCGTTTCCTCCGGCGGCGTCACCGAGACCATGGTTGGGATCTCCCTGCACGGCGGCTATCTCCCCACCCGGATCATCCCGACGAAGATCATCGCCACCGCCGCGACGCTCGGATTCGGCGGCTCGGGAGGCCGGGAGGGCCCGATCGCCCTGATCGGCGGCACCATCGGGTCGGCGTTCGCCCGATACACCGGCTTTGGCCAGGACCAGATCAACAGCCTGGTCGCCGCGGGTGCCGGCGCCGGAATCGGCGCCTCGTTCAACGCTCCCATTGCCGGCATGCTCTTTGCGATGGAGGTGGTCCTGCGATCGTTCTCGGTCAGACACCTCAACGCCATCGTGATCACGTCGGTGATCGCGGCGGTGACCACCCAGCAACTGGTGGGTGATGAGCGGATTCTGCAGTCGCCCGCTTACGACCTCACCGATCCTTTCCAACTCGTGCTGTACGCAGCGCTTGCCGTGGTGGCGGTGCTCTTCGGCGTCCTGTTCCTTCGGGTGCTCGCCCTGGTCGGCAGATTCCGGCTTCCGCGCTCGATTCCCGGCTGGGTGCTTCCGCTCGGGGCCGGAGTCCTCGTCGGCACGATCGGCCTGTTCGAACCGCGCGCCCTGCGGACCGGCCAGGAGTTCCTCGGCCAATTGCTGTCCGGCGCCGCCGACAACACCGAGGTGTGGTATTCGCTGTTCGCGCTGGCTGCGGTCAAGGTATTCACCACGACCCTGACCAGGGCCGGAGGTGGTTCCGTCGGCACTTTCATGGCTGCGTTGTTCATCGGTGGCGCAGTCGGAGCCGGATTCGCTCTGCTCGTCGATGGGGTGTGGACCTTCTCCGAGATCGACTCCGGTGCCTTTGCCGTCGTCGGAATGGCCGCCACCTTCGCGGCGGTGGCGCGGGCCCCGCTGACTTCGGTGATCATCGTCTTCGAGGTCACGGGGAACTATGGGCTGGTGCTACCGCTGATGCTCGGCGCCGCCCTCGCCACCTTCCTCGGCGAGCGCTTGCATGCCGACTCGGCGTACACGATCGAGCTGACCAGAAACGGCATCCATCTGCCCACGGCACAGGACATCGACCTGCTCGACACGGTCAACGTGGGAGACGTGATGGGCCCGGTGGACCAGCCTGCGAGCCCGCAGATGACGGTCGATGAGGTGACCGATCTGCTCGACCGGACCAAACACCACGGGGTCCCGGTGGTCGAAGACGGGCTACTGGTCGGCGTCGTGTCGTACACCGACATCGCCCATGCGGAGTCGGGGGGCGACTCATGCGCCTCGATCATGACCGATCGTCCGATCACGGTGACCGCCGGCCTGCCGGTTTCTGCCGCCCTGGCCAGGATGGCGGCCCTTGGCCTGGGCAGACTCCCGGTCGTCTCAGACAGTGATTCCGCAGAGATCGTCGGCATGTTCCGCCGCGAGTCGGTGGTGCGGGCATATCACGCAGCGCTCGGAACGGCGACGGGGCGAGAGCTCTACCGGGATCGGGTTCGCCTGCGGTCACAACCCGATGCGTCGTTCTTCGAGGTCTCGGTCATGCGGGGCTCCGCCATCGCCAACGAGCAGGTCAAAGATGTGCCGTGGCCCGACTCGGCCACATTGGTGTCGGTACGCCGGGGCACGGCCGTGCTGATACCCCACGGCAATACCACGCTGCAGCAGTCGGACGGGCTCACCTTCTTCGGGACCGCGGAGGCTCGCATCGAACTGGCACATCTGACGGAACCAAGCGGAACGCCGACCACCGAGTGGCGGGTTTGAGCCATGCTTGTTGGGCGGCTCGCGGGGGCTCGCCGCCTGACTGCGTGATCGCGAGTTCTCGGTCGAGAAGCGATTCAGTCAGGGGCTCGCCGCCTGACTGCGTGATCGCGAGTTCTCGGTCGAGAAGCGATTCAGGCCATGCTTGTTGGGCGGCTCGCAGGGGCTCGCCGCCTGACTGCGTGATCGCGGGTTCTCGGTCGAGAAGCGATTCGGTCATGTTTCACCGCCTGACTGCGTGATCGCGGGTTCTCGGTCGAGAAGCGATTCAGTCAGAGGCTCGCCGCCTGACTGCGTGATCGCGAGCTCTCGGTCGAGGAGCCATTCGGTCGCTGGAATGTGCTCATATCTTTGGTCAGGCGCTCAGGAGCCGATACATTCCGAATCATGAGCGACCAGATTGTCCCGATCATCCTTTCCGGGGGCGCCGGGAGCAGGCTTTGGCCGGCATCCCGGCGGCGCCAGCCCAAGCAGCTCCTGCCACTCGTCGATGATCGGTCGATGCTGCTGATCACGCTTCAGCGGATATCGGCGCTGCCCAATACCGGCATGCCGATGGTCGTGTCAAACGAGGACCAACGCAGCGGTATCCAGCGCGAGCTGCACAGGGCCGGGTTGTCCGGCAGCAGAATCGTGCTCGAGCCCGTTGGTCGAAACACCGCTCCTGCGCTTGCCGTGGCCGCCCTCGACCTCAATGGGCGCGGCGAAGATCCGCTCTTGCTGGTGCTGCCGGCAGATCACATCATCCAGAATCAAGGTGCTCTGGCAGAAGCGGTCGACGCCGCGGCCGGACTCGCCGAACAGGGTTATCTGGTCACGTTCGGCGTCACCCCGACGCATCCCGAAACGGGCTATGGGTACATCGAAGTCGGAACAGCGCTCGGCGAGTCGGCCATGACGGTCTCACAATTCCGGGAGAAGCCAGACGCCGACACCGCCGCCCGATACCTGGCAGACGGCAAACATCTCTGGAACAGCGGCATGTTCATGTTCCGAGCGCGCCGATACCTCGAAGAGCTGGAGCTGCACCGGCCAGATGTGCTCACACCAGCGAGAGAAGCTCTGCTGGGTGGCAAGGACGACGACGGGGTGGTCACACTCGATGCGGCCGCCATGGCACAGGCGCCGTCAATCTCGATCGACTACGCGGTCATGGAGTCGACGAAGAGAGCCGCGGTCGTGCCGCTCAATGCCGGCTGGACCGATGTCGGGTCGTGGGAGGCGCTGTGGACGCTCGGGCAGGCGGACTCCGCCGGAAACGTGATCACCGGCGATGCAGCGCTGATCGACGTCACCAATAGCTTCATCCGCACCCACGGTCGACTGATCGCCGCTATCGGGCTCGACAACATCGCCATCGTCGACAGCCCCGACGCCACCCTCATCGCCGCCCGTGATCGAGTGCAGGACGTGAAGGAGATCGTTGATCGGCTGTCCGAGGAACGCCGAAGGGAGGTCGAAACCGATGGGACGGAAGCACGGCCTTGGGGCGGCTTCGTCACCCTTCTCGACCTCCAGGGTTTCCGAATAGTTCGTCTCTGGATCGAGCCAGGCGCACGGACTTCGTTGCAGTCCCACGATCATCGGATCGAGCACTGGATCGTGATTGGTGGCACGGCCAAAGTTACGATCGGCGGCGAGACCAGACTGGTGGAGGCGGGGGACTCGGCGGTGGCGGCCGCAGGCGCCGTCCACCGGATCGAGAACCCGTCAGACGATGTGCCACTCGAAGTCATCGAGGTCGACGTGACAGCGGAGGGTGATCAATGACGCTCGCAATCGTGGCCGTCGGGTTCGCATTCGTGGTGGTCATGGTGCTGCTGTCGCGCATGGGGCGCGGCAGGAAACGCCAGGCAGTGGAGGATCTCGAGCGCGAGCGCGAAGCAATCAAGCCACCCGACATCCTCGAACTCGTTCAACAGGAAGTGGTGGAGTTGGGGATCGACAAGATCGACGGCAGCGACGGTATCGATCCGTCGGTGCTGCTTCAGGTCTATCGCCGGGACGTCGTCAACTGCTTGGACGAGGCCGAGCGCCGATTCGTGCTCGCCGACGGGACCGATCCAACGGAAGCCGACCAGGACACACTCTCCCTCAACTGCGACGGGTGACCGGGGCGCCTGCCGGTCGGCTTCACCGCCCTGCACCGGTACGATCCCGGCAATGGACGTCGTAGCCGTATTCGGTGCCTCAGTAGCGGAAGCCGGCGATCCGGCGTACCAAGACGGCGTGAGATGCGGCCGGCTGCTCACCGAAGCCGGTTTTGCCGTTGCCACCGGCGGTTACGGCGGACTGATGGAGGCGGTTTCACTCGGTGCCAGCCATGCAAACGGCCGCGTGATCGGGGTGACGGTGCCATCGGTCTTTCCCAACCGCGACGGCGGCAACGCGCATCTGACCCACGAGACCCGGGCGAGATCACTGTTTGACCGGATTCACGAGTTGGCAGACACCACCGTCGCCGCGATCGCGCTCTCCGGATCCCTCGGCACCGCAACCGAATTGCTCGCCGCGTGGAACCTCGCGTACGTCACGCGATTCGGCGAGGAGCGACCGAAACCGGTGGTTGCGGTCGGCGAGCCGTGGGCCACGCTGGTGCCACTGCTCACCAACGCGCTGGCGACCGACGGATCCCTGGTGACCCTGGTAGCGACGGTCGAAGACGCCGTCGACGCGGTGGCAGCCGGGGTCGGACAACCCTCGTGATCGAGCTCATCAACGTCACCAGAACCTTCCCCGGGGTCGAGACACCGGCGGTCGACGAGCTGACGTTGCAGATCAACGAGGGGGAGCTTGTGGTGCTGGTCGGGCCATCGGGCTGCGGCAAGACCACCACGCTACGCATGATCAACCGGCTGATCGAGCCCACGTCCGGGTCGATCCTGATTGACGGCAACCCGATCGACGCGGTCAAGCCCCACCAGTTGAGACGGCGCATCGGCTATGTCATTCAGCAGGTCGGGCTCTTCCCGCACAAGACAGTCGGCGAGAACATCGCCACGGTCCCAGAACTCCTGAATTGGAAGGACGACGACATCGCGGCGCGTCTCGCCCAGCTGGCAGCAACGGTCAAACTCGAACCCGAGTTGCTCGATCGGTACCCCTCCGAGCTCTCCGGCGGGCAACGGCAGCGAGTGGGTGTGGCGCGTGCCCTCGCCGCCGATCCTCCGATCCTGCTCATGGACGAGCCATTCGCCGCCGTCGATCCGATCGTTCGTGCCCACCTGCAGGCCGAGCTCATCGCCCTGCAGGACCGCCTCCACAAAACCATCGTATTCGTGACCCACGACATCGACGAGGCGATCAAACTCGGGGATCGCATCGCCATCCTGAGCGACGGAGGACACCTCGAGCAGTACGGGCCTCCGAACGAGATCCTCCGTGACCCGGCAAACCTCTTCGTTGCGGACTTTCTCGGCACCGACCGGGGCATCAAGCGACTCTCACTGATCCCCGTCTCGGCCATCGATCTCGACCGCGGTCCGGTGGTGGGTCGAGGAGCATCAACAGCTGCAGCACAAACGGCCATGACCGATTACGGCACCGACTGGTTCGCCGTGGGAGAAGGCACCGAGCTCGATGGCTGGGCGAGTGCCGCTGATCTCGGACCGGACGGAGTCGACAAGGTGAAACTCGAGCCGTTCAGAACAATGCTCTCCCCCAAGAGCACCCTCAAGGACGCGCTCGACGCCGTCGTGTCCTCCCACACGTCGGTGGCCGCCATCTTCGACGGCGACCGCTTCCTCGGCATGATCACCGCGGACGAGATCAGCGCAGAGATCCTGCGATGACGGCCGCGCTGTTCTCATGGCCGTGGGTGTTCGACCACCTCGACGACATCTGGGCGCAGACGCTCGAACATCTGTGGCTCACCACCATTGCCGTCACGGTGGGCCTGCTCATCTCCCTCGGGCTGTCCGCATACGTGTTGCACACCCGAAAGGCTTACGGGCCCATCACCTGGACGACGGGCGTCCTGTACACGATCCCGAGCCTGGCCCTGTTCGCGTTCCTGGTCCCGATCACGGGCCTGTCCGTGCTCACCGCCGAGATCGGCCTCGTCTCATACACGCTGCTGATTCTCATCCGCAATATCGTTGCCGGGATCGACGGCGTGCCGTCATCGGTACTCGAGGCCGCCGTCGGGATGGGATACACCCGACGCGAGCTCTTCATCGGGGTTCAGCTACCGCTGGCGATGCCGATCATCATCACCGGCGTTCGCATCGCTGCGGTCACCACCATCGGGCTGGTAACCGTCACGGCCCTCATCGGCCAGGGCGGGCTCGGATTCTTTATCTTGCGCGGCTTGAGCCTGCTGTTCTCCCCCATTGGAACAACCCAGATCGTGGTCGGCACGGTCCTCTCGGTGGTACTCGCCCTGGCGGTGGACCTGGCGCTGGTCGGGACCCAGCGGGCGCTCACGCCGTGGGCGCGCTCGAAGGAGGCGGTGTGATCGAATTCCTCGGCGAGGTCGTTGCCTGGTTCAGCGATCCCGCCCACTGGACCGGCGTCAACGGCATCCCCAATCGAACGTGGGAGCACATCCAGATCGCGGTCACCGCTACGTCGCTCGCCGCGCTCATCGCCATACCAACGGCGGTGGTTCTTGGCCACCGCAAACAAGGTGGAACGATCGTGGTTGGCATCGTGAACCTGTTCCGGGCAGTGCCGTCTTTCGGCATCGTCGTGCTGGCTCTGCCGATCACCATCTCACTCGGGCTCGGCTTCGGGTTCTGGCCAACATTTCTCGCCCTGCTCTTCCTCGCCATTCCTCCCATGTTCGCCAATTCGTACACCGGAGTCGCCGAAGTCGATGCCGATATCGTCGAAGCCGCTCGGGGCGTCGGGATGACCGACGCCCAGTGTCTGATCGGCGTCGAGCTCCCGACCGCATCGCCGATCATCATCGCCGCGGTACGGGTCGCCGCCGTGCAGGTAGTGGCGACGGCGACGCTTGGTGCGGTGGTCGCTTGGGGAGGCCTCGGTCGCTACATCATCGACGGGTTCGCCACCCAGGACAGCGTGACCGTGTTCGCCGGAGCGTTGCTGGTCGGAAGCCTGGCACTGGCGACCGAGGCGGTGATGGCGGCGATTGAGCGCGTCTTGGTGCCGCGGGGCCTCAAGACTGCCGGGAATGAGGTCACAGGAATCGCCGTTTGAGACCTCAGGCAATATCGTCTGCACCGTGGAGTTAGGAATGCCAAGAAGAAAACGTCCCGCCATCCTTCTGCTCGTCGTCGCCATCGCCCTCATTGCGGCGGCATGTTCCAGCAGCGATGAGCCAACCATCACCGTCGGCTCGGCAAACTTCAGCGAGAGCGCACTCGTCGCCGAGATCTACGCCCAGGCGCTCGAAGCCGAGGGCCTGCCGGTGAAGCGAACCCTCAACGTCGGGAGCCGCGAGATCTACGCAACCGCATTGGAGAGCGGCGAGCTCGACCTCGTCCCCGAGTACATCGGCACCATGCTGACCTTCCTGGGCGGTGAGGCCACCTCGGACTCTGCGGCAACCCACGCTGCGCTTCAGGATGAGTGGGCACCCAAGGACATCTCCGTGCTCGACTACGCCTCCGCCCAGGACAAGAACGGGATCGTCGTCACCCGGGCAACCGCGGACGAGCTCGGCGTCACGACCACCTCGGGACTGGCCGCCTTCAACGGCACCCTGGTCTTCGGCGGCCCACCGGAGTGCCCGAACCGGGAGTTCTGCCTCATCGGGCTCCAAGATTTGTACGGGCTCGACTTCGTCGAGTTCAAGCCGCTCGACGTCGGTGGTCCGATCACCGTCACCGCGCTGGAAAGCGGCGAGATCGACGTCGGGCTGCTGTTCACCAGCAGCGCGGTCATCCTCGCCAAGGACTTCGTCCTGCTCGAGGACGACCTTGGCCTTCAGCCGGCCGAGAACCTGGCGCCGGCGATCCGTACCGAGATCATCGTCGCCTACGGCGACCGGGTAAGCAACGCGCTCAACGCGGTCTCCGCCGCACTCACCACTGTTGAGCTCACCGCGCTCAACAAACGGGTCGAGATCGACGGCGAAGACCCGGATAAGGTCGCCGCGGACTGGCTGACGTCCAACGGCCTGGTGGAGTAGGAACGCGTACCCAGGGTTCACAGCGTCATATATCCGCTCTACAGCCCGCGGTTCGCCATCAAGGCAGCGCGGACTGTGACAACCACGTGGTCCGGACGCTCCGTGACGTCCGCCCAAGTGAACCGCAGAATGCGCCAACCGTGGAGAACCGCCCGCCGGTCTCGCTCGCGATCGCTCTGAAAGGCATCGAGCTGGGTATGCCAGCTGATCGAATCCCATTCAATGGCGAGGCGGTCACCTGGGTATGCGGCGTCGAATCTGCGCTCCTCTTCTTCCCAGGGAATCTGATACTCGTACTCCGGCTCGGGAAGACCGCCATCGATCAGCACCTTGGCTCCGAGACGCTCCAACGTCGTACCGCGCCCGGGACCCGGCGCCCGATCATCGAGCACCGCCCGTAGCGACGTGATTCCGGGCTTGCCTCGCCTGGCGACCCGATCCCTCACCGAGACGAGCTCGCCGATCGAGACCTGTTGAGTCGCTAGGACGTTGTCGACGATCGCAGCCAGGTGACGCTCCGACACGACGGAAGCGAGATCGATGATCGTGCGCGCGACGGAGGTCGTGGGCAGTTGTTCGAGCTCGACCACATCCTCAGGAGCAAGGTCGTGGTTGCGACGGACAACAACACCGGGAAAGACATGCGTGGTCTGCGAGTGGACGGAAACAACCGCGATGCCGCGCGGGACTCTCGGTATCAAGTGAAGCTCGGCCGCCGCTTGGTGTGATGCGACAGCGGAAGGCAACCCCGCAACGGCAGCGCGAACCCGATCGATCGGCTGGGTCATATCCATCAGCAAATACCCGTATTTGCCGATTCTCTGCCAGCGACCCTCCTTGACTCGGTGGGAGATCTGGTGGCGAGTCAGCCCGAACTCAAGAGCCTGATCGCGGCGAAGAAATCCCCCCTGCCGTGCACTCAGATCGACAGCTGCATGGTCCGCATTCATCCATGCATCGTGCCAGGCCGGTGTGACAGGAACCGTTAGCCGTTCCGTGGGCCGACAGCGTCATATATCAGCTCTGGAACCCTGGGTACGCGAGCTCGCGAGGTTTAGACCAGGTCCTGTTCGCGGATCCCGAAGGAGGGGTGACGGAGGCGGCAGAGCGCCAGCTTCTCGAGCTGGCGGATCCGCTCCCGGGTCAGGTTGAACTCGTCGCCGATCTCCTCGAGGGTGCGCGGCACCCCGTCGTAGAAGCCATAGCGGAGGGCGAGAATTCGCCCCTCGCGCTGGGGCAACCGATCGATGGAGACACGGAGGCTGTTGGCGATATCCAGCTCCTCGGTCACCCGGACCGGATCGACGGCGTCCTCGTCTTCGATGAAGTCTCCGAGCTGGGCGCCGTCTTCGCCAACCGGCTGTTCGAGCGAAACCGTGTCGGCGACGCTCAGCGCCAGCTCAACCTTGGTGACGTCGACGCCGGCCTCCTCGGCGATCTCCTCCGGCTTCGGGTCGCGCCCGAGCTCGGCCTTCAGGCTGGCCTGAGCGGCCCGCACCGCAGCGAGGGTGTCGTGGAGATGCACCGGGATGCGGACGGTCCGTGACTTGTCTGCGATGGCACGGGTGATGGCCTGTCGAATCCACCAGGTGGCGTAGGTCGAGAACTTGAAGCCCTTGCGCCAGTCGAATTTCTCGACGGCACGGATCAGGCCGAGGTTGCCTTCTTGAATGAGGTCGAGGAAATCGATCCCGGACGTGTTGGCGTACCGCCGTGCGTTGGCGACAACGAGCCTGAGGTTGGCGGTGAGGAACGCGTCCTTGGCAGCCTGACCGCGACGTGCTTGGCGCCGTAACGCGATCATCTCGCCGCGACCGTCGTAGTCGGTGCCGTCGAGGCGGTCCTGGGCAATCTGGCCGGCCTCGATCTTCTGTGCGTAGTCGACTTCCTTCTCGGCGGTCAACAGCTCGTATTCGCCGATTGCCGTGAGGTACTGGCTGACCAGGTCGGTGGTCAGCCGGCCGCGCTCATCCGTGAGCTTGTTGCGATCACGCTCGCGACGAGTCCGGGTCAGCGTGTCGCGCTGCACCCGCTCCTTGGCTTCCTCCCGCTCGCGCAGCGCTCGGTTGATGACAGCCTTGCGCGGCTTTTGGTCTGATGTCACAGAATCCTCCAACGTGGTTCCGCCGTCCGCCCAATCATTCCCACCCGACGGTGACGCGCTTCGATGCGCGAAACCAGTTCTCAGAGTCCCAATATCACACATCTCGCGTGATTTGTGAACCCTGTTTTTCGATCACCCCCACCGCCACCGCCGATTGGCTGCCCGCCGGAATCGTATGGAATTGGGCGCTATAGCGCCGATTCAGAGGGTCTGATGATTGACGCGTCGTCGAGGCCGAAGCCACCGGCGGAAGAGAGGAAGTCCAAAGGATTGGGCTCGAGGTGGCGGCACTGCTCGCTTGCCTCGAGCCACTGCTCCAGATCGATGGATCCCTCCAAGAGCGAGCCCGGCACGGTGATGACCAATCCCCCGTCGCTGCTGACCTCGACGACCGGGACATTGGCACCGTGCTCAGAAAGACAGCCGGTGTAGCGCTCGACCTGGCCGGCAAGAGACTCATCCTCGCCGTCGCCGTCTGTTGCTGCGAAGACGCCCCAGGCCACCAGACCAAGGATCACTGCGGCAAGGATCAGCAGCGCTGGCGGAATCCAGTTCTGCGAGGTTGCATCGCCCATAACGACATGGTGCCAGGCAGTTGCGACTATGCGTATCGCGAAATCCCCGTCTATTCAGGACCTGCGCATATCCTCTTCGCAATGTCGACATCGGCCCAGCTCCCGCTCTGTGTGTACTGCGGAACGGAGCGACCCGCCGACCGATCCCAGTGCCCGCAATGCGGCAGGCCGTGGATCGACGTACGGGTCGGCAACCTCGCTGAATCCACGGCGCAGATCCTGGTGGGGGCGGCGGCGACCACAGAAACGCCGAACGTGTCCGCGGTTCCGGCGGCCCGGGCGCTCGGCACCGACCCGGACGTTGCCGTCGATCTCCGAGAGCAGGAAGCAGCGTCGGCCGACGAGTCGCACCCGGCGCCATTGCGATGGCCGATCCCGGTGGTGCTGGCGGTATCGGCGGTTGCGGTTTTGGCGATGTTCGGCTTTGGCCTGCTCGACGACAACGGTCAAAGGGATGCCGCCCCTGCGCCCACCACGGTCCCAAACACAACAGCGGCCCCGATCACAACGGCGCCCGCTCCCACGACCACCGGGCCTCCCCCGCCCACCAGCACCATCCCCACGACCACACTCCCCGCCCCCCGGGAACTCGCCGTCGCCGATGAGCCGGTGCCGGTGTCCCGCCTGACCCTCCACGCCGACGGGATCGGACCGATTGAGATTGGCACCCCGGCCCCCGAGGCGATCGGAGTGCTCGCTGCCAGCCTCGGCACACCAGAGGAAATCGCGGTCGCCGGGGCGGCGCACGGCTTGTGCGCAGGAGAGGACGGGCGGCTGGTGCGCTGGGCGGGGCTGACGGCCATCGTATCGGGAACCCTGGAGGGTGGAACCTTCGTGGGATACCGGTACCAGGAGCCGACCGTCCCCACCAGCCACCTCAATCTTGCAACTCCCTCCGGAATCCGTCTCGGCGACGCCATCACTACCTTGAACGAGGTCTACGCGACCTATGCCATTAGCTACGAGGCGATCGGTGAGCGCGCGACGTTCAGCCTGTCCGACGGCGAGGACCTGTTGCTGTGGGGCCCGGTGTCGTCCATCGAAGCGACCGG
Organism: uncultured Kiloniellales bacterium; assembly: GCA_964195155.1. Taxonomy (GTDB): domain Bacteria; phylum Actinomycetota; class Acidimicrobiia; order Spongiisociales; family UBA5794; genus JACZST01. The sequence continues at coordinate 311 of CAXMOP010000052.1, read as the reverse complement.
TCGGGTCGAAGGGATTTTCTCTCCACCGTCGTGTCCTCCGGCGTGATCGCCTGAGACGCGAGACGCGAGACGCGAGACGCGAGACGCGAGACGCGAGACGCGAGACGCGAGACGCGAGACGCGAGACGCGAGACGCGAGACGCGAGACGCGAGACGCGAGACACGAGACACGAGACACGAGTCGCGAGACGCGAGCAAGAAGCGGGACTCGGACTCGCGACTCGGACTCGCGACTCGCGACTTGCAGAGCCTCTAAAACACTCCTGAACTTGCCGTAGTATCGGCGATTCTCGGCTACAACAAGGACAATG
>CAXMOP010000051.1:0-23077 GCA_964195155.1 uncultured Kiloniellales bacterium | reverse complement strand
TCTTCCCGACATGACCCAGATGCAGACCCGCATGGAAGGTCTCGACGGCGGCGCGGCAATCACGCTGCGGGACCTGGTTCGAGAGGCTCTCCGACAGCGGCCGGATCGGATCGTGGTCGGCGAGGTTCGCGGTCCGGAGGCTCTGGACATGCTGATGGCACTCAACGCGGGCTGTTCCGGTCTGGCAACGCTGCACGCAAACTCGGCGATCGACTCCCTGGACAAGCTCGTTGCGTACAGCGTGCTCGCCGGCCAGAACGTTTCGATCCCCTTCGTACGCAGAACGGTGGCGTCCGTCATCGATCTCGTGGTCTTTCTGCGCCGTGTGGGGCGGCGGCGGATCATTGATGAGATTGGCGTCGTGCCCGACCGGCTCGACGATGACATCTTCACGCTCGAGAGCCGCTACAAACAGGGCGATGGTTCCCTCGACCAGGCCGGGTGGTTGGGATGAGAGGGGTCGCTGCGCTCCTCGCTGCGGGGTCGGTGTGGGTGCTGATCACCGGCCGGGCACCGCGGATCGGCCTGCCTGCGATCCGCCTCCCCGAACCATGGCTGCTGCCCGCGATGGCCGGTGCCGGGCTCACCGCGGCATTTCTCACGCTCGCGATGCTCAGTGTTCCCTCGGTCGCAATCGCCGTCGGAGTCCTCGCCGCCGCGGTCCCGGTTGCGCTCGAGCAGGGCAGGCAGCAGCACCGGCGCGAGACTCTGGCCGGGGCATGGCCCGACTTTCTCGCATTGATGCGTGGTCGCGTAGTCGCAGGCGCAACGCTTCCCGATGCCTTCATCGCTGCCGCCGAGCGGTCACCGGATCCTCTTCGGTCCACTGCCGGCGACGTCGCCGACGCCGTGACCTACGGAGACGGTTTCGTCCCCGCCCTCGAGCGACTTCGATTGGACCTCGGCGACGCCACTGCCGACCGCGTCCTCTCCACCGTCGCCGCCGCATACCGATCCGGGGGCAGCCGCGTTGGCCTCGTCCTGGCGTCCCTCGGTACCTCGGTCGGCGATGAATTGCGGCTCCGCCGGGCCCATGTCGCGGCATTGACCGAGCAACGGATGACTGCATTGGTTGCGCTGATAGCGCCGTGGGCCTTGCTGGCGCTCAGCATCACGACCAACCCGCAGTCCGCCAGCCTCTACCGAACAAACACCGGATCGATCATCGTTGCCGTTGGCCTGGCCTCGACCAGCCTCGGATATCTCGCCGCCCGCCGGGCAGCGGCCCTGTCCAAGGCCCCCCGGGTGTTCGAGTGAGATACGGAGTTGCGCTCCTCGGTGCGGCAGCCGTCTTCCTCGCGGTGTCGTACCCGCGCGGGTCCAGGATCAGCGCCAGGGTGGGCGACTACCTCAAACCGACCAGCGCCGTTGTGGCGGGTCGTACCCAGGTGATCATGGAGTGGGTGATGCGGGCGCAGTCGAGCGGTCGCATCGTCGGCGCGGCCGCCGGTGGTCTTGCCGGCGCCCTGTTGGCGCAAGGCGATCTCTTCGTAACCGGCCCCGGCCGCTCGGTGCTTCCCGTCGCGGCACTCGGCGCCGTCGCCGGTTGGCTTCTCGTCGGCATGCACCGGTCAACCTCCCTCCAGCGTCGCGGCCGGCGCCTCAGGTTCGAGTTGCCGGTGGTCGCGGACTCGCTTGCGCTTCATGTGATCGCAGGCGAATCAGTGGGCACGGCCATTGCTCAGCTCGTCGACTCGTCCGCGGGGGTGGCCGCGGAGGAATTCGCAGCAGTGTCCACCGCACATGCGGACGGCCTCAGCCTCACCGAGGCCTTGCAGCAAGCCGGCCGGAGCACTGCCCACGACGAGGCACAGCGCCTGTACACCCTGCTCGCCCATGCCCACGACACCGGAGGGCGTCTGGCGGAGGCGCTGACCGAGCTCAGCGCCGATTATCGAGCGGCTCTCGGGCGTGATCTCACTGCCGAGGGTGGGCGGCGGGCCCTTGCCACCTACGGTCCAGTGCTGGCCCTCATGGTGCCGGTCACACTGCTCTTTCTGCTGTACCCGACTCTTGCCGGGCTGCGAGGCCTGGCGGGCAACCCATGAGGAAGGAGGTGAACGTGCGGAGCAACGAGCGAGGATCAACGACGGTCGAATGGCTTGGGCTGGCGACGATCGCGGTGCTGGTTGTCGCGATGCTGATCCCTCAGGTTCGCGGTGCCGCGAGTGACGTGTGGACGAGCATTGTCGCTCAGATGACCGGGTTCTTCTCCTGACGGGGAACCAGCGCGGAGTGGTGATCATTGAATCACTTGCCGCCATGGCGGTCTTCTTCATGCTGCTCGTCATCATCGTGCAGCTGGCGTTTGTCCTCGTTGCCAGGGAGGTCGCCGAGACCGCGGTGGATGCCGCGGCCCGGAGAGCGGCTCGCCCGGCAGCGGATCTTGTCCAGGTCGAGGAGCGCCTGAGAGCGGAGCTCGAACGGGTGGTTCCGGGCGCCGAGGGTGTCGAAGCAACAGTGCGGCTGGTTGCAGAAGACGTCGAGGTCCAGGCCACGATTACGTGGGCACCACCCGGGCCCGATCTCATACCGGTCGTGATCCACGTCGAGTCGACGGCTGCGATTTCGGTCCCACCATGACGGGTCAACGCGGAACCACGCTGCTGGGAACCCTCGCCGTCGGTTTCCTCGTCGTGATCATGGTCGGGCAGTCGCTGGTAACCGTCGGGCGCCTGAGCGCGGCGGCTACCGAAGCAGAAGAGACGGCACGATATGCCGCAACCTGGGCTGCCCGCCACGGCGACGCGTCCGATGCGGAACGGATCGCCATCGGCCTTGCCCCGGGCGCCATGGTCGAGGCTGCGGCGACCGACGGTGGCATCACCGTCGTCGTGGCGGTTGAGGTCAGCCTGATCGGGCCCGAGGGGTCACCGGTCCGGCGTACCGTCAGCGGTCGGGCGGTGGTGCCGATCAGCGAGTTCCGGAGTGTGCCGTGAGCGAACAAGGCTCGATGCTCCCCTTCCTGGCGGCACTGATATTCGTCGGCCTTGTTGTGGTCGGTCTCGCCCTCGACGTCACCCTGCTGGCAGCCACCTACCGCGAGGCGGCCTTCTCAGCCGATGTTGGGGCCGAGGCGGGAGCCTCGGTGATCGCCGCCGACTACAACGGTGAACTGCGCCTCGATGTCCCGCGTGCCGAGCTGGCCGCCGTCGAGTCGGCATTGGCTGCCCGATCGAGGCCCGGCAGGAGCGCAAGTGCAACGGCGAACCCGACACTCGTGTGCGTCACCATCACCGATGAGTACCAGCCGAGGATCCTTTCCGCCGTCGGGGTCGGTCCAACGACGGTTTCGGTGGAGGCATGTGCCGCGCCACGGCGTGGGTGAGCGCGGCTACCCGCTCTGCAGCGTCCATTCGTAGGCGCGGGTAACGATCATCTTCACCGCCGCGAAGTCCTCTTCGGTTCGGGGGGCGTAGATCATCAACAGCTCGAAATCGTGGATGTACGGGTTGGTGGGATGCTCGATCCCCCACCCTTTGGCCAGCACTTCGTCGGCGTCGGGTTTGGGTAGGGATAGGTGCTGGCTGCCGGGCCCGGGCTCGGTGTGGATGTGGGTGAACTCCCGCTGGGCGAGCGGGTTCACCGGCGCCTCCCTGATCCATGCCGCCCGCGAGCTGGGAATCGACACCCGGCTGCGGTCCTCCTCGACATGGTCGAGGGTGAACAGCCAGTCGGCGAACTGCGAATAGAGCTCATCGCCGGCGTTGTCGGTCAGCTGCAGGTGGGGCATTCCGGGGTTGACCTGTGGGGGGTCCCCCGCTCGTTGCGGCAAGGTGAAGTCGGCCATGGTGCTCCACTCTATCCGGGCTCACCCCTGGGAACGGAACTCGATCTCGGCCCAGTAGGAACGAGTGACCCGTGCCCAGGCAACGCCGAATACCAACGCCGTCGCTCCAAGCCCGAGGATCAGCACCCGGATCGGCACGAATTGCGCCAGGGCGCCGACGGTGAGCGCAGAGACCGCGATGGCCAGCGTGTCGAGGCCGAAGTCGAGGGCGAAGATCCGTCCCCTGATCTGATCCGGGCTCAGCTCCTGCAGGCCGTACGTCGAGAACGTGAACTGGGTGCCGCCGCCCATGTGCCCGATCATGATCGCCACCGCAGCGAGAGCCAGTCCCGGGGCAACCCCAACGACCAGGTACGCAACGCCCCAGAGGGCCATGGCATAACCGATCGAGCCGAGGATCCGACGATCCGAAGAGCCCACCAGACGGAACGCAACAATCGGGCCAATGAGATTGCCAAGCCCGCGGGCCCCGAACAGGACACCGGTGCCCCCGTCGCCCGCGTCGTACAGCGTGAAAGCGATGACCGCAAACAACCCGACGGCTCCGCCGGAGGTCAGCGCATGGACCGCTTTCGAGGTGAGGAGCGCAGTCACCGAGCGATCCGACACCGCGTACCGCAGCGCATCCTTGGTCGACTCGAGATATCCCTCGGTTGCGGTTCGCACCGGTTCCTGCAGCCTGCGACCGATGCGGGCCACCAGGATCGCCGACACCATGAACGTGGCGGCGTTGACCACGAAAGCGGCGTCGCGCGAGACGGCGGCGGCGAAGAGGCCGCCGAGGGCAGCACCAAGCGCCAGCATTGCCCCCCACGCCGAGGACATCAGCACGTTGGCCGGGGCCAATTCCTCTTCGGAGACGACGTTCGGCAATGCACTACCCGACGCCGGGTAGAAGAACGCCGCCCCTGCTCCCTCCAACGCGACGATCAGGAGGGGGAACCAGATCGCGTCGACCGCGTCGACGGCTAACAGGCTCAGCGCCAGGCCGGCGCGTATCAGGTCGGAGATGACGAGGATCTTCTTGCGATCGAATCGGTCGGCGGCAACCCCGGTCACCGGTGCCAGCAGCAATGCCGGGAGCGCCTGGGCGGCGAGTACAGCGGCGGCGGCAAGCGGTGACCCGGACGCCTCGTAGACCAACCCAATCAGCGGGACGACCAGGAACCAGTCACCGGCAAATGAGATGAGCCTGGCCAGATAGAGCCGACGAAAGTCGGCGTTGTCACGGACGAGCGACCAGTACACCCGATAGTTGGCCATCCCGCGGACGTTACCTGCTACCACGCCGCCCACACCATGCCACTACCCCGCCGCCCACCCGGTGATCTCGAGGGGCCGGATCACGATCCCGCCGGCGATCGAGGTCGGGTCGGAATACGGTGGATACCGATCCGCCAGCAGCGGAAGGAACCGGTCGAGGTCTTCGAGCACCGCCTCGCTGCCCTCACCGTTGATGCGGACCCACCACAGCCGGGACCAGTCGTTGTCGTAGTGCTCGACGAGCAGGGTGCACCGAGGGTCGTTGCGAATGTTCTCGACGCGCTGCAGGCGGGTGGTGGCTTTTGGCTTCACCGTGTCGACCGGGATGAAGATCGTGTGCTCTTCAGCGATGGCGTACACGACCGGGACCAGGTCGACCCCGCGCTCGGCGTGAAGGGTGCCGAGCACGCCGTGTTCCGCATCGGCAACCCGCTGCCAGGCTTCGGATTCGTCGAGCCGCATTGCTTGTCAGGCCAACTCGGGAAGCTCGGACAACTTGCCGTAGCGGCCACGGAACAGGATGTAGGCGACCAGCCCGGCCGGGATGGGCAGCCAGAACTGGAACAACCGGTACGCCAGGGTGGCGAGCAGGGCGTCGCCGGCCGGGATGCCGGAGATCGTGAGCAAGCCGACCAGGCCCGCCTCGACGAAGCCGAGCCCGCCCGGGGTGAGTGGGATCATCCCCAGCACAGCGGCTCCGGCGAAGGCCAGCATCACCAGGCTGACCCTCGGCTCCGCCCCGATCGCGATCAGTGCCACGACCAGCGTGGCGTAGTCGAGCAGCCAATTGAGCACCGCAAAGCCGAGGGCCCGCTGCCAGCGCTTGCCCAGCGACTTCACCACGGTGTCGCGGCTTTCGACGAGCGCCGTCTCGGTGAACGACCAATCCTTCTTGAACCGCCGGGCGCTCCAAGCCACCATCGATTCCACGATCCGTCCCATGAAGTGCAGGGGACGGTCGTATCGGACCAGCACGACCGTCGCGGTGAACATCGCCACGAAGAGCACGGTCCCCGCAACCGCCACCGGGACCATGCCCTGGGGAATCGGTGCCGAGATCGCCGCGATGACCAGCGCCACGGCCGGCAAGGCAAACAGGACCAGGTTCGACAGCACCCCGACTGCGGCAAGCGCGGCGGCAGCGTGCTGCATCGGGACTCCCGAGACGGCAAGCATCCGAAAGTAGAACGCGCCGCCGGCGACGATCCCACCGGGCGTCACCTTGACCGCGGCGTTTGACGTCAGCTGCGACGTGGCGGCGACGAACCACGGGATCCCGGGAACTGCGATGCGCGTGAGCGCCCACAGCGCCGCAAACGCCCCCGACATCAGCCCGGCCATCAGGAAGAACCACCGCCACTGCACGTTCTCCAGCTGCGGCGCCTGTTCGAAGAGCTCGAGAAGCGTGGGCAGAAAGAAGTACAGCGAGAGCCCACCGACCGCCAGGAAGGCGGCTCTCAGCAAGAGCCGTCCCCATGCGAACGGCTGAGCCTCGGTCTCTTGAGAGTCGTGCGACATAGAAATGCGTCCCCCGAACCCAACAAACTAGTGAGTCGAGCGCTCAAAGACCCCGGACCCGACTTCCTGTCGGGGTCGTGAAAGACGAGAATGCGTTGCCCTCCATGGAAAGAACGGTCGTCGACTACCTGCCGCTGGTGACCACCGTGGTCGCCGCAGCCTTCGCCGTGGTCCTGTTCCGTCACTGGCGATCGAAGCCAAACGCCAGGTACCTCATGTGGTGGACCATCGGCGTCACCACGTACGGGCTGGGAACGCTTGCCGAGAGCCTGGCCACGGTGTTCGGCTGGAGCGAGCCGATATTCCGCCTCTGGTACATCACGGGAGCCCTGATGGGCGGCGTGTTCCTCGCCCAGGGCGTGGTGTACCTGCTGGTGTCGCCCAAGACCGCAGATCGACTCACCAGGGCTTTGCTCGTCTACCTCACGATCGCCACCGTCATCGTCCTGTTCGTGCCCGTCGATGCGGCCGCCGCCGAGCCGTACCAGCTCTCGGGCGACGTCATCGAATGGGGATGGGTCCGCCTGCTCACCCCGCTGGTGAACCTGTACGCCGTGTTCTGGCTGGTTGGCGGGGCCATCTGGTCGGCGTGGAAGTATTACCGGACCGATGTCGGGACCGGCCGGAGGGTGCGTGGCAACGTGGCCATCGCCTTCGGTGCGATTCTGCCGGCGCTTGGCGGCGCGCTCGCCCGCGCCGGGCGCCTCGAGCTGCTCTATGTGTCCGAGCTGATTGGGCTGATCCTTATCTGGGCCGGGTACCGGATCATCGTCACCGACCCGGGCCCGTCGGTGCATCGCGCCCAACAGGCGACATCCGAGGGTTAGCCGACCACGCCGAGCTGCTTGCCGACCGCGGCGAAGGCGGCGGCGCCGGCCGCCAGGTCGGGCTCGGAGTGAGCCGCCGAGATCATCACCCGGATCCTGGCCATCCCGGTCGCAACCGTTGGGAATGCGATGGCCTGAGCGAACACGTTGTGCTCGTCGAGCAGGATCCTGGAGAACTTCCTGGCCAGGTGTTCGTCGCCAAGCATCACCGGGGTGATCGGGGTCTCGGAGAGGCCAAGGTCGAATCCGGCGGCCGACATCGTCTCTTTGAAGCGAGCGGCGTTGTCCCACAGCCGGTCGACCAACTCGGTGGATTCCTCCAGGGTCTCGACGGCGGCAATGCAGGCGGCAACATCCGGTGGAGTGAGGGCTGAGGAGAAGAGGAACGGCCGGCCGCGCTGGCGCAGCCATTCAATCAACTCGATGCTGCCCGCGACGTAGCCGCCGATGGCGCCGAACGCCTTCGACATGGTGCCGACCTCGACGTCGACGCGGTCGTGCAGGTCGAAGTGGTCGACAATCCCGCGCCCGCCGCGCCCGAGCACGCCCTCGCCGTGTGCGTCATCGACCATCACCATGGCGTCGTGCTCGTCTGCGGCGGCGACGATGCGATCGAGTGGGGCGATGTCGCCGTCCATCGAGAACACACCGTCGCTGATGACCAAGATCCGGTTGGCCCCCTCGGACCTGGCCTCGGCGAGCCGGTCGGAGAGGGCGTCGACGTCGCCGTGCGGGTAGATCTTGCGCCCGGCCTTGGCCAGGCGGATGCCGTCGACAATCGACGCGTGGTTGAGCTCGTCGGAGATGATGACGTCGCCATCGCCGACTAGCGCCGGGATCACCGCCAGGTTGGCGACGAACCCGGATTGGAAGGAGAGAGCCGCTTCGACGCCCTTGAAGCGGGAGAGTGCCGCCTCGAGTTCTTCGTGGATCGTCATCGTCCCCGCGATCGTGCGCACCGCCCCCGGACCGACCCCGTATCGATCGAGCGCCGCTTTGGCCGCGGCGACCAACCGGTCGTCGTTGGCCAGGCCGAGATAGTTGTTGGAGCAGAAATTCAAGACTTCCCGCCCGTCCACCGAAAGCCACGGTCCCTGCGGACCGTCGAGGATGCTGATCGTGTTGCGCAGGCCCTGTTCCTGGAGGGCGTCGAGCTCGGTGCGTAGGAAGGCGGTCTTGTCGGTCATCGTGCCTCCGTCAACTCAGCAGACCGTCCGCCAAGGACGGATCGGGAAACATGATGACCTTGCCGCATTGGCCCGAGGCCATCAGCTCGAATGCCTTTTCGTAGTCGTCGAACGCAAACCGGTGCGTCACGATCGGGGCGAGGTCGACGGCGCCACTGCGGATCAGACCGCGCATCTCGAGCCAGGTCTGCGAAATCCGCCGACCCACGATCCCGTACACGGTGGCGCCCTTGAAGATGATGTTGTCGTCGAAGTCGAACTCGATCCTCTTGCCTGGCAGTCCCAAGAGGGCTGCGACGCCGCCGGGTTTAAGCATGGCGAATCCGGTCTCGATCGCCGCCGGAGCCCCGGACATCTCGAAGAGGACGTCGACGCCTTCGTTTTCGGTGGCGTCGGACAGGATGCCGGCGACATCATCGGTGAGGGGGTTGAGGGTCAGGTCGGCACCCACGGTCAAGGCCAGATCGAGCCGGTAGTCCGAGAGGTCGGTGGTGTAGACGGCACGGGCGCCCTTGGCCTTCGCGACGGCGATGGCCATCAGGCCGACCGGCCCGGCACCGGTGACGAACACCTTGCGCCCGGCGACATCGGTCACGGTGGCGGTGTGGACGGCGTTGCCGAAGTTCTCCTGAAGCGAGGCGATCGACAGCGCCATGCCGGGCGGGTCGGCGTAGGCGTTCTGCGCGGGCACGACGACATACTCGGCGAACGCGCCGTCGCGGTGGACGCCGAGCAGCTCCGTACTTGGACAGAGGTGCCCCTGACCGGTGCGACACCAATCGCAGACATCGCAGATGACATGCGACTCGACGGACACCAGCTGAGCAACGTTTGGCTCGGTGACGTTGGCGCCGCGGCCTCGCACCATTCCGGTGAGCTCGTGGCCCATCGTGACGGGGGTTTGGACGTGATCGGCCGCCCACGGATCCCAATCGAGGATGTGCAGATCGGTGCCGCAGATCGAGGTCGCGAGGACCTCGATGAGCACGTCGTCCGGCCCGACCTCGGGAATCGGCACCTCAACCATGTCGAATCCCGGGCCCGGAGACCGCTTCTGGAGGGCGCGCATGCGCACAGGGTAGGGCGTGGCTCGAGAGTTCACGGATCGTTAAGCGCCCGTTTCGGATCGTGTTATGTAGCCCTGCATACGCTCGTCGCGGGCCGGAAATTCCGGTCGACCAAGGAGGTATTTGATGAGACGTGTGCTCGTACTCGTGTTCGCGATGGGAATGCTGGCGGCCATGGCCGCTCCGGCATTGGCGGCCAGGCCCGACTTCGTCTTCCCAGGCGGATGTTGTTTCTACGAAGGCAGCGAAGTCCGTACCGTGGTGCCGCCGGCATCAGCCAAACCCGATTCGGGTATCGACGACTTCTATGCGGTGATGGACGGCGCCGTTGGACAGAAAGGCGTCGTCGCCGTGGCCCCCGGCGACACCGACTACCACGGTGGCAAGTGGGCTTTTCACTCGGTCACCTGGAACGTGGAGCCATATCTGCTGACGTCTGCGGACGCCGTACTTACCGCCGCAGGCCTCGGCGACGTGACCATCCTCCGCGTCGGGGACAATGACTTCAAGTGTCCGATCCAACCATGAATGGTTTAGGCGAGGCCAGTAGGCCAGCGATTTAGCAAGAAACTGTGTGGAGGCCCGGACCTGTTCCGGGCCTCCACCGCGTCTTAGGGGGGTGTGCCGCTGGTGGTGTAGGTGTGGCCGAGTCGGCTGGTCCATTGGTAGTCGCCGTTGGCGAGCGGCCGATAGGTCCAGCCGGCTTCGTCTTTGGTCCGGTGGTTGTGGCGGCACAGCGGGGCGCAGTTGTGGTGGCTGGTTGCTCCGCCGTCTGCCCACCGCTGGCGGTGGTCGATGTCGCAATCGACCGACGGCATGCGACACCCGGGGAAGATGCAGGTCGGGTTGCGCGTCTCGATGTCACGGCGGAGCGACGCGGTGGGCCTCCTCTTCGTGACCCCGGTGTGGAGGGTTTGGCCGCTGGCGGTGTCGGTGACCGAGAAACGCCACTCGGCGTCTTCGAGTTCTTCTGCAACCTGTCTGGCGACGTCGGCGATGACCGGGCCGTAGCCGGCGAGCTCGCCGGGGTGTTCGGCCATCGCGGTGAGGGTGTCGAGGTCGGTGTGCAGGTGCACGCCCCCACCATCAGCCTTCGATCCAGCAGCCTTGCCGGTGAGGAGGTCGAGGAAGACGTCGGCACGGAGTTGATCCATGGTGCGCGTCTCGCCTTTGGTCTTCAGGCTGCGGGCCAGGTGGTTGATCCGACGCGAGGCGGCATTGACGCGGTGTGGCGCCAGCTTCAAGCCGACGAGGTTGGCGGTGCCGTCGGTGGTCGCTTCGGCGACGAGACGACGCCCGTCGACCGCATACTCGTATCGGTCTTTGGCGTCCTGGGGGCCTGCTTCGATGCAGAGCCGGTCGAGGCGAGCCTTCAACTCGCCGGTGGTGAGGGTGGCGGCGGCGTCGATGATGCGTTCCACGACGCCTTCGGCGGTGGCCATCGACAGGTGGCTGGTACGGTCGGCGATCATCTTGGCCCGCCACACATCAATGTGGCCTTCCGCCAACGCCTCCCATACCCGGGGGTGGCGTTGACGCAGTGCCAGGGCGAACGACAATTCACGGTCCGAGGCTCGGCGGGTGAGGTGTAATGCACACTGGATCTCCGCAGAAGCGGTTTCGGCGGCCCAACGGAAATCTTCGATACCCATGGCGTCGACGATGGCGGTCATGGCGCGGTACCGCTCGGCGTCGTGGTAGGAGGCTTGGCGTTGGTGTGCTTGGAGTACCACGACCCGGTCGTAGGGCGACACCCGGTCGACGTCGATGCAGGCCAGGATCCCACCCAACTCGGGGCCGGGTTGCAGGTCACCCAACATCGATGGGATCGACTCATATTCTCTATCGAACATACGTTCGATGATATCACAACCCGCTGACAGAAACCATTGGGAACATTGAAAAATCTAGAGATTCTCGACCAGCCGGAGCGCCTCGCTGATAGTGTCGGATCGATGCAGACCCTTCCCGATGGTGTGGTCACCTTCCTCTTCACCGATGTCGAGGGCAGCACGCGCCTGTGGGAGGAAGCGCCGGACACGATGATGGATGCGCTCCGCCAGCACGATGAGGCCATCGAGGCGGCGGCGGCGGCACACAACGGTGTCCCGGTCCGGCCTCGCGGAGAAGGCGACAGCCGGTTCATCGTCTTCACGTCAGCGCCGGATGCGGTCGAGGGCTCTGCCGACATGCAACGGCGGCTGTCGACGATCGATTGGGTGACTCCGTCACCATTGCGGGTACGAGCGTCGGTCCACACCGGCATGGCCGACCTGCAGATGGGCGACTACTACGGATCCGCAGTCAACCGCGCCGCTCGTCTCCGCGGCATCGCTCATGGTGGTCAGACCGTCGTGTCGGGTTCGACCTCGGAGCTCGTTCGCGATCAACTGCCCGACGATCTCATACTCATCGACATGGGCCAGCATCGGCTCAAGGATCTGACCCAGCCCGAGCACGTGTTCCAGCTCAACGTCGAAGGGCTCGACAGCACGTTTCCACCGCTGGTGTCTGTCGATTTCTTTGCCAACAACCTCCCACAACAGCTCACGGACTTCATCGGACGGCAATCCGAACTGGCGGAAACCGAGCGCCTTCTCGGCGAGACCAGGCTGCTGACGATTCTCGCTCCCGGCGGCACCGGCAAGACGCGTCTCGCCATCCAGGCTGCGGTCGACTTGATCGATGACTACCCAGACGGCGTGTTCTTCATCGCTCTGGCCGACCTCGACTCCAGCACCGACATCGTTCAGGAAGTCGCAGAGTCGATTGGGATTGCCCTCTCGTCGGAACAGGATCCCGAAACCCAGATGCTCAACTATCTCGCCACCAAGCGGCAGCTCCTCGTCTTCGACAACTTCGAGCACTTGAGCGACGGCGCCGCAATCGTGACGCAGATTCTCAGGGCTGCCCCATACGTGTCGGCGATTGCCACGACAAGGACCAAGCTCAGCCTGACCGGAGAGACCGTGTTCATCCTCGAGGGCCTCGACGGCACATGGGACTCACCGAACCAGGCTTCGCAGACCAGCGGCGTCCGCCTGTTCATGGATGCCGCACATCGATCCCGCCCGGATCTGATGCTCGCGCCGGACGAGCTCGACCCGCTGGCCGAGATTCTTCGATTGACCGATGGCATGCCGCTCGCCATCGAGCTGGCGGCGGCATGGGCGGACATCCTTTCCATCGAGGAGATTGCGGCCGAGATCGCCAGGAACATCGACTTCCTCGAGACCGATATCGGTGACATTCCCGATCGGCACCGCAGCGTCCGCGCCGTGTTCGACTACACCTGGAAGCTGCTCGAGCCGGACGAGCAGGCCATGTTCGCCTCGCTCGCACCATTTCGCGGCGGCTTCACCCGCGAAGCGGCGGACGCCGTTGCCGGCGCGTCGCTTCGGGACCTGGCCACCCTCGCCGGTAAATCGCTCGTTGCGGCAAACCCGGACACCGGTCGGTACACGATCCACGAGCTGCTCCGCCAGTACGCCGAGGCCGAGCTTCAGAGCGACCCCGATCAGTACTCGAGGATCCTCGACGCACACGCCGATTACTACGGCGACCTCATGGGGGAAGCGTTCGCACTCGCCGAGCGCGACGACGAGTTGATGTTGACGATCGTTGAACAAGACCTCGACAACGTGAGGTCGGCCTGGCGCCACTGCCTGGCCAAACAGAATGGGGTCGGGGCTTTCAAGATGGTCCCCGCACTCTGGATGGCCCACGAGATCCGCGGCTGGGTGGCGCCCGCCGTGGAGCTCTTCGACGAGGCGCTCGACGCCTTCGATGAGGGCTCCAACGATGAGGCCACGGTCGCGGCCCGAGCCCTGGCGAGCGCGGCCCAAGCATGGTTCCTAGCACTGCAAGGCGAACCAGAGCGCGGTCTGGCCGCAGCAGACCAAGCAATCGCCACTCTGGAGGCCAGCGCCGACGAAGATGCGCGATGTATCGCGCTGTTCTCCCGCCTAATCAATGTGGTGTATCTGTACCAGATCGAAGACTGGATCTCGACGACCGAGCAAGGGATTGCGCTCGGTAAAGCGATCGATCGGCCCTACTGGACTGCTGCGTTCAAACAGTGGCGAGGGGGCGCCGCAATTGCGACCGGCGACCTCGACACGGCGAACCGGGCCCTCCTTGAGGCAAAGGGGATCTTCGAGCAGCTCGGTACGCGGTACTGGATGGGGGCAAACCTCAATCATCGCGCCCAAGTCGCCTTCGCGGAAGGTCGGATCGAGAATGCCGTCGATCTCTTCAGCCGCTCCGTGGAGAGCGGGCGCGAACTCGGCGCGCTCCGAGTGATGCTGCTCTCCCTGAACGGGCTTGGGGAAGCCAACCTCGCAGCCGGCAACCTGGAGGCAGCCGAGTCGGCATTCGTCGAATGCCTAGCCACCGCAGAGCAGATGGGCACCGTCCTTGAGATGCTCAACCTGATCGGCAAGCTCGCCCAGATCAAGGCCGCCACCGGACAGCAGCAGGAGGCGGTCGAGTTGCTGGCCACGGTGGTCGCCGACCCGACGAGCGCCTACCCGGCCCTGCTCCAGAGCGTCCCGATCGCCGAGGTAGCGACGGAAACGCTGACCGATCTCGAGAAGGACCTCGACGCAGACGAATACACCGCGGCGCATGACGCCGGCTCGGCACGGTTCTACGCGGTGGCCGTCAAGGAATTGATCGCCAGCGGATCCAAGGCCTGAGTCAGGCGCCCACCGCACCCGTTTCCAAGGGCGTGATGAGGTCGGGCAGGTTGTTGGCCACCTTGTTCACCAGCGTGGATACGGCATGCTCGCTGAGGTCCGGGGTCTCCAGCGAGCCAAGCATCGAGTGAAGCTGAGCAGGGTCGTCGGCGGCCGGGTCGAGCCAGGCATCCCACGCCGTCGCGGGCAGGATCACCGGCATCCGGTCATGGAGAGCGGACACCACGTCGTTTGGCCGCCCGGTGATGATCGTGCAGGTGCGGTGCCGCTCCTCGGTCTCCGGGTCCTTCCACGAGGCCCACAGCCCGGCAAGGGCAAGCGGATCGCCGGCGGTGCGGTAGATGTAGTGAGGAAGCTTTCCCTTCTCCTTCTTCTCCCACTCGTAGAACCCGTCGGCAGGGATGATGCAGCGCTTCTCCTTGAACGAGTCACGGAACGCAGGCTTCTCGGCCACCGTCTCCACCCTGGCGTTGATGTGCTTGGCCGCGATCTTGCGGTCCTTGGCCCACCAGGGAATCAGTCCCCATGCGAAGGTGCCGAGCTGGCGCTCCTCGTCGTGCTCGGCAATCGCATAGACCCGGTCGGTTGGAGCAACGTTCCACGAAGGCGAGACCGGGTCGGTGCGGACCGCGTCGACCGAGAAGTACTCGGCGTAGGTCTCTGCGCTCTGGGTCTGGACGAATCTGCCGCACATGGGCGCATCGTAAGCCGCTGTAGTCGTACAGGTTCTGTACCGTCCGACCGATGACAGTGCAGATGGACGGCGCCATACGCTTCGACGCGGTTTCCAAGGCATTCGGGCCCATACGAGCGGTCGAAACGCTCGATTTCGTGGCGCCCACCGGTGCCGTCACCGTTCTGCTCGGCCCAAACGGCGCAGGCAAAACCACAACCGTCCGATTGACCACCGGGGCCCTCATCGCCGACCGAGGCTCGATCGAGGTGCTCGGCATGCACCCGATGCACCAGGGCGACGAGGTACGGCGCCGCGCCGGGGTGGTCCCGCCAAAGCCTGCCTTCTACGACCAACTCACCGGCACCGAAAACCTCCGGTTCGCCGCCCGCGTCTTTGGGGCCTCTGAGAAGGCCGCCCTCGAGGCCGCCGAACGGTTTAGGATCGATGACGCGCTCGACCAGGAGGTGGGCGGTTACTCCACCGGGATGCGGACCCGCCTCGCCATGGCCCGCGCCGTCATCCACGACCCCGAGGTGCTGTTGCTCGACGAGCCAACCGCAGGGCTCGACCCCGAGTCGGCACGTGACGTCCTGAAGCTCATCAGGGAGCTGGCAACGCGGGGCCGCTCCATCGTGCTGTGCACCCATCTGCTACACGAGGCAGAGGGAATCGCCGACCATGTCGTGTTGATGAACAAGGGCCATGCCCAGGCAGCGGGACCACCCGCCGAGCTGGCGGCCCGCTACATGGCGGATCCGATCGTAATTTTCGACGCCGAGAACCGCGCGGCCCTCGAGCCGCTTGCCAAGCTCGACGGGGTCATCGACACCACCTGGAACGGCGCGGTCCACGCAACGCTCAAAGATCTCGACCGGCTTCCCGACCTGGTCGCAAGCCTCGTCGAAGGTGGCGCCCGCATCACCAGGGTCGAGCCGATCGTCCCGACGCTCGAGGAGCTGTACTTCGAAATGCAGCGCACCCATCGCCCCGAGGACGTCGACTCATGAGCTGGGCCCACATTCGCGCCGTGGCCGGGGTCGATCTGCGGCGACTGTTCCAGTCGAAGGATTACTGGATCCCCCTGGTGATGATGGCCAGCCTCTTCTTCGTCATCATCCCGTTCTTCGTCCTGTCCGTCATCAGTTCGCTCGAACAGAGCCAGTTCGTCGACCAGTTGACCGACATCGTCGGCAACCTGCCCTCGTCCGTCAACCAGGCGGTGCAGGGCGAGACCCCGACGGCAAGGGCCTCCTACGTGGTGGCGGTATTCCTGCTCGCACCAATCGCCATCATCGTCCCGCTGACCATCTCGGCTGCGGTGGGCTCAAACGCCATCGTCGGAGAGCGGGAGCGCGGCACCGGCGAATACCTCGCACACAGTCCCATCACCACCAGCGAGATCTACGTCGGAAAGCTGATCTCCAGCCTCATCCCCGGCTACCTCGCCACCTTCGTCGGCTTCGGGATCTATGCGGTGGTGGTCAATATCACGGTTGGCCCCGCACTCGGCGGATGGTTCTTCCCGACCCCGGGCTGGATCATCTTGATTCTGTGGGTGATCCCACCGTTCATCGCCATCGCGCTGTCGATCATCCTCCGGCTATCGGCGCGGGTTCGCTCCGCTGCCGCAGCCCAGCAGGCGTCCAGCCTGGTGACCCTGCCCGTGATCATCCTTTCGTACAGCGTCGCCGCCGCAGTGATCGCCGCACCGGGAGCGTCCGGCATCTGGGTCGGGGCCGTCGCCTGGATCGCGGCAATATTCTTGACCATCCGCGGCGCCAAGAAGCTGAAGAGGGAACGACTGCTCGGCGTCGCATCTGACGTCTGAGGGTTGGCCGGGTTCTCTAAGGAGCCGCCGCCGGCTCTTTCGTCCTCCGCCAGGGGACCTTCGCGGGCCCGGTCGGAACCTCCCACTTGAACAGTCGAATGGCGAGGAACAGCCCGACCACACCCCATAACGCCATGAAGGCGAGGTCATCCCAGTGGATCGCCGAGACGTCCCCGATCGGGCTGAACCCGGCAATAAACGCGCTGGCGAAGTGCGCCAGCGGGAAGATGTTGGCGACCGTCTCTAACCATTCCGGCGCCTCAGGGCCGAGGGGGATGAACACCCCGGAGATGAAGGCAAGCGGGAGCAGGGTGGCGTTGGCGATCGCCGTGGCGGCATTCCCGCTCGAGGAGACTGCGGCGACGAGCAAACCGAGCGCGGCGAAACATCCGACACCGACGAAGAAGGTGAGCACCAGCGCCGGGATCGCCTCCGGGTAGATCTTGAGGCCGTAGAACGCGACGCCTACCGCGAGCATCAGGATCGTTCCGATGGCCGCCACCAGTGTTGCCGCGGCGACCTTGCCGCCGAGGAAGATCCACGGCGGCAGCGGCGTGCCCCTGGCCCGCTTGAGGATGCCCTCATCGCGTTGGTAGGCGGTGCCGATGCCGATGTTGACGTAGCTCGCAGAAACCGCGGCATAGACGGCGAGGGAGGGGGCGTAGTACTGGGCGGTGTTGATCCCGAGATACTCGATCTCGTTGTTCCCGAAGATCAGGGCGAAGATCACAAAGATCATGAGGGGAAATATGATCGTGAAGAACGCCGAGATGGGCGTCCTCGAGAAAATCCGCAGCTCGTAGCGCATCTGGTTCCAAACCAACCCGAGCGTCGGTGGACGGTTGCTCACGATCCATCGCCCCTGTCGGTCAGGTCGAGGTAGATGTCCTCGAGCGACGGCTTGGAAACGGTCAGACCGTCGAGGGTGTGGCCGGCATCGACGGCCCAGCCGGTCAGTACATGCAGATCGTTTGTCGGGTCATCGCTCTTCACCTCGATGGAGCCGCCAATCACCGCGCTCGGGTTGAGTGGCAGGGCGTCGATGGGAAGGCTGCCAACCTCGAACCGGATGACGGTGCTGGCCGTCTGACGCCCGCCAAGGGTGTCGGGCGTGCCTTGCGCGACGATCGTACCCCGGTCGATCACGGCCACCCGGTCGGCCAGGTTCTGGGCCTCATCCATGTAGTGGGTGGTCAGCAGGATGGTCTTGCCGAGCTCTTTGAGGTTCCTGATCATGTCCCAGGCCTGGCGGCGCGCCGCAGGATCGAACCCCGTCGTTGGTTCGTCGAGAAAGACGAGCTCGGGGTCCCCGACGATGCCGAGCGCCACCTCGAGGCGACGCTTCTGGCCACCCGAGAGGGTCTTCACCCGCGCATCGGCCTTGGCTTCCAGGCCGACGATCTCGATCAGGTCGTCGGTGTCCAGCCGGCTCGGGTAGACGTAGCCGTAGGTGTCGATCGCCTCGGAAACGGTCAGCTCTCGCTCAACCGACGACTCCTGGAGGACGATGCCGATGCGCTCCTTGTACTCGCGCTTGTTGCGCTCGGGGTCGAAGCCGAGCACATTAACGTCGCCCGAGGTCCGATCCCGGTACCCCTCGAGGATCTCGACGATCGTGGTCTTGCCGGCTCCGTTGGGGCCAAGGAGGGCAAACACTTCGCCGTCCTCGATCGTCAGGTCGACGCCGCGCACCGCCTGCACATCGCCGTAGTTCTTGACCAGGTCGCGGATCGTGACCGCAGGCATCGAAAACCCCCTTTCCTCGAATCTCAGATTGCCACGAGCCGAGCGCCCATGCCAATCGCCACCAGCGAAACACCTTGCGATACTGGGCGACCACAGTGATCTGAAGGAGCGACGGTGGCGGCACCGCTGAAGTTGGGCGACAATCCATGGAAGGTGACCGCGATCGCCGATGAGCGTGGC
This sequence comes from uncultured Kiloniellales bacterium, assembly GCA_964195155.1. Lineage (GTDB taxonomy): Bacteria > Actinomycetota > Acidimicrobiia > Spongiisociales > UBA5794 > JACZST01. Next base: position 4,298 of record CAXMOP010000051.1, on the reverse strand, counting down.
GAGCTCGAGCCGGTCATCGAAGGAACCACGCCCGACATCCACTTCGCCGACGACCAGGTGAACGGCGATGGCAGCTGCAACCGCTACTCCGGTGCCTACGACACCTCGGGCGTCGGCGATCTCAACTTCGGCGAGCTGACCACGACGATGATGGCATGCCTCGAATTGGTGATGGATCAAGAGCAATCGTTCCTCTATGCCCTCGACACGGTGGACGCGTATTCGATCGCCGGCACCGTCCTCGAAATGCGGTCAGCCGGCGAGGTAGTCGCGCTGTTCGAAGCCATTCCGACATCCCTGGCCAACACCGAGTGGCGGCTGGTGGGCCTGAACGATGGGAAACAAGCCGTGGCCAGCGTCATTGCCGACACCGAGATCAGCGCCACATTCACCGAGGACGGCACCCTCGCCGGATCGTCGGGGTGCAACACGTATCGGGCAACGTGGGAGGCCGAGCGCGACTCGATCCACATCGGCCCAGCGATGGGTACCAAGAAGATGTGCGCCGGTGAAGGCGTGATGGACCAAGAAGCGCGATACCTGGAGGTCCTCGGCCTGGTGAGGAACTTCCGCATGGACGCCACCAACCTGGAGATGTTCGACGACGAGGGATCGCGCCAGCTCCAGTTCATCAGAGCCGGGGAGTGACCCGTTCTTGCGTAGCAGACGGCCATATATCGCTCCTGGCTACGCAAGAACGGTCAATCGGTCCAGCGTTTTGGACGGCTCTTCAGATCGGTGAAGCCGAGTTCGTCGCACATCGTTTCGTAGCGCTGCCTCGGCGCCCCCTTCCACTCCAGATCAGAAAGCGAGTCCGGAAGCGGAACGTCGGTGCGCAGCACCGCAAGGAACCGGTACAGCAGCGCTTCGCCCATCCGCTCCACGAGGGTGGCGGCAAGCTTGTCCGCGCTCCGCACCTTGACGTCCCACAGCGATGCATCGAGCGGGATGTTCTCGAGGTGGCCGTAACGAGCCAGGATCGTTGCGCTCGACTTTGCCCCCCAGCCGGGAAGGCCGGGCAGCCCATCCGCAGCGTCGCCGACCAGCCCGAGCCAGTCCGGGATGGATTCGGGTTCGACGCCGAACTTCTCCACGACGGCATCGCGGTCGATGAACGCCCCCTGCCGACGGTTATAGCCGCGGATCTTCGGGTCGCCGTAGAGCTGGGAGAGGTCCTTGTCGGGCGTCAGGACGACGACTTCGTCGACCTCGTCGACCCAGCGACGGGCGCCGGTCGCCAGGGCATCGTCGGCCTCGTAGTCATACATCGACCACACGGTGATGCCGGCGGCGCGCATCGCCCGCTCGGCGATCGGGAATTGGTCGACCAGGTCCTGCTCCATCCCGGTGCTGTCCTTGTACACGGGGAACATGTCGTTGCGGAACGACTCGATCACCGAGTCGAAGGCGGCGGCGATGTGGGTGACCCCGGGGTCGGCGAGCAAGGCAAGCGTGGAGGAGACGACGCCGGCGGTGGCCCCGATCTCCATGCCGCCGGGAGTTTGGCGGGGTGGCGCACCGAAGTGGTGGCGGAACAGCTCGTAGGTGCCGTCGATGAGGTAGAGCTTGGTAGCGGACGCGGCCTTCACACCAGCGACGTTAGTTCTCGCCGGTCAACCCGAGGGCAGCCTCGGCCGCCTCGATGCCCTGGCCGCCCGAAAGCACCGGTGCAAAGAGATCGCCGCGTCTTCGCACTCGCTCCCAGATCGTGGCGATCGTGAAGTCTTGGGGCCGCACCTCGTCGAGCTCTTTCCACAGCAGCGGGGTCGACACCGGGGCACCCGCCCTGGGTCGCACCGAGTACACCGAGGCCTGGGTCTTGCCGCCAACGTTCTGGTTGTGATCGATGAAGATCCGCGGCCCGCGCTTGGCGATATCCCACTCCATGGTGGCGACCTCGGGGTCGGCGGCGACGATCAGCCGCCCGACCGCCTCAACGAACCGCCGGACCCTCCGGTACGGGTAATCGGCTGCGATCGGCACGAAGATGTGAATGCCCCGGGCTCCCGAGGTCTTGGGGTAGCCGGCGAGGCCGAGCCGCTCGAGCAGTACATTGACCAGACCGGCGACGTAGACGACCTGCTCCCAGGTGGCCCCTTCCTGCGGGTCGAGATCGAAGACGGCGAAGTCCGGATTGCCCGGGTTGTCGACCCGTGACATCCACGGATGCATCTCGATGCACGCCATGTTGGCCAGCCAGGCCAGGGTCTCGGTGTCGGCCGCGGTGATGAACTCGATCGGGTCCTCCCGGCGCGACGACTGCACCGGGACCGACACCACCCAGTCAGGGGTGTGTCCGGGACGCCGCTTCTCATAGAACGAGTCCTCGTCGATGCCGTTGGGATACCGAGACATCGACAGTGCCCGGTTCTCGAGGTGGGGCAGAAGCAGCGGCGCCACCGAGGCGTAGTAGGTGACCAGATCCCCCTTGGTGAAGCCGTCGTCGGGAAAGAGCACCTTGCCGACGTTGGTGAGGGGGATTCGACGGTCGAGGTTGGTGATCAAGACGCCGTCCCCCTCGGGGACCGCCAGGACGGGATCCGGGAAGTGCACCAGGCCGGACGTCACCGGGGCGGCATTACCGATATCCGGGACCGTGGCGCCCGACTCGCCTTCGACAAGAGCCGCCTGGATGGCGTCGTGGCTTGAAGCCTCCCTGGCTTCGGAGATGACGATCATCCGCAGCCCGGCCGCGACGGCGGCTTCGGCCAGCGGCTCGGCCCGCAACGATCCCTCGCCGTACGGCACGTGCCTGATCTCCCCCGACGGGCCGAACTGGTTGTCGGTGAACTGGGTGTGCAGCGGATCGATCGCCCATGCCGGGAACTCGGAGCGGAGGAAGTCGATGACCGAGGCGAAGGCCTCGGTGGTGGTCAATCCCCCTCCGGACTTTGCGTGGACGTGCGCCCAGTCGATCACTGGGCGCACGAAGGCGAACTCCTTGGCGATGAGGGCGATATCGCCGAGGGATCCAAACGCCCGGTCGGAACCCGAGGTCTCGAGCCCGAGTGTGATCCCGAGGTCGCGGACCTTCGGCTCGATGATCGAAAGGCCGTCGGCGACGAGCTCGTGGAGCTCCGCCGCCTCGCGATCTCTGACGTGTCCGGCATGGGCCACGATCGTGTGGCCACCAAAGGCGTGGCCGAGCTTCATCGTATGTTCGAGCGCGGCGAGGGTTTGCTTGCGTTTCTCCTCATCCTCGACGGTGAGGATGGCGAAGTACGGAGCGTGCGCCGACAGGGCAATTCCCCGTTCGGCGGCCAGCTCGCCGAAGGCCCTGCACCGGCGTTCCTTCCAGGGGAAGCCCTTGACAAAGGCGAGCTCATAGGCGCCGTAGCCCCGTTCAACCAAAGCGTCGAGGAACGCGGCGTCGTCGCCGTCGGGTGGGAGCCCCGAGATCCCGAACCTGATCATGACGGGACGCTATCGCATCAGTAGGGTTGGCCGACCATGACATCGAGTTCTGCAGACATGGTGAAGGCGGCCCAAGCGGCGTTGAACGCGCCCGCGATGAAGCCAACGCGCGGGTTGGCCGTGGTCACCTGTATGGATGCCCGGGTCGATCCGTGGCGGATCCTTCGTGCCGGTCCCGGCGAGATCCACGTGATCCGAAATGCCGGGGGCATCATCACCGATGATGTGATCCGCTCGGTGTTCATATCCCAGCGGGAGCTGGGCACACACAAGGTCATCGTGCTGATGCACACCGACTGCGCCATGGAAGGCGCAGACGAAGCGGCGATCACCACGTTGGCGCATGACGAATTGGGCAGCGAGCCCGGCTTTCTCCTCGGGAGCTTCGAGGATCTCACGAGCGAACTGGAGCTTGGGGTGAAAACGCTGCGCACCCACGCCCTGATCACCGGCACGGTGACCGGCGCCATCTACGACGTGGGTAGTGATTCCGTGCGCACGGTGGCGATCTAAGAGCTTCGCCGGGGACTTTCCTTCCACCGGGACCGTGAGTCGGCAGCGGTATATCCTTCACCGTGGGCCCGTAGCTCCAATGGCAGAGCAGCGGACTTTTAATCCGAAGCGTGTGGGTTCGAGTCCCACCGGGCCCACCGCGAGAAACCCTTGGAGCAGCGGGGTTCATTCGAAGGCGAGACCCCGACGTACACGCCCTAGAGCCTCGATGGTCACAGAATGGTCACAGGTTCTTCCGCTCGTCCCGCGTTGCCCCTGGCGGAGTCACCTCAATCAGCAGGTTTGAGTGTCTCCAAACATCGAACCCCTTTTCCGCGGCGTCACCCACCCTGTGCCAGCAGTTCACGACCAATCGGCCAACGGCCAACCGC
>CAXMOP010000050.1:0-18464 GCA_964195155.1 uncultured Kiloniellales bacterium | reverse complement strand
ACGGTTGGACCGCGGTTACCCGTCACAGCATCCCCTGGACCCTCGCCGCAGCACCGCCGATCGATCAGGATGTCTGGGAGCTGTACGGACCTGACGATTGGACCCAGGCCAAGGATCTGGCGGCCGACATGCCGGAGAAGCTCGCGGAATTGCAGCGGCAATTCATCATGGAAGCCAACAAGTACCAGGTGTTCCCCCTCGACGATCGTCGTGCCGAGCGGTTCAACTCCGACCTGGCCGGGCGCCCGGTGCTGGTCGGCGGCAACTCGCAACTGCTCTTTGGGGGCATGGACCGGTTGCTGGAGAACAACGTGATCAACATGAAGAACAAGAGCCACGCCCTCACCGCCCGGCTCACCGTCCCGGCCGACGGAGCACGCGGAGTGATCGTTGCCCAGGGAGGAGGCTTCGGGGGATTCAGCCTGTACGTGCAAGAGGGAAAGCCGGCCTATTGCTACAACCTGTTCGGCGTCCAGCAGTTCAAGGTCTACGGCAAATCGGAGCTGGAGCCGGGTGACCGCCAGGTGCGGATGGAGTTCGCTTACGACGGCGGTGGGCTCGCCAAAGGCGGCACCGCAACCCTCTTCGTCGACGGGACTCAGGTGGGACAGGGAAGGATCGATGCCACGGTCCCGATGATCTTCTCCGGGGACGAGACCACCGACGTGGGGAGTGACCTGCATACGCCGGTGAGCGACGACTACGGCCCGCACGACAACCACTTCAACGGCCGCATCGAGTGGGTGCAGATCGACCTCGGCGACGACGCCGAGGACGCCGATCACTACATCACCGACGAGGAGCGCCTCCGCGTCGCCATGTCGATCCAGTAGCGCGGCGTATCGTTGGGGGGGTGAAGATCCACCGACGACGCTTGGCGGCGATTGCCGCTGCCCTCGGACTGGTGATGGTGGCGTGCACATCGACCAGTGAGGAGCCGCAGCCGTCCGTTCCCGAGGTTCTGCCGACGCCCACCCCGAGCACCGAGGCGGAAGAGCCCGAGGTTGTCGAGACGACGGTGCCGGATGCGGGGTACCTCTGGAGTGTTGGCGACTGCGTCGACCTCGGCGCCGACGCTGCGGCCGACCTCCCGTACGCGCCGTACGGCGAGGAGCTATTGGCGAGTTGTGGGGCGCCGCACACCCACGAGGTGTACTTCACAGCGACGCTGTCGGGTGGCCCCGACGCCCCCTATCCCGAAGAGCTCAACATTGAGCTCTTCGACGTCTGTTTCGTCGAGTTCGCCGAGCTCATGGGGTTCTCCTCGTCCGACTCGACCCTGCAGGTGGTGCTCTACTGGCCTGATTCCGAGGAATGGGCAGCCGGGGAGCGCTACCAGGCCTGCGTCGTCTACCAACCGGGGACGGGCCTGGTCTACCGGCCCCTGGTCGGATCGGCGGCAACTGATCCCGGCGACTTCCACTGGGAGGTGAGCGCCGGGACCTGTTACGGGCTGGTCGACCTTGCGTTTTTGGCGGTGAGCGACACCGTTGCCTGCACCGAGCAACACAGCCTCGAGATGATTGGTGAGGCGGAGCCGGCGCCGGGGGAAGACGATTATCCGGGTCGTGAGGCCATAGTTGAGCTCGCTGCCGAGGCCTGCGATGTCGCACTCACGGGCTACGCGGCACAGACGCTGGATGATCTTCCGGTGCTCACCTTTTCGTTTCCCACGTTGCTGACGGAGGGCGAGTGGGAGGCGGGAGCGCGCACGGTGCGATGCTTTGCCTTCGCCGGTTCCTTCGAGCGGGGGCTTCTCACCGTCGTCGGCTCGCTTGGTGATGGGACCTTCGAGATCGTGGAGGTCGAGGAGGGCCTCACGGCGTGAGAGCGCGCCCCGGTAGGTGTCGGTCGTCTCGAGAGAAACGGAGCCCTTGTTTCCCGCTCTTGCCACTGCGTGGCAGGCCGCTCGGGCCCCGGCTCAGCGGAGTTCTCTCGTCGCCACCCCACCGTCTCAAGGCTTATCCGCTTCGGCTTCGTTTCCCGCTCTTGCCGCTTCGCGGCGGGCCGCTCGGGCCACGGCTCCGCGAGTATTCCGGCCTACAGAAAGCGGATCGCCCCTTTTGGCGGAGCCTCTAAGCCGAGGACTGCCACACTCATCGAGTGCGCGCAGCCATCTATCGAAGCTTTGACGGCCCGATCACGATTGAAGACGTCCCCGACCCGGTGCCATCCGGCGACGGGGTGGTGATCAAAGTCGAGGCGTCCGGTGTGTGCCGGTCCGATTTCCACGGCTGGCGAGGTCTCGACGCCGACATCGCGCTTCCGATGGTTCCGGGCCATGAGTTGGCAGGCGTGGTGCATGCGGCCGGTCCCGAGGTTCACGATTGGGGGGTCGGCGACCGGGTCACGGTCCCGTTCTGTTGTGGGTGCGGCGTGTGCGAACAATGCGCTGCCGGCAATACCCAGGTCTGCGACGACTACTTCCAGCCCGGCTTCACCGGCTGGGGCAGCTTCGCCGAGCTCGTGGCCATCCCCTCAGCCGATCTCAACCTGGTGCGCCTGCCCGACGACCTCGACTTCGCCGAGGCGGCCATCCTGGGCTGCCGCTTCATGACCGCGTACCGGGCGGTGGCGCAGCGGGCTCGGGTTGGCGCGGGCGAGTGGCTGGCGGTCTTCGGCTGCGGTGGGGTCGGACAGTCTGTGGTGTTGATCGGCGGTGCGAGGGGAGCGAGGGTCGTCGCCGTGGATGTCAACGAGGAGGCATTGCACCTGGCGCGCGCCCTGGGGGCAGTGGCCACGATCAACTCGAGCGATGCCGATGTGCCTGCCGCAATCACCCATGAAACCTCGGGCGGCGCCCACGTCACGATTGATGCCATTGGGAACCCGCAGGTGGCTGCAGACGCCGTGCTCAGCCTGCGCAAGCTCGGCCGCCACGTCCAGGTGGGTCTGCTCAACGAGGGTCCGACGCCGCTCCCGATGGACGCGGTCATCGCTCGCGAACTGGAGATCCTCGGCAGCCATGGGATGCCGGTGTCGAGCTACGACGAGATCTTCGATCTGATTGCGGGCATGGACCTGTCGCAGCTCATCACGGCACGGATCTCCTTGGATGAGCTACCCGAGGCACTGGCGGCCATGGGAGGCGCCACGTCCCCCGGAATCGCGGTCGTCACCGAGTTCTGAACCTCCGTAGGCTCGCGGTACCCTGCGGCCATGGCAGTGATCGGTCAGGTACTCGTCGACGGCAAGCCGGTAGACCCCGATCAAGCCGCGATCTCCGTGCTCGACGTCGGGTTCCAGCGGGGCTACGGCTGCTTCGAGGCGATGCGCGTCTACGGCGGCAAGGCCTTCCGGCAAGATGCCCACCTCGATCGGCTGGCCAAGAGCGCGGCAAAGCTCCATCTGCCCATTCCCAACCGCGCCGATCTCGACGATTGGTGCACCGCGATTGCCGCATCCTCCGGCGAGAGCGTGGTGCGGGTTTTCGTTTCCGGAGGCACCGACCCGAGGAACCTCGGCACGGACTCAACGACGATCGTGCTCGCCGAGGAGCCCCCGGCCGCACAACCCGCGGTCTCGCTCCAGTCACGGATCGCCCCCTGGCACACCGACAGCGAATGGTTCGAGCTCACCGGGGCCAAGGCCCTGTCGTACGGGTTCAACCTCGCCGCGTCGGTGGCCTCCCAGCGCGCCGGGTTTGACGACGCACTGCTGATCGGCCGCAGCGGCAACGTCCTGGAGGGACCGAACTTCTCGGTCGGGTGGATTTCGGATGGCTCGTTCTCGACCCCGACCCTGGATACCGGGATCCTGGAGTCGATCACGCGCCGGGCCGCAATCGAGGTCGCCGAGCGAGAAGGAATCACCGTCGTGGAGGGTGTCTTCGACCTGCACGACGTGCTTGGCGCCGATGAGATGCTGGTGATGTCGACGGTCAAGGAAATCGCTCCCGTGCGGCGGGTCGACGACCACGAGTATGCCGAAGGGCCGGTCACGGCACAGCTCGCCGAAGGTTTCGCCGACCTGGTCGCGGAGGACTTGGCACTTTGACGGCCGGACTCGCAGGGGCAGTCGACAGCCTCTATCGCGACGTGGTCATGGAGCCCGATCGCTGGAGTGAAGCCGCCTTCGCGGAATGGCTCGAGGCGCTGTCGCTCGATCAAGCGTCGATCGACCGCGACCAGGCAAAGCAACTGCGCAGGGCCGCCCGCATGGCAATGAAGCTGCAGAGTTTCTGGCTGGCTACCGATGCAGAACAGAAGAGTGCGGAGCCGTCATGGAGAGCACGGGTCGACATCGCTGTCGGTGTGCCCGCTTGGCGACCCGCGTTGGAGTTATCGATGAATGATCTTTTAGCCAGCCCAAGCGAGGAGCGCTTCGCCGACGTACGTGCCCGCTTCCGCGTCGTCAACGGCACTGGATGGCTCGAAGGCACCTCCTATGACGACTGGATCGCGGCCAGAAGCGGTACGAACGATGCTCGGTAGAGTGGGCACCATGTGGTCGCGGGCCGTGCTATTCACCGGATTGGCGTTAATCGGCACCGCATGCTCCTTCGGCGCAGAAGAAACCACGACCACCGAAGCCGCCGCCGAAGTCACCACAACCACCACACCGGTGACCACCATCGCTGTCACCACGACCACGCTCGAGGCGCTGGCCGGGCCAACCTTCCCCGACTACACGATCGCCAGGCGAGTCGGGACCACCGACGGTCGCGACTCTGTCGTCGTCCTCCTCGACACCAGCTCGTACCAGATACTCAGCGACGTAGACCTCTACGACGTGGTCGCAGACGTCGTCGACCGCTTTCCGCCGATCTTCCAGGCCTATGTGGTCGACTCTCCAGAGGCCGCGGATGCCGTACTCGCCGAAGAGCCGACCGAAGAGCAGCTCCAGATCCTCTCGGAACACTATCTGCTGAGCCTCGAGGAGGGCTTCAGGCTGGTGTACCACGGCCCGTTCGCAGAGCTCGGCACGTCGGTCCTCGGCTCCTAGCGGAGCCGAGGAGTCGAGGAGTCGAGGAGTCTTCAGCCGACAGTCCTCAGTCTTCAGCAAGTCCCATCGGACCGGTTCTGGCTGACGACTGATGACTGATGACTGATGACTACCTCAGCAGCGCCGAGGCGATCAGCAGGAACCCGCCGAAGGCGACCAGGTCGGTGATCATCGTCAGGAAGATGTTCGACGCCAGCGCGGGATCCTGACCCATCCGCCGCAGCAGCACCGGGATTCCGGCGCCGACGATGCCCGCCGTGGTGAAGGCGATGATGACGGACACGAACAGGATGATCGCCATCTCCGCGGGTGTGATCGCACTCTGCTCTCCAAAGATCCCGACGGTGAGCGCTCCCAGTGCGGCGGCAAGAACGGCGATCACCACGCCGTTGATCGACGTCACCGCGACCTCGCGCCGGATCGCCCGCTTCGCCCTCCCCGGTGGGATCTCGCCGATCGCCATCGAGCGGATGATGACCGCAAGGCTCTGCGCTCCCGAGTTGCCCCCAAGGAGCGCCACCAGCGGCATGTATGCCGCCAACACCACGGCGCTGACGAGGGTCGACTCGAACTGGGCGATGACCCAGGCCAACACCAGCCCGACCACCAGGTTGAAGAGAATCCATGGCAATCGTCTCCGCACGGATCGACTGACCGGCGTGAAGACCGATTCCTCCCCGCCGGCGCCGACCATCACCGCGATGTCCTCGCCCGCTTCTGCCCGGATCGCCTGCATGGCCTCGTCGACCTTGACCATGCCAATCAGCCGCTTCGCGTCGTCGACGACGGGGATGGCCAGCAAGTGGTAGCGCTCGATGAGCTCGGTGACCACCTCGCGGTCGGTCACCGGGTCCACCGACACCGGGTCGCCGACCATGACCTCGTCGATGCCTTGGCCCGGCCTGGCAAAGACCAGGTCGCGGAAAGAGACCACACCGCACAGCTTGTCGGCGTCGTCGATCACGTAGACATAGGAGAGGTTGGAGCCCAGGTCGTCGTGGAGCATGCGCAGCGCCTCGAACGACTCGCCGACTGTCATGCCGAGCGGGAGGATCGCCAGCTCCGTGGTCATCATCCCCCCGGCCGTGTCCGGTTCGTGGAACAGCAGTTGCTCGATCTCGACCGCGGTGTCCGGTTCGAGCGCGGCGAGCACGGCGGCCTGGTCCCCTTCTTCCAGGGCACCAACGAGATCGGCGGCCTGATCGGTGTCCATCGCCGCGATCAGGGGGGCGGCCTCCTCGGGACGAATCGCTTCGAGGACGTCGGCAGCCGCCTCCGGGCGCATCTCGTCGAGGACCTCACCGGCGTCATCGGTGTCCAGTTCGGTGAGGAGGTCGGCCGCTCCCGCCTCGGGGAGTGCCTCGAGGATGTCAGCGGCGTTCTCGGGGCTGTACTCGGCAAGCTCCCCCCACTCGTCGTGGTGGGTGTCGAGATACTCTTCGGCCTCTTCCGGGTTGCGCCTGGCCAGCTCGCGGAGAGTCTCGATGACCTCCTGCGGGCGGGGCAGCCGCATCCTCATTCGGTATCGAGCAGGATCGATACGGTGTCTACGCGGTCGACGAGCCGACCGATCACGGCCGCGCCGTCCCCCGAGGACTCGAGCTGGTCGATCAGGGCATCGACCTGGCGGCCGGGGACGGCGAGCAGCAGCCCTCCGTTGGTCTGGGCATCTGCCAGGAGCTTCAGCGTGGTCTCCTCCGTGTCGCCGGCCTCGATGAACTCGCGCACGGCGCGGAGGTTTCGCCTCGATCCGCCGGGGAAGTGACCGGCCTCGGCAAGCTCGCGAGCACCTTCGATCACCGGCACCGCTCCCGGGTTGACCACGGCGGTCACGCCGCTGGCGTCGACCAACTCGCGGAGGTGCCCGAGCAGACCGAATCCGGTCACATCGGTGCCGGCCGTCACGCCGTTGGCGAGTGCCGCGGCGGATGCAGTAGCGTTGAGTCGGGTCATGATCGAGGTCGCGGCGGCGAGGACGTCGGCCGGCGCAGCCCCGGCCTTCAGGGCGGTCGTGATCACGCCGGTCCCGATTGGCTTTGTCAGCACCAGGGCATCACCGGGAGCCCCAGCCGCATTGGTGAGCATGCGATCCGGGTGCACGGTGCCCGTGATGGCGAATCCGTACTTCGGTTCGGCGTCGTCGATCGAGTGCCCACCGATCAGCGTGCAACCGGCCTCGACCAGCACTGCGAGGCCGCCGTCGATGACGTCGGCGGCGAGGTCCCAATCCAGAACGCCGCGCGGCCATGACAGCAGCTGCAACGCGGTCAGCGGGGTGCCGCCCATCGCGTAGATGTCGGAGAGGGCGTTGGCCGCGGCAATTCGGCCCCAAAGGTCGGGGTCATCCACGATCGGCGTGAAGAAGTCGACGCTCTGCACGAGCGCGACCTCGTCGCTGATCCGAATGACCCCGGCGTCGTCTGCCCCGGCAAGGCCTACCAGAAGGTCCGGGTGCTTGGTTGCTTCGGTTCCGTGCACGCGGCGCAAGACCTGCGCCAGCTCGTCAGGCGCGAGCTTGCACGCTCAACCGGAGCCGTGGCTGTATGCGGTGAGTCGAATCGGGTCCATCAAGGCAGGGTACCGCCGCGGGGTTGGTGGGCGGGGCAGCGATATGGCCGTTGCCAACGGGCATGGCAGACTTGCGCCATGGACGACAACGCGCGTCAGCGACTCGATGCCATTACCGGTGCGCTTGGGATTGGCCACCTCCAGCGCCACATATTCCTGTGTGCGCAGCAATCGACGCCCCGCTGTTCAACGTACGAAGGGAGCGACGAGACGTGGCGGTACCTCAAGCGGCGCCTCAAGGAGCTCGACCTGGCGTCGGCACCACCGGCCTGGCGCGGTAACGATCTGACCGAGCCGGCGCCGGAGACCCCTCCCGGAGCCGGGACCGTGATGCGATCGAAGGTCGACTGCCTCCGCATCTGTGAGCAGGGCCCGATCGCCGTGGTCTACCCGGACGGAACCTGGTACCACTCGGTCACGCCCGAGGTGATGGAGCGGATCATCCAGGAGCACCTGATTGGTGGCGAGCCGGTTGCGGAGTTTGTGATCACCACCGACGACCTACTGTCCTCGCCGTGACTATCGCTCTCACCGTGATCGCGGTCGTGGTCGGCATCTGGCTTGCCTGGCGACTGTTCGGGCCCGACCGCGAGCCGCGGTATCAGGGCCCGCAGGTGCGCCCGATCAAGGTTCCGGGGCGCACCGTGTTTTACGACGAAAAGGAGTTCTTCGTTCGCGAGATCGGCCCGGAAGACGCTCCACCGCTCGTGCTCATCCACGGCTGGAGCTTCGACGGCGAGATGGTCTTCTACGAGATCATCCCGGAGCTGTCACAAAGATATCGGGTCATCATCCCCGACCACCGCAACCACGGGAAGTCGGACCGGGTCCGGGGATCGTTCGATATCGAAGACCTTGCCTCCGAGCTCGGAGCAATCCTGAGCGCCCTCGGCTACGACCGCGTCAGCCTGTTCGGGTACTCGATGGGCGGCATGGCGGCGCAGGTCTTCGCTCATCGGTACCCCGAGCGGGTCGAGCGCCTTGTCCTGGCCGGCACCGCCGCCTACCCGATCGACCGATTCCGGATCGGCACCAGGGTTGCCTTCTGGGTTGGCAGAGCCCTTGCCAGATTGTCGAAGAAGGAAGCGGCCATGGTCACCTATGGATATCTCAACCGCCGCCAAACCATCGACGACAGCGCACAGCGGTGGATGTGGGCTGCGCTGCTCAATCGCGACGCCACGCTGTACTACGAGTCGGGCAACGCGGTGTGGCGGTTCGACTCTCGACCATGGGTGGGGGAGATCACGACGCCAACGATGGTCATCATTCCGGAACGAGACGACGTCGTGTCGCCGAGGGCGCAGCACGACCTGGCGGCTCGCCTTGACGATCCGGTCGTGATCGAACTCGAAGGGGCGCGTCACGATTCGGTCATCGCGCGACCTGAGGACTACATCAAGGCCATTGACGCCTTCCTCGAGACCTAATGGGAGAAGAGCCATGGCCGCATCGATAGGCCTCATCGGCGGAGGCACGATGGGCATTGGAATTGCATACCGGTTCGCCGTCTCCGGCAGCGCCGTCCACATCGTCGATGTCGATCAGCACCACGCAGAGCGCTCGGTCGAAGCCGTACGCGCCGCGATGGACGGGGCGGTCGAGCGCGGCAAGCTGGAGCGGGAGGCCGCCGCCGTTGCCGGGGCAAGGGTCATGGCCGCCGGCTCGATCGACACGCTCCCCGAGGGGCTTTCGTTGATCATCGAGGCGGTCGTCGAGGACGTCGTGCTCAAGAGCGACCTGCTTCGGGAAGCGGAGGGTCGAAGCCCCCAGGTGTTGGCATCGAACACCTCGAGCATCTCGATCGACTCGCTTGCCGACGGTCTGGTCGCACCGGAGTCCTTTGCCGGGATGCACTTCTTCAACCCCGTGTGGGCCATCCACCTCGTCGAGGTGATTCGCGGCCCGGCGACCAGCGAATCCACTATCGACACGATCCTCGAGATCGTCGGCTCGTTGGGCATGGAGGCGGCGGTGGTCAACGACTCGCCGGGCTTTGCGTCGAGCCGACTCGGCATCGTGCTCGGGCTCGAGGCGATCCGGATGGTCGAGGAAGGCGTCGCCGAGCCCGCCGACATCGATAAGGCCATGGAGCTCGGCTATCGGCACGCGATGGGACCGCTGCGAACCGGGGACCTGGTTGGCTTGGACGTCCGACTGGCGATCGCGGAGCATCTTGCCACGGTGTATGGGGAGCGCTTCGAGCCGCCCGATTTGCTGCGCCGGATGGTCGAGGAGGGGAAGCTCGGCCGGAAATCCGGCGAAGGCTTCTATGCGTGGGGGTAGCGGTCTTCGTCTCCCCCACGAAGCGGATCTTCGTCTCCCCCACGTAGTGGGGGAGACGCGTTGCGGCGCCAGCCGCAACGCAGAGGGGGCGTCGGCCGGGAGCCCTCTCCGCTCGCAGACGCAGCCTGCTCGCGCCTCCCCCGCGGCGCCGCCGCTTGCGGGGGAGGCGATCAGGTCAGAAACTCCTCTACTGCCGCCCCCAATTCGCCCGGTGCCTGTAGCACCACGTTGTGGCCCGCTCCATCGATCGTGAGATGTCGCCCATCTGGTACTGCGGTCACCAACGCCGCTGCCTGCTCGCGGTATCGCCCGTCCTCGCCGCCGGACACGGCGAGGAGCGGCATGGCGAGATCGCCGAGGCGATCGCCGTGGTACGGAGTCGTTCCCTGGCCGAGGCCGCGCAGCGCCGCCGCCAGCCCTGCCGCGGAGTTCTCCTCGCGGCGCACCCGGTCGGTGGTTGCGGCCTCGTCGTCGACTGACCCGGTCGCGATGAGCGGGCGTTGTAACCATTCGTCGAGAAACGCCGGGACGCCGATCTCCAGGATCCGATCGGCCAGCCGCTCATCTTCTATTGCCCGGTCCGCTCGCTCCACAGGGTCTGCGATTCCGGGGCCGGCGGACACCACGATGACCCGCTCCACCAAATCGGGGCGCTCGATGGCCAGTGACAACGCCAGCCGCCCGCCCATCGAGTATCCGAGCACGGGGAGAGGTTGCCCGACGAGGTTGATGATGTCTTCGATCGCCATCAGCGTCTCCCCGAAATCGACGGGGACCTCGGCTTCGACATGAAGGTCGGGTGCCACGATCGGGCGATCGATGTGCGCCGACAACTCGTTGAACTGCGCGCCGGTGTGCGTGAATCCGTGAAGACACACGATCGGTCGCAGTTGATCTAGATCGCCGGCCACACATCCAGGCTAGATCGTGACTCGCGACCTTCGGCTCGCGAGCCAAAGTACCCTTCCCCCATGGACCGGACGAGGACACGATTCAGCGATCTGGCTTGGGCGGTGCTGACCTTCACCGTTCTCGTGGTTCTCGGGGGGGCGATCGTGCGGGCCACCGGGTCGGGCGACGGGTGCGGCGAAAGTTGGCCGGTCTGTGCCGATCGAATCTTCCCGGCCAACCCGGGGATCGAGACCGTGATCGAATACGGACATCGCCTCATGTCCGCGGCCGCCATTGCCGGCATTGTGGTCTTGTTCCTGTGGGCGCGACGCCTCTACGGGCGCGGCGACCGGGTGCGCCGCGCGGCAAGCGCGGCAGCCTTGCTCATCGTCGTCGAGTCGCTGATCGGCGCCTCACTCGTGCTCTTCGGCTGGGTCGGCGACGACGCCTCGATCGGCAGGATGCTGGTGGTGCCACTGCACCTCATCAACACGATGTTCCTGCTCGCCGCCCTGACCTTCACTGCCTGGTGGGCCACGGGCTACCCGCAGCCCCCCCGGGAGGCGGTCCGATCGCCACGGGGCAAGCGGCTCGCCCTCGGCGCAGGGGCGTTGGTGCTGGTGGCGACGGCCGGGGCGCTCAACGCGCTCGCCGACACCCTCTACCCGTCCGACGACTTCGTCTCCGGTGTGCGCGATGAGTTGGCCGGTGGCGCACCGTTCCTGGTGCAGGCCCGGGTCCTGCATCCGGTGCTGGCGATCCTCATCGGCCTTGCCGTTGCCGCGCTCGTCGTGAACATCGGTGCGGGCAGCAGTGATCGCACCAGGCTCCTCGGGCGAGCCGTCGTCGGCCTCGTCATCGCGCAATTTGCGCTCGGCGTGATCAACGTGCTGTTGGCGACGCCGCTCGAGACCCAGGTGTTCCACCTGGCGATGGCCAACGGCATCTGGATCGGATACCTGCTGTTTTCGGCCTCGCTGCTCGGCGAGCCAGCTCGCTCTCCGACGCCGATCTCGGCCCAATCGTGACCGACCACGTCAGGGTCACCGATCCTCGCTCCGGCGGCGGCGCCGCAACCTTGCGCGCCTATCTGGAGCTCACCAAACCCCGCATCGTCGAGCTGCTGCTCACCACGACGCTTCCGGCCATGATCGTTGCCGCCGGCGGCTGGCCCGGCTGGGGTCTGGCAATCACCACCCTGGTCGGCGGGACGTTGTCGGCGGCGGGGGCCAACGTGATCAACCAGGTCATGGACGCCGACATCGACGAGATCATGCGCAGAACACGAGGACGCCCCATCCCCACCGGCCGGATCGCACCCGGCCACGCCCTCGTTTTCGGTGTGACGCTCGGTGTGGTCGGGTTCGTGTGGCTGTGGGCGACCACCAACCTCCTGGCTGCGAGCCTGTCCGCCGCCGGTCTGCTCTTCTACGTCTTCGTCTACACCAAGCTGCTCAAGCGGACCACGACCCAGAACATCGTGATCGGCGGTGCTGCCGGTGCCGTCCCGGTGCTCGTTGGTTGGGCGGCCGTCACCGGATCCCTCGCTCTTCCGGCTCTGGTGATGTTCGCCATCGTGTTCTTCTGGACACCGCCGCACTTTTGGGCGCTAGCCCTGCGGTGGGAGGACGATTACCGGGCGGCGGGGGTCCCGATGCTTCCGGTGGTGGTCGGGGTGCCGAAGACGCTGAATCAGATCGCCGTCTACAGCGTCATCACCGCTGGGGTCTCGTTGCTACTCGTGCTGTCGATGGGGTGGATCTACTTCGTGGCAGCGGTGTCGCTTGGCGCGATGCTGATCGCCGGTGCATTTTCGTTGCGGTTGAGCCCCCACCAGGCGATGCGGTTCTTCACTGCCACCAACGTGTATCTCGCCGGCCTGTTTCTCGCCATCGCCGTCGATGGCTTGCTCTTGTAGCCCGGGCGGGTGGCGGGGTGAGTAGGGCGACCATGGATACCGCGCCCATCCGTTCGGAGGAGCGCTTCGATGAGGCCCGGGTCGCCGCCTATCTCCGCGATGTGATCCCCGAGCTGCTGGGCGAGGGTCCGATCGAGTTTGCCCAGTTCCCCGGTGGTGCCGCCAACCTCACCTACGTCGCCAAGACGCAAAGCGCAGAACTGGTGCTGCGCCGGGCCCCACTGGGCGCTGTTGCCCGCGGTGGCCACGACATGGAGCGAGAGCATCGGGTGCTGTCGCGGATCTGGGAGCGGTATCCGCTCGCCCCCCGCGCCTTCCACTATTGCGCCGACCCCGAAGTGATGGGCAAGCCGTTCTTCGTGATGGAACGACGACATGGCCACGTCATCCGTTCCGACTGGCCGGGCTCGATTGCAAACGACCCCTCCGGTCGTCGCCGGGTTGCCGAGGGCCTGATCGACGGGCTGGCGGCCCTGCACCTCGTCGACCCCCTCGATGTGGGTCTCTCTGATCTCGGACACCCCGACGGCTTTATCGCGCGCCAGATCAGCGGTTGGTGGCAGCGGTGGGAAGCGGCAAAGACCCGCGACCTGCCAGACATGGAGGAGGCACGCCGACTGCTCGAATCGTCGGTCCCCGAGGCTCAGGCGGCAACGATCCTCCACAACGACTACAAGCTGGACAACACGATGGTCAACGACCGCGGCGACATCGTCGCCGTCTTCGACTGGGACATGGCCACCCGGGGAGACCCACTGGTAGACGTCGGCACCCTGCTCACCTACTGGCCTGATCCCGGGTCACCGACTTATCCGATCTTCGGCGAGCGCTCGGTTGCCCTTGCCCCCGACCTCGCCAAGGAGGATGCCGCCGAGCGGTACCGAAAAGCCACCGGGTTCGACCTGGGCTCGGTCGGGTACTACGAGGGACTGGCGCTGTTCCGGATTGCGGTGATCATCGAACAGATTTACGCCAGGTACGCATCTGGCCAAACCGCCGACGCGCGCTTTGCGGTCTTCGAGCCCATCCCGCCGGTGCTGGCTGCTGCCGCTATCGAGACACTGCGCTAGGCTTGCGGTTGATGAGCGAGCGCTACGACTACGCGTATTATACCGGGCACAGGACCCGGGTTTCCGTGATGCGGTAGCGAGCACAACAGCCGACCAGTACACGACCCGGAGTCCCAGGCTCCGGGTTTCTTGAATCCCGGGGCCACAAGCACGGAGAGCCCCATGGATGAACAGCAGCCGATTCTCAAGAGCCACCGACGCTCCGACGTCGAGACCACGGTCGTGGCCGTCCGCTCGGTCAAGTTCGGGGACGGTTCGTATCCCGTCATCGCCGGGCCGACCGCCGTGGAGAGCGACGAACAGATCAGCGCGGCTGCCGCCGCCGTCGCCGATGCCGGCGGCTCGATCCTGCGGGCGGGCACCTTCATTGCCGGCACATCCCCCTATGAATACCGCGGGGTTGGTGCCGATGCGGTGTGGATGCTCGAGCGGGCCGGCCGCGAGGCGGGCATTCCCGTCTCCACCGAGGTGCTCGAGCCTGCCCACGTCGAGGAGGCCGCCGCGCATCTCGACGTGATCGAGATCGGTCCCGACAACATGCAGAACTTCGTGCTCCTGCGTGAGGCCGGGGCAACGGATCGGGCCGTGATCGTGCACCGGGGTCCGGCGGCGACGATCGACGAGTGGCTCCTCGCCGCCGAGTACGTGCTGGATGCCGGCAACGAACGCGTCGTGCTGTGCGAGCGGGGGAGCCGGGGCTTTGACCCGAGAACCACCGATACGCTCGACATCTCGGCGATTCCCGCGGTGCAAGGCCTATCGCATCTTCCCGTCGTCGTGGATCCGTCCCACGGTGCGGCCGATCTGCTGGCGCCCCTGGCGCTCGCGGCCCGTAGCGCCGGAGCCGACGGCCTCATGGTGCCCGTGCATCCTGACCCGGCGGCGGCAAAGGCTGGCAACGGCTCCCACCTCGACGCATCTGACTTCGCTGAGCTGATGGAGAGGCTCGGCATTCCGTCAATGCGAGACGAGATCGACCGGATCGACCGCCAGCTGGTCAAGCTCCTCGCCGCCCGCCTCCACAGCTCGGTCGAGATCGCCCGGATCAAGGCCGACCGAGACTTGCAGATCTACGCCCCAGAACGCGAAGCGGAATTGATCGCCGAGGTGCGGGGCGACGCCGCGCGCCTCGACCTCGACCCCGACTATGCCCAGGAGCTGATGGAGGTGGTGCTCCGCCACAGCCGGGCTGCCCAGCGCATTGCTCTCGGTATCGACGAGACCGAGCACGGGTAGCCTCGCAACGATGTTCACCGTTGAGGTCGGCGACGATGGCGTACCAAGGTGCTGGTGGGGGATGAGCGCTCCCGACTACATCGAGTATCACGATACGGAGTGGGGCCTCCCCGTCGCCGACGACCGGACGCTTTTCGAGAAGGTGAGCCTCGAAGGGTTCCAATCCGGGCTGTCGTGGCTCACCATCCTGCGCAAACGCGACAACTTTCGTGCCGCCTTCGCCGGGTTCGAGCCTGCTGCCGTCGCCGAATTCACTGAACAGGACGTGGAACGGCTGCTTGGCGACGCAGGCATCGTCCGGCACCGCGGCAAGATCGAGTCGACGATCAACAACGCCGGCCGCGTGCTCGAGGTTCAGGACGAGCTGGGCTCGTTTGCCGCCCTGGTCTGGTCATTCGAGCCGGACGCGACCGAAGCGGTGATGGAGCCGATCACTCCGGAGTCAACGGCGCTCGCCAAGGAGATGAAGCGCCGCGGCTTCTCTTTCGTCGGCCCCACCACCGCATACGCGTTCATGCAGGCCATGGGGCTGGTGAACGACCATCTCGAAGGCTGCTTCGCCCGGGATGAGGTAAAGAAAGAGCGGGCTGCCTTCGTAAGGCCGACCTGAGTCGTTGCCTCCACCGCGAGCGGTAGCGGTCGCGCGGGAGACCAAGCACCTCCTACTCCACCTCCGACCGTGAGGCCCGGCCCATCAGCTCCAGGATCGCATCGGGCACCGCCGCGCCCGCATACAACACGCGTCCGACCTGCTCAGCGATGGGCATCTCGACGCCGTGGCGTTCGGCAAGGGCCAGGATCCCTTTGGTCGACTTGACGCCCTCGGCCACCATGTCCATCTCGGCCACGACCTGGTCGATGCTCTTCCCCTTGCCGAGCCCAGATCCGACCCGGTGGTTGCGACTCTGGCTGGAGAAACAGGTGGCGACGAGATCGCCCACGCCGGCCAGCCCCGAGAAGGTGCCGATCTGCCCGCCCATCGCCACGCCGAGCCGGGTCATCTCGGCGAGGGACCTGGTGATCAGGGTGGCCCTCGTGTTGAGCCCGAGGCCGAGGCCGTCTGCCATCCCGGCTGCGATCGCCATGACGTTCTTGGTGGCGCCGGCGGTCTCCGCACCGACCACGTCCGGATTGGTGTAGACGCGGAACATCGGCCCGGCGAATAGGTCCTGGAGCATCAACGCGACCTCCCCGTCGTCGACGGCGACCACCGTGGCTGCGGGTTGTCCGGCCATGATCTCGCTGGCAAGGTTTGGCCCGGTCAGGACGCCGATGCGGCCCGGATCGTGACCCGAGAGCACGTCTGCGGTCACCTCGGTCATTCGCATCAGCGTGTCCTGCTCGATCCCTTTGGTCAGCGACAGGATCGGTACTCCACGGTGGATCGATCCCGCTCCCCCGGAGAGCACCGCCCGGTACCCATGGGACGGAACCGCCATGGCAACGACTTCTGCCCCGTCGAGGGCGGCGTCGAGGTCGCTGGTCGCCGCGAGCGCCTCAGGCAGTGTGACGCCGGGGAGGTACTGAGGGTTCTCGCCTGCGGCGATGGCGTCGGCGAGCACCGGGTTGCGCGCCCATAGTGTGGTCTCCGCCTTCACGGCCAGCATCGACGCAACCGTGGTTCCCCACGAGCCGGCTCCGATTACCGCGACCCGCATGTCTCCTCCTATCTCGCGTACGCCGCAAATGCTTCGGCGATGCCCTCGCGCACGCGAACCGTCAGCTCGGTGCCATGTTCGCCGTGCACCTCGGTGAGGACGGCGCCGGACTCGTGGAGTGCGGCCACCACATCCCCGCGGTCGTACGGAATCAGCAGCCGCATGGTGACGGTCGTCTTCGCCAGATCCTCGGCAACGGCGGTGCGCACCAGCCCAACGTCGTCGCCGGTCAGCGCCGACACGGCCACGGACCCGTCGTGCCCGGCGACGAGACCATCGACGACGTTCGGCTCGGCGATGTCGGTCTTGTTGAAGACGATCAGCTCCGGGACGCCGCCGGCGTCGATTTCGTCGAGCACCGTGTGAACTGCCTCGATCTGCCCATCGGGATCGGGATCCGAGGCGTCGACGACGTGGACGAGCAAGTCGGCCTCTGCGGCCTCCTCGAGCGTGGAGCGAAACGCCTCGATGACCTCGTGGGGGAGGCGACGGACGAAGCCGACGGTATCCGATAGCAGCGCCTGGAAGCCGTCGGGCAGATCGAACTGGCGTACCGTCGAGCCCAGGGTGGCGAACAGCCGATCCTCGACGAGGACGTCGGCATCGGTGAGCTGGTTGAACAGCGTCGACTTGCCGGCGTTGGTGTATCCCACCAGCGACACGACCGGGATGCCCGACTTCTTCCTGGCCTTGGTCTGGGTGGCCCGTGACCGGCGAGCATCCTTGAGCTCGCGCTCGATCTTCGAGATCCGCTCGAGGATGCGGCGCCGATCGGTTTCGAGCTTCGTCTCGCCCGGTCCCCTGGTGCCGATCCCGGCGCCGAGCCGCGAAAGCTCGACACCCTTGCCCCGCAGCCTGGGCAGCCGGTATCGGTGCTGCGCCAGCTCGACCTGGAGCATGCCCTGATGGGTGTGGGCGTGCTGGGCGAAAATGTCCAGGATCAGTGCGACGCGATCGACCACATCGGTCTCGAAGGCTTGTTGCAGGTTGCGCTGTTGGGCCGGTGTCAGCTCATTGTCGAACACGACCACGTCGACGTCGAGCGCCCGGGACTCGGCGACGAGCTCGGCGAGCTGCCCCTTGCCGATCAGCGTCGCTGCATTGAACGCATCGCGCCTGAGCAGCACCGACTCGACCGGCTCAGATCCCGCAGTGTCGGTGAGGAGCTCGAGCTCTGCCAGGCTCTGCTCACCCGCTCCGACACCGCTCTTGTCCTTGACCACTCCGATGAGCAGGGCACGCTGCCGCTCGACATCGAAGTCGGTGACAGTTGCCGTGAGCCGGCTTCGTTGCCTCCCCAGGTGCGTGCCGGATTGGTCGGTCATGTGGGGATTATGCCGCGGACCGATTCCTCACTCACGCTCGGGCCTACTCGGCGTCGCCGAGGTATGCCTGGCGCAGGCTCTCATTCGCCAGCAGCGCCTCCGCGGTGTCGGAGAGCACGATCCGGCCGGTTTGGAGCACGTAGCCGCGGTCGGCAATGGAAAGGGCCATGTTGGCGTTTTGCTCGACCACGAACACCGTGACGCCCTCGTCGTTGATCTGTTTGATGATGTCGAAGTTCTGTTGAACGAGCAGCGGAGCCAATCCCATCGACGGCTCGTCCATCAGCAGCACCTTTGGGTTTGCCATCAGCGCCCGGCCTACCGCGACCATCTGCTGCTCTCCACCCGACAGGGTGCCCGCCTTCTGCCCGAGGCGCTCCTTGATCCTCGGGAACATGTCGAAGATGTGCTCGTATTCCGGCTCGAGGTCGTCGTCGGGATCGCGAAGGTACGCCCCGATCTCGAGGTTCTCCTTGACCGTCATTCGCGTGAAGAGGCGCCGGTTCTCCGGGACCATGGAGATACCGCGTGACACGATGTCGGTGGTGGTATTCCCCGAGATGACACT
>CAXMOP010000049.1:0-24875 GCA_964195155.1 uncultured Kiloniellales bacterium | reverse complement strand
GGTGTCCGGCCATGAGGACGTCGGCGCCTGGGCTACGTCGGGCATCATCAGTGACCTTACCGACCAGATTGGCGACTTTGCTGAGTTCGATGACGTGATCCCGTCGCTGTGGGCATCTACTGAGCTAGACGGTCGCCGCTACGGCGTCCCCCAGGATGCTGAGGCACGGCCGATGTACTATCGCAAGGACCTTCTTGCCGAGCTTGGCTGGAGCCAGGCCGAGATCGACGCCTTGCCGGCCGACCTTGCCAGTGGCGCTTTCACCTGGGAGGACATGTTCGACACCGCAGAGGCCGCCGTGGCGGCTGGCGTTGTGGAACCGGGTAACGGCTGGTGGCATCGACCCACCAACGGCCCCGACTTCCTGTATTACTACTATGCAGCGGGCGGCGAGCTGTTGGACTCCAGCGGTGCCTTGATCTATGACACTGCGGCCGCGGAGCAGGTCTACGCGCTCATAGGAGACGCGGTTTCCCGTGACATCGTGGTTAGCACCCGTATGGACGGTGACTGGACGAACTGGAATACCGGTGTTGCCTCAGGAGACGTTCTCTTCTGGTACGGCGGTTCCTGGCAATGGGCGGACTGGGCTGCCAACTACATTGCCGATCTCGGTGGTGAAGAATATCTCTTCGAAAACACCGGTTTCGGTCCCATCCCGGCTCTTGCTGCGGGGATCAACGCACCGATCACGCTGACCCATCCGCTCCTCTACATGGTGAGCTCGGATTCGGAGAACGCCGATCTGGCCCTCCTGGTCATTTCCAAGGCGACGACCAAGGAACTCAACACCGAGTATGCGGTGGCGAGTGGCCACCTGGGGATCCTGGAATCCCAGGCAAGCTACGAGCCGTACACGAGTGCGGCGTTCCTGAGTTCGGTAGCTCCGATCCTCGAGTACACGACGTTCCTGCCGAACAGCCCGTTCTTCAGCGCCTGGTCTGAGGGGTACTTCCTCGGGCTCTCGGCCGTTGAGTCCGGCGACCTGAGCCCTGCTGAAGCGGTCCAGGTCGTTGTGGACCAGCTCGAGAACGAGCTCGGCGACAACGTGATCATCAAGTAACGCCACCAACAGTAGGAAGTGGGGGAGGGCTCCGGCCCTCCCCCACTCCTCCCTGGCTAGAAAGGTGACGTCCCGGTGACGAAGCAGATCGAGGAAGAAGCCGATGCCCTGGCCAGGGCCGCAGTCGGTGCACCGGGGCCGCAGCGCCGCCCGTTGGGCCGGCGGGTGCGCTCCACGGCGTCCGCTTACGGCTTCATGGCGGCGGCCGTGGGCCTGGTGCTGGTCTTCTTCGTCGCCTCCGGCTTCCTGCTTCTCATCCTCAGCTTTACCGACCTCTCCAGCGCCAACTTCAGCCAGGCGTGGAACTTCATCGGACTCGACAACTACGAGCGTCTCTTCACCGACCCGTTTTTCCCCAAGATCGCGCGCAACACCGTCTTCTATGTCTTCACGACGCTGATCTTCTTCAACCTCGGTCTCGCTCTGGTGCTGGCGCTGGTGACGACCAGCATCCCGCGGCGCGCAGGGTTCTTCTTCCGGCTGGTATGGCTGCTTCCCCGTCTGACACCGTCGGTGGTGTACATCCTGATGTGGCAGCGCATCGGCGCAGGGGACCCGTTCGGCATCTACAACCAGATCGTCCCTGAGTTTCTCGGGGCGTCGGGGGGAAACCTCATCTTTGGGGGTAGCCCCTGGGCGTTTGTGATCCTGACCAACGGGTTCATCGGCGCCTCGTTCGGGATGATCATCTTCACCTCGGCCCTGGAGTCGATCCCCAAGGATCTCCTGACGGCGGCCAAGGTCGACGGGGCCGGCACGTGGAGGATCATCCGCGACATCAAACTCCCCATGATCAAGTGGCCGCTGCTGTTCATCGCGACCTATCAGACGCTATCGCTGCTCACCTCATTCGAGTACATCCTGCTGCTGACCGAGGGCGGCCCAGGCCTGTTCACCACCGAGGTGTGGGCGCTGACCTCGTACAAACGCGCCTTCGCCACCTATTTCGGGAACAGTCAATGGGGCTACGGCGCCACCTGGGCGATCGTGCTCGTGACGATTGCGCTGCTGCTTGCCGTCGCCTACGTGAAGTTGTTCAGGTTCAACGAGCTGATCGAAGAGCCCAGAATCGAGAACCTGTGAGCCATGACCACCGTTGAGACTGCACCACTGCGCCCCGCCGCCGGCCCTCTCCCGAAGTCCCGGCAGAAGATGGGTCGCTATTTTGCGTACGGCTTCCTCATCCTGTCGATCATTCCCATTCTCGTCGGCTACGCCTGGTTGATCATCGCCACGATCTCGTTCCGCACCCAGGGTCTCCTGCCCCGCAACGCCGAAGGGGGAGTCGGCGGTTTCACACTGGCCAACTGGGATTTTGTCCTGGAAAGCGCCATCTGGAACGCCATGGTGAACTCACTGCTCATTGCGGTGTTCATGGTGATCGGTGTCGGGATCGCCTCGACGGCCGGTGGTTACGCGTTGTCGCGCATGAAATTCGCCGGTCGCAAGACCTTCCTCACCGGAACCCTCGTGTTGCATGCCTTCAAGGCCGAGATGCTGCTCATCGCCATCTTCTTCGTGCTCCGCTTCCTGGGAGATATCCCGATCATCGGAGGCTTCATCGGCTTCAACACGGTGGGTGGAGTGGCGCTGGTGATGGTCGCTCTCGAGCTCCCGCTGGGTATCTGGCTGATGAAGGGCTTCTTCGACAATATCTCCTGGGACATGGAACGGGCGGCGCTGATCGACGGGGCGTCCCGCTTTCGGGTGTGGTGGCAGATCATGATTCCCCAAGTGCGTCCGGGCATCGCTGCGCTCTCCCTGTTCACCTTCATCGTGGGGTGGAACGCCTACCTCGTGCCCTTCACCTTCACCATCGGCACCAAGGTCGCCAACATGCCGGTGTTTCTCAACCAGCTCATTAGTGATACGGCGCCGGTGAATTGGAACCTGGTGGCGGCCGTCGGGTTGTTTCAGATGATCCCGCTGATCATCTTCTTCATCTTCACCCAGGAGTTGCTGCTGAATATCTACGCCGGCGGCTCGAAAGGCACGTGATGTCTCACTACGAAGGGGCGCCGACATGAGGGTCGAACTCGACAACCTGACCAAGAGCTGGGATGACGTGATCGGCGCTGACCGCATCACGCTCGACATCGCCGACGGTGAGCTGGTGGCGTTTCTCGGCCCATCCGGGTGCGGGAAGACGACGACGCTGCTCATGGTGGCCGGAATCTACAAGCCCACCATGGGGACCATCTCCTTCGACGGCCACGTCGTCAACGAGGTTGCCCCAAAAAATCGTGGCATCGGCATGGTGTTCCAGAGCTACGCCCTCTACCCGCACATGACGGTATTTGGCAACATCAGCTACCCGCTCAGACTGCAGAAGCTGGATAAGGATGAGATAGCGCAAAGGGTCCAGACGGTGGCCGACATGATGGGTATCGGCGAGCTGCTCGATCGGAAAATCGCCCAGCTGTCGGGCGGGCAGCAACAGCGCGTGGCTCTTGGGCGTGCCTTGGTGAAAGAGCCGCAGCTCCTGCTCTTCGACGAGCCGCTCTCGAACCTCGATGCCCGTCTCCGGCTGACCATGCGGGGAGAGATCAAACGACTCCAGGAGGATCTGGGGATCACCTCCATCTACGTGACCCATGACCAGGTGGAGGCAATGACGATGGCCGACAGGATCGCGGTGATGTCGAAAGGTGTGCTCCAGGCATACGACGTCCCCGAGGCGCTCTATGACCGCCCCAAGACGCTGTTCGTCGCCCAGTTCGTCGGCAACCCGCCCATGAATTTCTTCGACGTCGATGTCACCCGCGACAACGGTCACTTTCGGGCCAAGAGCGAGGCGATCGACCTCGTCATCCCACCTGACCGTGGAGAAAAGGCGGCAGCCGCCGACGGCGAGGTCATCATGGGGGTGCGGCCCGAGGACGTGGAAGTGGTCGACGAGGCGGCGCCCCCAGCGGAGGGTCTCACCGTCGCGGGGCAAGTCGAAGTTGTCGAGCCACTAGGCCGGGAGGACCTGGTGGGGGTGAGCATCAACGGTGTCGACATGCGCGTGCTGGTCGACAAGACCAAGGGAGTCAGGATGGGGGACACCGTCACCCTGGTCTTCAACACTGCCAGGACCCAATTCTTCGATCCGGAAACCGAGCAATCGCTGC
This sequence comes from uncultured Kiloniellales bacterium, assembly GCA_964195155.1. Classification (GTDB taxonomy): domain Bacteria; phylum Actinomycetota; class Acidimicrobiia; order Spongiisociales; family UBA5794; genus JACZST01. Next base: position 20,699 of record CAXMOP010000049.1, on the reverse strand, counting down.
TCTGGGCCTGAGAGCTCCGAGGCGCTTGCCATAAACCCGGATGCCCTACGAGCCACCCCCGTGGCCGCTGGTGGTTGCCCATCGCGGCGATAGCGCACCGATGCCCGAGAACACCGTGCCGGCCATCGAAAGTGCGATCGATGTCGGCGTCGACATGGTCGAGGTCGACGTCCGTTTGACGAAGGATCGCGTGCCGGTCCTCATACACTCAGCACGGCTCGAACACACGACGACGGGCAGGGGCCTGGTGGCGGATCACACCTGGGATGAGATACAAGGTTTTGACGCCGGTGTCTGGAGGGGACCCGAGTTCGCCGGCGAACGGGTCCCTTCGCTCGAAGAGGTAATCGACCTGGCCGGAGGGCGGGTGCCGTTGAATCTCGATTTCCAGACCGCCGATGCAGTGGCTCCGGGTGTCGCAGTGGTGCGCGAGGCGGGGCTGACTGATGCGGTGGTGATCAGCGGCTGCCGGGCTGAGTGCTTCGACATCATGGCGGAGGCGACGAACGAGATCACCACACTCCTCAACCTGGATGTCCTGTCACCAGGATCCACTGCCGCCGGCGCCGCGGCCTTCGCCCACGCCAGTATCGATATCGCCGGGGAGTTGGGAGCCGCCGGTATCAATCCGGAGCACAGCCTCGTCGACGCTGGCCTGGTGGCCCGTGGCCGGGGGGTGGGGTTGGGTGTGTGGACCTGGGTCATCAACGATGAGGACCGCGTCGCGGAACTGATCGACATGGGGGTCACTGCGGTGATGACTAACCGGCCGGAACGGATGCTTGCTGTGGTTGGAGGCCGGTCCTCAGCCAGGACCGAGGAGACTGACCGATGAACTGGATGAAAGAGCTCGCCGACTGCTACCTCCGCATGCGCGCCGAATATCCTGGAGCGCAGCTCATGCTGGTGTCCGATATCGACGGCACCATCATCGACATGCGGCATCCGGTGTTGTCCGCGCTCCAGTCCTACGACGAAGCCCGGGGAACGGAATACTTCACGCGGCTCGGGCTCGCCGATGTGACCGTGCACGAGAATCAGGTTGAAGAGCTTTTGGAGCGGGTCGCGGTGCCGGCTTCGGAGCGCTCCGCCGTCGTGGATTGGTACCTCGACCACTATTGGGAGGAAGACACGATCCTCAACACGCACCGGCCCTTTCGCGGCGTCTTCCCCATGATCCGATGGTTCCAACTTCAGCCAAACACCTCGGTGAGCCTCCTCACCGGACGCCCGGAGCGGCTGAGAGACGTCACCTTGCGATCCCTGAACAAGCTTGGTGATCCGTACGGAGTGAACTTCACCGACGAGCTCCTCCATATGAATCGCGGTGAATGGGGCGAGGAGATCGAAACAAGCAAGATCGCCGGGCTGCAACATTTTCTCGCCGAGGGATATCACGTGTTCGCCGTCATCGACAACGAACCACACGTGCTCGAGGCGCTTGCACCCGTGGCCGAGGAGACCGGGGTGCTGCTTTTGCACGCCAACACGATCTTCGAGTCACAGCGTGGCTCAATACCCAGCGGCACGGCCGGCGGCAATGACTATCGCCTCACCGACCTCGTGCCGGGCGAGAGCGCGCTCCCGCCACGAGTGCAACTGGTGTGGCACGGGATCAACGACAGGGCGAATCTGCGTCAGTTCATCGCTTCCGAGGTGTTCTGGGCCGAAGTCGACGTACGTCGGAACTCCGCAGGCGAGTTCATCCTCCGCCACGATTCCTTTGAGGATCGGCCGCCCCTCCCCGACGAAGTATGGCTGACGCTCGACGAGATGGTGCTCGCAGTCGCCAAGCAGGACCGGGGCATCAAACTCGACCTCAAGGGGGGTCCCGACGTGCTTGACCGCGTGCTGGAGATCGTCGCCGATACCGAGTTCACCGAAGATCGGCTCTGGTTCAACGGAGATATCGAGACCACCGGCGAGGAGGGGTTCCGTCGTATCCGGACCGAGCATCCCGATGCCATCGTCCAGGCCCCGATCGGCTGGCTGTCTCCCTTGATCGTCGCCGCTCCCAAAGACGCGCACGCGACGCTGGAGTTGTTGACCTCGTGGGGCATCAGCCGATTCTCGATCAATTGGAATCGTGACCCGATACGCGAGTTGGTCGATGAGTTGGCGGGCTGGGGTTACGAAGTCAACATCTACAGCGTGCCCGACCTCGAGGCATTTCTCGAAGCAACGCTGCTCCTGCCGGCTTCGGTCACCTCCGACTTCAATTTCCCGCAATGGGGTCTTTACGGTCACGGCTCCGGAGAGCATGGTCGCAACGTCACGTACACGATCGACACCGAGGGGAGCTCCTAGGAGGGTGCTGAGCAATCCTCCAGCGGGCCGACGCGGTCGGTTGAAACCGAGTCGCCGCAACCCTCAAGCACGCGGCCGCCTATGGCACGCGTCATTGTTCAGCACCCTCCTGTCGCCCGATTCGTTGCGTCCCTGGACGACACTTCCAGGCGCGCGGCGCGGCACGGTGCCACGCCTGGGTCGATCCGCGGCGAAGAACGGGCTGCGCCGGGTTCTCGCCCTGGTCACCGTGCTCGTGGCGGCCGCATGCGCCGGGGGTGAGCCGGGGCACCAGGAGATCGTCGACGGCCTGAACGAACCGAGGGGCTTGTGGCTCCAAGCCGACGGCACCCTGTGCGTCGCCGAGGCAGGTCGGCTGGCGGAAGATCAAGAGGTTCAAGATGGGCCTACCGCCAACCGGGCTGAGACCGGTTCGGTCACCTGCCTGGACGCCGGGGGGCACCGCGAGCGAATCATCGACCGTCTGCCTTATGTGCAATACAATGCCACCGGTAACACGACGGGACCAGCCGACCTCGCGGAGATGGACGGCGACCTCTACCTCCTGACGGGTGAGAGCGAGGGAACCCTCGCCCGCAAGATCATGAGGCTCACAGGCTCCGAGAATCCACCCGAGGTCGTGGCCGACTTCCTGGCTTTTGCGATGACCGCGGAACCAGATTTCTTCGACGAAACCACGGTCTTCTCCAATCCCTACTCGATGATCCCCGACCCGGAGCAGCGACGCTTCCTGGTGACCGACGGCGCCACCGGACAGGTGCTGGCGGCGAGTCTCGACGGCGGGATCCAGGTGTTCTCCGAGGTGGAGGGCCATGAAGTGTTGACCGGCATTGTCCGCGGACCGGATGGGGCGCCATACGTGACTTCGTTCAGCCAACTCCCACACGCCACCGGAGATGGAGCAATCCTCCGGCTGCACCCGGATGGCACTTTCGATGTGGCGATCGACGGCCTGACGACGCCCATCGATATGGCCTTCGACTCCGAGGGTCGCCTTTACATCCTCGAGTTCATCGACGGCACCGAGACCGACCATCCGTACCGGGGCAAGACGGGGCGTCTCCTGCGGTTCGCACCGACGGGCACCGGATGGCAGGACGGGCAAGTGTTGATCGAGCGATTGCCTTTCCCTACGGCCCTGCTGATCGACGCCGAAGACCGCATCTACGTGTCAATCCGCGGTGCATTCAGCGCACCGGAAACCGGGGCGGTGGTGCGGTTCGACGACCTTGCAGAGCGGTCGCCGGGGCTTCCGCCACTGCAGTTCTGACACGGTGAACCGATGAGCACGTCCCTCGGTGCGCTTTCGATTGCTGCCGAGGCTGAAGAGAGTCGCAAGTCGCGATCGGCCTACACAACAATCCGCTCGACCACGATTCACCCGTCGGGGTGTGGCTCCAAGTACGGCTCCTCGGCGACCGTGGGAGAACACCCAGCCGAGGGCTTCCAGGGGAACCGGACACGCACCACCATCCCGACCTACGGAACGGGCGCAAACCCGCTTTGCAGGAGGCTTGATCGCCCCACGCACGGGTCCTCGTCGATGGCCACGAACTGCAGGTTGCCGTTTTCCAGTAGGTGGATCTCCCAGGTGCCAGCCTGGTCGAGACAGCGAGCGATGGTTTCTGTTATGAGGACCTGCGTCCCCTCAAACCTGGTCGTAAAAACGTGCGACGGCCGGTCCACGATCAAGTCTCGGTTCGACGACTCGTGGAAGGTTCCATCCTCAAAGAAGAGGATGTACCGCGGGGAACCGGGGCCTTGGCGCTCGTAGGTAGTCCCTGCGATGTCCGCAAAGGACGTGATCGGGCCGGGCGTCGTAGGTGAGGCGGCAACGACGTCGTTCCCGCCGTCACCGCTCAGGGTCAAGATCGCTGCCGCGGCTCCGATCACCAACACAACCACCGCGGCGGCCGCGACCAGGCTATAACGCCTTCTCGACCCCTCAACCGCGACTGCCTCACCTGGCCCAGATCCTGTCGGCACCTCAATCGGTGGCCGATCCTCTACCCCGGAAGTCTTCCTCTGAGTCTCTTTCACGATCCCGCTCCTTTCCTTCACGGAGGAAACGAAGGCATCCATGGCGCCGGGAGCGGCCAGCAACCTGTCTTCATCCGGCACGGGGTTGGCCCGTTCGAGTCGCTCGATAGCACTCATGCGGCACCTCCTTCCTCTGCAATCGGGTGGGTCGTGTTGCCGTATTCGTCGCCGCCACTCAACGCGCCCGCGGTTCAAACGACAAGTGGGTCGTTTGGGGGGCTGCTCAGGCAGCCCCCCACCGTATGGGGGAACAAGGAACAAGTCGCGAGTTACCGGTCACAAGTCGAATGGATGTGACGGGGGCACCCATTCCCACATGTAGCGGGTGGACGTCTGGTGTGCCGATTTCGCATCGTAAGGTTGCCCCATGATGCATCTTGCGACCCGACCCATCCGACACTCACCAGAGTGACCGGCAGCGATTGCGCCCATTCTCGAACAGGCACCGGGGGGCTTGGCTACGGTGCGCCGAGATCGTGACCAAGGTTCTCACCACGACCATCGGCTCCTTTCCCAAGCCGGACTATGTGCCCGTTCGTGACTGGTTCCAGCGGCCGTATTCGCCAAGCTTCGACGCTTTGCACTTCGATAGCCGCGACCTCGAGGCACGCTTTGCGCTCGCCACCCAGGAAGCGGTTACGGCGCAGATCGACGCCGGCGTGGACGTCCCCACCGACGGAGAGATGCGCAGAGAGCACTACATCTTCTACCACCTGCGACACCTCAGCGGCGTCGACTTCGAACACCTCGAGCTGCGCGAGATTCGAACCGGGGCGTGGGAACGCGAGGTGCCAACGATCATCGACCGGGTCCTTCCCAAGGAGAGATTCCTTCCCTCCGATTACCAGATCGCCCAGTCGTACTCATCGCAACCGATCAAGATCACCGTCCCGGGCCCGATGACCATCGCCGACACCGTCGCCGACGGGCATTACGGAGACCCGCAGCGTCTCAACCGCGACCTGGCCGACGCCCTCAACATTGAGATCCGGGCACTTGCAGCGGCGGGTTGCCGCTACATCCAGGTGGACGAACCGGTATTCGCTCGCAAGACCGACGAGGCGCTGGCATTCGGGATCGAAGATCTCGAACGCTGCTTCGCCGGTCTGCCGGCGGAGGTACAACGCATCGTTCACCTGTGCTGTGGTTACCCGCGCCACCTCGATCAGCCGGCCGAGGACGTCTTCAAGGCCGATCCCGCCGCATACTTCGAGCTCGCCGAGGCGCTCGACCTGGCATCGGTCGACGCCATTTCGATAGAAGATGCCCACCGCCCGGTCGATCTTCGCCTGCTGGAACTGTTTGAGCGAAGCACGGTGATCCTCGGGCTGCTCGCCATCGCCAAGACTCGCGTCGAACCGGTTGAAGAGATCCGCCAGCGCCTCGGCGAAGCCCTGACACACATCGACCCCGAGCGCCTGGTGGCAGCACCCGATTGCGGCCTTGGGATGTTGGATCTAGAAACCGCGAAATCGAAGCTGACCAACCTCACCGCCGCCGCCAAGACAATCGACTAGGAGGGTGCTGAACAATCCTCCGGAGGGCCGTCGCGGCCGGAGTATCCGCGTCACCACAACACGCAAGCGAGCGGCGGCCCATGGCACTCGTCATTGTTCAGCATCCGACTAACACGGGTTTTCTTCCGCGCCACGAAAAAGCCGTTGCGATCTGGGAGGGTGCTGAGCAATCCTCCGGAGGGCCGTCGCGTCCGGGAGAAACGGAGTCACCACAACACGCGAGCGAGCGGCGGCCCGTAGCACCCGTCATTGTTCAGCATCCTCCTGGTCAGTGTCGCGTGATCTTGAGCGCCGGTATGCCTTCGATCAACTGTTGGCCGATGGACAGCCAGGGCCGCCTGGCGGCGCGCCGACGGACGCGGACCCCAGACCGTGAACCGAACGCGCCGGGCTCCTCGCCAGCCTCACTCAGAATCGGGAGGGCCCTCGACCCATAGTTGAAGGTCGACATCACCGGTGCATGCGAGACGCTTGGCGCACGCTCTGGGCGCGCAACCGGATCGAGTCGACGCATCCACCAGCCGATGACGGCAAGCCAGCTCAATAGGACGACGACCAAGGCTCGCTGGGCGAGGCCAACCGCCTGCTGGGGAACTGCGAACATCACGATGGGTGCCACCAACATCGCCAACGTCAGCCGGAGCGCCGCAGGTTCCAATCCCCGCCACCTCGGATCGCCGGCGAAGACGCTCCGCAGCGTGAGGGCGCCGATAATCAAGCTGACAAAGAGAACAAGTGTCGCGACCAGGTGCGCGATCCCCGTCGGGGTGTAGCCGGTTGTTCCATCTTCGAGCAGGGGGTCGATCTTGAAGATGCCCAAGGCAATGAAGCTGACACCGGCACTCGTGATGAGCGCAATTGACGTTGCCACCCGCTCTCCCGACTCCAAAGATCGGTGGAGCCCGAGCGCCAGCGCCAGGGTGCCGATACCGCCGACGAAAAAGGCCACAGTCACCAACCAACCGAATTGGCCGTGGACGTACTCGCTGATGAAGTGTTCGCCGGGGTGAAGTCTCCATTGAACGAAGTGGAGAAAGACAAACGTCACGACCAAGTAGGCGATACCCGCGACCCCCGTGCCACCGAGTAGACGAGCCGATAGAGCCTCGCCGCGGATTCGCTGGACCGGTGCCGGCACACGACCTCATATGGATAGCCGGTGTCAACTATATGCGGCTGTCCCGGCGAGCATCGAGTCCACGCCGCCGAGCCACGGTCCCATCGATGCTGATCAGTCGAGTCCAAAGTCGCCGGCTACCGGCAGCCAGTCGGCCTCGGCGCCGTTCCAACGGAACTGCGAGTCCGCGACTCCGGTCGTGAGCGTGTGGCGAAAGTAGAAGGTTTGATCGGATGGACGGAACACGCCCGGTGTGTCGGCGCCATCGACGACCCCCCAGTCCCAGGCGACGAATCGGTCGCCGGGGTCCCCGTAGATGATGGAGCCGTCGGCGACACCGGTATTGAGCGTGTTCCGCCAGTAGAAGAGCCCGGAGGATTCCCGGTGCAGGCCGACCTCATCGGAGTCGTCGCCGTCCCAATCGCCGACCACCGGCTGGTCGCCCGGGTTCCCGAACTCGAAGGAGAATTCGGCGGCGCCGAGGCCCCCGCCGTTCTCGCCGAGCTCGTTGAAGATGAAGAACTCCTGGGTCTGCCGTCGATACAGGGAAACCGTGTCACAGCCGTCCCCGTCGAAGTCACCGGCGAGCGGAGCGTCGGCAGGGTTCCCGACAAAGAACCGCAGGTCGGAGATCCCCTGGGTGTTGCTGTTCCGCAGGTACACGAACCCGTCCGTGGGCCGGAACAAACCCGGCGTGGAAATCCCGTCGCAATCCCAGTCCCCCGCCATCGGAATGTCCCCCGGGTTGCCGTAGTAGAACGGGATGACGTTCGCGGCATCGGTGGGCAGGTGCCAGAGACCCTGCGCCGGGTCGACGAGGCCGACCGTTGGCTCGGTCACGATTGCGGTGTTATAGCGGACGACGCCGAAGTCGCCGGACGCGTTGCCGGCAACGACAATCTGACCGTCATCCTGCACCAGCACCGCATTGGCGGTCTCGAAGGTGCCGTCGGTGATCGTTGAGCCGCCGGTGCCGAAGGTGGTGTCGAGCGACCCGTCCTCGTCGTACCGAGCCAGTCCGAAGCTGTTCGTCCTGCCAGCAACGACGATCTTGAAGCCGGCCACAAAGGGCTGGATGGCGACGGCATTGAGCGTTGCGGCGGACCCGAACGGGCCCGTGGCAAGGCCATCGTTGCTGAAGGTGGTGTCGACCGACCCGTCCGTGTTGTATCGCACAACGGCGACGCCATCGCTATCGGGGGGAACGGTGCGCCCACCGGCCGCAACGATCCTCCCGTCCGGCTGCAGCGCCACATCGTTGAACCGCCCGCGCACGTCCGGGGCACCGCGGACAATTCCATCAATGCCGAATTCCTTGTCGAGCGACCCGTCCTCGAGAAAACGCATGACAAGCAGGTCGGACCGGGTGATCGTCACTGGGTCGCTCCCGCCGGCGATCACGATCTTGCCGTCGGGCTGGATCACAATCGCAGAAGCGAACGGCACTTCGATCCCCAGGTCGACCATGACTATGCCGCTGCTCCCGAACGATGTGTCCAACGAGCCGTCGGAGTTGTAGCGGGCTATCCCGATTCCGCCCGCCGCCGACCCGGCCGCGATGATCTTCCCGTCGGTCTGCACCGCGACCGCGTTGGCTTCGTCGGAAAGAAACGGATCTCCAAAGTCGGTGACGACCGTGCCATCCCTACCAAACGTCGGGTCGATCGAACCGTCGGGGTGGTAACGAGCGAGTGCGAAGTCACCGAAGAAACGGCCCGCCGCCACGATCTTCCCGTCGGCCTGCAAGGCAACCCCGTTCGCCGTCATGCCGGTGACCGGATCGGCAAACGGCCCCCTGACGAGGCCGCCACTGCCGAATCCGGCGTCGAGCGACCCGTCGGGCTGGTAACGAGCAAGCCCGAACCCGTCGAAGCCGGCAGCACCAACCACAACGATTTTGCCATCCGGCTGGAGGACCGCGTCCTGGGCGCGGTCGAACCCGCCGAAGTCGGTCGTGACCCTTCCATCGCTGTCGAACGTATCGTCGAGAGAGCCGTCGCTCGCAATGGCAAGCGTCGGCGCCCCCACCACCAGCGCTGTTGCCACCAGGCCTGCGGTGATCAGCCGAACCGACCGCGATCGTGATCGCCCGATAGCCGGGACTCCTAACTCCCCCCAAAGGGTTTGACGCAAACCCTACGCGGGATCGCGTTTTGCGGGCCCGATCGTCAGGGAAGACGGACGTATTCGAAATCGAGCGGCTTCTGGTCGACACCCCGCGACGGCTGCGCAATCCACGTCGCAAACTCTCCAGGCGTCTGCTCCGGTCTCATGAGCTCCACGATGAACGCGGCGTCGTCTTCGGTGGGGAGCCAGTCGGCGCGCTTCGCCTCGAAGGTGGCCGGATCGATCAGAGGCCCATCCGGAGAGACCTCCACGTCACGGAAGTGTCCGACCTGCCGGTTGAACCCGACGTGGGGAATCCGGAGCTGGTAGTCGATACCGTGCTCGGCGATCTGCCGGTTCCACATGCGAAAACCGCCGGCACAGTCCTCGACGAAGTCATCGCGGAGCCTGGCGTTGAGCGCGTGAAGCGCTTGAGCCTCGATGGTGCGCAAGCTGCCCTGGTGGTACTCGAGGACGGGATAGGTGGCGTCGAGCAGCCGATGATCGTCTTCGAGCCGATCCTCGTGGAACCGGCCTTTGACCCCGGCGTTGAAGTAGGTGGAGGAGTTCGTGGACAGCTCGGAGCCGAAGAGATCCAACGTGAGCGAGCAGTGGAGGTTGATCTTCCGCTGGATCGTTGGGAAGTCGATGACTCCGAGGGCGCGGATCGCCTCGGTGTCGTGCGGGTCCTCGATGCCCGCGGCCTCCATCGCTACGGCCGTTGCCTCGACGATCCTGCTCACCCCGGTCACACCCACGAACATGTGGTGCGCCTCCTCGGCAAGCATGAACCGGCAGGTCCTCGACAACGGGTCGAATCCGGACTGGGCAAGCGCCTCGAGCTGCATCCTTCCGTCGCGATCGGTGAAGAATGTGAACAGAAAGAAGGAAAGCCAGTCCGGTGTCTCCGCATTGAATGCGCCGAGGATGCGCGGCTTGTCGGCATCGCCCGATCGTCGCTCGAGCAGCTCGGCCGCCTCCTCACGTCCGTCGCGGCCAAAGTACTTCTGGAGCAGGTACACCATCGCCCACAGATGACGGCCCTCCTCGACGTTGACCTGGAACAGGTTGCGAAGGTCGTAGAGGGAGGGAGCAGTCATCCCCAGGTAGCGCTGCTGCTCCACGGACGCAGGTTCGGTGTCTCCCTGTACGACGATGATCCGCCGCAGTAGGGCACGGTACTCGCCGGGAACCTCGTGCCACACCGGTTCACCGAGGTGCTCCCCGAAGGGGATGGTGCGGCCCTCGACCGCGGGTGCCAGCAGGATCCCCCACCGGTACTCGGGCATGCGGACATACTCGAACTTGGCCCACCCTTCCCGTTCCACGCTGACCGCGGTGCGAAGCCACACCGAAGCGTCCTGGAAGCCGTCCGGCCCCATCGTCTTCCACCAGTCGATGTACCCCGGATGCCACGCCTCGAGCGCTCGGCGCAGCTTGGCGTCGTCGGCGAGTCCGACGTTGTTTGGGATGAGCTGGTCGTAGTCGACGGTGTCGCTCACCTCAGGCCCGCTTCTTGTCGAACTCGGGGCGCCGCCCCGTGCGGTATCTGCGGAGCGCCCCCGCTTCGCCTGAGGCATTCGGCCGCTGGAACACCCAATTTTGCCAGGCGCTCAGCCGTCCGAAAATCTTCGTTTCCATGGTCTCGGGACCGACAAAGCGCAGATTGGCCTCCATGGCGGTGAGCGAGTCCGGCGAGAAGCTGGCTCGTTCCTCGAGGGCGAGCCGGAGCTCGTCCTCCCAGTCGATGGCGTCGAGGGCGAAGGTTACGAGCCCGAGGGCTTCGGCATCCCCGGCCGACAGCCGGCGACCCGCGGCGTTCTCGGCGTCGGCGAGCGCATCGGGCCGGCCCCAGAACCGGGTCGCCAACCTGCTCAGACCGTTCCCCATCGGGAGGGCACCCAGGTTCATCTCGGTCAGTTGCAACTCGGCGGGACGTGTCGCGGCATCGTCTGGCATGCCGTCAAACATGTAGCTTCGGTCGGCGGCGAGCGCCAGCTCTGTGAGCAGCCCCGCGAAGCAGCTGCCGGGCTCGACGAGGGCGATGGTCGAGCGAGAGGTGACGTCGATCCGCTTCAGTGTCCGCGTGAGAAACAGGATGATCTCAGCGATCAGCCAGTGTTCGGCGTGGTCGCGGAGGAAGCCGTCGTGGGCGAGTACGAGGTCCGGGACACCTTCGGTCACCAGGAGCAGCGTTCCGATCTCGAACTCGTTGACGCGAAGGTGGAGCAACGCATCTTCGAGAGCCCTGGTCACGGCAAGGGGCCAAAAGGCGTCGCCGAGATCGGTGGCCGCCTTTGGGTCTGCCGGCGGAGGCTCGGAGGGGCCGAAGATCCGTATGGTCGCCGCCCGTCCCTCGCGATCGATTTCGATCCGTAGGTATTGATAAGAGATGACGTCGCCCTCGATGGTTCGCTGGAGATCTCGGAGCTCGATGCCCTGCACGGTCGGTTTGTCGGCGGCATCATCGCGGGCACGACGTACGGTCTCCTCAGCAAAGCGCGATCCGGGAATCAGCTCATCGACCAGGCCCCAGTCCAGGGCGCGCTTCCCCTTGACTCCCTCCTCCGTGGTGGCCACCACGTCCGCGAGATCGCGGCGTACGTGTCGTTTGTCTACCAGTCTGGTGAGGCCCCCGGTTGCCGGCAGCACGCCAAGCAAAGGCAGTTCCGGTAGCGCAACCGATGCCGAGCCGTCGTCGACCAGCATGATGGAGTCGCACGCCAGGGCGAGCTCGTAGCCACCGCCGGCAGCCGTTCCATTGATTGCTGCGAGGTAGCGCTGACCCGAGTTCCGCGTTGCATCCTCCATCGCCAGGCGCGTTTCGTTGGTGAACTTGCAGAAATTGACCTTGAGTGCGTGGCTCGATTCGGCGAGCATGGTGATATTCGCTCCCGAGCAGAAAACGCGGTCATGCAGCGAGCCGATGAGCACCGCACCGACCTCAGGATGCTCGAAACGCAACCGTTGCACGGCGTCGTTGAGTTCGATGTCCACGCCAAGGTCGTAGGAGTTCATCTTGAGCTCGTAGTCCCCGAGCCCCGCCTGCTCGTCGACGTCGAGGTCGAGACGCGCCACCGGCCCGTCGATGGTCAGCCGCCAGTGCCGATACCGAGTCGGGTGGGTGCGAAAGTCGATCGCCTCCGGAGTCACGAGGTGTGGTCGAGCTCGCGGAGCTTGAAGCGCTGGATCTTCCCGGTCGCTGTTCTGGGGAACTCGTCGACGAACTCGATCGAGCGCGGGTACTTCCATGGCTCGAGCCGACTCTTGACCCACTCCTGAAGGACCGCCATGAGGCCGTCGTCACCCGACCCCCCTGGGAGGAGGATGACGTATGCCTTTGGCTTGAGGTTTCCTGCCTCATCCGGGCTTCCGATCACCGCCGCCTCCAGCACCGCCTCGTGCTCGGCGATGGTCGACTCGACTTCGAACGGGGAAACCCAGTTGCCGCCCACCTTGAACATGTCGTCGCTGCGACCGCCGTAGTGGTAATAGCCGTTCGCATCCTGCACGTACTTGTCCCCTGTGCGGGTCCACGGCCCTTCAAAAGTCGCGGCGTCCTTTTCATCCTGGTTCCAGTAGCCGGCTGCGGTCGAGGGCCCACTGATGAGCAGCTCGCCGAGCGCACCGGCGGCGACCTCACCCCCCGACTCGTCCACGATCCTCGCCTCGTAGCCGGGCACCGGAGTACCAGACGAGCCGTAGCGGATGTCGCCGGGGCGGTTGGAGACGAAGATGTGAAGCATCTCGGTGGAGCCAATGCCGTCGAGGATCGGGACCCCGAACCGCTCCTCCCACGCATTGCCCACCACCTCGGAAAGCGCCTCCCCCGCAGAGACACAGACGCGGAGCCGGGAACTCCCGGTCTCTGGCGTGTTTGCCTCGTCCGCCAACAACGCTGCATACAGCGTGGGAACTCCGAAGAACGCAGTCGGCTGATGAATCGCCATGATCTCCATGACCGCATCTGGGGTGGGGCGGCCGTCGAGCAGGACCGCGGTGGCGCCGACGCGAAGTGGAAACGTCATGGCGTTGCCGAGCCCGTAGGCAAAGAAGAGCTTGGCCGCCGAGTAGACCACGTCGTGTTCCTCCAGCCCGAGGACGGTGCGACCGTACGTGTGAGCGGTTTGTGCCGGCGATCCGTGACGATGCCGCACACCCTTGGGGAGGCCGGTGGAGCCAGAGGAGTACAGCCAAAAGGCAACGTCGTCCCCGGCGGTGTCGGCCGCGGCCAACTCACCGGACGTTGTGGCGAGCAGCTCGTCGAGGGTGGTGTGCCGTCCGTCGTCGGCGCCGGCGACGATGACGTGCTCCAGGTCGGGAAGGTCATCAAGAATCGGCGCGAACCGCTCGAGCAGCTCTTCGGAAACGACGAGCGCACGCGCCCGGCAGTCTCGGAGCACGTAGTCGTAGCTCTCGGTGGTGAGCAGGGTGTTCATGCAGATCGGAACGATCCCCGCCTTGATGGCACCCCAGAACACGCCGGGGAAGTCGAAGGCGTCGAGCATGGCCATCGCCAGCCGATCATCGCGCCCGAGCCCCATGCCGAGCAGCGCCGATCCCACGCTGTCGACGCGGCGCTTCAGGTCACCGTAGGTGTGCGTGCCCGCCCGGTCGATGAACGCCGTCTTGTCGTCGGGCGCCGGAGCGTGGTCGATGAAATCGACGGCGGCGTTGTAGGCGTCTGGCAGCGAGAGCACGTCCTGCACCCCCCAACCGTACCTCATGCCGTCCGCACGGATCACCATGATTCAGACCAACCATCCGCGCCCGCGCGACCCGCGGGCGGTGGCGGGCAGCGAGCAACCCGCCGGTCGGTGAATTCGTCGAACGTGAACTAGGCCTTCCTCCAACCCAACCAGCCGAAAGCACGGACCCCGGCGTAGGCAAGGCTGCGGCGCCAGGACGGCACACCCTCCTGCTCCATCACCGTGCGGAAGAGATCGTCGGCTTCGGCCCGGGAGTAGGTCCGGGGCGGGACGATCGATCCCGGGGGCGGATCGCCCTGGTGTTGGTACAGGAAGTCGTGGAGGAGCGGCGCCGCGATCGAGAGCTCGAATGGCGAGATCAGCCACCAGAGCGCACGGGGAATCGAGGCTAGGTCGAACTCGAACCCGGCCGGGACCGTGATCACGTTGTCGCCGTCCTGGTACGAATAGGCCTCCTCGAGACGCCATACGTTGCCCGGTCCGATGTAGGTGACTACCGGTGGGGGAAGCGCCGACGCAGCGACCTCGACCGGTGCCTGCTCGTACGCTCGAACCTGAGCCTTCATCGCGTGCTCCTCGACTCCGTCCCCCGCCGCGAAAGCCTATCCGACCCGCGTCATCGGCGCTCGGCTCGATGATCGAGCACCGTTGCCAGACCCGCACCGGGTGATTGACCTCCCCGCGGCACTACCTTCGCAGCCGTGACCGAACAGCAGGGGGCCACCGAGGTACCCGAGCAGATCGACCAAATTCGATCACTGATCGCAGCAGACCACATCGATCAGAGCGCCGATCTGCTCGCCGAGCTTCGGAACGCGTGGCACACCCATCCCGCAGCCTTCTCGTCCGTCAGCGTCGCATCCCTCCAGGAGCTCGCCGCCACGATCACCGACGCCCGCATGGCCTCGGTCGATCGGGAACTCAGCGACACCTTCGGATATTCGTCGTTCCGACCGGGACAGCGCGACATCATCGAGGCCGTCATCACCGGCAGGGACTGCATCGGGATCATGCCCACCGGCGCCGGGAAGTCGCTCGCCTACCAGCTCGTTGCCCGGGTTCTCGGCGGTACGACCCTCGTCGTTTCCCCGCTCATCGCCCTCATGAAGGATCAGGTCGATGGGCTGACCGAGATCGGGGTAAGAGCAACCTTCCTCAACTCCAGTTTGGAGCCCGAGGAGCGGCGAAATCGCGTCGAACTGCTGCGACGTGGCGAATACGAGCTGGTGTATGCGGCCCCGGAAGGGATCGAAGCCTCGGTGGGGTCTGCCCTCGCCGGCATCGACCTGCGGCTCGTCGCCGTCGACGAGGCACACTGCATCAGCCAGTGGGGCCACGATTTTCGACCCGCCTACCGCAACCTGCGCGGCCTCAAGGAGCGATTCGGTGTTCCCGTGCTTGCCCTCACCGCCACCGCGACCACAGAGGTCACCAGGGATATCGAGAGCCAGCTCGGGCTCGCAGAGCCGGTCCGCTTCCGCGGCTCGTTCTTCCGACCGAATCTGCACATCTCCGTGTACAAGAAAGGAGAGCACGACGGACGCCGTATCAGGGTGAAGGAGTCGATCGGCAAGCTCTGTCTCGCTCGCCGTGGCGAAAGTGGCATCGTCTATACGCTGTCGAGGAAGTCGGCCGAGTCGACCGCCGAGTACCTCACCAGTCTCGGAATCCGAGCCCTCCCCTACCACGCCGGCATGGAAGCAGAAGAGCGCACGCTCGTGCAGGACGCGTTTAGCCGCGATGACGTCGAAGTCGTGTGCGCCACCGTTGCGTTCGGCATGGGAATCGACAAGTCCAACGTCCGGTACGTCATCCACCGTGACATGCCAAAGTCCATCGAGGGCTACTACCAGGAGATCGGCAGGGCGGGAAGAGATGGCCTTCCCAGCGATTGCATCCTCTTCTACTCGTGGGCAGATGTCATCAGCCTGGATCGGATGATCGATTCCTCCGAGCACGCCGAGTGGCATCGCCGCCAGGTGCGCTCGATGTACGACTGGGCAGAACGGCGATCGTGCCGCCATCAGTCGGTGGCGGGCTGGTTTGGGGAAAGCCTGGCGCCATGCGGGACGTCCTGTGACATCTGCCTCGAAGCAGACATCCTGGGGGGCATCACGGAGACACCGCGAGCGACACGGCCGGCCGACATTGCGGCGATCGACGCGTTGCGCGACTCGCCGCTCTTCGAGGCGTTGAAGCAGTTGCGACGGCGCCTGGCCGATGAGCGGAACGTCCCCGCCTATGTGGTGTTCAGTGACGCCACCCTGCTGGCAATGACCGAGGCGCAGCCGAAAACGGAAGCCGAGCTGCTGTCAATCAGCGGTGTCGGCCCCAAGAAGCTGGAGACCTTCGGCGATGCCTTTCTGGAGGCGATCCGCAGCGCGTCGGATGCCGGGCAGGATTGAAGAACGAGTCGGCGCGACGGGAGGAACCCATGAAGCTTGACGAACACCACCTCACCGCAGATACCTGGTTGGTGGCCGCGGGGCGGCCGTCCGAGCCCGGCGATCCGCTCAATACGCCGATGGTCCCGGCGTCGAATTTTCTCCTCGGGCATCTCCGCGGATATGCGCGCGACGACGGATCGCCGACCTGGGAGGCGCTCGAGGAGCTCGTGGGCGGTTTGGAGCGCGGTAAATCCGTGGCGTTCTCCTCCGGTATGGCAGCGGTCGCAGCCCTCTTCCACCAGCTTCAAGCGGGGGCCAATGTGGTGCTGCCACGGGATTGTTATCAGGGAGTTCTCGGGCTTGCCGCCGACGGCGCCGAGCGCGGCCTCTGGAACCTGACCCATCTGGAGGTCGATGACACCGCGGCCTGGATCGATGCCGCGGCTCACGCCGACCTGATCTGGCTGGAATCTCCATCGAACCCCATGCTCACGGTCGCGGACCTCGCGGCGATCTGTGCTGCTCCCCGCAAGCCGGGCTCCATCCTTGGCGTGGACAACACGTTTGCCACACCATTGAACCAGCAGCCGCTCGAGCTGGGAGCCGACGTGTCGATGCAGTCGGGGACCAAGTTCATCGGCGGTCACTCCGACCTGCTCACCGGGGTGGTCACGACGCGAGACGACGAGCTCCTCGGGCGTCTGCGGAGCGTGCGCATGCTGGCTGGTGCGACGCCGGGGACGTTGGAGGCGTACCTGGCGTTGCGCGGGGCACGCACCCTGGCGCTTCGACTCGCCCGGGCCCAGGCCACGGCCGAGATCCTGGCCGGACGACTCGAGGAGCACCGTGCGGTGGACATCGTTCGCTATCCAGGTCTGCCGAGTCATCCCACCCACGAAATCGCGGCAGCGCAACTCGGTGGTTACGGCACCATCATCTCGTTCGACGTCGCCGGTGGGGCCGCTGCCGCCGATCTCGTGTGCCAGAACATCAGGCTTATCCGCCACGCCACCAGTCTCGGCGCCGTCGAATCGACGATGGAACGACGAGCGGCGAATCCCGGACAGGAGCACGTGCCCGAATCGATGCTGCGCCTCAGCGTCGGCATCGAAAATGCCGAGGATCTGTGGCGAGATCTCGACGGCGCCCTGAGCGCCTCAGACCGCTGAGTGCGGCGCCGCGATAGGCTCGCAACGAGATGGAACAGCGCGGCTTTATCCTCATCGCGGACATCACCGGGTACACGGCGTACCTGAACGACTCTGAGCTCGAGCACGCCCAGGGAACCCTCACCGATCTCCTCGAGCTCTTGATCGAGCACACCCGGAGCCCACTGATCATCTCGCGCCTCGAGGGCGACGCCGTCATCAGCTATGGCTTTGAAGCCGGGTTCGTGAGTGGTCAGACGTTCTTGGAGACCATCGAGACCACCTACGTCGATTTTCGCAAGGCCATCGAGTTGATGGTGCTGAACAACAGCTGTGAGTGCAACGCCTGCGCCAACGTGTCGTCACTCGACCTCAAGTTCTTCGTTCACTTCGGCTCGTTCGTGCTCCAGAAGATCGGCGACCACGACGAGCTGCTCGGTACCGACGTCAATCTCATCCACCGGCTGCTGAAAAACTCAGTGACCGCAGACACCGGCATCCGCGCCTACCTGCTGTGCACCGACGCCGCGGTAGAAGCCCTTGGCTTCGAGGACCCGGGCGCCTCAATGGTCCACCACATCGAGACCGTGCCAGACCTCGGCGAGGCTTCGATGTGGGTCACGGACATGCAACCCGTGTACGAGGCACGCGCAACCCACGATCGCTTCGTGTTCGATCCGGGCGAGGTGCTCGGCACGATCGAGGTGGAGAGCGTGCTTCCACCCCAGGTCGTGTGGGATTACCTGAGCGATCCGATGTTTCGCAAACTGCTGCTTGGATCCGACCGTATGGAGATAACTGACCGCAAGGCGGGTCGGATTGGGCCCGGCTCTACGTATCAGTGCTTCCACGGCGACAGCGTCTCCCCGCAGGTGGTGCTCGAATGGGAGCCTTTCGACCGGATGGTGGTCGAGCAGGCGCTCGACCTCCCCGGCGGTTCGAGCACCATGGTGATCGACTATCAGCTGGCGCCGATCGACGGCGGCGGCACTGAGCTCACCACGACGGCAGGGCGTCTGTCCGGAAGCGGCTTGCGCCGTGCACTGTGGCGATCGCTGATCTGGGCGGGAAAGATAAGGGCGCAGCGCCAGCTCGTGAGCTTTCGCGATGGCATCGAGGAAGACTTCGCGCAGGGGAAACCGGCCGGAGATTCTCCGATGATCGAGCTGGGCTCGATCGCCGAGAGCGCCGCCGGTGCCGTCGCCGCATGGAACGCGTCCACAAGTCTCGATGGAGAGTCGACCTCCCGCTGACCGGTCGTTTCGGTCGAAGGTGTTGCCCGGGCTAGTGATTCGACCAGATGTCGGCGGCGATGGCGACGGTCTGTTCGAGCTTGCGCCACTGGTCGTCCTCGGTTAGCTCATTGCCGTCGACCGTTGAAGCGAATCCACATTGATGGCTGAGCCCGGTCTGGGCCGGGTCGAGATAGGTGAACGCCTCTTCGAGGCGTTGCGCCACAGCGTCGGCGTCGTCGACTTGTGGCTTCTTCGAGCTCATCAGCCCAAGAATGACCTCCTTGTCCGCCGGCACATGGCGGAGCGGGGCGAAATCACCGGAGCGGTCGTCGTCGTACTCGAGGAAGAAGGCGTCGACGGCCATCTCGTTGAACAGGATCTCCGCCACCGGCTCATAGCCGCCCTGTGACACCCAGGCACTGCGGTAGTTCCCCCGGCAGAGATGAATCGACGCGGTCATACCCTCCGGCCGATCTCGAATCGATTCGTTGACCAGCTTCGCATAGAGGTGGACGAGGTCATCCGGGTCGTCGCCCCTCGCCGCGGTCCGCTCCCGGATCACCGGGTCGCACAGATAGGCCAGGTTGGTGTCATCGAGTTGCAGGTAGGTGCAGCCGCGGGCCGCAAGGTCGGCGATCTCCGCACGGTATGCCGCGGTCAGATCGTCGAAGAACCGATCGAGGTCGGGGTAGGTCTCCTCGCTCACCGCCTCCCGCCCGCCGCGAAAGTGGAGCATCGACGGTGAAGGAATCGACACCTTCGGGGTACGGGTAACCACCGACGCCAGGAAATCAAAGTCCTCTCCCTGGATCGACGTGGCGTGGCGGATCGGGGAGGTAACCAGCATGGTCGGTGGCGTGAACCCCACCTCGGTTCCGTCATCCTTTTTGAATCTGGCGAGAAACTTGCCCTCGGTGACGGTGACGCCTTCCAACTGCTCGAGAAAATCGGTGTGGAAGAAGGTTCGCCGATACTCGCCGTCGGTGATGCCGCGCAGCCCGACCGCTTCCTCACGGATCACCAGGGCGCGAATCGCCTCGTCCTCGACCGCTCGCAGCCCCTCGGCCGACAGGCGGTCCTCGGCGTGCGCACGGCGTGCCTGGTGGACCTGCGGCGGTCGCAGGAAACTGCCCACATGATCGGCTCTATACGGGGGGCCACCCTCCATCGATCGCACCTCGATTGCAACGCAGAGCAACGCTAGCGTCCGATTCCGGCTTGACGGAGGGAGGTTGCTATGACCTTGACACTGGAGGGACGGCGCGCCTTGGTAGGAGGCGGGTCGCGAGGAATCGGGCAAGGATCCGCCGTGGCCCTGGCAGGTCACGGGGCCGCGGTGACGCTCATGTCACGCAACGCTGAAGCCCTTGAGGCGATCGCGGGTGAGCTCCCTCGACCAGTGGATCAGGAGCACGATTTCATCGCGGTCGACTTCGCCGGCTGGAAGGACGTTCGCGATGCCGCCGCCCACGACGTTTCAGCCAATGGGCCGGTCGCCATCCTGGTCAACAACACCGGCGGACCGGGCGCCGGCCCGCTCCAGGAGGCCGCTCCCGAGGCGCTCGCTGCCGCCTTCGAGCAGCACATCCTCACCAACCAGGCGCTGGTTCAGGCGGTGCAGCCTGGCATGATCGAAATGGGGTACGGGCGCATCATCAACATCATTTCGACTTCGGTGGTGACCCCGATCCGCGGTCTGGGCGTGTCCAACACGATCCGAGCTGCGGTGGCGAACTGGGCTCGCACCCTGGCGGCCGAGTTGGGTGGCTATGGCATCACCGTCAACAACGTCCTCCCCGGGTACATCGATACCGACCGTCTCCGCTCGTCCAATGAGCGGCGCGCCGAGCTCGCCGGGACCACCATCGAAGAGATGGCCGTCGCCCAGGTCGCCTCGATTCCCACCGGGCGCCTCGGCACGCCCGAGGACATCGGCGCGGTAGTGGCCTTTCTCGCATCGGAAGCTGCCGCCTATGTGAACGGGGTCAATCTTCCCGTCGATGGCGGGCGGCTGGTCTCGCTGAACGCCTAGCTGTCGGGTCGGATCACGACCACGGCACGGCGGGATTGGGAGACCACCCCCGCGGTGACACTGCCGGCAAAGACCCTGGTGAGACCCGACCGCCCGTGCGT
>CAXMOP010000048.1:0-41296 GCA_964195155.1 uncultured Kiloniellales bacterium | reverse complement strand
TCTTGACCGAGGGCGCCGTCGATGAGGCGGTGGTCGTAGGAGAGGTTCATCGGAGCCACCGGTGCCACCACGATGTCGCCGTTGCGCACGACCGGTGTGTCCTTGGCCCGGCCGAGCGACAGGATCGCCGTTGTTCCCCAGGGGATGATCGGCGTCCCGCCACCGGCGCCGATCGCCCCGATATTTGAGATGGTGAACGTCTGGCCTGCGACGTCGTCCGGTTGCAGATGGCGTTCCTTGGCTCGTGTGGCCAGGCCGGCGATCTCGGCGGCGAGGTCCGCGGTTGATTTCTGATCGGAATCGCGGGTCACGACGACCAGCAACCCCTCGTCGGTATGAACGGCAAAGCCAAGGTCGTAATGCTGCTTGTAGATCACGTCATCGCCGTCGAGCGCCGCGTTGAACGCGGGGAACTCGACGAGGAGCGGAAGGACGGCGGTGGCAATCAATGTTTCGAGCGGGAATGGCCCGGTCTCCTTGAGGCTGCGATGGGCGGCGAGCAGTCGCGTGGCGTCGATGTCTGCCTGGACGGTGACGTGGGGAATCTCCTGCCAGGACCGGGTCATGTTGGCTGAGATCGTGCGGCGCATCCTCGAGAGCTGCTTGCGTTCCTCGCGATCGCCGAGCGTCGCAGATGCGGATCCGGCCCCGAGCACGTCGTCACGGGTGATCGACCCGCCGGGCCCGGAGCCGGTGATCGGTGCCAGATCGACACCCTGGTCGCGGGCAAGTTTCCTGACCATCGGCGTCGCCTTAACCGCGACCGGCGAGGCTGGACGTTGGCTCGCAGGGTCCTCACTCGCGACTCGCGACTCGCGACTCGCGACTTCCTCCCACTCCTCTCCCGCCTCACCGACGACGAACAACACGTCGCCGACGTTGACCGTGTCGCCGTCGTCGCCGCCGAGGTGGAGCACGACGCCGGCGAAGGGTGAGGTGATCTCGACGACCGCCTTGGCGGTCTCCATGTCGACCAGGCCCTGGTCGGTGGTGACCTCGTCGCCGGCTTTGACGTGCCATTCGACGATCTCGGCGTCGGTCAGCCCTTCACCGATGTCTGGGAGTCGGAACTCGTTGGCCATGGCGGCGAGGGTACCGGGACGCCCACCCACCCGTGGTCGCGCTCACCATCTGAACCCACCCCTACCGGAATTGCTTCTCGGCCTCGGCGTGGTCGCGCAGGATCTGGGCCGGCTCGAATCGGTCGCCATGGCGCCTGGCAAATGCGTCGAGCCGCTCGACGATGCTGGCCGCGCCCCGGGCGTCGATCCACCAGAAGGGACCGCCACGGAACGGGGGGAACCCGAGTCCCATCACCGCCCCGATGTCGCCGTCGAGGGCCGACTGCAGGATGCCTTCCTCGAGACAGCGTGCCGCCTCGTTGATCATTGCCAGTGAGATGCGGTCCTGGATCTCAGACTTGGGAAGCTCCCTTCGCGGCCCAAGCCCGAGGGCCCCGTACACCGTCTCGTCTACGTCGCCGCGGTTTCCCTTATCGTCGTACTCGTAGAAGCCGCGGCCGTTCTTTCGGCCCTTGCGGTCGTCCTCGACGAGCCCGGCCATCATCTTCGGGCCCTCCATGCGGTCACCGAACGCGTCGATCATGATCTCGCTGATGTGGGCGCCGACGTCGATGCCAACCTCATCGGCCAGCAGCAACGGTCCCACCGGGAATCCCCACTGGACCGTGGCCCGGTCGATCGCCTCCACCGATGCTCCCTCGCCGAGGAGGTAGAAGGCCTCGTTGAGGTACGGGATCAGGATCCGGGTGGTGTAGAAGCCGGGACCGTCCTTGACCACGATCACGGTCTTGCCCTGGCGCTTGCCGTATTCGACGGCGGTCGCGGTCGCCCAGTCGGCGGTGTCGTCGGTGACGATGACCTCGAGCAGCGGCATCTTCTCCACCGGTGAGAAGTAATGCATCCCGAGGACGGCCTCCGGGTGTGCGGCCTTGGCTGCGATGTCACCGATGGGGAGCGATGAGGTGTTCGAGGCGAACACGACGTCGTCGTCGACGACGGCTTCGATCTCGGCAAGGAGCGACCGCTTGAGATCGAGGCTCTCGAACACGGCCTCGATGATGAGGTCGCTGTTGTCGAATCCTTCCCAGTCGACGGAGCCGGTGACCTGGTTCATCACCTGCTCACCCTCGAAGGCCCGCAGGCGCCTGCGCGTCACCTGCTTGTCGATTTCGCCGCGAACGTGGGCGAGGGCGCGTCCGATACCGGGATTGTCGACTTCCTTGATCCGCACGGTTGAGCCGGCGTTCATCGCGCTGACTGAGGCGATGCCCGCCCCCATCAGCCCGCCGCCGAGCACCGCCACCTTGTCGACTTCCTTTGGCTTGGCATTGCTGGAGATCCCGGTGGCGTGCTTCATTGCCTGGGTGGCGAAGAACAAGCCTCGCAATGCTGCGGACTCGGGGGTCATCAGGAGCTCTCCGACAAACCTGGCCTCAGCCTCGTACCCGGCGTCTGGGCCGAGCTCGATGCCGACCTTCACCGCCTCGAGGGCTCTCGGCGGCGCCGGGTAGTTGCCCTTGGTCTCGGCGAGCATCTGCTCCTCCGCCTTCTTGTACAGGAGCTTTCTTCCGACCGGGTTCTGCTCGAGCGCCAGCGACTGCAGGTGGGAAGGAGACAGCCGGTCCCGCATCGAAGGCGATTCGTCTTCTCCGAGATTGCCAACCGACTCGCGAGCGCGCTGCTTGGCGACGTCCAGGAGCACTTCCTTTGGGACGATCTCGTCGACGAGCCCGATCTTCCGCGCCCGGTGCGGCCGAACCGACCGACCGGTGAGGATCAGGTCGAGGGCAGCGGCGATCCCGATCAGCTTTGGGAGCCGCTGTGTGCCGCCGCCGCCCGGGATGATGCCGAGCCTGACTTCCGGCTGTCCGAGCTGGGTCTTGGCGCGGACGGTGCAGATCCGCATCGAACCGGTCAGCGCCACCTCGAGCCCGCCGCCGAGCGCCGGTCCGTCGATGGCCATCACGACCGGCTTCCCGGCCTCGGCGTGGAGCGCTTCGACCTTGGCGAGTACGGCATGGAGGTTTCGCATCGCGGCGGCACCCTGCTCCGCCGTTGTGAGCTCGAAGAAGTAGTTGATGTCGGCGCCGGCGAGGAACCCGCTCGGCTTCGCCGAGCCGATGACGAGGGCCTCGATGTCATCCTTCTCAGCCACGTGGTCGGCGAGTGCCTCGAGCTCCTCGCCGACCTCGGGTGAGATCGTGTTGATGGGCGCACCGGCCCGGTCGAGCAGGGCAACCGCGACGCCGTCTTCGACTGCGAATCTGAAGTGCTTCAGGTCCATCGGCTCAGCGTTCCAGGACGAGGGCGGCGCCGAGGCCGCCCGCTGCACATTGGGTGATCAGGGCGGTCCCGGCGTCGCGGCGCTGCAGCTCGTTCGCCATGGTCAGGATCTGGCGGGCGCCGGTGGCGGCAAAGGGATGCCCGATGCTGACCGAGCCGCCATACAGGTTGAACTTCTCGTCGGGAATCTCACCGATGGCCTGGTCACGGCCAAGGTGCTTCCGAGCCCAGTCGACGGACGCGAATGCCTGCGTGTTCGAGAGCACCTGAGCGGCGAAGGCCTCATGCATGTCGATGACATCGATGTCTTCGAGGGTGAGACCGGCCTTGTCCAGTGCGATCGGCGTCGCGAACGACGGCCCCATCAACAGCTGCCAGTTCGGGTCGAGGGCGGTGAAGGCCCACGAGCGCAGGAACGCCTTGGGGACAAAGCCGAGCCTGGTGGCGACCTTCTCGTCCATGAGCAGCAGCGCGGAAGCGCCGTCGGTGAGCGGCGATGAGTTCCCCGCGGTCACCGTCCCGTACTTGCGGTCGAACACCGGCTTGAGCTTGGCCAGCTTCTCCAGGCTGGTGTCGGCTCTCGGGATCGTGTCGCGATCCACCGTTACCCCGTAGTCCGGGCCGATGTGGAACGGCATGACTTCATCGTCGTAGATTCCCTTCTCCCACGCCTCGACGGCATGCTGGTGCGAGCGCAGGGCAAACTCGTCCTGGGCCTGGCGGGTGATCCCGTTCTCCTTGGCCATGATCTCGGCCGAGTCGCCCATGGTGACGCCGGTGGCCCGCTCCGCGATCGCCGGCGGCCGCGGGGCCAGATCCCTGGGACGGAGGGCCGAAAAGGCCTTCACCTTGCTGGTGACGTCCTTGGCGGCGTTGGCGTCCATGAGGATGTCGACAAACCGGTCCGAGTAGGTGATCGGCGGCTTCGAGAGCGAGTCGGCGCCACCGGTGATCACGATGTCGGCATCGCCGAGCAGGATCGCCTTGGCGCCGTCGACGAAGGACTGGCTGCTGGTGGCACAAGCCCTGGTCACCGAATAGGCATCCACGGTCTGGGGAAGGTTGCAGGCGAGAACGATCTCGCGAGCGATGTTCGGCGCCGCGACGTCGTGGACCACGGTGCCATAGATGACCTGATCGATCTGATCACCGTCGAGCCCGGAACGCTGCAAGAGCTCGGTGACCACGGCCGATCCAAGCTGGAGGGTCGAGACGTCCTTGAACTCCTTGCCCGACTTGACGAACGGGGTGCGCAGACCGTCGACGATGGCGACACGGCGGCCGTAGACGACACCGGGCTGGCTTCCGGCCATGGGAACTCCTTTGTTGTGAGCTCACATTGTCGCGCACGCCGATCGCTTGCCGGACACCGGGGGTACGCTCGATGAATGGTGCGGAGGACGAGCTTGATCGTCGGTTTTCTCATGTTGGCGGCCGCCTGCGCCGGACCCGGCGGTGAGGTGGCGGAGCCACCCTCGTTGACGATCGATGTTTCCACGACGACCTCGACGTCAACCACCGTCCCCACGACGACGACAACCACCCTTCCCGGAGGCGGCGTTCTGATCGCTCAATGCGGCAGAGCCGAGTTTGCGTTTGGCACCATTGAGCCGGCGGGGGCTCCGCTCGATGAGGAGGCGCAGCGGGCCTTCGACCAGGCGGGGGAGGCCGTGGCTGACGAACAGGGTCCCTTCGAGCAGGACGGAGAGACCGTGGCTGACGAATGGTTCGGCGAGGGCAGCGCCTTTGGCGGCGGCTGGGAGTGGGTGGTCGTCGAGCGGGACGACGCCCGAATGGTCTTGCTTGGAGAAGGGCCGAACGGGTATGCCGACGTGACGATCGAGCGCGACGGCGACACCTGGCAGCCCGCCGGCTGGGGCGGCTGTCGCTTGATCACCGCAACGACCGTGGCCGGCTTCGGCACCGGCGCCTGGATCACCGACCCGGACTCGCCACCGGATCCACAATCCTCGACGCTGGATGTGTTGGTAATGGAGCGGGCCTGTGCCAGTGGGCAGCCACCGGTTGGGCGCGAGATCCGCCCCGTGGTCCTGTCCGGTGAAGAGGTACTCGAGATCGTCGTGCTGATCGAAGCCCCGGCGGGCATAGCCCAGACCTGCCAGAGCAACCCCTGGCACCCCACCACCATCGATGTCGGCCAGCCGATCGGGGAGCGGACCCTGGTCGATCGGCACGTTTCACCCGGCCTGGTGCGGCCGTGGCCGCCGACGGAGACCAGCATGGGCAGCCTTGGCGGCGAGGAGTAACAACCTCGCGCTAATCCACTTGCTCCAGGCCCTCGAGCGCCCAGGCGCCGGCCTGATCAACCGAAGCGGCCTGTCCTTCCGCCCAGGCGACATCGAAGGACTCGGGGTCGAGTTCCTGTCGGGCCCGTTCGAGGAGGCGTTGCACGTCCTTGCGAATCGGAATTCCGAAGACGAAACCTGTGCGGTCGGCAAAGGCTGCCTGTGCACCCATGGTGCGCACCGCATTGGACGGCTCCGGCTGAGCTCGTGCTGCTGCCCATAGCCAGTGGTTCAGCGCGTGATCCTCACGAGCTTCTAAGAGGATCGGAAGGCTGTGGGTCAACGCCGGCGCCACCGCCTCGTGGTGCCCGCCGTCGTGGGCGTAGACCGCAACCCCAAACTCATGTCCGGCGCTCGTCACCGGCCGCCCCATCTGGTCGGAAAGAGCGACGGCTTCCTCCGCCAACTCCTCGGCTCGAGCGTGGTCCCCTTCCACCCATTCGACCCACGACAGCCCAAACAGAAAGTCGTCGACGCCGGGCATATCGCCGCTTTCGGCTTCTTCGAGCGCCAGGGTGAACTGGCGTCGCGCCGTTTCCATGTCGTTGCTTTTCCAGGCCGCCCACCCCAGATCGGCGATGAAGATCGACCGGCGGAAATGATCGGAATCGGTAGTGAGATCGAGCCCCTCCTCGAGATACAACCGCTCGGCCTCGTACTCCCCGGTGGCGTCGGCGACCACGGCCAGGGTGTTGAGGGCGCCCGCTCTACTGGCGTCGTCATCGAGCCTCCGAGCCATTTCGAGTGCCCGCTCCCCCTCATCCCGCGCCCTGGCGTAGGCCCCGGTCAGGTACAGCATCCGGCCAAGGAACCTGAGGATGTTCGCTCGCGTTGGAGTGTCCGTGTCGGGAATCAGATCGAGGACCTCGAGCAACCAGTCCCTACCCTCGAGCGAAAGACCGCGGAGCACCCAGTAATAACCCATCGTGGTGGCGATGTTGGTCACGGTGTCGACATCGCCAGCATCGAGCGACCACCGCAGGGCGATCCTGATGTTGTCGTGCTCGACCGTCACCACATCCACCGCGTGCTCGTCCGTGCGCAGCGGTTGCTCTTGCTCGATCGCGAGGGCGGCGAAGGCTTGCGCATGGGAGTGACGAACGTCATTTGCTCGACCCGCCTTCACCAGCTCATCGGCGGCAAACTGCCGGATCGTCTCGAGCAGGCGGTACCTGATGGAGCCGTCCGGTTCCTCGCTGGCCACGACCAGGGACTTGTCGACCAGCCGATGCACGAGGTCGGTCACGGCGAAGCCGGTGATCTGGTTTGTGGCGGCGACCTGTTCGGCACCCTCGGCTGCGAAGCCGCCGACAAACACCGAGAGGCTCTGAAACACGGCCTGCTCGTCCTCGTCGAGCATCTGGTAGCTCCACTCGATGGTGGCTTGCAGGGTGCGCTGCCGGGGGAGTGCGGTGCGGGCGCCACCGGTGAGCAAGGAGAACTGGTCGTCGAGGCGGGCCGAGATCTGTTCCGGCGACATCACCCGAACCCGGGCGGCGGCGAGCTCGAGGGCCAGCGGCATCCCGTCGAGACGCCGACAGATCTGGGCGATGTCGGCCGCATTGGACGGCGTCACCTGGAACCCCGGCTTCGCAGTGGCGGCGCGTTCTACGAACAGCCGCACCGCATCGAATCCCTCGATCTCACCGTTGCCTTCGGCGGGTGGCAGGGAGAGCGACTGAGCAGCAAAGGGAACCTCGCCGGGCACGCCGAGGAGTTCCCGGCTGGTAGCAAGGATCCGCAAGTGTGGACAACGCTCCAGCAGCCCGGCTGCCGCCTCGGCGGCCGCATCGACCAAGTGCTCACAGTTGTCCAAGAGCAACAGAAGCTGCTGATCGCCGATCGTGGAGGCCAGCGAGTCGATGAGCGACAGTCCCTGGCGCTCGGTGACGCCGAGCTCTGCAGCCACCGCGGCCGGCACCAGGTTGGGATCGACAACGTCTGCAAGCTCGACCAGCCACACACCACCGGGATAGTCCGACAACACCTCGGCGGCGGCCTGTAGGGCGAGTCGTGTCTTGCCCGAACCGCCGACACCGGTCACCGTGAGCAGACGAGTGTCGCTGAGCACGCTCACCACCGCGTCTATGTCATCCTCGCGGCCGACGAAGCTGGTCAGCTGGATCGGGAGGTTGTTTGGCCGGTAGTCGAGGGTGCGCAGAGCGGCGAACTCGGTTGGCAGCGCCGGATGAAGCAGCTGGTAGATCCGCACCGCCCGGTCAAGATCCTTGAGGCGGTGGTCGCCGAGATCGTCGAACGCCAGCTCCTTGGGTGCCGTTTCGCCACTGATATCGAACGCGGATTGCGACACCAGCACCTGACCGCCGTGGCCGGCCGACATCAGGCGTGCTGCCCGGTTCAGTGTCGGCCCGAAGTAGTCGCCGTCGCGTTCCTCGGCCTCGCCGGAGTGCAGCGCCATCCGCACGTGGATGGGCGCATCTGCCCAGTCCTCGTCGGCGAGCGCGCGCTGCGCCTCGACCGCAGCGAGTAGCCCCTCATTGACGCGCCGGAAGGCCGCGGCGAAGCTGTCTCCGCCGGTGGCGAACACGTAGCCATCGTTGCCCTCGATGGCGCCTCGCAGGATGCGATCGTGTGCCAGGAGTGCCTGTTGCATCGCCTCGGGCTGCTCTTCCCAGAGACGGGTCGAGCCCTCGATGTCCGTGAACAGGAACGTGATTGTCCCGCTTGGTACGTCGGCCATACCGGGAAGGTACTCGTCGGCCCGATCAGGACGGGGCGGTCGCGATAGCCCGCCCTTTACTGACCCTCTTTGATGCGACCCTTGTTGCGGCCTAGCGGCCGCGGGAGTGCATCAAAGAGGGTCAGAACTCCATCGCTTCTTCACGCAGCCCGAACGCCGGGTGGCGGAGTTTGGAAAGCGCCAGCTTCTCGATCGAACGGACCCGGGTGGGGCCGAGACCGAGATTGCCGCCGATCTCCTCGTGGGTACGCGGCAGGCCGTCCTCGAAGCCGACCCGCATGGCGAGGATGTAGGCCTCGCGCTCGGGGAGGCGGCCGATGGCCTCGCGCAGCGCCTCGATGACACTTGCGCGCTCAACCTCAACCACCGGATCTTCGTCATCGTTGTGAGCGACGAAATCGCCGAGGACGGCGCCGTCCTCGCCGATCGGCGATTCGAGGGAAATCGAATCGGCGACCATCTGCGCCTCGTAGACGGCGTCGAGCGTCAGTCCGGACTCATGCGCCAGCTCGGCTTCGGTGGGATCGCGGCCGAGCTCGGAGAGCAGCCGGTTGCGGGCACCATTGAGTGTCACCAGCGTGTCGTGCAGCGAGTTCGGCAGCCGCACCGTGCGTGACTTCTCTGCCACCGCCCGCTGCATCGACTGGCGAATCCACCAGGTGGCGTACGTCGAGAACTTGAACCCCTTGCGCCAGTCGAACTTCTCGACGGCACGGATCAGGCCAAGATTGCCCTCCTGGATGAGGTCGATGAACTCGATGCCGTACTGCGAGCGGTACCGCTTGGCCTGGGAGACCACGAGGCGCAGGTTCGACTGGGCGAACCGATCCTTGGCTTCCCTGCCCTTGCGGGCGGCGCGCTCGAGCCGCACCTTCTCGGCGCCGCGCACCGATACCGATGACAGCTGCTCCGCGGCGTCCCGGCCGGCCTCGATCGCCTGGGCGAGCTCGACCTCCTCGTCGGCGGTGAGCAGCTCATGCCGCGAAATCTCGGTGAGGTAGCGCGTCAGGCTGTCGCCAACCTCCAGTGGTTGGCCCGCCATCCGGATCTTTTCTGCCGTTTTCATTCTGTGAAATCCTTCACTGTTTGCTCGTGTCTGATCGCCATGGGGCGAACGAAGATCGCCTTCCGCCTGCCCTGCGTGTCTCTATGACGTTACCGGTCGCAAGCGGGGTTCCCGGCACGCGTGCACGCCGTTCGTGCGGTGTGGGACGAGTGCATCTTCGCGCACTCTGGCGGCTTGCACAAGGTCCAACATCGACGAGCCCGACAATATGCCGTGTTTTTCCTTTCAGACTACGGATTGGGCGCCTTTACGATCGTCCCGGCCCGGATGATCATCACGGGGTCGGCGAGTGTCTCCAGCCGCTGATTCGGGTCGTCGACGAAGAAGACGGCGTTCGCTTGAGATCCGGCGACGAAGCGGCGCTCGACGCCGAGATAGTCATAGGCAGCGGTGGAGACCGCGGTGACCGTCGCCCTTGCTGAGAGCCCGTATTCGTGGAGTTTCAGCGCCTCATGGGCGATGGCACCGTGAGGGATGGCGAGATCGGTCCCGGCCAGGGTGGTGACGCCGAGCGCCTCGGCGGCGGGAAGCAGCTCCCTCAGGTTGCCCAGGGCCTTCTGCATGAGCGCACCACCCGAGCTGTCGGCGCCGAGGAACTCGAGGAGGAACTCGATGTTGGCCACGGTCGGCACCCAGCAGGCATCCCGGGCGGCGAGTGTCGCCAGGTCATCCGCAGTGAGGAACGGTCCGTGCTCGACGGAGTCGACGCCGCAGTCGACTGCGATCCTCACCCCCGCCGGCGCCATCGTGTGCACCGCAACCCGGCGCCCGGCAGCGTGCGCCACCTCAACGGCTTTCGCCACCGCTTCCTCGGTGTAGTTCGCCACCGGGCCCTGGCCCTTCCTCGGCCAGTCGGCAACGATCTTGACCCACTCGGAGCGGCTATCGACGGAGCGGACCGCATCGATCAGGTCTTCCTCCTCGACCTGATGTCCGTAGCCCGCGTAATACCCCTCGGCAGGAACGATCATCCGACCCGCCATCGACGCCTGCGGCCGCTCGGCAGCAGGTGCGTCGAGTATTTCCAGCGTGACGTCGGTGCCGGAGCCCTTGTCCGCGATGAGGAGGACGCCGCCCGCGACCTGCATCCAGGCATGCCGCCTGGAATTGCGGCGAACTTCGTCGTCGGTGAGTTCGAGCATCGCACCGATCGAGCTCGCGCTGAGATGGGCGTGGCAATCGGACAGCCCGGGAAGTGCGTACAGGTGTGCGCTGTCGATCTCACGGTCGATCGGGCCTAGATCGGGGTCGGCAAACCGGCCATCTTCGATCACCAGAGGGATCGGTTCGTCTCCGGGCTCGCGGATGGTGACAAGCGTGCGCATGCTCGGCGAGCGTAGCGATCGCTTTCTCCCCCTCGGTGAGTGGTCGCGCGGGGTTGAGTCCCTTGAGCACCGCGCGACTCTTTGCCTCCCCCTCAGCTCAGGGGGAGGTGCCGAGCGCCTTGCCCTCCCTACGGTCCGCGTTATGGCGAAATGCGACACCCGAGGGGGCGAGAAATGCGCCCTAGGCTTCCGTGGATGCCCGACTGGCCGTTCGACCCGCCGATCTCGCCCATGGAAGCCAAGGTGAGGACCGTCTGGCCCGAGGACGGATGGGCGTACGAGCCTAAGTGGGACGGGTTCCGCGCCGTTGCCTGGAGCGACGCCGGGAACCAAGAAGGTCGGCTCGACTCGCGCAACAAGCGCCCGCTGCTTCGCTACTTTCCGGAGCTCAAGGCTGCGCTCGGCCAACTGCCCTCCGGCACCGTCGTCGACGGCGAGGTCGTCGTCGTCACCGGAGATCATCTCGACTTCGATGGGCTGCAGCTCCGCATCCACCCCGCGGAGTCCCGGATCGAGATGCTGTCCGAGACCAAGCCGGCACGGCTGGTCTCGTTCGATCTGCTGGCGCACCGTGGCGAGGACCTTCGCGGCGAGCCGTTCCGGGAGCGACGAGAACGGCTGACCGCGCTCTTCGACGATCTGGGCGAGCCCTGGAATCTCACGCCCTCGACCACCGATCTCGAGGAGGGTCAGCGCTGGTTCGACGAGTTCGAAGCCACGGGATGCGATGGAATCGTCGCCAAGCGGCTCGACGGGGTCTACGTGGAGTCCAAGCGAGAGATGGTGAAGATCAAGCACCGCCGGACCGTCGACTGCGTGGTTGGCGGGTATCGGATCCACAAGGACGGAGGCAAGATTGGCTCAATCCTCCTCGGGCTCTACAACGACGTCGGCGAGCTGCACTTCATCGGGCACTGCTCCGGGTTCTCCACCACCGACCGTGTTGAGATCCTGAACCTGCTCGAAGAGATCAAAAGCGACGATTCGTTCGGAGACGAGGTACGTCGCCCCGGGCAGGAGAGCCGGTGGTCGTCCGGCAAAGACTTGTCGTGGATCCCGGTGACTCCCGGCGTCGTTGCCGAAGTGTCATACGACCAGCTGACCGGGGCCAGGTTCCGCCACGCCACGCGATTCGAGCGCTGGAGGCCGGACAAGGACCCAGACGAATGCACCCTTGACCAGTTGGAGCGCCCCGAAGGCCCAGGTTTCGGCGAAGTGGTGCTGTGAGTCGCGAGTCGCGAGTCGCGAGTCGCGAGTCGCGAGTCGCGACGTCTTGAGGGAGAGCCATATCCGCTCGGGATCCGGTTCCTGCTCGTGTCTCGCGTCTCGCGTCTCGTGTCTCTACTGGGTATCCGGCTTCATGCCTCGGCTGAGGCCGACGACGGCCAGCACGGCAATGAGCACTCCGAGAATCGTCGATGGCAAGGCTCCAGAGGTGAACGCCTCCGCCGTGGTGCGGAAGCTCACCACCAGACTGACCGGCTCGTTGCTGCTGGTCCGGACCCCCGGCACCTCGGAACGGGCGACATCACGCACGACCAGAGCGTCCTTGGTTCTGAAGCTCTCGTCGCTTCCGGGCGGCGGCAGCACGACCGCGCTCGCCACAGCCGGAGTCGTTGTGGTCGTTGTTGACGAGGGGAGGGTGGTGGTCGTCGACGGGGCGCTGGTGGTGCTGCCCGGCGGCTTCGTGGTTGTCGTGGTGGCCGGAGGAGCCGTCGTGGTCGTCGTCGTGGTGGTCGGGGGAAGGGTGGTCGTCGTGGTCGTGGTTGACGTCGAGGTGGTGCTGGTCGTGGTGGTCGACGTCGTGGTGGTCGACGTCGTGGTCGTGGTCGCAGGCGGCGGGTCGCCGATGAACTTTCCCTTGATCCAGAGGCTGTCGACGAGCAACACGTTCTTGGGTGCGCCATTGAGCGAGACAAACCGGATGACCGTCTGCGGCGCAGCCCATTCGGAGATGTTGATGTATTGCTGTCGGGTCATCTCCATGTCTTTGTCGAGCAGATACGTTTCGAGCGTCGTGAAATGCCGCCCGGCGTCCTTGGAGATCTGGAGCGCGACCTCCTCGTCGAGCGACCCGCCGAACAGGTCGGTGGCGTAGATGAACGTGAGCCTGGCTTCGAGTGCGCCCTCGAGGTTGAGCGAGCGTTCGATGCCGACGTTGCCGACGGCCAGTGCCCCGTCGCCGATCTGGAGGCAGTAGTCGCCGAAGCAATAGTCATGTCCCGACACCGTCACATAGCCCTTGGTCGGGCCGTTCGCCTCACCGACCTCGATCCAATCGGTGGAGAATTCGCCGGTGGCGTCGTTGCCGTCGTAGTCGCGTTCCTGAAACTTGTCCTTGTAGTAGGTCCAGGTTGCGGTGTCGGCAAGTGCCACAGACGAGGTGGCCACCGTCAAGGTGACGATGGCGATCACCGCCATGAGCCCGCCAAGGGACGTGGCCGAGGGCCGGCTCATGGCTCGAACGCTGCCAACTCGCCTACCGGTGCGGGAGTGGCGGTGATTCGTTCCGAGAGCGGTACGCCGACCAGCGAATCACGCGAGTCCTGTTTGTGTTCCCACAGTTCGGTGGTGTCGAGCAAGGGG
Source organism: uncultured Kiloniellales bacterium (assembly GCA_964195155.1). Lineage (GTDB taxonomy): Bacteria > Actinomycetota > Acidimicrobiia > Spongiisociales > UBA5794 > JACZST01. The sequence continues at coordinate 28,007 of CAXMOP010000048.1, read as the reverse complement.
AGTGTGAGGACGAAATTGGTCCAGCCGCCGGCGCGAACATAGGTGACGTCACCGCTCATCGTCCTTGCCAGCGATCGGGCGATCGAGAGGCCGAGGCCGATGCTGCCGTTGAGCAGCGACTCCTCCCCATCGTTGACGAACCGCTCAAAGAGACGGTCGGCGATGCTTGGATCGACACCGTTGCCGTTGTCCGAAACAGTGACGACCGCATTGCGCTGGTTGGTCTCCATGTAGACCTCGACTGCGGGCCCGCCGTGCTGGATGGCGTTCGACACGAGGTTGCGAATGATCTGTCGCGTCCGTACCGGGTCGGCCCAGACGAGCGCGTTGCCCTCGAGCCGCACATCGGCGCCGGCTCGCACCAGGGGTGCGATCGCTGCCGCCGACTCCTCGTAGAGGGCGACCGCCTGGTACTCGAATGCGAGCACATCAGATTCCAGCCTGGCAGCGGTGAGGATGTCCTCGACCATGCGTGACAGATCAGCCGAATCCTTGTTGATGAGATGGATCAGCTCCATGGTCTCGACGGGGTCGGCGATCCCGTTCTCCAGGAGGTACTCGCTGAACCCGTAGATGCTGGTCAGCGGCGTGCGCAGCTCGTGGGAGAGGCCGGCGATGAACTCATCCTTCGACGTGCTCAACTCGCGCTCGGCGGTCAGCTTGGTCTCCATGCGCACATGCTCTTCGCGATACTGGCGGCGAACGATGAAGAAGTAGATGACGACCGCAGCAGAGGGGATGAGCAGGGTCGTGAGCAGCTGGGTGAACAGGCCGACTACGCCGGCGCCGCGCTCGGTGTCGTCCACCCGGGCGGCCATGAGATCTTGGCGCACGGTGAGTGCGGCGGCGACCTCGTTGTATTGCTGATCGAACGCCTCCTGGATGGCAATGTCTGCCGATCGGAGATTGCCGGCTGCGACCTTGTCGACGACGGACCGGCCGCTCTCCACCAGTGATGCAAGCTCGGCCCCGAGCGCGGCTGTTTCCGGGTTCGCCGCGAGCACCTCAGCCCACAAATCGGTTTCGGCGAGGTTGCTCTCAGCCGCGGCGACGGCCTGGTCGCGCGCCTCCCTGGTGGCGACGCCGTGAATCGTGTAGTCGATGCCGAAGACGACCGCCTGCGACACTGCGGCTCTGCTCAGCGCCGACGATCCAACGGCCGCGTTGGCCTCATGCAAAGCCTCGGCATTCTGCGCGACCCGGTCGGCGTTCGAGGCGTCGGAGAAGATGAAGCCGAGCGCAAGCAGGATCGCGATCACCGTCAAACCCGCGAGTACGGCCACGATCGCCGTCCGGGTGCGCGACACGGCCCGGCCGTCTTCAACTGCAACGACTTCCATGAGATTTCTATCGGACGAGCGTTGTCGATTCCAAAGGAGTTGCTGCACCGTCGGACTAGTCACTCGGGTCACCGCGTCAACGTGCGACTTTGCTTGTTGGCGCCTCGTTTGCGCTCGCCGCCGACTGGCTGAGCGTTGCGTTCTCGAGCGAGAAGCTATTCGGTGGGGAAGCGCGTCAGTATTCGCTGTCCGGCCGACGCTGCCGCGATGGCTGTACCCGCGGGGGCTCGCCGGGCTGCTTCGGATAATGCGGTGGCCACGGGGCGTCCCCGAGACCTCGCTCCTCGTCGGCGATCACCATCTCCAAGAGCTGCTCGATGCTCCCGACCGCTTCGTCGATCCCCTCGGTGAGGTCGCCGACGGATTCCAGACGTTGCGGAAACGTTGCCAGGTTGTGCGCCGAAGGGTCGATGTCGCCAAGTTCTGCCCAGTCGAACGGTGTCGACACCCACCCGGTGTGCCGGATGCTGTAGGCGGAAGCCACAGTCTTGTCCCGCGCGTTCTGGTTGAAATCGAGGAACACGCCGTGACGCTCCTCCTTCCACCACGCGGTCGTCGCCAGCTCGTTTCGACGCTCGACCTCCCTGGCAAGCGCAAGGCCGGCACGGCGGACCGCCACGTAGTCCCATGATGCCTCGATGCGGGCATAGACATGGATGCCGCGATTGCCGGAGGTCTTCGGCCAGCCGACCAGCCCCGTCTCGTCGAGGACCTCCTTGACCGTGGCGGCGACTCCGCGAACTGCGTCGAATCCGAATCCCTCGGTGGGGTCGAGGTCGATGCGTAGCTCGTCGGGGTGGTCGAGGTCATCAGCGCGAGCGTTCCAGGGATGCAGGTCGAGGCAGTTCATCTGCGCCATCCACACCAGGTCTCCCTCGTCGAGTGGGAGGAACATCACTCCGGGCCGAGCCGAGGGGAACTCAACGGGGACTGTGGATCGGGCGTGTTTCGGGGCGCGCTTGACGTAGAACGGCTCGCCGTGGACGCCCTTGGTCCAACGCTTCAGCATCGTCGGCCGGTTGTAGACGCCGCGGAGCGCACCCTTACCGCACCGGACGAAGTGATTGGCGACGTCCAGCTTGGTCCAACCCCGATCGGGGAACACCACGCGGTCCGGGCTGGTGATGCGTACCTCCCGTCCGCCCGCTTCAACCGTTGCTTCGGCCATGCGAGGCCTTCCTCTCATACCACCGGCCGTAGGACTCGGCGCCGTAGAAGGCACTGGCACCGTGCAGGAGGATGCTCAGCGTCACGGTGACGACCATCACCTCCACGATGAGCGCGCTGCCAGTCATCCCGACGTCCTCGACGACCACGGCGGCGAAGATGATCGACGCCAGCCCTCTGGGCCCGAACCAGCCCATGAATAGGACGCTTTGCCGGTCGAGGCCAGTACCGAGCATGGAGACGGCTACGGGAATCATGCGCACCAGGGTGAGGCTGAGCGCGGCGTAGATCAGCGTTGCGGTCCCGAAGGCGCCCAGGTTGTCGAACAGGATCACCCCGCCAAAGAGGGTAAATGAGAGCATGGTCAGCGCAGTGCCGAAATCATCGGCGAATCCCGCCACCGATTCGTCCATCTCTCTGATCTCAGTGATCATCCGACCGAAGACCAGACCGGCCACATAGGTGGCGATAAAGCCGCTTCCGCCGAGCTCGTCGGCCACCACAAGCGACACGGCCGGGATGACCACGATCGTGATCTGCTGCCACCGTTCTTGCATCCAGCCTCGTCGCACCGCCTCGCGCATCGCGAAGCCGGCCGCGGCGCCAAAGACGACGCCGACGGCGATCGCAACGCCAACGCCCTGGAGGAACAGGGTGCCGAACTGGGCGCCTTCCTCGGCCGCGAACACCGCCAGGAAGAACAGCAGCACCGGCAAGGCAATCCCGTCGTTGAGCCCGGATTCGACGCCGAGGGCCTCCCGAATGCGTACCGGCACCTTGGGGTTCTCCAACACGGCGAGGCCGAGCGCAGCATCGGTCGGCGCAAGGATCGTCGCAATCGCGGCCGCGGCGAGCAAAGGGGTATCTGAGAAGACGAGGACGGCGGCGACGGTCCCAAGGGCGATCGTGAGCGGCATGCCGATGGCGAGGAGCCGGGTCGCCAGCTCGAAATCCTCGCTCCACGAGACGAGGCGCAGCTTCATGGCCTCGGTGAACAGGACGAGGCCGAGCGTGAGCTCGAGAATCGCTGACACCCCAACCAGCTCGAACATCGGCTCCCAGACACCGATTGCGGCTCCGATGAAACCGGCGGCGGTGAAGTACATCGGCCCGGTGATGGGGCTCCTGGCGAGGCGTCGTGACACGAGCGCGAAGACGATCAAGACCCCGCCGAGGTATGCGATCGAGTGAAAGACCAAGGTCGGAACAGGCTACCCCGGGGGGATGGTTCAGAGCGTGTCTAGTCGACCTGCGTCCCGGACAATGAACAGGGTCGAGCACCATCCCGTCGTTTAGCCTGATCGCATCGAGACACTCAGCACAGACACCGACCTGGTCGGCATGGCCAGCTTCACCGTTACCGAGGCGGATACCGCCGCGGCCCAGGGGAGCGGTGACGTTCCCGTCCTGGCCACGCCGCGGCTGATCGGGCTCTTTGAGGCGGCAGCCGTTGCTGCGCTGGACGGCAAGCTACCGGACGACATGACCTCGGTCGGAGTGAGTGTGTCGGTCGACCACATGGCTCCGTCGGCGATCGGATCGAAGGTGAGCGCACGTGCGGTGCTCGATGCGGTCGACGACGCCGCCCTCGAGTTCGCTCTCGAGGCGTTCGATGGCGACACGATGGTTGGCATGGGGACCCACACCAGGGTGGTCGTCGAACGGGAGCGATTCTTGGCGAGAGTGGATCGCTAGCGATGGCTGGTGTCAAGTCGATTTAGGCAGTGTTTGTTGGGTCGGCTCGCGGGGGCTCGCCGCCTGACTGCCTGATCGCGGCGATCGTGCTGCGAAGCAATTCGATGGGTCTACTGGACGGCCCGCCGCGGCCTTCTTTTTGCTCTCCCCAGGGGGGAGTCCCGCCGCAGGCGGGGAGGGGGGTCAAACCGTGGTCGCGACCACGGCTTGACCCCCTCCGCCTCGCTGGCGCTCGGCACCTCCCCCTGAGGGGGAGGCAAGGAAACAGCCCCTCCGAGGCAGGCGTCGCACCCCCGCGCGACCGTTCCCCTGAGGGGGAGGCAGAGACGTCGCCTCGCTGGATTGGGCACTCCCCCTCGAGGCAAGCTGTGGGGGAGGCAAAGAAGCCGCCTCGCTGCGCTAGGCACCTCACCCGACAAGGAGTAAACGAACCGCCTTCGAGTGTCGCAACCCACCGCGACGGTGCACCCTGAGCAGAAGGCAAGAATTCGGTTCTAGCCGAGCCATTCCACTTTGCACCAGGATCGGCGCTGGCAGTTGGGGCATTGCATCCATCGGCTGTGCTGCTTGCCCGGGATCCACACCGAGACCATGGCAATCCGCACCACGATCTCCAGGTGCGAGATGCGCGTGCTGGCACCGCAATGGGTGCAGGCAACCACCCCGGTCCCCGTCTGATGGGGGCCAACCGAGAACAGCGCCTCGCGGCCATCTCGCAGGTCGATCGTCACCAACACGTCGTCCCTGACCGTGTCATCCAACACGACGGCCGGGGTCTCGAAGAGCGCCCGCTTCCCTTGCGGATCGGCGACGGTCATACTCGGCGTTCGACTTCCGAGGCGAGGTCGCGGTACGCCATTGCGCTCTTAGAACTCGAGGCGTGTCTGAGCACAGAATGACCAGTGTCCGGGGCCTCCGCCACCCGCACCGATCTCGGAATCGGCGGCTCGAGCACCACGAGATTGTGCTTGGCCCGCACCTCGTCGACCACCTGCCTTGCCAGGTTGGTCCTCCCGTCGTACATCGTGGCGACGGCTCCGAGCAGCTCGAGATCCGGGTTGGTGTAGTTGCGCACGTCGTCGACCGTCTCCAGCAGCTGCCCGACGGCACGGTGCGAGAGAGTCTCGGCCTGGAAAGGGATGAGCACATGGCTGGCCGCGGTGAGGCCGTTCAGCGTCAGGATTCCCAGGGACGGTCCGCAGTCGATCATCGTGTAGTCATAGTTGCCGGTGACCGACTCGAGTGCCTTTCTGAGCACGAACTCCCTGCCGGTTCTGGTCAGCAGGTGGATCTCGGAGCCGGCGAGATCGATCGAGGAAGGCAGCAGGTCGATGCCGTCTCTCACGACCAGGGCTTCCGAGGCGTCGATCCGGCCCAGCATCACGTCGTGGATCGAAACGTCGAGTGTTTCTGCATCCAGCCCTGCTTCGTAGGTCAGGCAAGCCTGGGGGTCGAGGTCGACCATCAAGACCTGCCTACCGCGCTCGGCCAGGGCTGCGCTCAGTGTGTGCACCGTCGTCGTCTTGGCGACGCCACCCTTTTGATTCGCGACTGCGATCACTGCTGCCATGGCTCAAGGGTAGTGAGATGCCGGTTGCCAGTTACCCGGTGCCGCGTGCCGGCTACTCGGCCTCTTCGCGCTGGCACGGGGTCGGATCGGGTGTCTGCACCACCGGGTGCCCGCTCTCCTCGATCACCACGGGGACCAGGCAGGCAGCGATCCCGCCATCGGGGTCGAACCTGAACTGTGCAATGGCGGTGCGCCTGGCACGCTCGGGGTACGCCTGCCAAACGAAGTTCCCGAGGCCCCAGGCAATCGGCTTGCCGCGATACCACCCCAGCGGGTTGAGCCGGTGCTGATGGTGGCCGAAGATGCCGTCGGCTCCGGCGTCGATGAAGGCCTCGGCAAGCTCGATCTCGAAGGCTCGTGGCGTGGTGGCGCCTTGTTCGCCCCAGTGGATGGTGATGATGACCAGATCGGCCATCTCGTCTGCGGCGCGAATGGCTGCGGTCATGTGCTCGATCGAGTCTCCGTTCGTCATGCCCGGCCGGTCCTCGGAGGCAATCCAGGACCCGGTTTCCGGAAACACGCCGCCGCCACCGAGAACGGCAACGGTCCACCCGTTGATGTCGAAGAGCGCCGGGGCGTAAGCCTCTGCTGAGTTCTTCCCCGCACCGACGGGAGCGATCCCGTTGTCGATGAGGTTGTCGCGGGCGTCGAGCATGGCCTCGAACCCGTAGTCGGTGGCGTGGTTGTTGGCCAGATTGGCCACGTCCACCCCTGCCGCTGCCATCGAAGGCAACGCCTCCGGGTCGCAACGGAAGGTGTACGGCTTGTCCCAGGCGCTGCCCAGGTTCGACGCGGAGCACTCGAGGTTGACCACGGTCAGGTCGTCGGCGGCGAACAGGCCCCCGAGGCCGGTCCAGGCGTGGGCGTACCCGACGGTGGGGAAGGTGCGGACGAATCGCGGATCGAGGTTCACGTCTCCGGTGCCGCTGATCAGCAGCGCTCGTCTCGTTGGCTCGGCGGGCTCGACCACGGCGGGCTGTGTGGTGGAGGTGACCGACGGCACAGCAGCGGTCGGGGATGGGATGGTTGGTGCCGGGGTGTCGATGGGGTCCCCCCCGCCGGGCGGTGTCTGCTCGGCCCGCGGAGTTGGCGCTGCACCGGTGCAGCCGCTGCCGACCAGCGCAAGGGAGATCAGGCAGGCGCCCACGGCGGTTCTGGCCATGGTCGACATGCGCGGAACCGTACCGTTTGTCGGCGGGAACAGCGGGCAATGGACGAATCACCGCATCCGGGGTCTCTTGATCTGTCCCCGGGTTTCGCCCTACGCTCACTCCGTTGCTGGCAAATGGTCAATTCCTTGAGCGGCTTTCAATACCTGCCGATATCCAGACCATGAATGCGTTGCAAGGCGACCTCGACGCCTTTCCGCTCGAAGATGTCATGCGCTTCTTGGCGTCCGCGCAGCGGACCGGCGTGCTGCGTGTCGAAGCCGGCCCCTATACGGGCCGCATCTTCTTCGTCGCCGGCTCGATCTCGTTTGCGACCACCAGGGCGGGTGACGGCTCGATCGCGGCGCTGCGTGGCTTCTCCACGGTGCCGGATCGCGATCGGCGCGGCAGGAACACCGGTGGGCGATGGCCGCACGCCGCCAGGTCGTTGATCCTCCAACAGGTCGTGGAGGTGCTGGTCCGTCTACAGCGGGCCGGCGATGGGCGATTCTGGTTCATCGAGGGCGTTGAGACGAGGGCCTATGGCACCGAGGAGGTCCAACGCATCGACGTCGAGGAAGCCCTGGACAACGCCGTCGAGCGTCGCAAGGAATGGGATGCGATCAAGGAGCTGGTCCCAAACGGGACCTCCGAGTTTGCCATTCGCCCGCGCCTCCCCGTATCGGTGGACGAGGTCTCGGTTGACGCGGCCTCGTGGCAGGTGCTCGCCGCCATCGGCACCGGTGCCTCGGTGCAGGAAGTCGCCGAGCGCCTCAAGCTGTTCGAGTTCTCGGCGGCCGGACTGGTCGCCGAGCTCGTGGTCGACGGGCTGCTGGTGCCTGCCCACGAAGCGGACCAGATCGCCGACCCGACCGTCCAGATCAGGGTCCAAGACCCCGGTGCTGCGGAAGAGCCTTCCGGAGCAGAGATCCCCGGCGAGGAGATCGAGGTCAGGGCCGAGGACGCCGCCGGCTGAGTGGCGCTCGCTTGAGTAGCCGAGTAGCGCTCGGCTTGCGCCTCGCTTGAGTAGCTGAGTACTCGGCTACTTCGGCTACTCGGCTACTCGGCTACTTCGCTACTAGGACCGACGCAGGCCACCGACCGGGATCACCTGCACGTCGCCGTCGGTGCCGGTGAGCACGATGATCCGGTCGTCATCCGACGTGTTGATGGCCTCGATAACGAGGTCGATGTCGACACCGACGTCGTCCATCCGTCGCATGACCCGAACATTCGCCCCCGTCGCTGCGCTGACACCGGTGGTATCCACGCCGTCGGGGGCCAGCAGAACCACGTCGCGCACCGCCGTCTTGTCCGACACCCGCATCTCTTCTGGGAGTTGTTCGCGGTCCGAACGCCAGATCGACCAGTGATACCCCGCCACCAATCCCACGGTGATCAACAGTGCGATGGGGACCCGCATGTCATAGATGGTTTCTCCGCCAAAGCTGCCGTCGAGGACCGCGCCGAAGGCCGTCACCATCACGGCCAACAACGATCCCAACGCGATCAGTCCGCCGAGCCCGAAGAGGAGCAGCAAGTAGAGGTTCCGCGTGGGAGATGCCAGCTCAACCGCAGGATCTTTGCTCGCCCGTCGCTGTATCGACGACCATGTCGTCCACCAGATCGGGGCACCGATCACCAACGCCGTCACCGCAGCCAACAGCACGTCGATCTCGTTCGCGCCGGATGCTGCGATGGGTTCCGGCGTGACGGCGGCGATGAGTGCCACGAGCACGGTCGTCACGCCGATGGTGGTCGTCGCCAACCCGAGCGCGGAAAGCAGGTATTGGTAGATCCGGTCGACCTCGGTGCGTTCCCCGGTGCCGGATGCACGGAGCACGGCGCGGTGGTACCACCACACGATGATCCCGACCACCCCGGTTGCGACGACGGCGGGGAGGAACTCGAAATACTGCACCGCGCTCGGATCGCCCGGGTTTCCGAGGAACCATTGGAGCAGGCTGAACAGGGCAGTCCCCGCCGCGGAGATCGCCACGAGCAGGCCCACGAGAACGCCGAGGAGCAGCACGTAGGCGTTCCACACCTCGGTTCGCTCGAAACGCGAGTAGTGGCGTAGCCAATGCCACCACCAGACCAGGACGCCGACGATGACGAACGCAAGCGTCAGTCGGATGGACTCGCTGAAGTCGCTGGTCAGCACGGTGCTGAACAGCTGGTTGTAGATCTCGGAAAGGGCAATTGCCAGCGCGACGCTTGCCGAGATGGTCAGCGTGAACAGGCCGGCGACCGAACCGATGGCGAGGTGGGGCTGCGTTCTCGGAACGGGCAGATCTCGATGGCCAAGGAACCAATGGGCCACCCACACACTGCCGTACACCATGAAGAAGGCGAGCGCTACCGGTTCATAGTCTGCAACCCCGAGCACCCAGGCCAGTGATGCGATCGCCGCGACCATGGAGACGACGAGCGAGATGATCAGCGTTCCATTCACATACGCGGACCAACCGCCCGAGGCGCGTTCGGCCGCGTCATCGATCGCGGTGCGCCGGATCCACCACCCCAGCAACAAATAGCTGGGCAGCCCGATGACCACGAGTGCCAGCGGCGAGGCGAGGTCGGAGGGATCGCTCCCGGCGATGGTGTCATCACCGGGGAGGATCACGGCAAGCAGTTGGGCACCGCCCGTCGCCGTCATGAAGAGGAGCACGATCATCAGGAAGTACTGGAAGCTGCGCCTGCCGGACGCTCCGGGATCGGCGGCGCTCGGCGCAGCGTGCCTCGCGACCAGGAAGGCGACGACCCCCACGATCGCTCCCCAGATCAACAGCAGGGTGATGAGACCGCCAATACTCATGTAGTCCTCAATTCGTGCAGAAGAAGATCGGCCATGGTCGCTCCGAGATCACCCAGGTGTCGCCCACTCGGGACAACGTGAATGTTTCCTCGTAGCGGTATCCGCCTCCTCCGAAGAGATCGCCGCCGCCGTCTTCGGTGATCGTGACTTCGACATCCGCCTCGACGCCATCGATGGTGACCGAGCGGAGCGAGACTCGAACGCTGTCCGCATCCTCTCGGTGCTCCCGCAGATCGCTGAGCGAACATTCGGCCTGGAGGTCGCCACTCAGGTACTCGTGCGCCGCGGCCTCGTCACCCTCGATCATGGCGTCCACATACCCCTGGACGGCAGCTTCGGGGGTCCCTTCATCGAGGAGCGGTGTGTCACGATTGGCGGCGACGAGCGCAGCTACGGCCACGGCCACCACCAGCCCGACGCCGGCCACGATGAGAATGGTCAGCCCGGCGGGCCGCGACGAACCGGCATCGTTCTCGCCGGTGTCCTCCGACGAACCAGTTCCCATGTGGCCAGTGTCGCAGAACGGCGGGCGGCAAACCAGGGTCTTGTTCGCCCCCTTTACGAACGGGCCGTCATGGTGTAGAACGGCGATGTGGAGCGAATTACCGTCGATTTACCAAAGGAATGGTTGTCGGTCGCCGATATCTGCGAATACATGGACGTTTCGACTTTCGTCGTGACGACCCAGTTGCGCAGCGGCGCCCTCCCCGCGGTCAAGTTCGGGCGGGAGTGGCGGGTTGCCCGAACCGACTTCGAGGACTGGATCAACGAGCAGCGCATCCAGCAGACCTCGGACCAGCATGACCGAGTGGGATGATCGCCCCGGTGACGATCTTCCGCTAGCCGACACCGCGTCGGCGCCGGTTCCAGACCGTTCCCGCACCCTGCGCTGGGCCATGCTGTGGTACATCGGCGTCAACCTCACCATCGGCTTGCCCCTGATGCTCGTTCCGGTCCAGTTTCTCGGGCTCGTGGGCGTCGACGATGCCACGGCCGTCGCGCTCGGCGGGCTGCGCTGGATCGGCGCCATGCTGGTGGCGTGGGCGGTCGCCGGGATGATCATCGTTGCCCGCCCGGGCGGCAGGGCCTACTTCGTCACCGCAGGCGCGTTGCAGATGTCTTTTGGAGCCGGGGCCCTCATCTACTCCTCGGTCGCCGAGGAGCAGCTGGGGTCGCTGTGGTTTCACACGCTGATCACTGTGCTGTTCGTTGCGACCGCGGTGTATCTGTGGGTGGCGCGGTTTCGGTCCAGGGAGGCGTTCTCGCGGTAGGAGGGTGCCGCTACGCGATCCCGAGTGCTTCCAGCGGCGGGATGTAGTCCGTGTCGAGAAAAGCAGCCACCGCCTCATTGGTGACCTTGCCCTCGGTCACGTTGACGCCCGGTATCAGCTCCGGGTGGTCGGCGAACGCCCGCTCCAGGCCGTTTGCGAGCGCCATCGTGTATGGGAGCGTGGCATTGGTCAGGGCATAGGTCGAGGTGTTGGGGACCGCACCCGGGATGTTGCCGACGGCATAGTGCACGACGCCCTGGTCCATGTAGATCGGGTCGGCGTGTGTCGTCTCTCGGGCGGTGGCGATGCAGCCGCCCTGGTCGATGGAGATGTCGACGACCACACTGCCGGGTCGCATCGACGCGACATGCTCGTCCGACACCACGACCGGGGCCCGCGCTCCCGCTACTAGCACGGCACCGATCAACAGATCCGCGGTGGGAGCCAGTTCGTCGATGGCGTGGAGCGAAGAACGCACCGTGACGATTCTCCCGTGATACACCTCATCGATGTGGCGGAGCTTCTCGATGTTCAGGTCGAGGACGATCACCTCTGCGCCCATGCCGGCGGCGACCGATGCGGAGTTTCGCCCGGCGTTGCCGGCACCGAGCACGACGACCCGGGCGGGGGAGACACCGGCGACCCCACCGATGAGGAGCCCGCGGCCTCCGGCGGGCCGTTCCAGGTGGTGGGCGCCGGCCTGGGTGGCCATGCGACCGGCGATCTCGCTCATCGGCGCCAGCAACGGCAACGCTCCGGTCGTGAGCTCGACGGTCTCATAGGCGATGGCGGTGACCCCGCATTCGAGGAGGCCCTTGGCTTCGGCCGGATAGGCGGCGAGGTGCAGGTACGTGAAGAGCAGCTGGCCGGTCTCGAGCATTTCGATCTCGCCCGGCTGCGGCTCCTTCACCTTTAATACGAGCTCCGCAGTCGAGAAGACGTCCTCGGCGCTCTCGACGATCTCGGCCCCGACGGTTCGGAAGTCGTCGTCCTCGATCGAGGAGCCCGCCCCGGCACCTGCCTGGACGAGGACCTGATGGCCCCTGGCGGTCAGCTCACGTACCCCTACCGGGGTGATGGCAACGCGGTACTCCTCAGTCTTGATCTCTGTGGGGACTCCGACGATCAAGGTTTCCTCCGATTCTTCCGTGAGCAGTCTGGCAGCTCTGGCTGGCGTCCGAGACAATCCGCCTGACAGGCAAATCGGCCCTATGCGCGACCGATCGCGTTCTGTAGCCTGGCAAAACCGGTACCACGGAGGAGAGTGTGCTGGACCAGGCAACGGTGGATCGCCTCAGGCGGCTGGACGGACGGGGTCTTCCCGTCCTTTCGGTGTACCTCAGCCTCGAGCCGCGCCCGGAAACCCTCCGCACCATTCCGACGCGGCTCAAGGACCTGCTCTCCGACATCAAGGATGATGCCGACGAGTTGGCGAGAGATCAGCGGATGTCGCTACGGAAGGACATCGACGCGCTTTCGAAGTCCTCGACCGGCTTCGCCTCGGATCTCGGCCGGGGTGTCGCTATTTTCCGGGCGTCCGGGGCTGGGATAGACGAACACGTCGGCCTGCCCGGCCCGGTCCGGGACCGTGCGGTGCTTGATGTTTCCCCCTATCTGCGACCGCTCGAGGCGATGCTCGATCACTACCGGCGCTTCTGCGTCGCCGTGGTCGACGCCCGGTTTGCCTCGATCTTTCGGTTCCGAATGGACAACCTCGAGACGTGGGAGGAGATGCGGTCTCCGGCCATGGCGGAAGAGGACTTCCGCAAGATCAACTACGGCGGCTTCGCTGGCTACGACGAGCGCCGGGTGCGAGCGCACGCCGACGAGGTACTCGTGCGGCACTATCGCGAGATCGCAAGTCGGCTCGACGACCTCTTCGACGAAGAGCCGGGCTACGACCTGTTGATTCTCGGGGGATCAGAGGTGCACGCCGCCGGCGTCGTCGATGCGCTCCCGCCGCCCTTGACGAAGTGCCTCGCCGGGACTTTCGTCATCGATCCGCACACGATGACCGCCGCAACGGTGCTCGAACACAGCAAGCTGGTGGCCGAGGCCTTCGAGGTCGATGAACAGCGGCACTTGGTGAGCCGCCTCATGGATGCCGCCGCAGCAAACGGCGCCGCCGTCATCGGGGTCGACGAATCCACCGATGCCGCAAACCAGCGTGCCGTCGAGACGCTGGTCGTGCAGGCCGATCACACCGCGCCGGGCACGGTGTGCGGGAACTGCGGCTGGATCGCCGGGCCGACCGAGTCGGTGTGCACGGCGTGCGGCCATGAACCGGCCTGGGTCCCCGACATCATCGACGCCCTTGGCGATTCGGTGCGCAGCAACGGCGGCCGGATCCGGCACGTGATCGTAGAGACGAAGCTCGCCGACGAAGAGGTGGGGGCGTTTCTCCGGTATCCGGTGGCGACTGCGTAGCGCTCAGCCACGGGCGACGTCTTCGCCAAACTCCCAGCGGACGATCTTGCCGTCTTCGACGAATATGCGATGGCCTTCAACGGCAAAGGTCGGATCGAGCCCTCAGAACTCGGCGGGTACCGCAGCGCTTGGGCCAGCCGGCAAATTCTGACGCCGCCGCCAAGGATGCCCAGGATCCCCTCGACGCCGAGGCCGGCTGGGACGACGTCGGTTGATCGCTACGGTCTCCGACATGAGAACGGTCGCGCTGGTCATCGCCAACGACCCGGGGACGGGTTTCGAAGGATCCAAGTACGTCGCGTCCGATGGCGGGCCATCAATGATCGAGCGCGTGGTCTCGAAGGTCGCTTCGTGGCCGGTGGACGAGGTGGTCGTCGTACTCGGACCCGACGCCGACGAGATCATCGCCGGCACGGACCTCGGAGCGGCCACCCTCGTCATCGATCCCGAGTGGGCCGAGGGCATCGCCGCCTCACTCCGGGTCGCCATCGACCTCATCCTGCGCGGTCCGACCGCCGATCGCATCGTGGTGGCGCTCGCTGATCAGCCCGGCGTCGACGACGCCACGATCGAGGCTCTGCTTGACCGATGGGCGGGCAGCGGCGCGGTGGTGCCGAAGTACCGCTATCGGCTTGGGTGGCCCGTCGTGTTGTCGTTGGACCTCTTTGACCTCGTGCTGGCGATGGAGGGGGACGCCGATCTCCACGACGTCCTGACGACCCATGGTGAAGAAGTCGAGGAAGTCATGTTCGACCATCTCGAGCCGATGCGAGTGTTCACCCCCTTCGATCTCCGGTCCGGGAGGACGTCGGGCTGAGATGCGACGGTGCGCGGCGATGGGTAGGCTCCCGCGTCCGGGGCTAGACATATCCACGGAGGTGGCAAAAGGCATGGCTTCGATCACGGCGGTTGGGCTGCCGCCGAGGGAGGCGACGAGGCTGCGCAAGAGCGGTGTGCGAACCACCGACGGTCTCCTCAGGGTTGCCGCTACCAAAAGCGGCCGACGGAAGCTCGCAGGAAGAACCAAACTTCCTGAACGCGAGGTGCTCGGTTGGGTGAACCGTGCCGACCTGATGCGGGTCAAGGGCATCGGACCCGAATACGCCGACCTGCTCGAGGCCGCCGGGGTCGACACCGTCAAGGAACTGCGAACCCGCAACTCAAACAACCTGCTGGAGACGATGTCTGACCTCAACGCCAGAAAGCGGCTGGTCCGTCGTCTTCCGACTATCGGAATGGTGGACGGCTGGGTGGGCGCCGCCAAGGACCTCGAGCCGATGGTGCGGTACTAAGAGACTCCGCAAACACGGACGGAATCGGATCTCTGTCCCAGAGCGCCACTTGCGGAGCCGTGGCCCGAGCGGCCTGCCACGCAGTGGCAAGAGCGGGAAACGAAGGCGAAGCGGATAAGACTTGAGATGGTTGGGTGGCGACCAGAGAACTTCGCTGAGCCGTGGCCCGAGCGGCCTGCCACGCAGTGGCAAGAGCGGGAAATGCTGCGCGCTCTCCAAGAGGGCGCGACAAGGCCCCGGCGCCTACGCACCGGGGCCATGGCCGAGCCCTACTTGGTGGTCTTGTTGTTGGTCGTGGTCTTCTTTGCGGTCGTCGCGGTCTTCTTTGCTGTGGTCGTGGTCTTTTTCGCAGCATTCGTCTTCTTGGCGGCGCTGGCCTTTGGCTCGTCGACTTCGGCCTCGACCTCGATCTTGACCGACTCTGACTTGACGTCGAACTGGTCGCGCCAGCTGACGAGCAAGGATTCGAGCTGCTCGCGCAGTGAGTCCACCTTCTCCTGGAACTGCTCCACGTCGACGCTGTCCTGGATCTGCTCGACAACCTTGCTGTCCTGGACAAACGTGGCGAATTCCCGGCCCGCGGTCTCGAAGTCCTCGAAGGTCTCGTTGAACACCGCCATCCCGAACTCGCGTGCCTTCTGCCCGATGAGCACCGGGGCTCCGACCGCCGCGTAGAACACCCGCTCTGCGGTCTCCTGTTGGGATTCCATTGTTGAATTCATGACTGCTCCTCTCCGTTGTTGGCGAAGCTCCGGTAGACCTCCGTCAACGCTTGTTTTTGGCTATTAGTGAGTGTCTCGTCCGCCTCGATGGCGCCTACGATGTCCACCGGTTCCGCCCGATCGAGCAGACCGGCCCGCTCGAACAGATGCTCGGTCCGAAGCCCGAGTGCGCCGGCAATGGCGGCAAGGATGTCTGCGGACGGCTTGCGCAACCCCCGCTCGATCTGTGACAGATACGGGTTGGAGATTCCAGCCTGATCCGCCAGCTTGCGCACGGACAATGCTGAGCGCTGCCGTTGGTCGCGGATGAAGGCGCCGACGTCGACGTTACGAGTTTTCACGCTGCTCGCAATATAGCGCACTATGCTTGCAATTGCTAGCAGTCGATCTCGTTCTTGCGTAGCAGACGGCCATATATCGCTCCTGGCTACGCAAGAACGGTCTTAGAACGCGGTTCTTCGCTTGGCGAGGAGGTCGTCGAGGGCCTCCTGGACCATCCGACGGATGTCCTCTGACCGTTCCAACATGGCGAGAGGATCGGGTGGTGAACCGGGGTTCTCTGCGATCACCGGTGGTAGGAAGCGGATCTTCCACCGGATCGGCAGCGGGAACGGGTTGAGGAACACGGCGATCTCCTCGACCCGCTGTGTCGGAAAGATCATCCGCACCACCGATGCCAGCCGCTTCGACACCGTGATCGCCGGATGAACCTCCTCGGCTCCGACGATCGCCACGGGAACGATCGGCGTGCCGGTGCGCTCAGCGAGATCGACAAAGCCGCCCCGCCCGAACCGTTGCACCTGGTACGCCTGCCAAACCGGTTTCATGAACCCGCGTTCTCCCTCAGGGAAGACACCGAGCAACGCTCCGCTCGACAGGAGATGCACCGCGTCGTCTCGTGCCGCATATGCCGCGCCGACCTTGCGATACATGTGCGATAGCCAGGGCAGCATGTTGAAGATCTCGGTGCCGGTGATGCGCAGCCGCCGCGGGCGCTCCATTTCGTTGAGAACGGCGAGCGACAACATTGCGCCGTCGTACGGCAATGCCGCACCTCCGTGATTGGCGACCAGCATGGCGGCGCCCTCGGTGGGTACGTGTTCGATGCCCTCGACTTCAACGCGGAAATAGTCGAAGTAGAGCCCGTTGGCGACATGCCACACCATTTCGTGAACGAGCGGGTCAAGGCCGATCTGGTCGATGTCGTAGGTGGCGAGAGCGATGTGGCGGAGCAGCGATGGCCAGGTGTCGAAGCCGAGCCGGCCGAGCACCGGGATCGCTGCGTCGTAGGACTCACCCTTGCGGTGCAGCGCACAGTGGGCGTCTTCGACGACCACGGGTAGGCCGCACGGGTGACCCTCGATACTCCTCCATCGGCAGTGGCGATCCCGGTCGACGAGACCGGTGAGGCGCCGGTCGAGGGCCCGTCGTCTCGAGCGCGACGCGACCCGGTCTTCCTTGCCGATACCCGGGATCGGGAGTGCAAGTGCCGACGGCGGGTCCTCCGCCTTCGGCTCCGGGCTCGCCGCAATGGCCGCGGCCAGCTCGGCCTTGTTCATGGAGGACCGGCCCCGGACGTCCATCGACCTGGCAAGCTCGAGCAGCTCTCGTTTGGTGAGGTCGTTCGGCTCTCCCCCGGTCACGCGGCCGCCTTCGGGATCCGCCCGTAGGCGGCCAGCGTCACCTGCCGCGCCGTCAACTGCGGGGTGAATCCGAGCACCGTTGCCGTTGCGCTCGTATCCATGACGCGACCGTGCTTCAGCATCGCCACCTGGTGTTCCGGCAGCTCGAGACCGGTGCGGGCGAGCCCGCGTAGCGCGGCGCGGTACGCCCTTTTGGGCAGCGGCTGGCCGACGCGCAGCCCCAGCCGCAGCACCCTGGAGAGGTAGAGCTGGCCTGGTGCGGCGACGTTGAAGGTGCCGGGCACGGGATGGTCGACCGCATGGGCATAGGCGGCGACCGCGTCTTGCTCAGCAACAAACTGAAGTCTCGGATCGAATCCGAGCCTGGTCGGCACACCGGGGAGCGTGAGGTAGCGGCTGATCGGATTGCGGATGGCCGGGCCGAACACCGGCGCAAATCGCAGGATCGTGTAGTCGACGTGATCATGCGCCTCGGCGACATCGCGCACGAAACCCTCCATCTGGATCAGGTCGCGCTGGTACCGCCCCGTTCCCTCGACCGGTTTGGTGTCGACGCCGACCACCGACGGCATCCTCGGGCTGGACCCGTACACGGCGCCGTCCGAACGGACCACCACGTGGCGGACGCTCTCGCACCGCCCGATGGCACCGAACAGCGCCTGGGCGCCGACCGCGGTCTCGTCGTGGGCCCTGCTGGCGCCGAGGATCGAGGATCGATCCACCGTTTGGATGTGGATGACGACGTCGGGCTCGGTGTCGAGCACCAACCTGGCCAGGTCGAGGCGATCCAGGCTCAGTCGCTCGAATCGTGAGTTGAACGGGACCGGCGGATCTAGCTCGTCGACGGCCACAACCGCGGTGTTCCGTTGCCGTTCGAGGCGCTGGATCAGCCAGCCGCCGGTTCGTGTTGCCGCGCCGGTGACGAGGATGGTGCGCATGGCGGCGAGGCTAGCGGGGGAGCAAAGGGGTGGGTTCTCGGTACTCTGCACCGAACTATGCCTGGTGACGAGAGCCTCATCATTGTGATGCGCGGCGATGCCGCGACCGACGACGTCGAGCACATCCTGAACCGGCTCTCCGAGATCGGAGCCGAGGCGCACGTATCGGAGGGGTCGGAGCGCACGGTGATCGGCATCATCGGCGACCGCATCCGCGTCCAACAGCTTCCTTGGGAGGCTTTTCCCGGTGTCGAGCGAGCCGTTCCGGTGCTCAAAGCCTTCAAATTCGTTAGCCGGGACTTCCAGCCCCACGACTCGATCGTCGAGGTCGGCAACGCCAAGGTCGGCGGGGGCAATTTCGCCCCGATCGCCGGGCCGTGTGCCGTCGAGAGCCGCGATCAACTCTTTGCGTCCGCCGAAGCGGTGATGAAAGCGGGGGCAACGATCCTGCGCGGCGACGCCTTCAAGCCAAGGACCTCTCCATACTCGTTCCAGGGTCTCGGCGAGGAGGGCCTCGAATTGCTGGCATCGGCCCGAGAAGAGTTCGGGCTGCCGTTCCACGTCGAGATCCTCGACCCCCGCGACGTCGAGCTCGTCGTCTCATACGCCGACATGGTCAGGGTCGGGACCCGCAATATGTCAAACTACGCCCTCCTTTCCGAGCTTGGCAAGCAGTCGTTGCCGGTGATGCTCAAGCGGGGCTTCACCGCAAGGATCGAGGAGTGGCTGAATGCCGCCGAGTACATCTTCAAGGAAGGCAACCACAGCGTGATCCTCTGCGAACGGGGCATCAGAACGTTTGAGACCGCGACCAGGAACACACTCGATATCTCCGCGGTCCCCGTGGTGAAGAACCTGTCGCATCTGCCGATCATCGTCGACCCTTCTCACTCGGGCGGCCACCGCCGGTTGGTGGCGCCGCTGGCGCGGGCCGCGGTCGCGGTCGGAGCCGACGGCTTCATGGTCGACGTCCACCACGCCCCTGAGACCGCCCTCGTCGATGGGCCCCAGGCAATCCTGCCCGCCGAATACGAAGCACTGATGGACGACGTGCGGGCCCTCGCCGAGGCGATGGGTACGCCGATCTGAGCGCCGTGCCGGTCGCCTTCATCTCAGGAACGGGCCTCATCGGCGCCTCGCTCGGCCTCGGCCTCGCCGGCGCCGGCTGGAACACCATGGGATGGGATCCCGACCGGGCACGACTCGATGCCGCTGCCACCCTCGGTGCGATCACCAAGAGCGATCCTGAGCAGATCAGCGGGCTGGGGGCTGAGGATCTGGTGGTGCTCGCCTCCCCGCCGCGCCGCGTCATCGAGACCTTGCCGGCATTGGACACCGCGGCCCTCGTCATCGATGTCGCCGCAGTGAAGGCAGCGGTGGTGCAATCGGAGTACTCCGTCCGCTTCGTGGGCACGCACCCCATGGCCGGCCGCGAACAATCGGGGCCGGGGGCGGCCTCGGCAGGCCTCTTCCGGGGAACGGCCTGGGTGGTCACCACCGACGGTGCCGCTGAGGCCGATCTCGAGGTGGTTGACGGCGTCGTCGGCACCCTCGGTGCACGACCGATCCACATGACCGCCGCCGCTCACGACACCGCCGTTGCCCGGGTCAGCCATCTGCCGCAACTCGTCGCCGCCGCGCTGCTCCAGACCGCCGCTGCGGATCCACGCGCCATGGACCTGGCGGCGGGCAGTTTCCGGGACCTGACCAGGGTTGCTGCGTCCGATCCGGCGATGTGGGTCGACATCATCGAGCTGAACCGTGACGCCATCGCCGATGCGACCGGTGCGTTGAAGGGTGCGCTCGACGGCACCAGGGCGGTCGATCAACTCGAACAGATGCTCTACGAGGCTCGAGCGCTGCGGGCCACGCTCGGCCCCGCAATCACCCAGATCGCGGTGGCGCTTGTCGACAAACCCGGAGAGATCGCCGCGGTTGGTGAGGCGCTGGCGGCCAGCGGCGTCGACCTGCGAGATCTGCAGCTCCGGCATGCCCCGCACGGCGGCGGAGGTGTCCTGACCCTTGCGGTTCGCCCGGGTGAGGCGGGCGCGCTGGCTGCCGCCCTGAGTGAGGTGGGGCTGGATCTCGTCGATTGAGCCATGCTTGTTGGGCGGCTCGCAGGGGCTCGCCGCCTGACTGCGTCATCGCGGCCTCTCTATCGAGAAGCGATTCGGTGGGCAGAAGCGATTCGGTGGTCAGAAGCGATTCGGTGGCCGAGAAGCGATTCGGTGTGTGTTCGGTACGCTGTGCCCATGGCTCACACACAGCCGAGCTTCACGGTCGGGATCGAGGAGGAGTACTTCCTCGTCGACCTGGAGACCCGCAACCTGGTGCCCGACATCCCGCCCGGTCTCATCGCTGCCTGCGACCGGATTGCCGCCGGCATGGTGAGCCCCGAGTTCATCCGCTCCCAAATCGAGGTTGGCACACCGGTGGGGGCCAACATCAAGGAGACGGCCGAGTACCTCAGGGCTCTGCGCCGTCTGATCGCCGAGGCCGCAAACAACTACGACATGGCGATCATCTCTTCCTCGACCCACCCCTTCGCTCAGTGGGCCGACCAGCGCCATACCGACGAGGAGCGATACAAGGTCCTCGCCAATGCCCTCCAAGGGGTGGTGCGCCGCCTCCTCATCTGCGGCATGCATGTGCACGTCGGGCTCGACGACGACGAGGTCCGCATCGACCTGATGAACCAGGTGTGCTACTTCCTACCGCACCTGCTGGCCCTCTCGACCTCGTCGCCGTTCTGGCATTCCACCGACACCGGCCTCAAGTCGTACCGGAGAGCGGTGTGGCGGACCCTCCCGCGCACCGGGCTGCCGGACGAGTTCGACGGTTGGAGCGACTACGAACGCCATACCCAAGCGCTCATCGATGCCGGGGTGATCGAGGACGCCACCCGGCTGTGGTGGGACATCAGGCCGTCGGATCGCTACCCAACGCTGGAGATGCGGGCCACCGACATCCCCACCCGCGTCGAAGACACCGTCACGATCGCCGCCCTCTACGTTTCGTTGTTGTCGATGTTGTTCCGGCTGCGAGAGAACAACCAGCGATGGCGGATCTACTCGCGGATGCTGATCAGTGAGAATGGCTGGCGGGCGCAGCGGTACGGGACCGAGGAAGGTTTGATCGACTACGGGATCGGCACCATCGTGCCGTACCCCGACCTGCTCGACGAGATCATCGAGCTGGTCCGTCCCGACGCCGAGATGCTCGACTGTGTGGAGGAAGTGGAGGCGGCCCGGGACATCGTCAAGCGCGGCACTTCGGCCGATCGGCAGCGAGAGGTCTTCACCATCGCCACTGAAGACGGCGCATCGGACGAGGAAGGGCTGGTGGCCGTGGTCGACTTCCTCATCGAAGAGACCGTGGCCGGGCTATGACCGGCCGTCTGCGGATCGCAGGCGCACAAATCGATCTCACGGTCGGTGACCTGGCCGGCAACGAGGAGAAGATCCTTGCCGCCATGGCCTTTGCCGAGGAGCAACGCGCCGACGTGCTGCTGCTGCCCGAGCTTGCCGTCACCGGATATCCACCGGAGGACCTGGTGCTCAGGGACGGCTTCGTCGCCGACAACCTCGCGGTCCTCGATCGGCTCGCCGCCGCCTCCGGTTCGGTGGCGACCGTGGTCGGGTTCGTCGACCGGCTCGCCGAGGGGGTCATCGACGACGATGTGGTGCGGCGCGGCGTCACCAACGCAGCCGCGGTTCTGGCGGGCGGCGAGATCAGGGGCGTCTATCACAAGGAGCTGCTTCCCAACTACGGCGTCTTCGACGAGGCCCGCTACTTTGCCGAGAGCAGAGACCCGGTCCGGGTCTGGGCGGTGTCGGGCGCCACCGCCGGGATATCGATCTGCGAAGACATCTGGTCGGCGGACGGTCCTCCCTCCGAACAGGCCGCTGCCGGTGCCGCGGTGTTGCTGAACATCAACGGGTCGCCGTATCACGTGGGGAAGGGGGATGAGCGGGCCGAGCTGCTGCGTTCCGAGGCGGTTCGCTCCGGTGCGGTGGTGGTCTACGTCAACATGGTTGGTGGGCAGGACGAACTGGTCTTCGATGGTGACTCGATGGTGTTCGGCCCCGACGGGACGCTGGTCTATCGGGCCGGGCAGTTCGCCGAGGAGCTGTTCGTGGTGGATGTGTCGATCCCCGACACCCCGCCGGTGCCCGATGCCATCGCCGTCACCGGCGCACGGGACCTCCTCGAGCCGATGCCCGAGCCCGCCGTCGGCGAACGGCTCGACGAGGAAGCCGAGATCTACGCGGCCCTCGTCACCGGGCTGCGTGACTATGTCCACAAGAACGGATTCTCCGAAGTCGTGATCGGGCTCTCCGGTGGCATTGATTCGGCTTTGTCTGCCGCCATCGCCGTCGATGCCCTCGGCCCGGACATGGTCCACGGGATCACGATGCCATCGCGGTACTCATCCGAAGGCTCGGTGGCCGACTCCCGCCAGCTGGGTGAGCTTCTCAGGCTCCGCTTCGACGAGATTCCCATCGAGCCGGTCTTTGCCGCATTCCTCGACACGCTCGAGCCGCTGTTTGCACGAAGCGAGCCCACCGTGGCGAAGGAGAATGTGGCCGAGGAGAACCTGCAGGCCCGGATCCGGGGCACGATCCTGA
Source organism: uncultured Kiloniellales bacterium (assembly GCA_964195155.1). Lineage (GTDB taxonomy): Bacteria > Actinomycetota > Acidimicrobiia > Spongiisociales > UBA5794 > JACZST01. The sequence continues at coordinate 5,348 of CAXMOP010000048.1, read as the reverse complement.
TGGCAGTGTCCAACAAGCTTGGCGGGATGGTGGTGGCGACCGGAAACAAGTCGGAGATGGCGGTCGGCTACGCCACGCTGTACGGCGACATGGCCGGAGGGTTTGCCGTGCTCAAGGATGTCTACAAGACTCTGGTGTATCGGCTGGCGGAGTGGCGAAACGATCAGGACAAGGTCATCCCGCAGACGATCATAGACAAGCCGCCATCTGCAGAGTTGCGCCCCGGCCAGCTCGATACCGACTCGCTGCCGCCATACGATGTGCTCGACCCGATCCTGGAGCGCTACATCGAGTACGACGCCACCGTCGACGAGATCGCTGCCGCCGGCCACGATCGGGATCTGGTGTACCGGGTGGCACGCATGGTCGACCGCAACGAGTACAAGCGGCGCCAGGCTGCTCCCGGGGTGCGAATCACCAAGAAGGGGTTCGGCCGGGATCGAAGGCTCCCCATCACCAACCACTATCTTCAATGACCGAGGAAGAGCCCCAACTCCTTCGGCGGAAGCCTCCGGTGGAGTCTGCCGCCGTGGCCGGCGTCGTCTATGCGATTCTCGCGGCCGTTGCCTGGCAGCTTCTCGTCCGGTTCCCTCAGCCCACCATGTCGGATCAAGCGCTGGCGTCCTGGTATGCCGAATCGGCGAATCGATGGTCGTTGATTGCGGCACTCAACCTGGCGGCCATATCGAGCGTGGCCTTTCTCTGGTTCGTTGCGGTGGTTCGTAGGAGGATCGGCGAGCGCGAGGACCGGTTCTTTGCCACGGTGTTCCTGGGCTCGGCCCTGGTTTGGGTTGCGGTGTGGCTGGTCGGTGCGGCGAGTATTGCGGCCATCGCGGTCGCCATGGAGCTGACCGGTGGCGGATCGGTGAGCCAGGATACGGCGACGCTTGCGGGCGGGCTTGGCGCAGGACTGCTCCTCGTGGCGGGGCCGCGGATCCAGGCAATCTTCGTGATCAGTACCTCAACCGTCTTTCTCCGCACCGGCGTGGCGCCAAGGTGGCTCGCCTTACTCGGGTACATGGTTGGGGTGGGACTGTTCATCGTCCCGCTGGTCATCGACCCCGTCGGGCTTGCCTTCCCGGCCTGGGTACTGATCGTCAGTGTCACGATCCTGGCAATCCGGCGCACCGCCGCAGATTGATGCCGGCGAGGCGCCGGCGTGAGTCGTCTCTGACTCACCTCGAGCGGCTGGCCCGATGGACGACGAACTCTTCTTCGAGTCCCTTCATGACGCCTTTCTCGGCGACGACGTGGTAGTCGCCGAGCGCATCAGCGACACCCGGTGCCTCGTAGACGTCGCTGGTGAGCATGATCTCGTTGCCGCCCGCGAGGTGCTGCACCCGGGCCGCCGTGTTGACCGATTGCCCGAAAAAGTCGATGCGGTTGTTCAGTGTCACCGCGATCGAGTGGCCGCGGTGGATCCCGATCTTCAACACCAGCTCCGCGGGTGAGGTCCGGTTGAACCCATCGAGCACGGAGAGCATTTTGTCGGCGGCCCCTGCTGCATCCGCCGGATCGACGAACGTCGCCATGATGGCGTCGCCGATGGTCTTGGTGATGGCGCCATGGTTGACCTCGATCGCCGTTGCCAGCGCATCGAAATGGAGCCGCACCAGGTTGTAGGCGTTGGCATCACCAATCTCGTCGTACAACGCGGTCGAGTCCTTGAGATCCGTGAACAGGTAGGTGAGATCCTTGACCTCGAGGGTCTCGGACTCCGGGATGGTCTCGGAGCGGAACAGCTCGCGAAAGGTCTGGGTGCTGAGAAGCCGCTTGCCAGACAGCATCGGGTTGAAACGAGCCAGCAGGAGCTCATCGGGGATGAACTCATAGACAATGATCCACAGCGCAGCGCGTTCCTCACCATCGTTCGTTACGGTGATTTTGATTGGGCCGGCCGGCAGCCGCGCCGCAGCTGGATAGGCGAACGACCCAGTTGGGAACTCGAACACGGCAGGCCCCAGCTCGTGGCCGGGGTCGATCAGCTCGGCGCCGTCGAGGGCAAGATCAAGCGTGGTTTCGGCCGCTTGGGCCTCAGTGTCAATCAGGTACAGCGCACCCGCCGAGTGCAGCACGTCGCGAAGCTGAAAGCCTGCGGCGGGGTCATCGAGGGCAAGCGTCACCGACTCGCCGGGCTCGACAAAGCGAAGCGACCTCGTCCAGGCCCTGAAGATTTCGGGCAGCGTCATCCCAATCGGCAGCGGCTTGACCTCCTGGGAGAAGTGATACCGGAAGTAGAGGTCTTCGATGTCGAGCGTCTCCGGATGGTGGTAGCGGATACGCCGAACCTGTGGGGAGACCGTGAACCCGATCTGGATGTAGTCGTCGAGGTCGCTGACGTTGTCCATCGAGCACAGGTCGCAGACGTAGCGCGGGTCGAGTTTCTCGAGGCTTCGGAAGGTGTTGAAGATGTTGGCGCAGGAAGCGCACACGATCATCCAATCCATGTCAACGAGGCCGGCCCGACTGGCGTGGAGCAGCAGGTCGATGGCCTCCGTCTCCTCGATTCCGTTGTCTGATGCGAATCGCAACGGGTTGATCCTGAAGACCTCGAAGTCCTCTCCGCTGCGCAGCAGTGTTTCCAACCTCGACACGACACGCGGGCTCCACGAGCTGGATGCCTCGAGGGCGGCAAGCCGCTCCTCGAAGACTGCCTCGTCGAGGTCAAATTCGCTTGGTGCTTTCACGGTCTCGAGGGTACTTGACCGAGCGCATGCCGGACGTTGGTAGGGTCGCCGCTCCAAGCAACGAAGAGGGGCAGACGATGAGTGACGACCGAGCGGCAGGGCGCGACGTGCTCCCGATTCCGGACCAGGCGTACGACGGCCCGGTGATGTACGAGGCCACGGACCCGGACAGCAAGTTCCCACCGATCGAGCCACTCCGGCCGCCGGCCGGTGCCCCCAACGTCCTGGTCGTCCTCATCGACGACGTCGGCTTCGGCGCCTCGAGCGCCTTTGGCGGGCCGTGCGACACGCCCGTCGCAGAACGGCTCGCCGCCGACGGCCTGAAATTCAACCGATTTCACACCACCGCACTCTGTTCACCGACGCGGGCTGCATTGCTCACCGGGCGCAACCATCACGCCGTGGGTTTTGGCGGCATCACCGAGATGGCCACTTCGGCACCCGGGTACAACTCGATCATCCCCAACAGCGCGGCTCCGCTGGCAAAGACGATGCTGTTGAACGGCTATGCCACGGCTCAGTTTGGCAAGTGTCACGAAGTCCCGGTCTGGGAGACCAGCCCGATGGGCCCATTCCGTCAATGGCCCACCGGCACCGGGTTCGAGCACTTCTACGGTTTCGTCGGGGGTGAGACCAACCAGTATTACCCGGCGATCTACCGCGACACCGTGCCGGTCGAGCCCCCAAGCGGTCCCGAGGACGGGTACCACTTCACCGAGGACATGGCGGACCAGGCCATCCAATGGGTCCGTCAACAGAAGGCGCTGATGGCGGACAAGCCGTTCTTCATCTACTTCGCACCCGGAGCGACCCACGCCCCCCACCACGTGCCCGAAGAATGGTCGGCTAAGTACCGGGGCAAGTTCGATCAGGGGTGGGACCAGGTCCGAGAGGAGACCTTCGCCAGGCAGAAGGAGCTCGGCGTGATCCCACAGGACGCCGAGCTCACCAAACGCCACGACCAGATCCCGGCCTGGGACGACATGGACGACGAGCTCAAGCCGGTGCTCGCCCGGCAGATGGAGGTCTACGCCGGGTTCCTCGAGCACACCGACCACCAAGTGGGTCGCCTCGTCGACGCCCTCGGGGACCTAGACATCCTCGAAGACACCTTGATCTACTACATCATCGGCGACAACGGCGCCTCCGCCGAGGGCACGATCAACGGCACCTTCAACGAGATGATGAGCCTCAACGGCGCCGCCGACCTGGAAACGGTTGAGTTCCTGACCTCCCACGTCGACGACTTCGGGACCCCGAAGGCATACAACCACTTCGCCGTGGGCTGGGCGCACGCCATGGACACGCCATACCAATGGACCAAGCAGGTCGCCTCGCATTGGGGTGGCACCAGGAACGGCACGATCGTTCACTGGCCCAACGGGTTCTCCAGCCGCGGCGAGGTCCGATCCCAGTTCCACCACGTCATCGATGTCGCTGCCACCGTCCTCGACGCCGCCGGGCTTCCCGAGCCGCTGTTCGTCGATGGTGTGGCCCAGATGCCGTACCACGGGGTCAGCATGACGTACGCCTTCGACGACGCCGGTGCCGCCGAGCGGCGAGAGACCCAGTACTTCGAGATGTTCGTCAACCGCGGCATCTACCACCACGGTTGGACCGCAGTGACCCGTCACAGCATCCCCTGGACCCTGGCCGCAGCACCGCCCATCGATCAGGACGTCTGGGAGCTCTACGGCCCCGACGATTGGACCCAGGCCAAAGATCTGGCTGCCGACATGCCGGAGAAGCTCGCGGAGTTGCAGCGGCAATTCATCCTGGAGGCCAACAGGTTCCAGGTGTTCCCGCTGGACGATCGTCGTGCCGAGCGGTTCAGCTCCGACCTGGCGGGGCGCCCGGTGCTGGTCGCTGGCAACTCGCAGCTGCTCTTCGGGGGGATGGACCGGTTGCTGGAGAACAACGTGATCAACACCAAGAACAAGAGCTTGGCCCTCACCGCCAAGCTCACGGTCCCGGACGGGGGCGCCGAGGGTGTGATCGTCGCCCAGGGCGGTGGCTTCGGGGGATTCAGCTTGTACGTGCACGAGGGCAAGCCTGCCTATTGCTACAACCTGTTCGGCGTGCAGCAGTTCAAGGTCTACGGGAAGTCCGAGCTGGCGCCGGGGAAGCAGCAGGTGCGGATGGAGTTCGCCTACGACGGCGGCGGCTTGGGCTTGGGTGGTACCGCCACGCTCTTCGTTGACGGGACCCAGGTTGGTCAAGGGAGGGTCGATGCGACGGTGGCGATGCTCTTCTCCGGGGATGAGACCACCGATGTAGGCAGCGATCTGCACACCCCGGTCAGCGATGACTACCCCGCCTTTGGCAATGAGTTCAACGGCCGTATCGAGTGGGTGCAGATCGACCTTGGTGACGACGCCGAGGACGCCGATCACTACATCACCGACGAAGAGCGGATCCGCGTGGCCATGTCGATCCAGTAGGGCGTATGTCGGTAGGAGGGTCAATGAGCGAGGAAGACACGGCTGGATCCGCACCGTAGCGGGCCAACACATCTAGAGCGGTCGCTCACAGCATGTAATTGAAGTTTCCCGCCGGGGAGTCGCATCATTAGCGGCCTGGTAGCGGTGGTGGTTGTCGTGGTGGTCGGGCCGGGGTGGCCGGGACAGAAATTGCCGAGGTTCGATTCGGTCCCGGTGTATT
>CAXMOP010000047.1:0-18607 GCA_964195155.1 uncultured Kiloniellales bacterium | reverse complement strand
CGAGACACGAGTCGCGAGACGCGAGCAAGAAGCGGGACTCGGACTCGCGACTCGGACTCGCGACTCGCGACTTGCAGAGCCTCTAAAACACTCCTGAACTTGCCGTAGTATCGGCGATTCTCGGCTACAACAAGGACAATGAGCGATACGACGCGTCGCCTCGGCGCAAGGCTGCTCGCCCCGCAAAACGTGATCTCGGTCCTCGTCGGTGTCGCGGTGTTCCTCGCCGGCCTCCGACTATGGGACACCACGGCCGGGGTGGCGGTATCAGCTTTTGCCGCTGCGCTGCTGAGCGGGCTGGTTTGGGTCATCTGGTGGTTCGCCAAAGGCCCCCCCGCCGCTGCCAAGGCCCTCGACACAACCCATCTCGGGGAGGTTCCACCGGCATCGAGTGCTGCTCCCACCCTCCTCGACGCTGCGTCACCGGCAAGCGCGCGCTATCGCGATCTGGTAGCGACGATGCAGGCACACACCACCGGCCAGGTTCTCCTGGTCACGTCGTCGGGATCCCACGCCCGGCAATCAAGTGTGCCGCTCAACCTGGCGGTCGCTGCCACCCAACTCGGCCGCCGCACCGTACTCATCGACGGCGACCTGGCCGGCGACGGTCTGTCTCGCTACTCGAGCAGCGGCAACGACGTCGGGCTCACCGACGTCGCCAGCGGCGAGGCCACGCTGGCCGCGGCATCGCAGATGTGGGACATCGGCGACGGCTCCCTGCTCCCCGTGGTAACGGTAGGGAGCGGGTATGAAACCAGCGACGTTCCCCTCGACGGGCTCGACCTCGCCGCCGCCTTCGATGTCATCGGAGAGCGAGCCGATCTGGTACTCATCGACGCGCCCTCGATCACCAGCAATCCCTCGACGGGCCTACTGGCCGCCCACGCCGACGGCTCGATTCTCGTCATCGACAACACGGCGACCACAACTGTCCTGACGGAAATCCGCGACGGGCTCCATGAGGCTGGTGCCCCCGTGATCGGATACATCTCGGAGGTCCGTCCGGGCGTGGCTGGATCGGTATGGATGCGGATGTTGAAGCGGTCGGCCGCCGCCTTTGCGCTCATCGCCCTGGTGTACTCGGGTTTCACCGGTGTATTGCTGTGGAGCTCATGGAACGGCGTCTCCCGGCAGGCGCTCGACACCGAAGCAGCTCGCGAGATGGCCGAAGCGCTCCCCGCACCCCCCCTCCTGGTCGACGAGGGAGAGCTCCCGCTCGAAGATGTGGTGGTTGCGGAACCGACTCCGATGGAGGGATATCGGTCGTTTCTGCTGGTCGGCACCGATGAGGCCGCCGGCATTGCCGACGTGGTCATGCTGACGGTGCTCCCCGCAGACGGGAGCGAACCGTTCGTCGTATCACTGCCTCGGGACCTGTACGTGCCAAATCGCTGCACCAGCGGATACACCCGAATCAACGCAACCCTGCACGGGTGCGGCGAGATCAACGGACCGACGTTCCTCTCGCTGGCCGTTGAAGACTTCACCGGCATTGCCGTTGATCATTTCGCCCTCTTCGACTTCACCGGGTTCTCCGACATCATCGACAGCGTCGGCGGAGTCGAGATATGCGTCGAGCACGACCGCAGAGACTGGCGCGCTCAGCTCGACATCAAAGCCGGATGCACCAGCGCAGACGGTGCAACCGCTCTTGCCTGGGTTCGATCCCGGCACCCCCAGGAGTATGTCGACGGCCGGTGGACGACGGTGGCGGGCTCGAGCGACCTGTCGCGGATCGAGCACCAACAGGAGGTGCTGCTACAACTCATCGCGAAACTCAACAACTTCGACTCACCGACGGACCTGGCGAGAAAGGTAAATGGCCTGTCGGCCGCCTTCACCCTCGACGAAGGGCTCGGAATCGGAGAAGCCATCACGCTTGCCTGGGGACTGCGCGGCCTCGACCTCAGCAGCGTCAACCGATTGGAGATCCCGGTTGTCTACTCGACGACTCAGCAGGGACAGCTCGTGCTCCGGGCCACGATGCCGTTCGACGAGATACTCGCCGACCTGTACCCAGGCCTGATCGACGCAGCCGGTGCGGGCGTTTCCCGCTCTTGACACTGCGTGGCAGGCCGCTCGGGCCCCGGCTCAGCGGAGTTCTCTGGTCATTGAGGCTGTGTGGTGCCATCCGCTTCGCCTTCGTTTCCCGCTCTTGCCACTGCGTGGCAGGCCGCTCGGGCCCCGGCTCAGCGGAGTTCTCTGGTCATTGAGGCTGTGTGGTGTCATCCGCTTCGCCTTCGCCCCAACGCAAGCGGCTGAGGGGACTCAACCCGTAAGATGCCTCCCTATGAAGGGCCTGTATGAGTGAGCCGAGAGATCCGTACGACAACCCCCCCGGTTGGACCGATCCGTACGATGACCTCACCGACTTGAGCGGCGATGAGCCCATTCCGCCGCTCGAGGATCCAACCACACCCTCGGCGACCCCTCCAGGGTCCCCACTGCTCACCGGACTGGTTGTCGGCCTGTTGCTGATCGCCCTGTCGGTGGCGGTGTTCCAATTGCTGCGCGACGATGAAGGCGACACGTCCGCCGGGGCCGCCACGACGACGACGGGCGCCGAGGGCACCACCACGACAGCGGCAACCACAACGACCACGACCACGATCCCGCTGCCACCTGCCGAACCGTATCCGCCGGTCGGCCCGCAGATCCCGGTCGGTCAAATGAAGCTGATGGCCGATCGGATCAGGATCCAGGACGACGCGATCTCCGACCTGGCCTTCGGCGACCCGGCACCCGCGGCCATTGGAGCGTTGACGGCGAGTTTCGAGGATCCCGACGAAGATACGGGCTGGCAGGTGTCGACGGGCGAATGGGGCGTCTGCGTCGGAGAACTCGAGCGCATCGTTCGCTTCGGGCCCTTCGCCGCGATCGTGACCCTCGTCGACGATGCCGATTTCTTCCAAGGCTATCGCCAGGACGTACAGTTCGGCGACCTCGGTTCGCCGGCATCACAGCTCGAAACGCTGAGCGGTTTGCGCGCCGGCGACACCGTGGGTGATCTGCAGCGAATTTACGCGAACCAAAGCGTCGAATTCGGTCAGGACGCAACGATCGGTTCGATCTTCGAGCTGCGCGGTGCCGAGTCGGGTGAACTGATCCTGTGGGGGCCGATCGGCGGTCAGGCAGACACCGATCCGGTGCTCGGCATCTACGCCCCGAACATCTGCGACCGATGAGCAGGCTCCCCGTCGCCCCCTATGTTCTCGGTTCGCTTGGCGGCCTTGCCATCGCCATTGCACTGCTCGCTTTCTTTGGATCGTTCATTGCCCTCGACACGGTGGCCATCGACGAGGTCGCGGAGTTCACCGCTGGGACGGCCTCGATGGGGCTCCTCGTGTTTGTGCTCGGGGCCCTTGGCGGGCTGATCATCGCTGCGATCGCCTACGTCGCCGGACGGGCGCGCGATCCCGAGGCGCCGCGATTTGCCTTCGGGTGGCTGGCGATCGTCGGCGGCGTACTGGGCGGAACGATGGCCTTTGCATCCGTCAGCCTCGGCGTCACCATCGGAGGATCGTCGACTTCGGGAACGATCACGATGCCGGTGACGTCGATGGTCGTGAGCGTCGCCGTTGCCGGGCTTCTGACCGGCGCGATCATCGCACCGATCGTCGACGCCCTGGCGCGACCGGTGGCCTTCGGCGGTGTGAACGCGGCAACGCCGGCCACATCGGGCCAGTTCTGGTCTGACATGGGACGAGCCATCGGGATCCCGGTGCTTTCGATCGCCGTCGGCGCCCTGCTTGCTATCGGCCTTGCCGAGCTCTTGCTCAGCGCCGATAGTGCCGCGGTCAGCGTTGCAGTCTTCTCAGTCGTCGGTGTCCTCGTGCTCGGCGCAACGGCGCTGTTTGCCATGAGGCCTTGGGATCGCAGCGATAGCGAAGTCGACCCGGGTTCATAGATCGGGGGACTGCTCCACAGTCCGCAGCGATCCTCGAGCGGCTGATCGATAAGCGGCGAACGGGAAAATCGCTTGAGTGAGCGGGTTCCGCCCGCCGAAAAACCCCTCGTATGGCTTTTCTCGAACAACCGCCGGTCCCGCAGTCAGCCCAGCGCATGGTCTGGCTTGCCAGGGCGGTCAGCTCGGTCGGGCTGGTCATCGCCGTCTACGTGGGTCTGTATTGGTCGGCGCAGGGCGAGACCGTCCTGGCATTCTTGACGCTCGCCATCGCCGTTGCATACCTGCTCTCGACGTGGATCAATCCAATGTCGCCCTGGTTGTGGATTTCCCTGGGATCTCTCAGTGTCGTGTTGATGCTGCTCGACCCGGGCGTCGTCACGGTGACCATGGCGGCGGCGGTGGCATTGCTGTTCTTGATGCGGGGAAGGATGCGGATCGCGCCGTCCGTTGCGAGCCTCCGCCCCGTGTTCACCGACACGGTGATGGACGGCGCCGAGGCATACGTAGTCGAGCTCACAGATATGGGCTGGAGTCACGTCGGAGGGTATGCATTTGACTCGGCGCGAATCTCGGTAACGGCTGCAGTCCTGGTGCATGAGAACCTGGACCGCCATGCCGTCATCACCGACATGATTTTCGCCATCGAGAGCCGCTTCGCAGACTCACGGTTCCTGGTCACACTCAACAGCGATCGCACCGGACTGCCGCCGAATTATCTGGCGAACGTTGTATCTGGGGGCTCGCCCGGGGCGCTCGCCCTCGCCCACCAGCAGGCTCTCGACATCCTCGCCACCCACGGCATGACCCCGCTCCAACTCGACGAAGAGGCCATTGTCGAGGAGGCCCTGGCGTCAGAGGTGGAGACCACCGAATGGACGATGCAGAACCGATCTCGGGGTCTGTTCGACTTTGGTGGCGGCACGGGCCAGGTCGACACATCGTCCGTGTCTGCGCAACGGATCGTCTCCTGGATGACCAGCGATCGAGTCGGCCAGACCGCGGATTGAGGTCCGCACCTCGGTGGGCCTATTTGGTCGGAACGACGACGGGCCCGGTCTCGAACTTCTGCTCCTCGTAGTACCACGAGAAGAAGATCCAGGTGATGAAGCCCCACAGAATGAGCCCGCCGCCGACCTTCATCAGAAGCCCGGCGAGGACCTGATCGGTCATCGCGTCAATCCCCCATAGGCGCGGGAACGTCACGTACATCGCATACAGCGGCGTGCTGCCAAGGGTCATGAACGACGCCGGAATCGTTGGCACGAGTGACTGCAGGAACAGATAGCCCATCTTGCCGAAAGGCGTGAGCCGTTGGGTATCGGGGATGGGGTCCATCACCGGCCACCACATGATGATTGCGGTGACGAAGAGGATGGCGTGTGCGGAGAAGTGGAAGAGCTCGTTGGTGATCATCAATTCCACCACCGCGGGTACATGGATGAACGCCAGCCACCCGTTGAACAGAACCAGGGCGATCAACGGGCGGGTGATGAACTTGACCACGGGCATGATGGGGGCGACCACCGCCCTCATCAGCCACCATGGCGTCCCCCCGAACAACATCGGCGGGACGATCAGCGCCAGCGCAGTGTGCTCGATCATGTGGAACAGGAACAGCCGGCCCTCTGCGATGTCGTGGATCGGCCACGTCGAGACCAGGACCAGGACCATCACCCCGGCGTAGAACAGCCCGCGTTGCCAACCCGTGACCGGACGTTCGTCCTCGGGGCAATACCTGGGCCCGAGGATCCGGATTCCGAGCTCGTAGCCCGCGATGAGCGCAGCAGCGACAACGAGCACGTCGAGGTGGAGGTGGAACGGGATGTCCACGATCAGAACGCCTGGAAAACAGCCAGCACCACAGCGAATACGACCAAGGCGCCGAGCAATCCGAACAAGAACAGCGTGCGATAATCGCGTAGGTCGTAACGGAGATGCATGAACACCGCCGCCACGGTGATGAACTTCACGATGCCGAAAGTGATGAGCAGCGGCGCCTGGGCGGGTCCGAGGACCTCGATGTAGGAGATACCGATCTCGACCGCGGTCACCACCGCGAGGAACGCCGCGATCAGCCAGTAGAACTTCGCGGTGGGATGCGCGTGCGTTGTCGTTGCCATGGTCAGATCTGCAGCAGGTAGACGACCGTGAAGATCACGATCCACACGATGTCGACGAAGTGCCAATACAGCGCGGTGAGTTCGACGTTCATCCCGTGATCCGAAGACAGTCGCCCCCGCAATGAGAAGGCGACGAGCATCGACAACATCAGCACGCCGACGGCGACGTGGGCTCCGTGGAACCCGGTCAGCATGTAGAACGATGAACCGAAGGGGCTCGACGACAGCGTGAGGCCTTCGTGGACGAACTCGGTGAACTCGAAGATCTGTCCCGCAAGAAAGGTGAGGCCGAGCAGGATGGTCCCAATCAGCCAGATTCGCCCCTGACGCTGATCTTTGCGCTGAAACGCGTTGTCGGCGAGCACCATCGTGAGCGAGCTCGTCAGCAGGATGAACGAGCTCGCGGAGGTGAACGGGATGTTGAAGATCTCGGCACCCGGGCCATCGTTGGTCGTGGTGCGATAGAGCAGAAACGTCGAGATCATGGCACCGAAGAAGAACGCCTCCGAACCAAGCCAGATCCACATCGCGGTCTTACGAGTGCGATGGATGGGGTCACCGGTCGCCTCGAAGTCGCTCTCCTCGAAAACACTGTCGGCGGCAATTGCCATCAGTGCGCCTCTCTCGTGATGGGCTCAGCCGCCCACCCGACAATGCCCCACAGCGAGATCGCGACCCCAACGGCGATCAGGCCGACCCCGATGATCCCTGATCCCCAGAAAATGAGGCCAGCTCCCAGCGTGACCAGACCCGCGGCGGACACCAGCGGGTAGAACGAAGGCGACGGCATGTGGATTCCACCGGTTTGCTGGACGAATGCCGGTTCTTCGACAAACCCCTCGGGCAGCGGGACAGTCCGGCCCTCCTCGTCGACCCCGTACTTGCGGTGCCACCACTCGTCGAGGTGGCGCACGATCGGCACCTGGTCGAAGTTGTGGATCGGTGGCGGTGAGGTGGTCATCCACTCGAGGGTCCTGGCGTCCCACGGATCGCTACCGACGGGCATCGCCCGCCGGCTCCGGACCAGGTTGATGATGAACACCAGGATCGACAGAGCGATGATGAACGACCCGATCGTGGCCATCCCGTTCCAGAACTCCCAACCAAGCCCCTCCGGGTAGCGATAGGTGCGGCGTGGCATGCCGTTGAGGCCCAGGATGTGCATCGGGCCGAACGTGAGGTTGAACCCGATGAACATCAGCCAGAAATGCCACTTCCCGAGTGTCTCGCCGAGACGGCGCCCGGTCCACTTCGGGTACCAGTAATAGGCGCCGGCCATGAAGCCGAATACGGAGCCGCCGAACAGCACGTAATGAAAATGCGCAACGACGAAATACGTGTCGTGCTGTTGGGTATCGGCAGGGATCGCTGCGTGAGCCACCCCGGAAAGCCCGCCGATGATGAACATGGCGATGAACCCGATCGAGAACAGCATCGGGACGTTGAGCGTCAACTTCCCACCCCACATCGTGCCGATCCAGTTGAAGATCTTTATCCCGGTCGGGATGGCGATGAGCATCGTGGTGATCCCGAACCCCGCTTCGGCAACGGGGCCCAGTCCGGAGGTGAACATATGGTGCGCCCACACGCCGAAGCCGAGGAACGCGATCGCAAGCCCGGAGAACACCACGAACGGGTAGCCGAACAGCGGCTTACGGGAGAACACCGGCAGCGTCTCGGAGACGATCCCCATGGCGGGCAGGATCAGCACGTACACCTCGGGGTGCGCAAAGATCCAGAACAGATGTTGCCACAGCAGTGGGTCGCCCGCCGCCGCCGCCTCGTAGAAAACGGTCCCGAAGTTCCGGTCGAAGAACATCTGCCACAGGCCGACGCCGAGCACCGGGAGGCTCAGAATGAGCAGGAACGACGTGATCAGGGTCATCCAGGTGAACACCGGCATCCGCATCATGGTCATCCCCGGTGCTCGCAGGGTCAGGATGGTCGCGATGAAGTTTGCCGACGACGCGATCGAGGCCACTCCCAGTAACTGAACCCCGATGGAGTAATAGTCCATACGGACAAACTCGGTGAGCTGGGTGGACAAATTGGCATACCCAACCCACGCCCCGTCCGGGGCGCCGCCGAGGAAGAACGACGACATCATCAGCAGCACGCTGAACAGGAACAGCCAGTACGAGAACGCATTCAGCCGCGGGAAGGCAACGTCACGGGCGCCGATCTGCAGCGGGATCATGTAGTTCTGGAAGGCGGCCGTGACGGGCATGATCACTGCGAACACCATCGTGAGGCCGTGCATGGTGAATAGCTGGTTGTAGGCGTCCGCGGTGAGCACCGTGCCATTGGGGCCGGCAAGCTGGGTGCGGATCAGCAGGGCTTCCAGGCCGCCGATGACAAAGAACGCCAGTGCAGAGACCGCATACAAGATGCCGATTCGTTTGTGGTCGACCGTCGTGACCCAGCTCCACAAGCCATCGGTCGAGGGGGTGTAACCGAGCTCCTCAGGCTTCGTCGTTACGGCCACTGCGATCGACCCCGTTTGCGACTACTTCGATGCCTCATCAATACCAAATGTTGCATTGCTTCCCGCTCTTGCCGCTTCGCGGCGGGCCGCTCGGGCCCCGGCTCAGCCAAACGCTTCGCCTCACTTCCATCCCTCCAATAGGGCAACCAGCTCGGCGATCTCTTCGTCGTCGAGACCGTAGTCCGGCATGCCGAGGATCCGGCCACTGTCGAAGTCGTTGAGCTCGGGAGCCATGGCCTTGATCGCGCCGGGATCGTCGATCCACTCGGCGAGGTGCGCCGGGGTGTTGTCGAGGACGTTGGCCCCGAGGGTCGTGCGCGATCCGAAGTGAGTCAGGTCCGGTGCCAGCGGCTCACCGAGCACCTCGACTGCCCCCTCCGAATCACTCACCATGGCCTGGTGGCAGGTTGCACAAATCGCAGCGAAGATCTCGAAACCCGACGCTGCCGGACCGCCGGTCGGGATCATGGCAGGCTGTGTTTGCTCCTCCGCCCACGTGGCAAAGTCCGCTTCTTTGTCGACGAACACGAGCATGCGCATGTCGGCGTGGCCGAGCCAGCAGAACTCGGCGCACTGGCCGGGGATCGCCTGACCCGCCGTTTCCAGATCTGGCGTGATCTTGATGAAGGTCTCGTGGCCGGGCACCACATCACGCTTGCCCGCAAGCGGTGGTACCCAGAAACTGTGGATCACGTCTGCCGAGGTCATGCGTAGCTCGGTGGTTTTCCCAGCCGGGATGTGCAACTCGTTGGCGGTGGTGAGCGGGCGGCCCTGAGCGTCGACGATGTCGGGGTATTCGAATTCCCACCACCACTGGTGGCCGGTGACGTTGACCACCACCGAGTCTCCCTCCGGGGGGCTACTGAGCTCGAACAGCGTCACCAGCGTTGGCACCGCAACGATGGCCAGGATGATGGCGGGGGCAATCGACCATGCGATCTCCAACGGGGTGTTGCCGTGGACCTGCCTTGGCTCGGTGTCATCGTCCTTGCGCCTGCGGAATCGAACGATGGCAAGGACCAGCATCCCCTCGACCACGACGAAAACGACGGTGGCAAGGACGAGCACCAGGATCCAGAGGTCGTCGATCTGCTGCGCCTCTACGGACTTCGGGTTGAGCGAAGACTGCAGGTCGGTGCTCGAGCACGAGGTGACGACCAGCGTTGCAATCGTCACCGCCGCTGCCGGCAGGAGCCGGCGGCGCCCACCATCACTGACCTCTCGTCTGTGCACGTATCTCCCGTACGACGGCCGGATGGGACGATAGTCCGAGAGTCGTCAGTCGACAGTCGTCAGTCGACAGTCATCAGTCATCAGTCGTCAGTCATCAGAACATCGGGCTGAGGACTGAAGACTGAGGGCTGAGGGCTCTAAGTCGCGGTCCCTTCTGTCTCCCACAGCGAGTCCCACATCTCACCGAACGCATCGAGGAACTCGGGAAGCGCCCAGAGCAGTACCCAGACCAGCCCTCCGAGAACGAGGATCGTCAAGGCCGCCCGGATGTAGCCGAGCCACGGCCGATCGGGGTCGCGGAGAATCTGCAGCAGGTTGGGATCTTGTTCGATCACCGCCACCGGAACCGACGCGGTCGGCCACACCGACGGGGGGGGCGCGGCGACCACCACGCCTGATCTCTCCGGTTCAGGGGTCCCCGAGGCTGGTGAAGCAACCGTGACCGGAGGCTGGTCCCACTCCTGCAGCGATCCACCGCCGGCGGCGTCTGCTACATCAGTGAGTGGCACGACATCGATCGGGTCGCCTTCCTCGATCGGATGTGTCTCAGCCGACTCGCCGCCGTCCCGGTCCAACCCGTCTGCGGCCAGGACCGCGTTCACCTCGTCGGGGTCGAGCGCGAGACGGTCGATCAGTTGTTCCACGACGTCTGGGGTGGGCAGGCCGTCGTCCCGCTCCCAGCGTCGCACCGAAGCCGTTGAGCGATCGACGGCCGCGGCGAGCTGCCCCATCGAAAGATGACGCTCGAGGCGCGCCTCTCGGAGCATCTGGCCAAACGTTCGAGACATCCCGTCATCGGACAGCATGGTCGCCAGGATATCTCAGGTTTCCGTTTCGGCTTTGTTTCCCGCTCTTGCCACTGCGTGGCAGGCCGCTCGGGCCCCGGGTCAAGCAACATAAGAGTCGCGAGTCGCGAGTCGCGAGCCCGAGTCGCGAGCCCGACTGAATTGCTTTCGACTAGCTCTGTCGCGATCACGCAGTCAGGCGGCGAGCCCCGGCGAGCCGCCCAACAAACATGGCGCAGGCCGCTCGGGCCCCGGCTCAAGCAACACAAGAGTCGCGAGTCGCGAGTCGCGAGTCGCGAGCCCGACTGAATTGCTTTCGACTAGCTCTGTCGCGATCACGCAGTCAGGCGACGAGCCCCGGCGAGCCGCCCAACAAACATGGCGCAGGCCGCTCGGGCACCGGGTCAGCGGAGCTCTCTGCCCACGACGGTTGACGCGGTCTCAACCGCTTCGCCTTCGTCTCCTCGGAGTCCGCACCGACGGCGGAGGCTCTAACCTTGGTGTGTTCCACACCGCCACCCACCCCCGCAAAGAGGAGTTGCCGATGCCGACCGAATTCAACACGCTCCCCGACCTCTTCGAAGCGAGTGTCGCCCGATTCACCACCCGCCCGCTGTTCGGAACCAAGCAGAGCGACGGCACCTGGGACTGGTTGAGCTATAGCGAATTCGGCGGGCAGGTTGGGGACGCCCGGGCCGGGCTCGCCGGGCTCGGAGTCGGCTCAGGCGATCGGGTTGCCATCATCGCCGACAACCGGGTGGAGTGGGCGGTGGGCGCTTACGGGACGTACACGCTCGGCGGCGCGTGGGTGCCGATGTACGAGCAGCAGCAGTCCAAGGAATGGCAGTACATCCTCGCCGACTCGGGCGCCAAGGTGGTCATCGTGGCCAACGATGGGATCCGCGCTCAGCTCGACGACCACGCTCACGAGCTGCCCGACCTCGAGCAGACCATCGTCATCGACGGCGAGGCGGGCGGGAAGGCAATCAGCTTCCAAGAGCTGCTCGCCGCGGGAGCCGAGCGCTCGGTCGACACGGTATACCCAGACGCCTCCACGATGGCAGGCCTCATCTACACCTCGGGAACGACCGGGAAGCCAAAGGGCGTGATGCTGTCGCACACCAACCTGACCAGCAACGTCAACACGTTCCCCGACCTGTTTGACATCGGTGCCGATGACCGGACAGCGTCGTTCCTGCCCTGGGCGCATTCGTTCGGGCAGACCGTTGAGCTGCACTTCATCATTGCTGCAGGGGCATCTGCGGGACTGACGTCGGCAAAGACGCTGATGGAAGATCTCCCCGAGATCAAACCGACGATCCTGGTCTCGGTTCCGACGGTCTACAACCGCATATACGACGGCTTGCAGAAGATGATGGCGGCCAAGGGTGGCGTCACCCAGATGATCTTCGACCGGGCGATGGCGAACGCAGACCATCGTGCGCAGCTGGAGACCGAAGGCAAGACCAGTACCTGGGCCGACGTCCAGCATGGGCTCTACGACAAGCTCGTGTTCTCGAAGGTTCGCGACGGCTTCGGCGGGCGGCTCAAGTACTCCATCTCTGGAGGAGCGGCGATCTCACCCGATGTGGCCGAGTTCATCTCTGCGCTCGGTATGACGGTGTACGAGGGGTACGGCCTCACCGAGACGTCTCCGGTTTCTGCTGCAAACAGCCCCGGCTTCCGGAAGATCGGAACGGTCGGCCGTGAGATCCCGGGGGTGCGCATCGACATCGACACCGACGTCACCGGGACCGACGACGTTGGTGAAATCGTGATCCATGGCCCGAACGTGATGATGGGCTACTACAACCTGCCGGAAGAAAACGACCAGGCATTCACCTCGGACGGCGGGTTTCGCTCCGGCGACCTCGGGTCACGCGATGAGGAGGGTTTTATCGCCATCCGCGGCCGTATCAAGGAGCAGTACAAACTCGAGAACGGCAAGTACGTCGTTCCCTCGCCGGTCGAGGAGCAGCTCCAGCTCTCCGGCTACATCACGAACATCATGGTCTACGGGGAGCAGCGCGCCTTCAACGTGGCCGTGATCGTGCCCGATATTGCCGCGCTGGAGTCCTGGGCCGAGGAAAATGGCCTCGGCGACCGATCGGTCGACCAGCTACTCAAGGAAGATGCGGTCATCGAGCTCATCCAGCGCGAGCTCAACCGCAATTCGGGCCCGATCAAGGGTTACGAGCGGGTGCGCGGCTTTGTGCTCAGCGGGGACGAATTCACCCCGGAGAACGGGATGCTGACGCCGAGCCTCAAGATCAAGCGGCGTGCCGTGATGGCCAGGTACAGCGACGACATCGAGGCGCTGTACGAGTCTTGAGTCATCAGTCAACAGTCGTCAGTTCCGGAACGCCGAGCAGCGCAGGCTGAAGGCTGAAGGCTGAGGACTGAAGACTGTGGGCTGAAGACTTGGCGGGCGTTAGCCCGCCAACGGGGGGACCGGCTCCATGCCGTGGCGGCGCATGCCCGCCTCGATCACTGCGGCCGCGGTCTCCAGGACGGTGACTCTCGCATGACGCTTCTGCTCGCCGGGGACGACGAACCACTTCCCCTCGTCCCATGACGTCCTTGCCAACATCTCCTCGACCGCCACCTCGTACTCGGCGTGCTTCTTACGGTTGCGCCAGTCTTCTTCGGTGAGCTTCCACTGTTTGAGCGGGCTCGCCTCACGGGCTTCAAAGCGCGCGAGTTGCTGCTCCTGGGAGATGTGGATCCAGAACTTGCCGAACACCATGCCCTCGGCGGCAAGGGTTCGCTCGTAGTCCAGGATCTCGGTGTAGGCGCGGCGCCACTGATCGGTGGTGGCAAGCCCCTCGACCCGCTCGACGAGCACCCGCCCGTACCACGACCGGTCGAGCACGGCGACGCCTCCCCACCCCGGCAGCTCCGGCCAGAAGCGTTGCAGCCAATGGTGGCGCAGCTCATCTGCGGTTGGGGCGCCGATCTGCACAACGCGGACGTGGCGGGGATCCATCGGAGCAACCAGCCGTTTGATGGCGCCTCCCTTGCCGGAGGCGTCCCAGCCTTCGAAAACGAAACACACGGGAGGGCCGAGCCGCCCATCCCCGAGTTTGCCGCCGAGTTGTAACCGAAGCTGAACGATGCGCTGCTGAGTCAAGGCAATGCGACGCTCCGCTTCCTTTCGCGAGAAGCGAAGGCTCAGGTCTGCGTCATGCAGCGACGGGACTTCGTCGGCCATCCCGGGATACTACGAGATCGTACCGCCCCGCCAGACAATCGCGGATCAGACCCGCAAACAGATGGTTCCATCGTCGGAATCAGGTGGAACGCAAGGCCTCAGTCCGGGACTGCGCAATAGATCAGCCGCGGCCCGTCAATGCCCTTCATCGATCGCTCGCCGACGCTCTCAAAACTCAACCCCGACCCGGCGACCGCATCTCTGGTTGTCGAGGTGACCAAGACCTGACCTGCCTCGGCCTCATCGGACACACGCGCCGCAAGGTGGACGGCAATACCCTGGACCTCGCTCACTCCGGTGCGTTCGAGCTCGCCGGTGTGAATACCGACCCGCACCGGAAGACCGGCCTCTCCGCTCCGGTCGGCGATCGTCAGGCCGGCCCTGATCGCCAGGGCAGGGGAGTCGAAGAGCACCAGGAAGCCGTCGCCGGCCGTTGAAATCTCGTCTCCGCCAAACTGCGCAAGGGTTGTCCGAACCAGCCGGTAGTGCCCGTCAAGCGCATCCGTCCAGGCGCGGTCACCAAGCTGAACAGCGATCTCGGTCGAGCCGACGAGGTCCGACACCAGGATGGTGGCAAGCATCCGGACCTGGCGATGAACCGGCGTCCCTCCGTCACCGACCGCCGACGGCTGCTCGCCTTCCGGCGCAGCCTCTACGACTCGCTGCGGTGCCACCATCCGCAGGACCTGGTCCGACACCTCGATCGGCTCGGTTCGGTAGCGTCCGCGGAGACCGTCGAGAACGGCGGCGCTGGCAAGCACATCTCCCTCTCCTGCTGCGGCCACCATCAGCAGTGCCTCGTCGCAGACGGCACCGCTCATCCCGAGCGTCCAATGCGTGGCACCGGCTTGTGAGACCCTTTTCGGCTCCATGGAGAGCTCGCCCAAATGCACGGCGACCGCTGGATGGAGTGGATCGATCTCATTGGTGCGGTTGAGCGCCTCGACCTCGTCGAGCACGGCGACCGCGACTTCGACCGCTCGTGCCGGATCCGGCCCGCCGCCTGATATCCGCAGGACGGCCAGCTCGAAGTCGGCGTCCAATTCCACCAGCTGTCCCCCCAACCGCTCCAGGACCCCACGCACGGCGGTGCGATATCGCGACCGGAGGTACTCGCGGGCCTGATCCGTCGAGTCGGACATAGGCGGCGCGCCGGAGCGAAGCTCCACCGCAACCACCGCCGACTCCTCGCGCCAGGAGCCCATCCCCTCCAGTTGCTCCGCGGCCGAGGCCAGCTCTCCCACCGTCTCATCGACGGCCTGCTTGGTGCGCAGTGCCGCGTTGATCCTGGCGATCAACTCGCGATCATCAACAGGCTTGGTGAGGAAGTCGTCCGCACCAGCCTCGATGCCGCGGATCCGATCCTCGGTGCCGTCGAGGGCAGTCATGATGACGATCGGGATGAGCTGGGTGGACGGGTCGCTTTTGAGCATGCGGCACACGGTGATTCCGTCGATGTCCGGCATCATCACATCGAGGAGGATCAGGTCGGGTGCTCTTGCGGCGACGGCGTCGAGTGCTTCCCTCCCCCCGTATGCCTCCATGGTGCGGTACCCGAGGTCCGAGAGGTTCTGCTGGAGATAGTCGACGTTGAACGGCTCATCGTCGACGATGAGGATCGTTGCCTTGCTCGGTGCGGTGTCGCCGGTCATTGCGCTACGCCGCCGAGGCCTGCGACGGTTGGTATCGAGCGGGAATCGACACGGTGAACGTCGACCCGGCCCCGACAACGCTGGTCACGGTGATGTCCCCACCGAGGAGACGGGCGAGCCGGCGCGAGATGGTGAGCCCGAGCCCCGTGCCGCGTTGGACGTCCCGCCCCTCCGTGGCCTGCTGCTGGAACTCGTCGAAGACCCGCTCGATCGCCTCGGGGGGAATGCCGATGCCCGTGTCGATGACCTTGAGAACGATGCTGCTGCCGCGCGCCTCCATCGATGCCGTCACGGTGCCCTGGTCGGTGAACTTCACCGCGTTGGAGAGCAGGTTGATGAGGATCTGGCGAAGCTTGTCACGGTCGGTGTACAGCGAAAGGCCCCGATCCCCTTCCGTGACCAGCTCGACATCGGGGCCGATCAGCGGCTCGATCGTGGCCACACATTCTGCGACCACCGGATACACGTCGAATTCGATTGGATCCACCTCCTGACGCCCGGCCTCGATCCGCGACAGGTCGAGAAGATCGTTGATCAACGCCAGGAGGTTCTCCGCGCTGACAAGGATCTTGTCGATGTTCTCGGCGTCGCGCTCGTCAAGGGCGCCTGCGGTGTGCCGCTTCACGAGGCTGGTGAACCCCATGATGGCGTTCAAGGGGGTGCGGAGCTCGTGGCTGGCGCTGGCCAGGAACTGACTTTTGGTCTGGGTTGCGGCCATGGCTTGATCCCTGGCCTGTTCGACCGTTCTCACCAGTTCGGCGAGCTCCGCTTCATGCTCCTTGCGCTCGGTGATGTCCAGCTCGACCCCGCCGACGGCGACGATGTTGCCCGCGTGATCGTCGATCGGGAACTTGACCGAGGCAAATACACGGTCCTTGCCACCGATCCGGACCGTGAGCTCCTGCTCGATCGTTCTTTTCTCCTCGATGACACGCTGGTCTTGGGCGACGTTGATCTCTGCATACACCGGAGCGATCGGCTCGATCTCAAAGAGGGTCCTTCCCCGCACCTCGTCGTTGGTCACTCCGTAGGCCTCCTCGTACCCGCGGTTGACCAGGATGAAGCGGCCTTCGAGGTCGCGGAGCAGCACCATCGCCGGCATGTTGTCGACGACCGTCTGGAAGCGTTGTTGCTCGCTGCTCCGCCGCTCCACCGCACGACCGAGCTGGGTCCCCACCGACGCCGTGACCGCCAACAGATCCGGATCCGGCTCCTGGTCCAGATCGCTGAAGAACTCCAAAACCGCGACCACTTCGGTGCCTGCCATGACCGGGAATGCCAGCCCGGTGAGTAATCCGGCCTCGCGCGCGACTCCGGTTCGCGGAAAGTCGGGGTCGTCGAGCGACACGTCGAACCACACGGGCTGTCGCCGCGCCAGCACCAGACCGGGAAGCCCATCGCCGGCGCGGAAGGGCGTCGAGCTGGTTTCCTCGCGGAACGCGACGTATCGTTCGGGATGCTCGGCCTGCCAGATGTTTGTGGGAATCAGGAGATTGGCGTCGTCGTCGTCCACGAGGTACACATGGCCGATTGGCCATCTCGTGGCGGCACACACCTCCGCCAGTGCGATCTGCAGCGCCTGCTCGATCGTCTCCGCCTCATTGGCAGCAATGGCGGTCCTCTGCAGCAGTTGCAGTGCGGCGGTTCGCTCGTTGATGTCGTCGATGACCCGGTTGTATTGCCCGGCGATTTGCCCGACCTCGGTGTGCGGCTCCACGCGCACCGGCTCGGAAAAGTCGTTGCTTGCCCGCTGCGCGTCCATGTCGGTGAGGAGGTCGAGGATCTCGGTGCTTGCCCCATGCTCGGCAACGTTGAGGCCGATGAGCTCTCCCTCGGGATCGATGCGAAGAGGAAAGCGCCTGTTGATCAGCCACATGACGATGTAGCCGATTCCGAACGCCCAGAGAAATGCGAAGAAGATGCCGACGGCCTGGACCCCAATCTGCGAAAGGCGGCTGCCGCCTCCCCACGCCTCGGTGGCGCCGAAGACGGCGACCGCCAGGGTCCCCCAGATGCCGGCGGCAAGGTGCACCGGAACTGCCCCGACCACATCGTCGACCTCGAGCCGCTCGAGCAGCAGGGTCACCCCATACATCACGACCCCAGCGATGGTGCCAATCGCGACGGCGTCGATGGTCGAGACGATGTTCGCCGAGGCGGTGATTCCAACGAGTCCGGCCAACGAACCGTTCATGATGGTCGGGACGTCAACACGCTGGTCGCGCCACCAGGTCAAGGCGAGCGCCGTGAGGCCGCCGAATGCTCCGGCCAGCACCGTGTTGACGATGATCGACGGTACGTCGGGCGTGAGGCCGAGCGTGCTTCCGCCGTTGAAGCCGATCCACCCGAACCAGAGGATGAACACCCCGAGCGTCACCAGCGGCAGGTCATGCCCGTGGATCGGCACCGAATCCTTGCCGAATCGGCCGATCCTGGGCCCGAGGATCAGCACCATGGCGAGTGCCATCCACCCACCCACGGAGTGCACGACGGTGGATCCGGCGAAGTCGATGAACCCGAGCTCTTCGAGCCAGCCGGGCTCACCCCCGGCGAGACTGCCCCAGGCCCAGTGGCCAAAGACCGGATAGATGGCGGCGGAAAATACGAGGGCGGCGATGAGATAGCTCGAGAAACGCATCCGTTCCGCGACCGCACCGGACATGATCGTGGTCGAGGTGCCGGCAAAGCCGATCTGAAAAAAGAAGAACGCCATCAGGAACGGGGCGCTGTCCGAGAAGAAGAATCCGGATGAGCCGAAGAGACCGCCCACGGAAGCGCCGAACATGACGGCGAACCCGAAGACCCAGAACACTCCGGTGGTCAGGCAGAAGTCTGCGAAGTTCTTCCCCGCCACGTTGATGCTGTTCTTGGAGCGCACCATTCCGCTCTCCAAAGAGGAGAAGCCGGCCTGCATGAACATCACCAGGGCGGCGGCGATCAGGACCCAAGCGATATCGAGGGCTTGCTCGGTCGGCACGACCACAAGGCTACCGATGTCGACCATCGTCGTGCCGATCGATCGCGTCGCGAATATGTAGACAGACCGTAACGGTGCATTCACATACGTACGAAGGGCGGAGGCGCAGGGAATCGAACCCCGTTCCACGCTGAGCGCAGAACCACCGGTTTTGAAGACCGGGGAACCCACCAGGCGTCCGGACGCCTCCGGAGTGGAAGCTACCCGAATCCATTCTCTTCCGAAGCGACGCGTTGA
>CAXMOP010000046.1:0-4413 GCA_964195155.1 uncultured Kiloniellales bacterium | reverse complement strand
TATTGGCCCTGGCCGGTCTCTTCGATGATGTCCGGCCAGGTGGCCTGAACGAATGTGGGAGTGCAACCGATCCGTACACAAATCGCCTCCCAGATGTCGTAGTCGAACCCTTTGGCGACGCCATCGTCATCAATGAAGTTGAACGGTGGGTATGCGTTCTCCACCGCGACAGAGATCCGTGCTCCGTCGCCAACGACCGTCGTCGCAACCGATTCTGACTCGCCAGTCGTCAATGCATCGATGAGCGTGCGACCTGCGATCGTCAGAGCAATCGCCAACAAGAACAAGACCGCGAGCACCGCCACGGTTGCACCTGCGATCCGCAGTGGCCGCGGAGGACCACTTCCCTGAATCTCAGATGGATCGTCGTTCCCAGAGCGCATGTGAGGCAATATACGCGCCCCACCCAAGGTACGCGACTAGCGCATATGTGCCGATATGGGCGGGTCGTCGTCGCTGGACCCCCGATTCCGGAACGGCGAAGCCCCCGAACTCTGGTCCGGGGGCTTCGCTGGCTAGCTTGTCGTGGACGGTTAGCTATTGACGTCGAGTCCGATGAGGACCGGATCGTGGTCCGACGAGCGGTATGGCCCAGGAGCCAGAACGCTCGGGTCGAACCAGTCGAGGAATCTCGGCTCATCAGCGTTGATGTGCCAGACCGCAACATCAGTTACGACGTTCTCTTTCCCGCAGTTTGGACAGGTCGTTTCGGGCAGGCTCTATGGCTTTGCGTCGTCGCCGGCCAGCTCTTCGAGCAGTCGGCGGGCCTCTTGGAGCGTCTCGGTCTCGCCGGCGGGCTCGGCCGCGGCGATGGCAGATTGCAGATGGGCCGCCGCTGCATCGCGATCGCCGACGTCGGCAAGGAGATGGGCAAGTCGGTACTCGACCCTGAAGCGAACCCCTTCGGCATCTTGCTCTGCGATTTGTGCAAGGATCAGCTCGTATCGTTTTCTCGCCTCGCGTTTGGCCTTTCGTCCCTTGGTGAGGGCAAATCCGGCCTGCCTGACGAGTTCCGGCAAGGGCGGCGTAGGGGCGAGCGCCACCTCCGCGTACATTCCGGCGAGAAGGACCTGCGCGTACAGCACGTTGAGCAGCTCACCGTCCTGGCGCGCCTTCTCCATCTCGCTTTCAACCCTATCGAAGGCTCTTGCCGGGCTCCCCTCGACGAGGAACAGCACGCCTTCGAACATCGCGAAGAGACGCTTGGTGATCCAGATGTGCAACTCATCGACATACGTTGCGACGTGCTCGTCGTGAAAAGCACGGGCCTCCTCGAACGCTCCGACCGTCAACAGATCGGAGAGCATCCACGGATCGAGCGGCGTGAAGTAAATGGGGTCCACCCCGGCGTCTACGACGGCGCGATACGACGACCGGACGGCTTGGTCGTCCATGACGGCATCACCGATGTTCGCCAGCACCGCATGTCCCATTGCCTTGGCTCTCGCGTTGCCCCTCGTCTCCCCAAACGCCACGAGCTCTTCACCGATCGCTCTGGCGCTACTGAACTCGCCCCGCATCGAGAGCGTGGACCCCAACCCGAGCCGCGACTTGATCCATGGGTAGGGCTCGTCAGGAAGATCACGCGCCATCTCTCCGGCAACGGTCCCGGCATGCTCCGCTTCGCCGTAGCGGCCCAGGAACCACAGCGGGAAAATACGCCAAGCCTGTGCGTAGGCAATCACGCGGGAGCTCCCCGCACGCTCTCCGAGCTCTACCGCCCGATCGAGCGTCTCCAGTGACTGACGGAACTCGCCGTTCGCCATGTACTGACAATGCCCTACCCATCCGGTCCACATCCCGAGCCGCTCAATATCAGCGACGCGTTCGACCGCATCCTGATGCCTGACGAGGAGGTCGAGCACGTCGGCCAACCGGGCCTGGTAGTAGGCAAGGAACGCCCAATCAAGGACGAGATCGACCAGCGCCAGATCCGTTTCGGCGGTCTGAGGCTCGGCTTCGAGCAATTCGTATGCTTGGGAATAGTGAACCCGAGACTCGGCGAGCGCAAACCGCTCGACGGCCTTGCCGCCTGCGGCCCGCAGATAGTGCACCGCCCGTTCGGTGATCCCGCTCTCGCCGTAGTGGTATGCCAACGTCTCCACGACCTCCTCCAACCGTCCGGCAAACTGGCGCTCGATCGCAGCCGCCGCCCTGGCGTGCAACTGCTGCCGCTCGGCCTTAAGCAAACCCTCGTAGGCGACCTCCTGGGTCAAGGCGTGCTTGAAGAAATACTCGAGATCGGGGTCAGGAACCTTCTCCCGAATCAGGTCGGCGGCCTCGAGGTCGCGCAAGCTGGGGTCGAGCTCGTCGGTCACGCTGGTGACGTCGGCGACAACGTCGTAGAGGAACTCCCTGCCAATGACCGCAGCCTCGCGCAGCACCCGGCGGCGGCGATCGTCAAACCGATCGATCCGGGCGCCGATCACGCCGCGGATCGTGGTTGGGAGCCCGATCGACTCGAGATCCTCCGTCGTCGTCCAGCCATCCTCGGTCCTCGTCACGGCCCCGGTCTCAACCAGGCTGTTGACAATCTCCTCGATGAAGAACGGGTTGCCGTCGGTCCGGCCCACGATGAACTCGACGAGATCATCGGGTACAGGCTGGTCGTCGAGCAACGAGCCGATCAGGTTGGCAGCCTGCAGTTCGCTGATCTCGGCGAGTCCGATGTGTCGCGCTTCGGCGACGCCGAGCTCGAAGCCCGGCCGATAGTTGGCAATGAAGAGGATCGGTTCGTCGATGTCACCGATCGCGTTTCGGACGAGTTCGACCGTCGACGGGTCGGCCCAGTGAAGGTCCTGGAACGCCACGACGGTGGGCCGCCGGCGGGCGAGATGAGCGACGAGGGCGACGACAGACTCGAGGAGCCGCTCCCGGTATGTCTCTCGGTCCAAGGCCACGCCGTCGGGGGTAGCGATCCCGAACAGCCGCGTGAACGGCGCCAGCAGACGCTCGGTATCGCCGTCGATGTCGGCGACGGCGCCATGTAGCTTGGACTCGATGGTCTGGGGATTGTCCTCCTCGGTGATCCCGATGGTGTGGCTCATCAGATCGATCACCGCGGCATACGGAATGTTCTCGCCATAGGAATATGCCCGTCCTTCGAGCCATCGAGCGCCGTCGGGCAGCCGGTTATGGAGCTCGGCCATGAGGCGGGTCTTGCCCGCACCGGCTTCGGCCTCGATCGTGATCACCCCGGGCGCACCGGAGATCAGGCCCTCCACGGCGACCTCGAGGATCGACAGCTCCTCGTCGCGCCCGACGAAGCGGGCCTGGCGGCGAGACAGCTCGGATCGAGTGGGCCTTGTGCCAGTCACGGCGATCACCCGCACCGGCGTTTCCTTTCCTTTGAGCGAGTGCTCGCCTCGATCCTCAGTGGCGAAAACGGCCGACACCAGGTTCGCGGTCTCTGGTCCGATCAGAATCTCGCCGGGCTCGGAGAGATCCTCGAGGCGAGACGCCACGTTGATCGCATCACCCACCGCGGTATCCAGGCTCGCCCCGATAACGACGACGCCGGTGTTGATCCCGGAGTGCATCGTGATACGGCGCCCGAGCTGATCCTCGATCTCGTTGCTGAGCTCGTCGACGGCACGGTGAAGGTCGATCACTGCCCGCACGGCGCGCTCGGCGTCGTCCTCGTGACTCACCCGATCGCCGAAGACCCCCATCACCGCGTCGCCGAGGAAGCGGTCGATCCGGCCGCCATACCGCTCCGTGACCGAGGTCGCTTCTGCAAAAACCCGATCCATGACAGCGCTGACGTCTTCGGGATCAAGCCGCTCCGTCAATGCGGTGTATCCAGACAGGTCGCTGAAAAAGACCGTGATCTGGCGGCGTTCCCCATCCTGCCCGGGCGATGTCGACACGAGTTGACTCTACGGCAAACCGGTACGGCGTGTTAGCTCCGCCAACCACGCCAACACAGCTAGCGCATAACCGGCAATATGCGCTCCCTTGTCCAATCTCTCAGCTAGCGCATATGTGCCGATATGGGCGGTCTCGATCCTTGAGAACTATGCCTCTTATGACACGCGCTCAAGGATGACTTATGACACGCGCTCAAGGATGACATCCCCGGTAGACCCTCGCAGGGCGCATTCATCGTCGATGAGAACCTGCCTCAACCGGTCTTCGTCAATCACCTCGATCTCGTAGCGCCCACGCTCGTCGGCACGACACGCTGTGCTGGTATCGCCCGAGATGAAGGTGAAGACGTTCCCCTCCACCGTGAACCTTCCTTGTTCGATGGGCTCGTCGAGCCCGTCCAGCGTCAAGGAGAGTTCGTATGTCCCGTCCTCGTTGAACCGAGCGTAGGAAGGTTCATCGACCTTCCAAGTACCGACAAAATCCGCGGCAGTGATCAACACACGCTCGAAGGTGGTATTTCCGACAGATCCTCGAATAGTGCAC
>CAXMOP010000045.1:0-112183 GCA_964195155.1 uncultured Kiloniellales bacterium | reverse complement strand
GTCGTCACCGTGTTTCCTCCGGCCTTGCCGCCGAGGTAGTTCTCCGGTCCCACACATGACAGATAGTCGGTGCTCGCAGGATCCGGATCCCAGCCGCAGGCGTCGGCGTACAGGGTGTCGTTGGTCGCACCCGTGGGGGCGGTGTAGGTGACGTCGACCGACACGATCTGGAAGATGTTGTTGGGGAAGTCGATGAAGACTTCCAGCTGCTCGTAGCCGTTCGTTGCCGTCTTGGCGTCGAGCACGTAGGTGTAGGTCTCGCCGACATAGACGGTCGCAGGGCCGGTGATCGAATTGATCTGGTTCCGGTTCTGCGAGACCAGCCTCTCTATGTAGATCTGTCTGTCTGCCGGGGTCTGGATAGGCCCGGTCTCGTCGGAGTCCACCTCGATGTGGTACTCGCGCGTGGTATCGAATGCTGCCGCATCGTGTGCGACCTCGATGTTGAAGTAGAAGTCTGCGATGCCGGTCGTCACGCAATCGCCGGCGGCGAGGGTCGCCACCGTGAGGCTCGACGGGCTGTCCTGCACAAGATCGACGTAGACATTGACGCTGTCCCAGACGAAGTCGGCGGTGACGTTGTTGGCGACGGCGTCCCCCACGTTGCACACCCTCGCGCCGACGGGATATTTGTTCGGACCGTCCGGGTCCGCTGCACCATTGCTATCTAAGCCAACGACGTCCCAGGCAATCGGCTCGACGGTGAGGATCGGCGCGGCGTTCGCCGGCGGCGCGGCATAAGCCAGGATG
The DNA here is from genome assembly GCA_964195155.1 of uncultured Kiloniellales bacterium. Lineage (GTDB taxonomy): Bacteria > Actinomycetota > Acidimicrobiia > Spongiisociales > UBA5794 > JACZST01. The sequence continues at coordinate 111,433 of CAXMOP010000045.1, read as the reverse complement.
ATCGAGATCATGCCAATCAGGACGACCGCAACCCGCGGCTTTGTAGTCCAAGTCTTCGTCATCCGGATTCTCTTCCCACTCTCGTGCAGCGACTAGGGAGAATCGGAAGATTTTGGGATTCCTTAAGCGTGGCTACGCCGCTGCGGAAACACAATTGGGTGGCATCGGCGCCAGATCAGCCGACGGTTCCCCCGCTGTCGAGAAACGTTGTACCCAGCCAGTCGTAGAAGAGGAGGAGCAAGACCAGGGCGATCAACCCAAATACGATTACCGCAGTCACTCTCACCGGCACCGGCAGCGCGTCGAAGCGGTTCCTCATCCGTAGATCGTCTCCCAGTTCGGCCCGCCGTTCAACTCGGCGAACACGACCAGGCGCTCACGCGCCGAGAACTCCGGGTTGCAGGTGGTGAGGGTGAGCCACGCTCCCTCGCGGGGGTCGGTCACCCACAGATCGAACGGCGTCACCACGATCGACTCGCGTACGACGTAGGAGTGAACGCCTGTGGCCGTCTCGACCTCGATCACGTCACCGGGAGCGAGTTGATCCAGTGCGTTGAACGGCGCACCGTAGGTGGTGCGGTGGCCCGAGATGACCGCGTTGCCCGGCATCCCCGGCATAGGGGTGCTCGGCATATGCCCGGCGCCGGTCTTCAAGTCTGTGACACCGACGCCCTCAACCACGGTCCAACCGTCCTCGAGGCGCTGGTTCCCAGGAACCGTGATGATCGCGAATGCCTCGGATTCATTTGGTGGCGCCTCCACCAGGAGCGAACCTTGCGGCGGTTCTGACCCCCCAACCTCAGGAGCAGCCACCCCGGCGGGGGATGGGTCCGGCTCGGCCGGCGCCGGCAGGTAGGGCACTTCGTTGACCTCCACGCTGGCGAATCGCAGCACCGCGGCAGCCTCGAGCTCCGGCTGGTTGGCCTGAGCAAGCCAGGAGGTGAGCACCACCTGATGGGCGACGAATCCGAGGACGAGCACGGCAAGCCCAACGATGACCCACCCGATCCGATAGAAGCGGCGCACGCCGCGGTCGAGATCGGCAAAGTCTTCGCGGATAGCGGCCCGTGAGTCGGTCAGCATCGTCATCTGGCAGATGTATCGGGCGCGGCGCCAACCGAGTTGAGGCGGCCCGATCCTGGGCGATGTATCAACGAACGCTTGGCCCGTCGATCAGTTCCTTGGCTGCCACGTCGTACGGAATCGACGTTCCTCTCGCTCGGGCCGCGTCGTACTCGTCTGGATCCATGTCCGCGGCGAGCGCAGTCAGCGCCGCAGCGGCGCCCTCGCCAATTGTTTCGGTTGCGGTCAACAGCGATTGGTCCCTGCCCGGATCGGCGACAACGATGGCGTTCAGCTCGACCGCGTCGACATGACGCCCCGTTAATGCCCGCACCGTTGCGATCTTGGCGATCATGCCGAGCATCTCCCGAAGCATGCGCATCTGTTCGGCGGCTGCAAGGCTCTCGGTGAACGCCGTCTCAGCCGCATCGAGGTTCCCGACGGCGACATAGGCGTCGCCCAAGCTGTGAAGACCGAACTGCATTCCGCGCGTGTGACCGAGATCCCGTGTCATTTCAACCGATCTGCTGAACAGGTCGACCGCATCGTCAAGTCGGCCTTCCCGGGTGGCGATCCTTGCCTGGTGACCAAGGTTGAACGAAAGAAAAAACCGATCGCCGTGTTGGCTCAACAGCTCGAATTCCTCGTCGAGGAACCGTCTGCCCAAGGCAACATCGCCGCCAATGATCAACGCTGCCGCCTTCCAGCCCAGGTGCACGCCGACCCAGAAAGGACGGTCCATCTCCTTACCCAACGCGATCGCTTCCTCACACTCCATGACGATTGTCTCGAGCCTGCCCAGATAGACCAGAGCGACAAAGCGGGTGTTGAATGCTACGAGTAGGGCGTCGCCGTCGTCGGCAGCGCGCAGGATCTCGATGGCGCGTTCCGCCGATGCGGCACCGCCCTCGGCTTGCCCGAGCAGCGGCAGGAACCAGGCCCGCACCGCGGCCGAAAGCGCCCTGGTCGCAACCGTCGCTTCGTCGCCGGCATGCTCGTCGAAGGCATCCAGGGCCTCGCCGAACAGTTCCAGAGCCGGCGGGTACCACCCTCGAATCTCATAAACCACCCACATTCCAGGGATGAATCGTCTGGCCCCGGCCGCGTTGTTGGCGGCGAGGTAGTGGCGCCACGCCAGTCGGACATTGTCGAGGTCCCCCTCGATGATCGACACCGTTCGCCTCTGTTTGCCATGCTCGAACAGCGCCCAGGCTTCTTCAGCGAGCGTGCCGTAGAAGTCGGCATGTGCCTCGACGAGCTCCTCCGCCCGCTCCGGGTCCCTGCGCAGCTCCTCCTCGGCGTACTGGCGAAGCAGCTCGTGGACCGTGAAGCGCCCAGTCTCAGGACTCGGCGTCACCAGGGACCTGCCACCCAGGGTGGAGAGGTCGCGCAGAGATGCCCCGGCAACCACCTCGGCAGCATCACGCGTGAAGCCACCGCTAAAAATCGACAACGCAGCAAAGACCGACTGCTCGTCCGTGCTGAGGAGACTCCACGAATAGTCGAACACCGCGCGAACACTGCGCTGACGATCCGGGACATCGCCGAGGTCGGACTCGAGAAAGTCGAGGCTCTTCGCGATCTCGGCTGAGATATCGGCGACCGACAGCGTGTCCGTCCAAGCGGCGGCAAGCAGAATGGCAAGTGGCACGCCGCCGGTGAGGCGCAGAATCTCACTGAGGGGCTCCAGATCGTCGGTCTGCAACGCGAATCCCGAGTTGGCCCGACGCGCAGCATCAATGAACAGGCGGGCGCCGCTGGCCTGCTCGGCCTGGTCGAGCGTGACCAAGGTGGTCTCCAAACCGGCCAGTGTGAAGACGGTCTCTCCGCTGAGACTCAGCTTGGACCGGCTCGTCGCCAGCACGGTGATCCCAGAAGCGGCCTGCATGATCTCCGAGATGATCCCGCTGCCTTCCAGCAAATGCTCGAAGTTGTCGAAGACCAGGAGTTGACGCTTGTTGGCGAGATACGTCAGCAGTTGAGTCTGCACCTCTTCGCCCGACGAGAATCCCAGCCCGATCGCCTCGGCCACCTCCAGGACGATCTCGTCGCCTGAGCCGATGTCGGCCAGTCCGATGAAGAACACACCGTCCGGGTATTCCGTGGTCGAGTCTGCGGCCACCTGCAGTGCAAGTCGCGTCTTGCCAACACCGCCGGGCGCCAACACCGTGACCAGTCGTGCTTCATCGAGAAGGCGCTTGATATCTGCCAGTTCCTCCTCGCGCCCGACGAATTCGGTCACCTGCTGGGGAAGGTTGTTTGGAACAGCATTGAGCGATGCCAGCGGTGGAAAGCTCTCATCCAGGCCCTCGACATCGAGCTGATAGACCTGCTCGGGCTCTCTGAGATCCTTGAGGCCATGTCTCCCCATGTCACGCAGCGAAACCCCCGGAGGCAACTCGTCGCCCAGTAGCTCATGGGTGGTTCCGGACAAGACCGTCTGACCGCCGTGAGCAATCGCCCGAAGTCGCGCCGCCCGATTGACTGCCGAGCCGTAGTAATCGCCCAGACGAAGATCGGCGGGGCCGGTATGCACCGATGCCCGCACCCGCAGCGGCACCGGCGTTGCCCAGTCGATCGCTTCCAAGCGACGCTGCATCTCGGCGGCGCCCGCAACGGCATCGAGTGCCGATGCGAACACGATGAACCTGCTGTCGCCCTCGCCCCGCGGCCGCACGGGAATGCCGGCATGTGCGGCCGCCGCTCCCTCGATGGCCTCGTCGTGCCGCCGAAGCGCCTCCATCATCGAATCGGGGGCTTCCTCCCATAAACGGGTGCTGCCTTCGATGTCGGTAAACAGGAAGGTGACGACACCTTCGGGGAGATCTGCCATCCCGCGATTATTGCCGATCGCGGTACGAGAATGCTGAACAAGGGTGAGTGCGACGGGTCGCCTGAGGATTGCTCGGCTCTCTCCTATTCAAGTTGAGCCAGTCGGTCCTCCAAGAGGGCCCGGTCTGAGTCGTTCATCTCGGCGGCGAGTGCCCGGTGCAGACTCTCGGCGGCGTCGTCTCTACGGCCAAGGCGGTGCTGGAAGTCGGACCGGGCAACCCACAGGTAATGCCAATCCGAGTCGACGTCGGCTAGCAGCGCTAGCGCCTGCTCCGGCCCGTTCACCTGTGCTTCGGCCACTGCCCGGTTCACCCGCACCACGGTGGTCGGCTGCATCTCCTCCAGGACCCGATACAGCGCGGTGATCTCCACCCAGTCGGTTTCCCCATAGCTCGGCGCCGACCCATGCAAGCAGGCAATGGCGGCCTGCACCTGGAACGGTCCCGGCCGGCGCCTGCCCTGGGATTCGTCCAGGATGGCGGCGGCCTCGGCGATGGCTTGGTGGTCCCAGAGTGACCGGTCCTGGTCGGCGAGAAGCACCATGTCACCGGATGCGTCGACCCGGGCGCCGCGACGCGCGTTGGTGGCGAGGGTCAGCGAGAGGAGTCCCCAGCACTCGGGCTCGTCCGGCATGAGCTTGGTGAGCAGCCGGGAGAGGCGTACGCCTTCGGAGGCGAGGTCCACCCTGGCGTCGAAAGTGCCGGTGGGAGCATGGTGTCCTGCGGTGAACACCGAGTAGACGGTGACCAGGACGGGAAGCAGGCGCTCGGGCAGCTCGTAGTCCGACGGTACCCGGTACGGGATGTGGGCGTCTGCGATCTTCGTTTTGGTACGGCTGATGCGCTGGGCCATCGTCGGCGTCTTGACCAGGAATACCCTGGCAATCTCCTCGGTGGTGAGCCCGCAAATCGTTCGCAGCGCCAGCGCCACTTGAGACAGCGGCGCGATGGCCGGGTGACAACAGGTGAACAACAGGCGCAGCCGGTCGTCCTGGTCGTCGGGCGGCACAGGCGCCTCCTGCAGCAGGCGCATCGCCTCCTCCTCCTTTGCGGTTCGCTTTCCCTCGCGCCTCAGGCGGTCGAGCGCCTTGTTCCTGGCGGTGGTCATCAGCCAGCCGCCGGGGTTTGGCGGTGGATTGACGTCGCTCCAGCGTTCCAATGCGGCGACGGTGGCTTCCTGAAGCGCGTCTTCGGCGAGATGAAAGTCGCCGGTGTAACGGATGAGGGTGGCCAGGATTCGGCCACCCTCAATCCGCAACGTCTCGGCGAGGTTCACTCCGTGTCGAACTCCATGATCGGTCTCACCTCGACACGACCGTGCCAGGCGCCCGGGATCTGCGAGGCCCATTTGATGGCATCGTCGAGGTCGGATGCCTGGAGCAGATAGAACCCGCCAAGGGCTTCCTTGGTCTCGGCGAACGGGCCGTCAGTCGTGATGATCTCGCCACCCTTGCCGCCTTCGACGCGGACGGTCGTTGCGGTGTTGGTGTCGTGGAGGGCCTCGCCTCCGAGATTGACGCCGGCGGTGCGTGACTTTTCGCCGAACTCCGTGTAGTCGGCGATCACTTGCCCTATTGCCTCCTCGCTCGGCTGCTCGGTCGGTTCCACCGAGTAGATGAGCGCTGCATATCGCGGCATGTCGCTTCCTTTCCTCTTGAGATGCCTGAGAGGGTCCCTGCGAATGACCATGCTATGGAAACGGAGATTCCCAAGCGCCCTCTTACATCCATACAACGAATCGGCGACGGCGATTTCGACACCGCTTTCTCATTATCGCGGGCTCTGGGAAGTTGGAGTCCGCCCGAACTGTCAATGGTGGTCGACGCCTCCGACGGGCCCGCCGGAAGGATCCTCAACGCGAATCTCTTCGACGGAGCGGGCATCGTCCTCGCTTACCTTTCCGGCCTCTTCGAGCACCTGCTCGACTTGGTTCTCCGGGATCACTACCGCTCCGGAGGCATCGGCAAGGATGAACTGGCCCGGGATGATTCCCACTCCCGAAATCACCACCGGCACGTTCGCCTGGAACGGTCTGAGCACGTCGCCGCCCCAACGGGTGGTCTCACCGCGGCAGTAGGTGGCGAAGTCGTACTGGGCGAGCTCGTGGAAGTCGCGAAGACGCCCGTCGGCGAGAACGCCGGCAAGGTGGTGGTTCTGAACGCGCGAAAGCTTGGTGCTGCCTCCCAGAGATGTATCGGGATGGCCGTTGCTCGCCAGCACCAGCACCTTGTCCTCTGGATCGTCGCCGATGGCTTCGTAGAAGAGGTTGGCGAAGTTGTACCGCTCCGGATCGAGCTCCTCGTTGCAGGTCGGGAAGAACGAGATGGTGATGGCGCGCCCGAAGAGCGTTCGCTCAGGGGTTGGGCTCACCATGTCGAGCACATGGCACCGATGGTGATGCATCCGGCCCATCGCGTCAACGACGTCTGCCGTCTTGATTCCGCCTGGCATAGCCGGCGTCGCTCCGGTCATCTGCTCCCCTTTCGGCAGCGCTCGCCGAGGAATGCCCTGTATAGCGGTGCGCAGTGTCGGTCATATCGATCATTGCTTGGCGTTGTTGGCTGCGACTGCGTCGGTGCTCGTCTCGACCACACCACCGTACGCCCTCACATGACGTGACGGCCAGGGCCCGGGAAGGAGGAAGCAAGCGCGCCGAGCCCTCGGTTGAGGCGCCAGCGAGCTCGGAAATCCCCCGCTACCGTCTGGACGTGACCACGGCACGGGAAACCGCCCGGGGGGAAGCAGGCTTCCGCGTGCCCTTGGCCTTTGCCGGGGTGGTCGTCTTCGGTGGCCTCAACTTCGTCGCGGTTCGGTTCAGCAACCAGGAGCTAGCGCCGTTCTTCGGTGCCGCATTGCGGTTCGTCCTTACCGGTGCCGTGTTCTGGGCGATGATGGCCATCGGGCGGATCCCTATCCCGAAGGGACGCGCCCTCATCGGCAGTCTGCTCTACGGTTTCTACGGTTTCTCCCTCGCTCTCGGCCTCGGCTACTGGGCGCTCGTGGAGTTGCCCGCCGGCGTCGCTGGGGTGATCATTGCGGCCGTCCCGCTTTTCACCCTCACGCTTGCCGCAGTTCAGGGCATCGAAGGCATTGCCTGGCGTGGAATCGTTGGTGGCCTGTTCGGCATCGCCGGGATTGCTGTTCTGTTGTACTCCCCCCAATCCGAGGGCGTCCCGATCCTGTCGGTGCTTGCCATGGCCGGTGCGGCGCTCTGCCTCTCCCAAGCGGGCATTGTCGTCAAGAAGTACCCGCCGTGTCATCCGGTGGCGATGAACGGCATCGGGGTCTCAGTAGGCGCCATCGCCATGCTGGTGATGTCGATCCTGGTCGGCGAGGAATGGGTGATACCCGCCGAGGTCGAGAGCTGGGTGGCGCTGATCTACCTCGTGCTGCTCGGGTCCGTTGCGGTGTTTGGACTGTACGTCTTCGTGCTGAATCACTGGCCGGCGTCGCGGGCGTCATACCAGTTCGTGTTGATGCCATTCGTCACCGCGGTCGCCGGAACGCTGCTCCTCGATGAGCCGATCGGCCTTGGTCTGGTTGTCGGCGGGGCCATCGTGCTGGTCGGGGTCTACTTCGGCGCCCTGACTTCGAAGCCTGTAGCACCGCCAGAACATCCCGATCAGGAGGCGCTTGCCGCTCGCTGCGCAACGACCTGACGAGGCTCAGGCGTGGCGGGCAGCAAACGCCCTCAGACTGGCCCGAAACACGGATCGAAGCATCGGCGCTGCGATTCGCTCGCCAACCGGGCCACCGAGCACCGTCGGGAACCGGAGATGCTCCTCCCAGATCAGCGCGGTACCACCGCCTTCGATCTCTTCGAGCAGAAAGCGACCCTCACCGGAGACCAACCCGATGTGGCGCACCCCGATGGTCACCCGGGGGAGCCACTCTGTCACCTCCATCTGGTCGCTCAGCCGGATCGGCCCGTATCGCGATTCCGCCTTCAGGATCGAACCGACGCCGGCTTCGCCGGGCGGGTCCACATGAACCGCAACGGCATCTCGCATCCACTCCGCATGCGATCGAAGATCGGAAAGGTCAGCCCAAACGGCTTCGACTGAGGCGTCGATAACCGTCGAGGTGCGAACGACAATCAATCAGAAGGGCCAAGCATGACCGCCGCGGCCGCTCGCCGCTGGTCCCTGGAGGTCGTCTCGTCGAGCAGGATGTCGGCTGCCAGGGCGCGCGCATGCGCTTCCTGGCGGCGGCGTTGATGATCCACTGCCATCTGGCCGCGGACCGCAGGAGAGATCCACAACCAGCCTGCCATGGTCAGCACGATCCAGGGAACGATCGCCAGGGCGATACCCATCAAGGAAGGTGAGGTGGTCACCAGCAGCACCGCCGACATCAACAGCGCCGCCGATGCATAAAGCAGCCAGTTGAGTGCGGCCTCGCCATCGGGGTCGGCCACGGCGAAGGCGCGTCGCAGCGAGGCAAGGTCGAAGAACTCGGGGCGGGGCGTGTCGATCATCTACGTCTCTCGGCCAAGATTAGCGACGGCGCGACGACTGACTCCCCGGGGCCCGGGGGCTAGCCCAGGCCGCTCGACTCGAGCTCCTGGATGAATCGGGACAGTGCTTCTTCATCGCGATACGGGAGATCCCGGCGAAGCGCCTCAGCGCTCAACCCCGGCCGGGTCTCGCGGGCGTGCTCGAGCGCGGCAGCAGCATGTCGCTCCCTACCGAGGGCAGCCTGAGAGGCGGCGAGGGTGAGCAGCGCTTCGACCTGCCCGTCGTCCTCGGCGACGACGCCCTCGGCGATCTTGGCAGCCTCGTCATAATTTCCTGCGACGAACTGAGCATTGGCCATGATGCTCTCGTACCAGCCGGAGAACAGCGGGCTGAGCCGAATCGCCCGATTGGCGAAGTCCACCGCGCTGTCGACATCCCCGGCGTAACGCATCACCGACGCCGCCACCCCGTAGGAGAGGTCGCATGATGGCCGGGCCGCGATGGCGAGCTTCGTTGCCTCGAGCGCCCCGTCCCAGTCGTGCCGGTGGACCATGGCGTGGGCGAGTACGGTCTGCCCGATCCCGGACTCATCGTCGCGCTCGACCGCAAGATGGGCGAAGCGCTCGGCTTCGACGTAGTGGGCGTCCTCGTCTGAATCCGGGATGAAAAGCACCGTCCACAGGTGGGCCAATGCCGCCATCATGTACCCGCTTGGCGAGTCGGGCTGGCGTTCGATGACCTTCTCGAAGTCGGCGACGGCAAGACGCACGTCCTCTGCGGTCCCGTTGCTGAGATGCTGCAGACCTCGATACCCGTCCTCTACCGAAGCCGGATCCAGCTTCGACCGGTACGCCCTAGCTACCTCACCGCGGATCACCTCGATGTCGAGCGCCGTCACGATGGCATAGACGATGTCGTCCTGCGCGGCGAAGACGTCGTCGAACGTGGCGTCGAAGCGGTCGGCCCATGCCGTGGTCGACTCCTCGACGTCGAGCACCTGCGTCATCACCCGAACGGTGTCACCGGAACGCTGCACCGCACCCTCGAGCACGTACCGGACCCCGAGCTCGTGGCCGATCTGCTGCGCTGAGAAGGGGTGGTCTCGGTAGCCAAGGGTCGACGTTTCGCTGACCACGTCGAGGCCCGGGATGCGCATCAAGGAGATGACCAGGCTCATCATCAAACCGTCGGCGAAGTAGCTGTCTTCGGGATCACCCAGGTTGACGAACGGGCTCACCGCAAGCGAAGGCCGTTTCGGGAGCGGCATACGCCTCCGCCACGGCTTGGTGCGGTCGCCCGCCGCCTCCTCGTCGATGATCTTGATGATCGCCACGGGCTCCGGGATGTTCTTCAACCGCTTGCGACCGAGGGCCTCAAGACCGTTTGCGACGTCTCCTGCAGCATCGAGGGTGCCCTCGGAGACGTTGACGCCCCCGGGATCGGCCAAGGCCTGGAGCCTGGCGGCGATGTTGATCGCATCCCCGTACCACTGGCCATCCTCAACGGAGATCTCGCCGGAGTTGACCCCGATGCGGAAACGCATCTTCCTGCCCGGCGGCAGGCTCTCGGTCTCGGCAGCGATTCTTCTCTGGATCGTAGGCGCCGCAGACAGGGCGCCTGATTCGGTTGGGACCACGGCGAGGAACTCGTCTCCGACGAACTGGACCACCTCTCCGTCGACCGCCGCGATCTCCTCTTCGATGATGCGACGCAGCGACTGGAGCGTGGCGTGGGTCTCGATCTCGTTGTCTGCGGTCAGCTTGCTGTAGCCGGCCACGTCGCCGTGGACGGCAGTCAGGTGCCTGGTTTCCGTTGTCATTGCATCCAGTATCGACGATGCCGCTGGCAACCGCTACGGCAGCCGCGGATCGCCGGTCTACTCCGCTCGGGTCGAGCCTCTAGAATTGGTGCAACCAGAGGAGGGCATATGACCGCTGCTCAGGAAAGCCAAGGAACATCGGGCTGGATTGTCTTCGCCTCGGTCATGATCGTCATCGGAAGCGTGTCTCACATCTCGACCGGCATGACCTTCGTCCTGAACACCTCCTGGGCCTTGGCGATGTCGGACTACACCTCGGAGTCCACCGTGAGGCTGGTCGGGTGGGTCAACCTCGGGATTGCCGCGTTGATGCTCATCTCTGCGTGGGGCGTGCTGTCAGCGAAACCCTGGGCACGCGTCGTCGGAATCATCTTCGGCGCGGCCACGGTCGTGAACGGCATCGGCAACCTCCAGCTCAACGTGTTCTGGGGGCTGGCAGGCATCCTCGTCGGCGCAGCAATCATCTATGCGCTCACCGTGAAAGGCAAGATCGTCGCCCAAGACCAGGTGCTCATGGGTGACGCGGGTACGTCTCCGATGCTCCGTGAGGGTCACGCGGAGCAAGAAGAGCACGAGCGGGAAGCCGATATCTAGGCGCACGCATATGGCACCCTCGACGCCTCGCTACCCCACAAGGGCAACGAGTGCCGCCATGGCGAGAATGATGCCGGCGATCTGGAGTCCGGTCGGCCGTTCGTGGAGCACCACGATCGCGGTGACCGCAGTGACCGCCGGATAGAGCGAGACCAGGACCGCAGTGACGCCGACAGGACCGCGCTGCAAGGCGAGGGCGCCGGCGATATTCGCCGCCATGTCGAAGGTTCCCGCGACAACCACCACACCGAGATCACTCGACCGCGGCGGGCCGGCGACCCCGCGATAGGCCGCAATCGCAAAAGCGACGGGGATCGTGGTCGCCCTCGCGGCCACCAGCGGCCACAACCCCGAGGCGGGATCGGTTTGGGCAAGCGCGATGAAGAACAGCCCGAACATCGCTCCGGCGACGACCCCACCCAGCAGCGAGCGTCGATCGATCTGGGTGGCGTCGTGCCCGAGACCCACCAGCAGGATGGCGCCGAGCGCCATGGCTACGCCAAGACCCTGCCGCGTGGTGAGGCCCGGACCGTCGATCAGGTCGAAGACGACCGGAACCGCGGCCGCGACCGCTCCGGAGATGGGCGCAACGATCGCCATCGTCCCGCGTGCCAGCGATAGATACAGCAGCACCAGTCCGGCCAGACCCGCCAGTCCTGCGACCGAGCCCCAGAGGAGATCCGCAGCGGTGACCCGCGGGGCCGCCACCACGAACAGGCCGACCCCGAGCAGGGCGAGGCCGAGGAGCTGAGCCCAGGCGATAACCCGCCACACCGACACTCGCTTGGTGGCGTAGCCGCCGGCGAAGTCGCCGATTCCGTAGAAGAATGCTGATGCAAGCGCCAGTGCCTGGCTCATGGGCCGAAGAGGCTACCGGCAGATCGTAGAACGGAGGACGACGATGAACCCCTACCAACGCTTCGTCGTGCTCTTTGGCCGAACCCGGATGCTCGCGTGGCTGGGACGAACCTTCGTCAGGCCATTTGACTCGTATTCCCGGGGCCGGCGACTTCCCGACTCGACCCTCGGCACCGATCTTCCCCTCGTCCATCTGACAACCACCGGACGCCGGTCCGGATTGCCAAGCATCATCCCCCTCCTGGAAATTCCGTCCGACGAAGGCGGCACGGTGATCGTCGGCACCAATTGGGGACGACCGGAACGCCCCGACTGGGTCGCCAACCTGCAAGCGAATCCGACCGCCGTACTCGAACGCGACGGCGTGGCAACCGACGTCATTGCCTCCACGATCGCCGGCTCTGAATTCGACCGCTACTGGGCTCGGTTCAACGAGATCTGGCCATACGAGACGTACCGGAAGCGCTCAGGTCGCGACCCGGTCATGTTCGTCCTCACCGAGGAGTAGCCGTCGGGGCGAAGGTGGGGGCATCCTCATGTCGCCACTACCCTTTCCCGATGGGCGACCCCCGCACGACCCCGACGCCACAGGGATATGTTCAACACCTCGGTGAGTCGCGTCAGTATCTGCGCGACATCATCCTCGGAGTCAACGACGGCCTGGTGTCGACGTTTCTGCTCGTCGCCGGCGTGGTCGGTGGCGGGCTCACCACAACCCAGGTACTGCTCACCAGCATCGCCGGTGCCGTTGCCGGGATGGTGTCGATGGGTGCGGGAGAGTACATCGCAACCAAATCCCAGGAACAGGTGTTCACCGCCGAGATGGAGCTCGAGATCGAGCACCTGGCCAACCACCGCGATCACGAACGACAGGAGCTTCGTGACATGTTCGGGGACATGGGCCTCGACGGCGATGAACTGGAAACCGTTGTCCGCATCATCGACGGCAACGACGACGTGATGCTGGGGGTGATGGCCGGGCTCGAGTTCGGCGTCGTCGCCACCGAACGGCGCAGTCCCTGGCTCGCCGCAGCCACCGCCGGAGGCCTCTTCCTCCTCGGGGCGCTCCCGTCGGTCGTCCCGTTCGGAATCTTCGACGACACCGCGGTTGCATTAACCGTTGCTGCCGTCCTCAGCGGTGCCGCCCTCTTCATCGTCGGCGCCGGCAAGACCGTCATGACCAAGACCAACCCCTTCGTCTCGGGGTTCGAGAACCTCATGATCGGTCTGATCGGCGGCGGAATCAGCTTCAGTATTGGACGGCTCGTCGAAAGCCTGATCTCAAACTGATTCCGACCGGCGAAGCGGTATGACCACCACGCCTCCGGACGGATCGTGCTCGACGCGTACCGCGGCTGCGTAGTACTGCCTGATCAGGTCGGGTGTCAGTACCTCCGACGCGGACCCTTCAGCCACGATCGTGCCCTCGGACAACATGAGCAGACGATCGGTGAACTGGCCAGCGATCGTGAGGTCATGCATCGCACTCAACACGGTCAGCCCGCGCTCGTGTCGCAGCCGGTCGATCAACTCCATCACCTCCTGCTGGTTCCCAATGTCCAATGCGGTCGTCGGCTCGTCGAGCAGCAGGACCGGGGTCTGCTGGGCGAGTGCGCGGGCGATCACCACCCGCTGCAGCTCCCCTCCCGACAGGGATGCCACGTCCCGATCCGAGAAGTCTCCGAGGTCGAGGTTGTGCATCACCTCGCCGACGACATCGAGGTCGTGCACGGATTCCGAGGTCATGGCACCCCGGTGTGGTGTGCGTCCGAGCAACACGTAATCAACGACGTTCGTACCCTCGGGCAGGACCGGATGCTGGGGCACCAGAGAAACCTCGAGCGCCACCTCCCGCGCCGTCATCTCCATCACCGGTTTGGCACCGAGGTTGACGCGGCCCTCGAACTCAACGGCATCGCCGACACAGCGAAGCACGGTGGTCTTGCCGGCACCGTTGGGTCCGATGAGCCCCACCCATGACCCTCCATCGATGTCCAGCGACAGTCGGTCGAGGATCAGGGCGCCGCCGAGCCGAACCGAGACGTCGCTGAATGCGATCGCTGCAGTCATGCGCCGATCCCCCGACTCGACCGGAGAACGAAAGCGAAAAACGGCGCACCGAAGAACGCCGTCACCACACCGATTGGCAACTCCCCCGGAGACACCACGGTCCTCGCAATCAGATCGGCTGCGATCAGGAACGCCGCGCCGTAGATCACGGCGAGCGGAAGCACCACTTTGTAGGAGGTGCTGAAGACGATTCGGATGGTGTGGGGGACGATGATCCCGACGAATCCGATCAGCCCGGAAACCGCGACCACCGCTGCGGTCCCAAGCGTGGCTGCGAGCACCACGACCAGGCGCACACGCCCGGCGTCGACACCGAGGGCGCGAGCCTCTTCATCGCCGACGCTCAGTACGTCGAGTCTTCTCCTCGCCCCCAACACCAAGACTCCGGCGACGATCACGTAAGGAAGGATGAGCAGCACCTCGCCCCACCCAACGGTGGTCAACCGACCGAGGATCCAGCCATAGACCTGGCGCAAGGTCTCCGACTCGCGTTGCAGCAGGTAGGTCTGGAGGGCGGTCAGGAAGGCAGCGACCGCAACCCCGGCGAGGATCAGCGTCACCGATGTCCTTCCGGCACGTACCGAGTAGCCGACCAGGTAGGTGAGCGCCACGCCACCGAGGCCGCCGAGGAAGGCGAGCAACGGCAGCGGACCGATCGGCCATCCCGTTGTCGCCGGCAGGTAGGCGAAGGCGAGGATGGCACCGAGCCCGGCGCCGGCGGCAACGCCGAGAAGGTAAGGATCGGCGAGCGGATTCCGGAAAGAGCCCTGATACGCCCCGCCGGACAGGGCGAGCGTGGCTCCGACGAGGCCGCCGAGCACAATCCGTGGCATTCGAATCTGCCAGAGAATGGCCTCCTGTCGCTCGTTCAAGCCGGTTTCGACGTCGACGAACGGAAGTCGATCGAGCAGCGAGCGCAAGATCTCACCGGGGTCAATGGCAACGGCGCCAAAGCCGATGGCGATGACCGCGGTGAACCCCAGGACGCCGAACGCGACGGCGACCCACCACAAGCGAAGCCGGGAGGGCTCTACGACTTTCACGCGCCGACGTACGCTCCGACGGCCGCGGCGACGGTCTCCAGGAACTCGACGACCCGCGGCCCCCATCGGGAGGCAACCGAATCGTCGAGCTCGATGACGCTTCCACCCGTTACGGCGCTCATCGTGTTCCAGCCCGGCCGGGTGGCGATGGTCGCCGCGCTTTGGTCACAGCAGAGGGTGTCGGCGAGGAACACCAGGTCGGGATCCTCGGCGACTACCAACTCAGCCGACACCTGCGGGTACCCGGACCCGTCATCGGCGTCGTCCGCGATGTTGGCAAGCCCGAGCATGGTGTACAGCGCGCCAACGAAGGTGCTCGACGTGGCCGCGTACAGCGTCGGATCGACCTCGTGGTAGTAGGTGGCGCCCCCCGCCTCGGTATCGGCCACGATCCGTTCGATGTCGTCCTGCATCGAGGCGACCAGCGACGCTGCACCCGCCAGGTTGCCGGTGGCAGCGCCAAGTTGCTCGATCTGCGTGTAGGCATCGTCAAGGTCGACGGCCGCCCCGTGGACGATGACGGGGATGCCGACCGCCTCCAGAGCGGCCACGGTCTCGCCGCCGGCGTCGAACATCACCACCACCAGATCGGCGTCGAGAGCGGCGATGGCCTCGATGTTCGGCTCGAAGCCGCTCAACTCGCTCGTCGGCGCCTCGGCCGGATAGTCGGATTGGTCGTCGACGGCGACCACCTGGTCGCCGGCATCGATTGAGAACAGCACCTCGGTAGCCGTCGGCGATAGGGATACGACATTGGTCGGGCGCTGATCGAGCGTGACGGGCCCGTTCGGTGCATCGATGGTCACCGGGAAGGCCGCCGACGCCTCTGGAATCGTCGTCGCCGATGTCGTGGTACATGCGGCGGCGACGAGCGCGAGCACACCTGCCAGAACGGATAGGGAACGGATCATTGGTCTCCTCCTTCACGGGAGGAGACGGATCGGGCGGGTGATCGGCCCCTCCTCCGAAGGCGTGTCACCAGCCGGGGTGGAAGGCGACCTGGCTCGTCCCCTCGGAGGGGCTTCACAGTTGCGGGACAGCGCCGGGATCTCACCGGACTTCGCTTCCAACACGACGCTGAGCGAACTCAGCGAGTGCAAGGGTACTCCACGCGAGTCGCGAGCTCGGAGATAGCAGTTGCCAGTTGTTGTTTGCTTCTCTGACAACTGACGACTGACACCTCGGTACTCTTCGATCCATGAAACCAGCCGTCAGCCTCGTCGTGCTCGCCACCGCCGCGGCAGTAGCGGTTGTACTCGTAGCGTCCCGCAGAGAACGGCGACCGGTCCCCGACTCCGGGACTTGGGAACCAGCAGAACCAGACTCCGCCGAGGCGGGCGTGGCGCTGGAAGACGAATGAGGGTTGCACTCCACGCGACCTCCGACGTTGGACTGAAGGCCGGACGCCTTCTCCTCGGAGAGGAAGCACTCGAGACCCTCGGCATTCTCGACCAACCGGTCGACACCCGGGAGCCGCGTGTGCGCCGGATCACATCGCTCGAGGGGTTCGACGTGGCGGTCACCGACGATCCGTACATTGGCATCGCTTCCGACGCACTCGTCGCGGGAATCCCGCTCGTGGTGTGGGTTGATGGTGATGGATTCGACGCCAGCGCTGCCACCGTCCCCGTGCTCACCGGCGCGAACCTCGCCACCGGGATCGCCAGAGCCCTTGCCGCCAGGGAGGCACCATCCCAGCCCACGGCAACGGTCGTGGCTTGGACCGAGCCTGGCAAACCACTGCGAACCGGAGAGCCGGTGACCTTCCCGGACCCCGTGGGAGCCCGCTGGGGGAAGGTGCGGCGCCGCGAACGGACCTGGACTGAGGTGGTCGTTCCGCTCGCCGGTGACTGGGCTGGCGCGGTGGTCCGCACCACCTTCGACGGCACGACCCGGATCCTTGGCATCGCAGACGACGCGACTCATCTCGAGGCACTGGCACTCCTGGCTGGAGCCGTTGTGCTGGCAAACGGGCCGCACCCGGCAGGACGACTCATACCTGAGGACCTCGCAGATGCCTACGTGCTCGCCGCCCTGAGAGCAGGCCTCGACATCGCCTCCTTCACCAAGGCCTAGGTGGGTGCTGAGCAATCCTCCGGCGAGCCGTCGCGATAGAGAAATATTGAGTCACCGCAATACTCGAGCAAGCGACGGCTCGTAGCACTCGTCATTTTTCAGCACCTTCCTAGCCCCACCACATCCGCGCCGCCGCTGTAGCCGGCTGCTGGCACTTGAATGACGGTTGTGAGACGCACCGCCTTGCTCGTGCTCGCAGCGGCCCTTTTCGCCGGTGCTTGCAGCACCACCGAAGAGCCCACCGTCACCGATGCGCCCGGTCCCGGCGGCACGGTCGCGCCGGAAACCGGCGGAACCGTGGAGCCGGGGACCGCCGACGCTTCGGTCGCAGGCACCGTCGCCGCACCGGCATTCCCCGAAGGCCTCGACTGGCTGAACACCGCCGCGCCGGTCGACCTCCAGAGCCTGCACGGCAAGGTGATCCTTCTCGATTTCTGGACATACGGATGCATCAACTGCATCCACATCATCCCGGACCTCAAGCGCCTCGAGGCCGAATACCCCAATGAGCTCGTCGTGATCGGCGTCCATTCGGCGAAGTTCACCAACGAGTCCCAGACCGCAAATATCCGGGAAGTCGTCAAGCGCTACGACCTCGAGCACCCGGTCGTCAATGACAAGAACTTTGACATTTGGAACGCCTGGGGAGCCCAGGCATGGCCGACGGTTGCCGTGATCGATCCGGCAGGCAACGTCGTCGGCACGCATGCAGGCGAGGGGGTCTACGAGGTAGTGGCACCGGTGATGGCCAATCTCGTCGCCGAGTTCTCGGCACGAGGGGAGCTCAACGTCGAGCCGATCGTCTTCGCACTGGAAAAGGACGGCGCACCCGACACCGTGCTCTCCTATCCGGGCAAGGTGCTCGCCGACCCGGGCAGCGATCGGCTCTTCGTTGCGGACACGGGGCATCACCGGATCATCGCCACCAACGACGATGGTGACGTGCTCGCCGTGTACGGCACCGGGACGGCCGGCTTCAACGACGGAGTTGCAACCGACGCCGAGTTCTCATCACCCCAGGGCCTCGCCCTCGTTGGTGAGACCCTGTACGTCGCCGACACAAACAACCACGCGGTGCGGACGATCGATCTCGCTACCGGGACCGTCGGCACGCTTGCCGGCACGGGCACGAAGGGCTGGCCGCCGGCCGGCGGGCCCGTCGACGAAGTCTCGCTGGCATCACCGTGGGCGTTGGTTGCCGATCCCCCGCTGCTGTATGTCGCCAATGCCGGCACTCACCAGATCTGGGTCATCGGTCTCGAGTCGATGGTGGCGAGCCCGCTGGTCGGCAACGCCCGCGAAAGCACGAAGAACGGGCTGCTCGCCGACGCCGAGCTTGCTCAACCGTCGGGACTGGCACTGAAAGACGGCGTGTTGTATTTCGCGGACAGCGAGTCCAGTTCGATCCGAAGCGCCGAGATCGCATCCGATGACG
Organism: uncultured Kiloniellales bacterium; assembly: GCA_964195155.1. Taxonomy (GTDB): domain Bacteria; phylum Actinomycetota; class Acidimicrobiia; order Spongiisociales; family UBA5794; genus JACZST01. Next base: position 93,188 of record CAXMOP010000045.1, on the reverse strand, counting down.
GGGTGACTGCCCTGGTCGCCGGTGGACCCGACACGCTGTTCCAGTTCGGCGACGAGGACGGCGTCGGGGCCGACGCACGGTTCCAACACCCACTCGGGGTGGCGTTCCACGGCGACACGCTGCTGGTAGCAGACACCTACAACTCCAAGATCAAGACGATCGACCTTTCTACCGGCGAGACGTCGACGCTGTTCGGCGATGAGCAGGGTTGGGCGGACGGCACCGACCCGCTGTTTCACGAGCCGGGTGGGCTTTCGATCGAAGGAGACGTGGTCTGGATCGCCGATACCAACAATCACGTGATCCGCCGGATCGATCTCGTGACGGGAGAAGCCACCACACTCGTGCTGCGCGGGCTCGACGTGTTCATGGCGGAGGGTGACGGCGAGTACTCCGGGCCCTCGGTCAGCCTGACCGCCGTCGAGGCGGGAGCCGGGCCAGCCACGCTCACCCTTGCTGTTCAACTCCCCGACGGGTACAAAGTGAACGAGGATGCCTCGTCGTCGCTGTTCCTGTCGGACGAAGGAGAGATCGCCACCTTCCCATCCGACAGGGTCGACCTCACCGGGACCAAATTCCCGGTCGACGTTGCGGCCGAGTTGCACTCCGGCGATGGGACCCTCATCGCCGACCTCACATTGGTCTGGTGCCGCGAAGACGCAGAGGGCCTGTGCTTCTTCGAGCGGTTGCGCTACCTGGTGCCGGTAGCGGTCACTCCCGCAGGACCCGCGGCGTCGATCGAGCTCCCCTTGACCCTCGAAGAGCCCGAGTTCTAGGAGCTTCTCCTTGTTTCTCCGCCCTTTGGGTGGAGTCGTGGCCGTCGGGGAAGCGCCGGACCCCGGGCACGGCAACGCCTTGACCCCCTCCGCCTCGCTGGCGCTCGGCACCTCCCCCTGGAGGGGGAGGCAAAGAAGCCGCCTCGCTCCGCTCGGCACCTTCACCGATAGGGGAGGGCGTCGAGCCGTGGTGCCGCGGCCCTTTCCCTGCTCCCCCCTCAGGGGGGAGGTCCCGCCGCCAGGCGGGGAAGGGGGTCAAACCGTGGTCGCCACAACGCCTTGACCCCCTCCGCCTCGCTGGCGCTCGGCACCTCCCCCTCAGGGGGAGGCAAAGAAGAGTCGAATCGCTGCTCGGCACCTCCCCCTCAGGGAGAGGCAAAAAAGTCGCCTCGCTGCGGTCGACACCTCCCCCCCTGAGGAGAGGCAAAAAAGAAGTCGCCTCGCTCTAACCCTCGGATGCGGCGCGGAGGGGAAGGTCCTCGTCCTCGACGGTGATGTCGTCGTCGTCGTCCTCCGCAATATCGTCGGTGAGTTCTTCTGCCGCCTCATCGGGCGACTCGGTGTGTTCGGCATCATCCGCTTCTTCATCGTCGCCCGAATCACCGATCTGCCCGGTCGGCGCTGCGACCGAGTCGTCTTGCACGGTGTCCACCTCTTCGGTCGCCGGCATGTGGACCGCAGGACGCACCGGAGCCTGCCTGGTCTGAACCATGGCGTAAGTCTCCTCGAGGACGATGATCTCGATGCCACCGACGATGTCCGAGATCAGGTTGTATATCACCGCAGCGAGCGTGAACAACCCGGTGAGCACCACCACCGTGATGATCGTCAGCAAAACGACCACCCGGAAGTACAACTCACCCTCCGGGGTGAACACCAGGGCGAAGTTTGCAAAGAACTCGGTGAATTGATCGGGAATCCCCCGCTGGATCGCAAGCGACCACATCACCCACACTCCGAGCACGAACATCAATCCCGCAATGGCATTGAAAATGATCGAGACCTTGAGCACGGTCCAGGGGTCGATCTTGCGGATCACGCGACGCACGCGGCGTACGGCCATCCAATGAGTGTAAAGGGGGGGCCCAGTAAGGAGGAGTCATCAGTCGAGAGTCGAGAGTCCGGCTTCTTGCTCTGGACTCCAGACTCTGGACTCAGTCTCCGTTCTTGGGGACCAGGGCTACCGCAGACAGCTCGGCGCCGTCTTCGAGGTTCATCACCCGTACCCCGGTCGACTCTCGCCTCTGCCTGCTGATGTCCTTGACTGCCTGTCGAATCACGATGCCGTCGGACGAGATCATGAAGACTTCATTGTCCGGGGTAACAGCCCTCGCCCCGACCATGGAGCCCCTGGTCTTGGTGAGCTTCATCGCCTTGACGCCAAATCCGCCGCGGCGCTGGCGCCGGAACAACTCAAGTTTGGTCCGTTTTCCGTAGCCGCCCGAGGTGAGCAGGAGCATCTCACTCCCCTCTTCGTCGGTCGCCGCCGCTACGACCTGATCCCCGTCGCGTAGCTTCACTCCGCGGACCCCCTGGGAGGCCCGCCCCATCGGCCTTGCGTCCTTTTCTGAGAATCGGATGCCCTGCCCGGCCCTGGTGAACATCAGCAGGTCGTTGTTGCCGCTGGTCGCCCGTACCGCGACGACCTCGTCGTCACCCTGCAGTTTGATCGCCACCAGCACCTGGTTGCGGGAGTCGTAGTCGACGAACTTCGACTTCTTAACCTGGCCGTTCTTGGTGAACATCACGAGGAACCGATGGGTCTCGTAGTCGCGGGTGTCGATGACCGCCTGCACCTGCTCGTCGGCGTCCATCGGCAGCACCGATTGGATCAGGACGCCCTTGGCGCTGCGGTCCTTCCGCGGGATCTCATGGGCTCGCACCCGGTATACCTTGCCCCGGTTGGTGAAGAAGAGCAGGTAGGCGTGCGCCGAGGTGTGGAGGACCTGTTCGACAACATCGTCCTCTCGTAGTGCAGCGCCCCGCACGCCGCGACCGCCCCTCCCCTGGGTCCGGTAGGCGCTGGAGAGCACCGACTTCACATAGCCCGCCGCGGACACGGTGACCACGAGCTCCTCGTCGGCGATGAGGTCTTCGAGTGACATCTCCCCGGTATCGGGTACGACACGAGTCCTCCTGTTGTCTCCGAACTTGTCGCGGATTGCGATCAGCTCCTCGCTGATCAGCGACCGGCGCTGCTCTTCGTTGCCGAGCAGCCCCTCTAGCTCGCTGATCAGCGCCTGCAGCTGCTCGTGCTCTTGCCGCAGCTTGCCGGTTTCGAGTGCTGTGAGCCGCCGCAGCGGCATGTCGAGGATGTGAGTGGCCTGCACTTCGGAGAGGTCAAAGCGCTCCATCAAACCCGTGCGGGCCGCCCCGACGTCTTCAGACGCCTTGATGATCTCGATCACCTCGTCGATGTGATCGAGCGCGATGAGCAGGCCTTCGACAATGTGGGCGCGGGCCAATGCCTGGTCGAGACGGAACTGGCTGCGACGTGCAATGACCTCGAGCTGATGGGCGATGTAGTGGTGCACCATGTCGGCGAGGTTGAGAGTGAGGGGCACGCCGTCGACCAGGGCAACCTGGTTCACCGAGAAATTATCCTCGAGCTGGGTGCCCCGGTGCAACTGGTTGAGGACCACCTGGGGGTTGGCGTCCTTCTTGAGCTCGAAGACGAGCCGGGTGCCGTCGCGATCGGATTCGTCGCGGAGATCGGAGATCCCGGTGATCACCTTCTTCCGCACCAGCTCCGCGGCCTTCTCCATGATGCGATCACGGGAGACCTGGTAGGGGATCTCGGTGGCGATGATCGCCGAGCGGTTCTTCTTGAACTCCTGCACGTCGGTGACGGCGCGCATCTTGACCGAGCCCCGGCCGGTGGCCTGAGCATCCTTGATGCCGTTCATACCCACGATGTAGGCGCCGCTCGGGAAATCGGGCCCCTTGACGAATCCGGCGAGGGCTTCGACATCGGCATCCGGGTGATCGAGGGCGTAGACGACGGCATCGATCACCTCCGTGAGGTTGTGCGGGGGGATGTTGGTCGCCATCCCCACCGCAATGCCGGTCGATCCGTTCACCAGCAGGTTGGGGAACCGGGCCGGCAGCACCACCGGCTCTTCGCGCTCACCCGAGTAGTTGTCGGTCCACTCGACCGTGTCCTCGTTGATGCCCTCGAGCAAGTGTGCGGCGACGGCGGCCATCCTCGCCTCGACGTAGCGCATCGCTGCCGGCGGATCATCGACCGTGCCGAAGTTTCCCTGCGGCTCGATCAGCGGCGTGCGGAGCGAAAAGTCCTGTCCAAGCCGAACCATGGCGTCGTACACCGCCTCCGGAGAGTGGGGGTGATACCAGCCCACCACGTCACCAACCACCCGCGACGCCTTACGAAACGGCGTCCCGGGTCGGATCCCGGCATCGAACATCGCATACAGGATGCGACGGTGGACGGGCTTCAAACCGTCGCGCACGTCGGGCAGGGCCCGGGAGACGATGACCGACATCGCGTACTCGAGGAACGAGTCTTCCATCTCGCGGGTGATCTCGATCTGAGCGATCTGTTCGTCTGCCGTGGTCATTGCGTTTCCTAGATGTCGAGGAACCGCACGTCGGCGGCGTTCTGTTGGATGAACGTACGCCTGGCGTCGACGTCATTTCCCATCAAGGTGGCGAAGGTCTCTTCTGCGAGGAATCGGTCATCGAGGTCGACCTGGAGCAGTGTTCGTGCCTCGGGATCCATGGTCGTTGCCCAGAGCTCATCGGCGTTCATCTCACCGAGGCCCTTGAATCGCTGGATATTCAGCTTCTTCCCTGCGTTCTTCTCCTTGACTTCATCCAGTATCGCGTCGTTCTTCACCCAGATCGTCTTGGTTCCGATCTTCACCGAGTACAGCGGTGGCTGCGCGATGTACACGAAGCCGGCCTCAATGAGCTGTGGCATGTGGCGGAAGAAGAATGTCAACAGCAGGGTGCGGATGTGGGCACCGTCGACATCGGCATCGGTGAGGATGATCGTCTTGTGATACCGGGCGGCGTCGATGTCGAAGTCGTCACCGATGCCGGTCCCGGTCGCGGTGATCAGCGATTGGATCTCGGTGTTCTGCAGGACCCTCCCCAGTCGGTTCTTCTCGACATTGATGATCTTGCCGCGAATGGGGAGGATCGCCTGAAACTCGCTGTTGCGGGCCTGCTTTGCCGAGCCGCCCGCCGAGTCACCCTCGACGATGAACACCTCGCTCACCTTCGGGTCGCGTGACGAGCAATCCGACAGCTTTCCGGGAAGACCCCCGGACTCGAGCAGGCTCTTCCTTCTGGTCAGGTCCCGTGCCTGGCGGGCCGCCAGCCTTGCCTTGGCCGCCGAGGTGGTCTTCTCAGCGATGCGTCTCGCCTCGCCGGGGTGGCGCTCCAGCCACTCCGGAAGCGCCTGGTTGAGCGCCTTCTCGACGAAGGAGCGGATCTCGGTGTTCCCGAGCTTGGTCTTTGTCTGTCCCTCGAACTGCGGCTGGCGCAGCTTTGCCGAGATCACGGCGGTGAGGCCCTCTCGCACGTCCTCACCACTCAGGTTGGCTTCCTTCTCCTTGAGCACCCCTTTGCTCTTGGCGCTGTCGTTGATTGCCCTGGTCAGCGCCTTGCGGAAGCCCTCTTCATGGGTACCGCCCTCGTGGGTATTGATGTTGTTGGCGAAGCTGAGAATCGTCTCGTGATAGCCAGAAGTCCATTGCATGGCGACCTCGAGCTCAGCCTCGTCGGTCCCCAATTCGAAGTACGCCACTTGCTTGTGAATCGGTTCACGGCTGGCGTTGAGGTGCTGGACGAAGTCGACGATTCCGCCGCTGTATTTGAACACCTCCTCGACCGGGTCCTCGCCGCGCTCGTCGCGGAACCGAATCTCGAGACCCTTGTTGAGAAACGCCATCTCTCGGAGCCGGTTGACGACGGTCTTCGTGTCGTAGTCCACACCGTCGGTAAAGATCTCCGGATCGGCCCAGAACACGATCTGGGTGCCCGTTCGCTTTGCTTCTTGCCCCTTCTTCACCCCGCCAACCGGATCGCCATACTCGTAGCTTTGGGACCAGCGATACCCGTCCCGAACCACGTCGGCGTCGAGCCGTTTGGCCAAGGCGTTCACCACCGAGACGCCGACCCCGTGCAACCCGCCGGACACGGTGTACGCGCCGGAATCAAACTTGCCGCCCGCATGAAGCGTGGTCATCACCGTCTCGAGCGCCGACTGTTTGGTCTTCGGATGCTTGGCGACGGGAATCCCCCGCCCGTTGTCGCGCACACGAACGCCGCCGTCGGCGAGCAGCGCTACTTCGATCCGGGTGCCGTAGCCGGCCATCGCCTCGTCAACGGAGTTGTCAACTACTTCCCAGACGAGATGGTGGAGACCCTTTGGACCGGTGGATCCGATGTACATCGCGGGCCGTCTCCGGACCGCCTCGAGGCCCTCGAGGACCTTGATGTCTTTTGCTTCGTAGGACGCGTTCGCGTCGCGTTGGGGCTGGGTCACGGAGCTCCTTTGGCGTGCCCCCACCGGCCGGTTCCGGGGGCGATTTCCCTACAGTCAATGATAGCGCAAATCGACCGAATTCCCTTGATTTTCATAGGTTTTTCCGCCGAGACGACGGGCTGGAAACCCGTACCCTCACTGTCTCCACGACACCGACTCCGAGGCGCTTCGAGACCCGGCTCAACAGGGCGGCGGTATCGTGGCGGAGCAGGGTTGCTGACGCCCCGGATGACACCTCGACGAGCAGCACACCACGGCGGATACCGACGGGCCGGGCGTCCAGCTTCCATCGCTCCGGTGCAATCGCATCCCACTCGGCAACGAGGGTTGCGCCGGCCGGGCCGGCGCCGGTTCCCACCCTTTCGATGATCGATCCCAGCACCTCGGTGATCTCCTCGGGGTCGCGGCGAGGTTCCTCCCCGCTGTAGTATTTCGCTCTCACCATGTCATTTACCCACCCCTAACACCACGCCCGTTCATTCACCCACCCCAACACCACGCCCTCTCATCTACCCACCCCCAACATCACGCCCGAGCCCATCTCCTGAGTCATCCCGCTTGAGGGCACCTCCCCGGACGAACCAACGTCTGCCTTGCACAGCTGCCGCATCATCTCTCGCGGTAGTGACAAAAACCTGCCCCTCGTCAAACAGCGTGAGGACACCCTCCGATCGTGAAGGGTCCAACTCGGAGAAGACGTCGTCCAGCAGCAGCACCGGCAACGATGGCCGTTGCGCGGCAAGGGCTCGATAGGCGGCGATTCTCAATGCCAATGCCACCGTGCGCTGCTCACCCTGGCTGGCCATACTGCGCGCCGGCCGGCCGCTGACCATCAGCATGGCGTCGTCGCGCTGTGGGCCACCCGTGGTGGTCCGCTGATCGAAGTCGCGTTCGCGACGCCTGGTAAGCGCTTCGACAAGGTGTTGGCCGGCTTCCACTTCGCTGGATTCAGCGGTGGCACCCCAGTTCGTCAAGTACTTCCATGTGGGTCGCCCCTCGGCGCCGACACCCTGATAGGCGTCGTCCAGGCGCGATTCGAGCTCCCCGAGCAAACGAAGACGGTGGGCAAAGACCCTCGCCCCCGCTGCAGCGAGTTGGGTGTCCCACGCATCGAGTGTCGTGCGGTCAGCAGCTCGCCCCTCCTGCCTCAGTAGAGCGTTTCGCTGCCGCAGCGCCCGATCGAAGTCGTGCTGATCGGCCACGGCCTGCGGCCAGAGCTGGGCAGCGAGATCGTCGAGATACCCTCGACGCAGACCCGGTCCCCGTTTCACGAGGTCGAGGTCGTCCGGCTGAAACACCACCAGAGGCACCTGACCGAGAACGTCGCGGTTTCGTTGTGGCCGCTTGCCATTCAGCTGGATGCGCCGCCGTCCTTCCCGTGGGATTTCGACCTCGACGAGGACGGTGCCGGAGGGCACCGAAAACTCCCCGCGTACCACTGCGGATTCAGCATCTACGGCAACAAGGGACTCGTCGCTGGTGCCGCGAAAGGACCTCAGCAAACCGAGATAGCCGATGGCCTCGAGCACCGAAGTTTTCCCCGCTCCGTTGTCTCCGCTCAGCACGTTGACCCCGGGTTCGGGTTCGAATCGGAGGGTGTCGTAACAGCGGAATCCGGCAAGCTCGATCCAGATGAGCTCCACCGGACCGAGCTACAGCCGGACAGGCATGAGCAGATAGCGGAACTGGTCGCCATCCGCCCCGTGCAACAACCCGGGTTTCAACCCATCGGTAGTCTCGAGCACCACCGTGTCACCGGCCACCGCGGTCGCTCCGTCGGTGAGGTATCGCGTGTTGAATGCGATCGTCATTTCCTCACCCTTGTACGTTCCCTCGATGTGCTCAGTTTCCTCGCCGACTTCCTGGCGAATGACGCTCAGCTCCACGCCCCCGTCATGCAGGTTGAGGCGCACCGGAATGTGATCCTCGGCGACGAGGGCGGCCCTGCCCACCGCTTCGAGCAACGCCTCTTTGGACACCTCAAGCGAGTTCGGGTACTCGTCCGGGAGGAGCTGGCGATAGTTCGGGAACGTGGCGTCGATGATGCGTGCGGTGAGCCGGCCCCGTTCCGTCTCGAACGTTGCCTCACGTTCGCCCAGCGTGACCGTCATCTTCCCGTCTCCCACGGTCCGCTGTAGTTCACGCAACGCCCGGTACGGCACCAGGCGCGAGCCTTCCGCACCGATTGACGGCACGTCTCGAACGGCGAGTCGGTACGAATCGGTAGCGACCAGCCGTAGTGCCCCGTCGTTCTCCTCGAACAACACGCCGGTCAGGGTGGGCCTCGCCTCGTCACCCGAGGCGGCAACGCCAACCTGGCTCAAAGCCTCGATCAAGTCCTTGCCCGCCACCTCGACGCTGTCACCCTCGGACTTGTCAGCAACGGTGGGAAAGTCATCGACGTTCATTTCGCGCAACCGGAAGCGCGGCCCGTTGCCGGTGATCTCCACCTCTCCATCGGCGGCGGTCATCGAGACCGCCCCCAGGGGGAGTTTGCGAACCGCATCGGCCGCCAACCTGGCCTGGACTACCGTTGCCCCGTCCTCGAGACCCTCGACATCGAGAAAGGACCGCACCGTCACCTCGTTGTCGGTGCCGGTGACCTGGAGACGGCCGCCCTCGACCTCGAGCAAGATTCCCTGCAAGATCGGCAACGGCGACCGTGTCCCCACCGCCCGCCCGGCCCTGGTCAGCACGTCTGCCAGGTCGTCTCTTTCAGCTCGGATGCGCACGGTTGTCTCTACTTTCCTAATGAATGAAAACGATAGTGGTAGTAGTAGGGGGTGTGGATTGAGGAAAAGTCAAGAGAACCCTTGACACGTAAGGCCACTCTCCTCCACAGCAGGTGTTGGCAAAAACGATGTTCTCCCCAGGACACCGGGCGGGCGCGGTCGGCCTGGGGAAAACAATCATGTTGTCCTCAGCTTCTGTCCGAGTTGTGAAACCTCGTTGAATACCTGCTTGTCGCTTCCCATGAGCGTCTGGATCTTGTTGACCGCGTGGATGACGGTGGTGTGGTCCCGCCCCCCGAAGGCCTTTCCGATCTTGGGCAGGGAGAGTTCGGTGTTCTCCCGGCACAGGTACATGGCAATCTGACGAGATCTAGCCAGGGGTTGTTTCCGGCTTGGGCCGATGAGGTCGGACGGGGTCGTATTGAAGTGTTCTGCGGTCACGGCAATGATCCGGTCCGCCGTCGGCGGTGCGTCATCGTGGTGCCGGATCATGTCGGACAGCACCTCCTGGGCCATCGCGAGCGTGATCCGCTCGTTGGTGAGGGCGGCATAGGCAGTGACCCTGGTCAGCGCTCCTTCGAGCTCTCTGATGTTCTGGTGAACGTTCTCAGCGATGTAGGTCAGTACCTCTCGTGGAACCGGAGTCGGGGCAAACTCGGCGTTCTTGCGCAAGATTGCGAGCCGGGTCTCGACATCGGGGGTCTGAATGTCGGTGAGCAGGCCCCACTCGAATCTGCTGCGGAGGCGGTCCTCGAGCGTCGACAGGTGCTTCGGATGACGATCAGAGCTGATCACGAGCTGCTTGCCGGCCTCGTACAGGCTGTTGAAGGTATGGAAGAACTCCTCGAGGATCTGTTCCTTACCCTCGAAGAACTGCACGTCGTCGAGCAAGAGAACGTCGATCTTGCGGTAGCGATCTTTGAACTCATCCATGCGTTTGCGGCGAATGCCGTTGATGAATTCGTTGAAGAACTGCTCGGAGGAGACGTAGCGAATCTGCGCTGATTCATCGATCTCGAGGCGGTGATGGCCCACAGCGTGAAGCAGGTGGGTCTTGCCAAGGCCGGCGTTTGCGTAGATGAAGAGCGGGTTGTAGTTACTCCCCGGCTGTTCGGCCACGGCGAGAGCCGCCGCGTGGGAGAACCGGTTCGACTGGCCGACTACGAAGTTGTCGAACGTGTACTTGGGAACCAAGCGCGGATCGCCAAACCGATGCGCCGGCGGCGTGGCCAGGGGCAGTTCCGATTGGTTTGAGGCCGGTGGGGCCGGCGGTCCGGTGGACTCCGGTGCCACGGGATCTTCTCGGAAGTCAAGCACGAGATCGACACCGAGGACCTCATGGGCGGTTTCCTGGAGCACGGGAAGGTATCGGTCCCCTACCCAGCGGTAATGGAATTCGGTTGGCGCGGTCACCCGCACTAACCCTGATTCGGCGGACGACTCAAGTGGCTCGATCCAGGTCTGCCAGGCCGCGGCGGGAATACGCTGGCGCAGCTCGTTATGGAATGCGTCCCACTCGGCCGTCGTAGATTGCGCCTCCCCCAACGTTCCCAACTCCTCTTCCACCACAGCTCCTGTCCACATACCTGTCCACAGGCTGTGGAGAACTTCGGTTTCTCTTCCTGGCCGCCATCAGAGCCGGTGCCCGGGAGCTGAACCTCCTTCGACGGAGAAGCAGCGACGGTTGCTGAGGCGGCGGCGAGTATATGGCGATGGCGAACGCCGCAGCAAGAACGGCAAATCCGCGGCTACTGGGGGTCGAGCCGCCGGTCGGTGAGTCGAAAAACTCATAGAGGGCAAGGGAAACAGACCGGTCTCACCAAGGATTGATTTCGCGAGTTCGACACGGAACGGTGCAAAGGCCCCCTGTCTGTTGTTTCGCGACCAAGTGGGAGTTTTCGCGTCCACGGTCGCGTTGCGTCCCGGCTACACCCCGAGGTGCCTGGCGGAGACGGGTAGGTAGACCGCCGCGGTACACTATCGGTGTTCGACCCCATGGCTCCCCTGCGTTTGGGGAGCGCACCTCATCATGAAGCGTACGTACCAGCCAAACGTTCGACGTCGTAAGCGAAAGCACGGGTATCGCGTCCGCATGCGAACTCGTGGTGGACGCGCCGTCGTCAAGAATCGCCGACTCAAAGGCCGGCGCCGGCTCACTGCCTGACGAGGGTACTTGGGAATCCTCAATCGGGCTCAAGCCCGCAGCACGAGTCATTTGCAAGTACCCTCGCCCGAGGGCGCTTGGGAGTTCTCCAACGGGCCGCCGACGCGAGCGAACCGATGGACAGCGTGGAGGAGCCGGCGGCATATGGCCCGCACAACGAAATACGTCTCGTTGGCCTCTTCCCGATTTGGTGGGCTCTACCGGCGGGGGCGGCGATCAGAGATCGGCGGGTTGCTGGTGATTCAAGGTGTTGGGGAATCGGGCCCACCTCAGGTGGGTATCGTTGCCGGGCGTGGCGTTGGGAACGCGGTCGCCAGAAACCGCGCCAAGCGGCGGCTCAGGCAAGCGATCCGCCAGGTGGAGTTGCAGCCGGACACGGCATACGTCGTGGTTGCTTCGACGGACACCGTCGAGCGACCTTTTGAGGCCTTGATCTCGGGTTTGGGCCGGGCGATAGTTGAAACCGAGGAGAACGATCGATGACCGAGCAAGAGCAACCGCGGGTGGGGCCTGCGGCTCGTCTGCTGTTGTGGCTCGTTCGGGGATATCAGATCGTGTTGTCACCATTCATGGGGGGCAATTGCCGGTTCTATCCCTCGTGCTCCCACTATGGCTACGAAGCCATCCAGGTGCACGGCGCGGTCAAGGGCAGCTGGTTGGCCGTCAAGCGCATCGGCCGCTGTCAGCCGTTCCATGAGGGCGGGCTCGATCCGGTGCCACCGGGGATGGGCGACGAGCCCGGGATGGCCTCGCCATGAATCCGTGGACGCTGCTCCAGCAACTCCTTGGCGATGCGCTCAACTTCTTTTACCAAATTATTCCAAATCTGGGCATCGCGATCATCCTGCTCACCATCATGCTGTCGCTGCTGATGTTCCCGCTCACCCTGAAGCAGACCCGTTCGATGCGTGCCATGCAAGAGATTCAGCCGGAGGTGAAGCGACTCCAGAAGGAGCTGAAGGGTGATCGCGAGGTGTTGAATAAGCAGTTGATGGCCCTGTACTCGGAGAAGGGCGTTAACCCCGCCGCCGGGTGTTTGCCGCTGATCGTCCAGATGCCGATCTGGTTTGCCTTGTTCCGGGTGTTGGGGGACACCGAGCAGTACATCGAGGTACCCCCCGGTGAGTCGATCAACACCCAGTTCCTCGGCATGGATCTCACCGTGTCTCCGAGTAGCGCCATCCCAGACGCTTTCAGTAGCGGGGACATCCTGGCGGCCATACCCTATATCGTCCTGTTGATCTTCATCGTGGCGGCCGGGTTCTACCAGCAATACCAAACGACCCAGATGCGGAGTAGCAACGGCGAGGTAGTGGAAAAGACGGCGCAACAGCAGAGCATGCAAACGGCCATGAAAATCATGCCGTTGTTCTTCGGGTTCATCACGTGGTCGTTGACCTCGGGGCTCGGTATCTATTTCGCCACGTCGAGCGTCTTTCGTATCGGACAGCAGTCATTGATCTTCTGGATGGATGATCGGAACCCGGTGTCCCGTTTGAAGGAAGGTCTGCGACAGGCAGGAGAGGGCCAACCTGAAGCGCTGCCCGAAGATGGCGATGCGAAGGGCCCCCCGCCGAATACCAGCAAGAAGAAAAAGGGTCGGAGGAGGAAGTAGACCGATGGAGTGGGTTGAAGTGACCGGCGGGAGTGTGGATATTGCCGTGGAGGCAGCCCTCGAGGAGTTGGGCATCGAATCCGTCGAGGATGCCCAGGTCGAGGTTCTGCAACAGGCGACCGGAGGGTTTCTCGGCGTTGGCAGCAAGCCCGCCATCGTGAAGGTGGTCAAGAGTCCAAGAAAGGGCGGCCGCCGTCGCGGACGGCGCGGCGGGGCGAGCACGGGGAGCTCGCAGCAGCAGGCGAAGAAGAGCCAGGGCGGCCAACGAAACCAGAAGCGTCAAGGGACTCAAAAGGGTCAGAAAAGCAAGCAGTACCAAGGAAAAACCGCATCGAACCAGGCGAAGGATCGGCCGGCCAAGCAGGACGGGGAGAGTCGAATGGATACATCTCAGGACGATAAGCGTGAGCGCCCGGAGCCGGCGCCGATCGAGGAGCAGGCAGAAGTGGCGACCGCATTTCTCGATGGGCTGCTCGATGCATTCGGCCTGGAGGGGAAGGTCGAATCCCGGATCGAGGATGAGGTGCTCTACCTCGATGTCGTCGGTGAGCAGACCGAGGCGTTGGTTGGGCAGAAGGGTGCTGCCATGTACTCGGTGCTCGAATTGACGCGAACCACGGTACAGCGTAAGACCTTCGGTGCCCCGAGGATGCGCATCGACATTGCCGGTTATGGGGCGCGTCGACGCGAAGCCCTGACCATCTACACCAAGAAGCTCGCCGACCAGGTGCTTGCCGACGGTGGGGAGATCATGCTCGAGCCGATGAACGCCGCTGATCGCAAGGTCGTTCACGACGCCGCCACAGATATTGAGGGTGTTCGCACCCATTCGGAGGGCGATGACCCCCGTCGCGCCGTCGTGATTTCGCCGCTCGGAGGCGATGCGGGCTAGCCAGCGCTATGCGCTGATGGCCCCCTTCCCGCGGTCGGGGGCACCAAGGCCCGTCTCGGCAGACGATCCGCAACTACTCTGCGATCGTCGAAGCTCACGGGACCCCGCCGCCGATCACCTGCGAAACAACGGCTGGGGGCCGGAACACCGACCGTTTGGGCACGGGACATGTTTCCCGTGAAACATTTTCCGAGATCGAGGGGCCGGCGAGGAGTCGGTCACTCGAAAGTGATCGGAAGCGAAATGGACGATTCAGTACACGCCGACACCCTGCACCGGGCTGCGGAATGGGCCGGCAACAGCCTCGATACCCAGCAGCTGGCGACCCTGGTCGCCTACGCAGATTGGCTGATCGAGGAAGCGATTCCCGCCGGTGCTATGGGTCCCAATGAAGCCGAGCGGATCTTCGACCGCCACCTCGCCGACTCGCTGGTATTTGCCTCCGGATGGCTCGATGCTCCGGCAAGCTTGATCGATGTTGGATCCGGCGTCGGATTGCCGGGTATCCCGCTGGCAATCGCTGAACCGGGGACCGTGGTGACCTTGCTGGACCGCTCACAGCGTCGGGCCGATCTTGCGCACCGCGCCATCAGAATCCTTGCCCTCAAAGAGGTGTCGGTGGTCATCGAGGATGCCGACCACCATGAAGAGCGCTATGCGGCGGCAGTGTTTCGCGCCAGCTACCCGGCCGATCGGGCCATGGCGGTCGCGGCGCGGCTGCTGGAGCCAGGGGGTGTGGCGGTGATCGGTCTCCGCCGCGGACCGAGTCGACCTACCATCCCCGATCCCATACCAGACACCGTCATCGAGATCCTCAGGACGAACGAGGGAGTACTTGACTCAGCGGCCTGGCACCTTAGGATGACCGTACGCTGAAAGGGTTTGAGCATCGCCAAGTCCGCCGCAACCATCGTCGCCATAGCCAATCAGAAGGGTGGCGTCGGGAAATCGACCACCGCAATCAACCTGGGTGCCGGCTTGGCCCTTCAAGGCGAACGCGTCCTTCTCGTGGACCTCGACCCGCAGGGCAATACCACGAGCGGGCTCGGTGTCGACCGCTCGGCAATTGAGCTCTCGACCTACGATCTCATGGTTGACGAGATCGCAACCGAAGACGTCGTGGAGCCGTCATCGGTTGGGGGGCTCTTTGTCATCCCGGCAACGATCGAGCTGGCTGGTGCTGAAATCGAGCTGGTGTCGATGTTTTCTCGCGAGCATCGGCTGGCGAATGCACTGAAGTCCGTTGTTGCGGAGTACGACTACATCCTCATTGACTGCCCGCCTTCGTTGGGTTTGCTCACCATCAACGCCCTGACGGCTGCCGACGAGGTGTTCATCCCGATCCAATGCGAGTACTACGCACTTGAAGGGGTGGGCCAGCTGATACGGAACATCCATCTGGTGCAGAGCAGCCTTAACCCTCAACTAGACGTCGAAGGTGTGGTGCTGACGATGTTCGATGGCCGCACCACGCTCTCGAAACAGGTGACGAGCGAGGTCCGCGATCACTTCGGCAAGACGGCCTACAGAACCGTGATCCCGCGAACGGTTCGTCTGTCGGAGGCGCCCTCCCACGGTGAGCCGATCGAGGCTTATGACCGCATGAATCGCGGGGCAATCGCCTACCGGGAGTTGGCGAGCGAATTCCGGAGGCGCCATGGCCGCACGTAAGAGCGGGCTGGGCCGCGGCCTCGATGCGCTGATCCCGGTTGACCATCCCGTGGGCGGCTTCGCCGAGGTCGACCTGGAATCGGTTTCGCCAAATCCACAGCAGCCTCGTCGCCGGTTCGATCAGGACGGGTTGGAGGAGCTCGCCGCTTCAATCCGGGAGGTCGGGGTCCTGCAGCCCATTGTCGTGCGCGCCGGAGATGGCGAGGGCACCTACGTGTTGGTAGCCGGCGAGCGGCGGCTGCGCGCCGCGGGGCTCGCCGGTCTGCGTCGAGTGCCGGCAGTGATCCGAACGTCGGCCGACGACGCGGGAAACCTCACCGAGGCACTGATCGAGAATCTGCAGCGCACCGACTTGTCACCGCTCGAGGAGGCCGCCGCATATCGAAACCTCCTGGAAGATTTTGGCATGACTCACGAGGGAGTCGCCGAACGGGTGGCGAAGAGCCGGAGCTCGGTCACCAATACCCTGCGGTTACTCCAGTTGCCGCCGGCGATTCAGGGCATGCTCGACCGCGGTGAGCTCTCGGCAGGACACGCCAGGGCCCTCCTCTCGGTGGAGGATCCGGCCCAGGCGCTTGCGATTGCCAGGCAGGCCGTCGATGAGGGCTGGTCGGTGCGCTTGGTGGAAGAGGCCGCCAAGGAGGGTGTCACAACGCGGTCGACTCGCAAGACGCCCGACATGCGGCCGGCGGCAATCATCGAGCTGGAAGAGCGGCTGTCGGAGCGGTTGGGGACGACGGTTGTGATCAAGCCGAAGGGGGCAGGCGGGCGGTTGATGATCCGCTACTCGTCACTCGATGACCTCGAGCAGATCTATCGGGCGTTGTTCTCCTGAGAGGGTGCCCGTCGTCTCGAAGGTGGTGAACCAGCGGTTTCGTTTCCCGCTCTTGCCACTTCGTGGCAGGCCGCTCGGGCCCGGGCTCAGGCAACACGAGAGTCGCGAGTCGCGAGTCGCGAGCCCGACTGAATTGCTTTCGACTAGCTCTGTCGCGATCACGCAGTCAGGCGGCGAGCCCCGGCGAGCCGCCCAACAAACATGGCGCAGGCCGCTCGGGCCCCGGCTCAGCAAATGCACCACCTGCGGCGAGCGCATCGCCCCCTATTTACGGAGCCGCTCAGGGACCCCGTGCAGGTAGAGCTGTTCGATCACCTCGGCCAGCACGATCCCGGCCTCCTCGGTTGCCCGCGCAACGGCGACGACCACTGCGGGCGAACGGGTTTCGCGGAGGATCGGCGTCGCTCTCGCTTCCACGCTCATGTCGAGTCGGCGACCGAGTGATTCGGCGAGGAGCCGTCCCGCCGGGCTCGAGGATCGGTCGGTTCCGAAGTAGAAAACGCCCGCATCGGAAGACTTGGCTATTTCGAACGAAGCCACGAGATCGGCATCAAGTCGGTTCGCCCGCCTGGCGCGGACATGTTCGTCGGGGTAGGTGTCGATGCTGCGCGACAACAGCGGCATGGCGCCGGCGCGGCGAAGGGCGCCGGCTGCGGCCATGGCGGTCTCCCAGATCCCTGCGGCTCCCTGGTCGTCCCACGCCGGGTCGAGATAGACGCGAGCACCGGCGATCGGTTGGGGGAGCGACGCAATCCAGGCCTGTTCCCGCACCGCCTCCCGACCCCGCTTCGAGGTCTCTCGCTGCATCAGCGTCAGCTCCGCGGCGACGGCGGTGCCCACGATCCCGTCCTCTGCCATGCCACGGTTGTGTTGAAAGTCCAGAACTGCGGCAAGGGATTCCGGCCCGAACAACCCATCGACCTTGCCGGCGTCGAAACCGAGCGAGTTCAACGCCTGCTGCAATGCGGAGATATCGTCACCGCGCATCAGCGGCACACGCCGGTAGAGCATCCGGTCACCGAGGCCGTAGCCGGCGTCTACCAGGGATTGCCAGGTATGGTCGCCGACGATCCCGTCGGCATGGATGCCACGAGACCGCTGGAAGTCGGTGACGGCGTGCCCGGTCCCGTCGCCGAAGGTCCCCAGCGGATCCGGGTCGGTGTCGTGGCCGAGGAGGTTGAGACGGTGCTGGATGTCGCGAATCGGCTCGCCGCGGTCTCCAACGTGGTACTGCCTCACACCGTGAAGTTAGCCACCGGGGGACGTCGGCACGAGAAAGCTGGCTGCGAGAAAGCTAGCCAACGAACTCAGACAGCTCGGATTCGAGTTGGCTGCGGCTGCGGGCTCCTACGAGGCGCTTTTTTTCCTGGCCGTCCTGGAACACGATCATGGTCGGGATGCTCATCACACCATATTCCATCGCGGTCGACTGGTTTTCGTCGACGTTGAGCTTCAAGACGTTCAGCTTTCCCGCCTGTTCTCCGGCGAGTTCGTCGAGCGGTCCTTCCATCATCTTGCACGGTCCGCACCACTCCGCCCAGAAGTCCACCAGGGTGGGGGTGGATTCGGCGACGAGCCCCGCGAGGGTGGCATCGGTGGCTTCGGTCGTGTTCTGGCCCATTCGGGTTCCTCCTTGTTGGCGGCCGGTCCTACTGCAACCGCAATCGGCCTATCAAATTTCCCTGGATTCCAACCAACGCTCGGCGTCGAGCGCGGCCTCGCACCCTTGTCCGGCTGCAGTTACCGCCTGTTGATATACGTGATCGACCACATCGCCGGCGGCGAACACGCCTTCCACCGAGGTCATGGTCGTGTCGGGATCGGTGACGATATAGCCGGCTTTGTCCAACTCGAGCTGGTCTCGAAAGACACCCGTATTCGGATCGTGGCCGATAGCGAGGAAGACACCATCGACGTCGAGCGTGGACTCCTCATCCGTCTCCACGTTCCTGACTCGGACCCCGGTCACCAGGTCGTCACCGAGTACCTCCTCGACCGCGGAGTTCCACATCACCTCGATTTTCTCGTGGTCGATCGCCCGCTGCGACATGATCTTCGACGCCCGGAATTGATCTCGCCGGTGGATGATTGTCACCTTGCTGGCGAACTTGGTCAGGAAGATCGCCTCTTCCATCGCGCTGTCGCCGCCGCCGATGACCGCAAGCGTCTTGTCGCGGAAGAAGAACCCGTCGCACGTTGCGCATGCGGAAACGCCGTAACCGCGGAGCCGTGTCTCACCGGGAACATCGAGCCAGCGGGCCGCTGCCCCGGTGGAAACGATCAGTGTCTCCGCCTCGTAGGGGTCCTCGCCGACCCACACTTTGAACGGGCGTTCCGAGAGGTCGACCCTCGTGACGTCTGACGAGATGATCCTGGTTCCGAATCGCTCAGCCTGCTTGCGGAACGACTCGATCAGGTCGGGACCCATGATGCCGTCGGGGAATCCGGGGTAGTTCTCGACGTCGGTCGTCAGCATGAGCTGTCCGCCGCGTTCATAGCCCTCGATCATCAGTGGGGCGAGGTCGGCACGCGCCGCATAGATCGCTGCGGTAAGCCCTGCGGGCCCGGATCCGATGATCAGAATCTTCTCGGTCATTCCTCGCTCCCGGCGTCGTCGGCAGGGAATCTACGCATCCATAGCAACGCACCCACGACGATCAATATGCCCCCGGTGATCGCGTAGGCGACTTCCTGGCCGACGAGCGCTCCGAACGCCCGGAAGAAGCCGACGAGCAGCCAGATGATGCCCAGGAGCAAGATGATCGCCAACATGATTCCCAGGGCGGTCCACGTGACCGCGCTCTCGGCCCGATCAACCGTCATCGAGCGGATCTTGACCGCCAGCTCTTCCAGGAACTCGGCGATCTGGGTCGGATAGTCTGGATCGCGATCGGTCATGGAGGGCGAGGTTAGTCAGCCGTGCGATTCAGCCGGCTTCTGCTATTTCACAGCTAGACAAGTCGATCGTTACCGATGTTTCGAATCCGGTTTCGATGTCGGTTGCGATTGCGTACACCACAGAAAGATCCGGGGTAACCCCAATGGGGTCGAGTGCGCTGCCCGCAGCGCCGCCGGGAAAGCACGCCGTGAGCGCAGCGACGTTGACCCTCGCCGATTCGGTTGCCAGGCCTAGCGCGCTGTCGAAGCCGGAGGCGGCAACCGCAGTCTCTTCGAGGATCGGCAGCTCGAGCTCGCTTGCTCGTGCGGCTTGAGGCACCATGAAGTATTGCGACATCGTCGCATCCTCCAACTCCTCGACGGCCGCGGACTCGCTGGCCGCGGTAGTGGTCGTAAAGGCGTCGCTTGTGTTGTCGTCCTCGGGCTGGACCAGCGCACCGCCGGTGCTCTGTGTATCCAGCTCGGATGCGGGCGCCGTGGTCTCTGGAGGAGGTGCGCTCACCACCTCAGCAGAATCGGTTCCGTCGAGTGCATCGGGCAGGACGGCAATGGCGAAGATCACGACTGCCGCTACCGCGAGGCCGGTCATTGGCGCCCACCATCGGCTCCAGCCGGACGCTGCCGCAGCCACGGCCGCCGGCTGATCGTCGAGCTGGAGCTCGGTGCGTAGCGATCCGTGCAGCGAGGCAGTCTCCTCCGCGGTCATCGCGACCACGGGAGCGGAACCGAGCATCGAGGCGACTCCGACCTGCTCGTCGTGGGCCGCCCGGAGTTCAGGGTCGGACCCGATGCGAGCGATCGCAGCTGCCGCCTCTGACTCCGGGAGTTCCCCGCCGATCAGCGATGTGATGAGGTCGATGTCGTTGTCGTTCATGGCTCTTCTCTTAGATGCTTCTTAGGCGGGCCAAGGTTCCCGAGCTCTTCTGCAAGCAGCCGTCTGGCGCGGAACACCCGGCTCTTCACCGTGCCGATCGGGATCTCAAGGGTATCGGCGGCCCCTTCTAGCGACATCCCTGCGAGATCGACCAGGATCGTGGCGGCACGGAACTCGGGTGGAATGCGCTCGAGGGCCTCCTCGATGTCGGGCCGCAACTCGACCGCGTGGAGCGGGTCGCCACTGCGCGGATCATCCGGGTCGAAGTGCTCAGGCATCGGCTCGGTGCGTTTCCGCTTCTCGCGTCTGAGGTGGTCGTAACACGTGTTGACGGTCACCCGATACAGCCAGGTGCTGAAGGCGGCTTGCTCCTTGTAGCGATCCGCCTTGCGAAACACGGTCAGGAAGGTGTCCTGAGTGGCATCGAGCGCGGCGTTGCGATCCCGCAACATGCGCAGACAGATCGAGAAAACGCGCTGCTCATGCGCCGCCATGAGCGTCTCAAAGGCATCTACGTCGCCACCCAGATAGCGACGGATGAGCGCTCGGTCTTCTTCGGCTCGGCCGGTCATTGTGGGGATGCTACGGAATCATTGAGACGTTGGAGATTCGCGCTGCAAAGGTCCCGTCCGGTTGCTCGGGCAAGCTGGTCAGCCACAAAAGCCACACGCCTTGGCTCTTTGGTACCTGATGACGCGTGGTGCCGGTGAGCAGCGTCCCGGTGCCGACCATCTGCCATTCGTCCGGGGTTGGGAGATGTTCGCTCGCCCAGCCGATCGAGTATCGGGTACCGGGCGAGCCGGTGATCTCGATCACCGAGATGGGCCCTTCAGCAGTGAGGATCAGACCGACACCGGTCTTGGTGGTGGAAATGGGATCCGGGTATCGCTCGGTCTCCCAGTTGGTCGATTGGTCTCCGTCGATGGAAGCAGCAGCGTCTCCGTCGTTTTCGGCGCCGTCGCCGAGCGGATCAAATGCGGTAGCCGAGGCGCTGATCGACTCGTTGACCGGATCCTCGACGACCGGGATGGTGGTGTCCGGTGCGGGGGTCGGGGTTTCCGCCGGCGCGGCCGGATACAGGAACGCCGAGTCGGGGTCGATATCGACGGCAAGACCGAGCGCGGCGACGGCGAGGATGGCGGCGACGATTCCGGCAAAGACGATCAGCCCGCGTGGCGACCATGAGGTTGTCGGCTCCGGCTTGGGCGAGTACGGGATCGTTCGCAGCGAGTCGGCGAGCCCGGCGGCGCCGGCGCCTCCTGCCGCTGCGGCGGTCAACGCCTCATCCACTGCCCGCGGTAGCCCTTCAGCGACCTGGGAGGGCTGAACCCAGGGGTTTTCGCTGCCGGTGATGGCGGTGCGCAACACGTTGGCCAGTGCCACCGTGTCATCTTCCTGGCTGGTCGTGGTCGGAATTCGCCCGAAGCCGGCAAGGCGCGCCGGATGCGCTGCCGAGAAGTGGATCGCCGAGGTGTCGATCGACCCATGTATCCCGCCCTTTGCGTGGAACGCGCCCAGGCCCTCGGCGAGTCCGGCTGCATTGGGCAGGTATTCGCTCACCGGAATGGTCTCACCGGCCCGGAGACGGTCGGCGACGGTCACCGCGCCATCCCACTCGGATACCGCGAAAGCCGAGCCGTGGAGCTCACCAGCGGCGAACACGGTCTGGACGTGGGCATGATTGGTGGCCGCTGCTGCTCGTACCGACGCCAAGAATTGCTCCATCCGCTTGCGGGATCCGGCCGGGCCCGGAAAGCGAATGAGCACAGGCCGCTCCAGGTGCTCGTCGGTGGCCAGCCACTCTTCTACGTCACCGTCGGCGCCAAGACGTACGTTCAGCCGATACCGCTCAGGGAGGCGTGGGGGCACGGCGGCTCACTCCCTGCGCAGCACGGCGAGTCCGTCGGGCTGGACGACGAAGCCCTCAGAGCGGTACAGGGCGATCGCTGCTTGATTGTCTTGCTGGGTGTTGAGCACCATCGCCCTCGCTCCCGCGCCAAGCGCCGCCCGGAGCGCAGCCCGTACCAACGACCGCCCCATCCCGGCTCCCTGGAAGTCGGGGTGCACCGCGAGGCGCTGGAGATACGAGATGGCTTGTCCGAGACCGACCACGGCGTAGGCAATCGGGACCCCGTCCGGTCCAGTGATTGTCAGTGTCACCTTCGTTGATGTTGCGTCGATCGCTTCTCGAAGCCCGAACTCGTCGAATTGCCAGAAATCGTCGAACGCCGCCCGATCGATGCTCAACAGCAGGTCGAGGTCGACATCGCCGCTGGCGATACCATGGTCTGGCGCTGCCGGCCGGCGAATGAGCTCGGCCCGCATGAGGGCGAGGGAGACGAACTCGCGATACCCGACCGACTTCCAGGCCTCGGACGACGAACGAGGCAGCGGCGGCGACAGCACGGATGGGGCGCCGATTCCAAGCAGGTATTCGGTGCAGGCGTCCAAGAAGGTTCTGCTGCCCCGGACGAGACGGAAGGTGGCGTCGGGTGTTGCATCGTTCCATCGCCGCGCCTCACCCTTTGCCCAGCCGCGTCGAAGCCTGATGGGCTGCGGCCAGGAACCGCGCGCCTGTACCGGCGGGGCGCTCTCCGCGACCGACATTGCACCTCCACGCTGGCCGGCGACACGACGAGGGTACTGCGGGAAACGAGGTTCACGGTTCGGGTTTGACTCTCGACTCTTGATTCTCGACTCTTGCCCTTATGCGTGTGGCGTTGGTGACTCACCCCTCCAGTTTCGATCATCGGGGTCCGCCTCAGCACCCGGAGCGCCCCGAGCGGGTATCGGCCGCGGTGGAGGGCGTCGAGGAGTCCTCGCTGACGGTGGTGCGGGTCACCGCCGAGCCTGTTGAACGCCGGAGCCTTCTCGAGGTCCACGAGGCATCATTTGTCGACGCGCTGGAGCGGTTCTGCGCCGGCGGAGGTGGGGCCATCGATGCCGATACCTTCGCCGTGGGCGCCTCGTGGCCTGCCGCGCTGAACGCGGCAGGGGCCGGCGCCGCCGCGGTGCGTTCGCTCCGGTCCGACTCGGCAGATGTCGCCTTCCTGGCGATGCGACCCCCGGGTCATCACGCCGAACGCGGGCAGGCGATGGGCTTCTGTCTGTTGAACAACGTGGCAGTGACTGCGGCCGAGCTGGCGAGGGCCGGTGAGCGAGTCGCCATTGTCGACTGGGATGTCCACCACGGCAACGGGACACAGCGCATCTTTGCCGCCGAATCCGACGTTCTCTACGTCTCGCTCCACCAGCATCCGTTTTACCCTGGCACCGGGCTGCCCACCGAGATCGGCCAGGGCGCTGCCCGGGGTACGACCGTGAATCTGCCGATGCGAGCAGGCGCCGATGGGCTCATGTATGCCGAAGCCTTCGCCAGGGTGGTCATTCCCATCATCCGTCAGTTCGAGCCGGATTGGATGCTGGTGAGCGCAGGATACGACGCTCATCGCAGCGATCCCCTGGCGGAGATTGAGTTGGTTGAGGGCGACTATGCCTGGATGGCGGGGGCACTGAACACTCTGATTCCGAAGCAGCGAACGGTGTTCTTCCTGGAGGGGGGATACGATCTCGACGCCTTGCGTGGATCGATTTCCGCCACGCTGAACGGTCACGCCGGATTGGGGGGGACCGAACCACCGGCGAATGGGTCAGAACCCACGAACCGTGTCCTGAGCCAAATAGTGGAAACCCTTGCCCCGTATTGGGATCTGGGTTAAGCCGCGCAGTGCGACTGCCGATAGTCGAACCTGTATGGGAATGCTTGTTAGGGGTGCCTGTGAGCTCATCGTTACCTTCTCTCGATGAACTGCTGGACAAACTGAGTGCTGTTGGGGGCTCGGACCTTCATCTGAAGGTTGGTTCGCCTCCCGTGTTCCGGATCAACGGGGTAGTTCATCGCGCCGAGCTGCCCGTGCTTGCCCCTCAGGACACCGAGCACTACTTCAAGGGCATCATCACCGATCGGGCACAAGAGGATTTTGATAATGGCGGCGATGCGGACTTCGCCATCAGCCGGCCGGGGCGGGGGCGTTTCCGGGTCTCCTCCTACCGACAGCGCGGTTCCGTCAGCCTGGTGTTGCGCAGAGTGTCACCCGTCAAGGGCACGTTTCGGGAACTTGGCCTCCCGGCCGACGTTCTCGAGAAACTCGCCGATGAGCGCCCGGGCCTGGTCTTCGTTACCGGTCCCGCCGGGTCTGGCAAGACGACGACGGCCGGTGCCGTGGTCAATCGGATCAACGCCACACGCCGCACCAGCATCGTCACGCTGGAAGATCCGATCGAGATCCTCTTTCCCGACCAGCAATCGATCGTCTCCCAGCGCGAGCTCGGCAGCGATACGTCGTCGTTTGCCTCGGGCCTGGCTTCGGCGGTGAACCAGGACACCGATGTGATCTTTGTCGGTGGGCTGCCCGATGAGGAAACGGTGACTGCTGCGCTTGATGCCGCAGAGACGGGTCATCTGGTAATCGCGGTGGTCGCCACCTTCGACGGAATCGAGACCATCAATCGCTTGGTGGAATACTTCCCGCCGCACAAACAACAAAAGACCCGCAAGGCCCTCGCCGCCAACCTCAAGGGCATCGTGAGCCAGCAGCTCATCCCACGCGCCGACGGCAAGGGTCGCGTGGCGGCGGTCGAAGTGCTCGTGAACACCGAGCGCGTGGCACAGCGGATCGCCGATGTCGACGGAATGGACAAGATCGTCGAAGACATCGCCGAAGGCGACTTCTTCGGGATGCGCTCTTACGACCAGGCGATCCTCAAGCTGTACGAGAGCGGTGAGATCAGCTACGACTCCGCATCGGCGCACGCTGCCTCGATCCAGGACTTCAAGGCGGCAGTGCAGGGCAGACGTCTCGAGCGCGTCGCTACCTAGGAGTAGCCGAGTAGCTGAGTAGCCGCGTGTGCTTTGGAAGCGGTGGATCGCCGCAGCTATGCGGCTACACAAGGCCCCGGCCGGTACCCTCCACGGGATGGCGGATTTCACTTGTCAGAGCTGTGGGGACACCTTCTTGCTGCCGCAGTCCGTCCTTGATCAATACCCGGGATGGGTGCCGCGGCATTGCCGGTCGTGCCGCGGTGAGGGAAGCCGATCGAAGGGTGGCTCCGGCGGTGTCGATGACCCGCAGAGCGGGGTCTTCACCGACGGCGCCTGCTCCGGCAATCCCGGTCCAGGCGGCTGGGGGGCAGTCTATGTGATCGACGGTGAGGTCATCGAGGAGGCTCACGGCTTCGATCCCGATACGACCAACAACAAGATGGAGCTGCTGGCCTTGATCGAAGGCCTGAAGCTCGTTCCCGAAGGCAGCCCCGTAACGGTCTACTCGGACTCGAATCTGGCGGTGCGCACCATCAACGAATGGGCGGCCGGATGGGAGCAGCGCGGCTGGATGCGAAAAAGGGCGGGGCCTGACGGGTCCAAGGTCCCGAAGAACCTCGACCTGGTGAAGGAGGCCTACCGGGGCTACCGGGCCCGTCCCGAGATCACGCTGCAGTGGATCAAGGGCCACGCCGACTTCACGTGGAACGAATACGCCGACGGGTTGGCGAACCGATGGCGAGAGTGAGCGACGAGTCGCGAGTCGCGAGTCGCGAGTCGGCTCTGACTGGCAACTGGCAACTGGCAACTGGGAACTGGGCATGATCCCGGCTCGCCTCGAGGCCGTTCTCACCGACGGGACGCCGGCACGGAAGCTGGCCACACTCTTCGACCAGGCCGGTCACCGCCTCTTTCTCGTCGGCGGAAGCGTTCGGAATGCGCTGCTCGATCGTCCGATCGCCGATCTCGACTTCGCTACCGATGCAAGGCCGGACGAGATCGAGCGGCTGGTCGCGCCCTGGGCTTCGGACGTCTACCTGGCCGGAAAGCAGTTCGGCACCGTCGGTGTCATCAAGGACGGGCAGGTGCACGAGATCACCACCTTCCGCTCCGAGGTCTATCACGACGACTCGCGAAAGCCCGAGGTGGTGTTCTCGGACAACATCGATGAAGACCTCTCCCGCCGCGACTTCACGGTTAACGCCATGGCGCTGCGGATACCGACCGACGGTTCGTCAACGCCCGAAATGATCGATCCCACCGGTGGGCTCGCTGACCTGCAGGTCAGAACACTGCGCACACCACTCGACCCGGAGATCTCGTTCGGCGACGATCCGCTGCGGATGCTGCGCTTGTTTCGCTTCGTGTCAACGCTCGGCTTCGCACCAAGCGAGGACGCGATGAGTGCGGTGCGAGGCATGCACGATCGGCTCGAGATCGTGTCGAGGGAACGGATCAACGGTGAGCTCGATCGGTTGCTGATCGGCGACCACGTCGGACCTGCGCTTGCCGGGCTGGTCGACACGGGCCTGGCCGGCGAGTTCATCCCGGAGCTCCCGGCGCTGGCGCTCGAAGCCGATCCGGTGCATCATCACAAGGACGTGCTGGCCCACACCATTGCGGTGGTGGAGAAGGCGTCACCCCGACTCCGTCTCCGCCTGGCCGCATTGTTCCACGACATCGGCAAGCCGGACACCAGGGAGTTCGGCCCGGGCGGTGTCTCGTTCCACCACCACGAGGTGGTCGGGGCCCGCCTGACCAAGCGGCGAATGAGCGAGCTCCGATATCCCAAGGCGATGACCGAGGACGTGTCGCGGCTGGTGTTTCTCCACATGCGCCCGCACACCTACAAGATGGGCTGGACCGACTCTGCGGTGCGCCGCTACGTGCGGGACGCCGGGCCGATGCTCGATGACCTCAACGAGTTGGTGCGCAGCGACGTGACCACGAGAAACGAAAAACGAGCGCGGGCGATCGCCGGTCGCATCGACGAGCTGGAGGGGCGGATCGACGAGCTTCGCCAGCAGGAGGAGCTCGATGCCATGCGGGCGCCGATCGACGGCAACCAGGTGATGGAATACCTGGGTCTCGAGCCCGGCCCCGAAATCGGCAAGATCATGGACATGTTGTTGGAGAAGCGCATCGAAGACGGCCCGTACTCGGAGGAAGAGGCCTTGGCGATGCTCGACGAGTGGGGCCGGGGTCAGTCCTCTTCAGACTGATCGACGCGCGATCGCCTGGCGAGCCACAACACCGTGGCGACCGCGATCACGATGGGGACCGCAAAGATCAATGCTTCGTCCCACCAGACGAAGCCGCTGTCGGTCTCGTGGAGCATTAGCGCCATGGCGGCCAAGGTAGTGCCCGCAAACCCGGTTTAGCTGTGCAATCCCTCGGGTCCGGCGCAAACTCATGCAGCTTCGTGGAGCTCTATCCGGCAGTGCTCGCACGAGGCAATCGGGCACCGGTCGACAACTTCAACGGCAAGGCCCATGTGAGCGAAGAACGCCTCGATCGCCTGGTCTGAACGCGTATTTGGTGTGTTCTGCTTCGTCATGCGGATACCGTATCGAGCGGGTGTGACAGAAACGCGCCGTAGCATCCTGATCATGCCAAAACGCCATGCCACGTCTGGATCTCCCTACGAAGCGGCCTATGGGTTTTCGAGGGGAGTCGCTGCCGGTAACCGCATCGAGATAGCAGGCACGGCTCCGATCCCGCCCGATGGTGAGCCGGTCGCGGATGGGGCCTACGAGCAGATGCTCCGCTGCGGCGCGATCGCCATCGCCGCGCTTGAGGAGCTCGGCGCCACGGCCGCCGAGGTCGTGCGGACCCGGATGTATATCACCGACCCCGCAGATGCCGACGACATCGGGAGGGCCCATCGCGAGCTCTTCGGCGACGCCGCCCCGGCAGCCACGATGGTGGTCGTCGCCGCGCTGCTTGACCCGGGGTGGAAGGTCGAGATCGAGGTACAGGCCGCTATCGAGGATTAGGACGGTGCTGAACAATGACGAGTGCCACGGGCCATCGCTAGCTCGACTGTTGCAGTGACTCGGTTTCTCCCGACCGCGAGGCCCCGCTTGAGGTTGCTCAGCACCCTCCTAGGCCCCCGCAGCCTGAGACCGCCCGTGGCCTTCGATCTCGTCGAGCTGCGCCAGGAGCCGGTCTGCACCCATCCGCTCCGCCTCCTCACGAGCCGCGGCCACGGTGTCGTCAAACCGATCGTCGTTCGTGAGCACCCTCGCCGCGTCGATCCGGGCGAGGGCGGCGTCGAGCGGTCGGCCGAATTGCCCGGCGGTGGCGACCGCGTCGAAGAACCGATCTGCTGCCGCTCCATGATCGCCTCGGGCCTCGGCTAGATGGCCTTCGGCACGGTCCCGACCCACCTTTGCGTGGCTTCCGTTGACAGGTGACCCTTCGAGGAGGGCCTCGATTCGATCGACGTCGCCAATACGGGCGAGCGGTCCGGTCACCCACGGGAGGAACCAGGTCCGATACAGGTCGATCGCAGCCGCGTGGTATTCGTCGGCAAGGCGCACCGCGTCGGTCTGGTTACCGGCGTCGTACGCCATCATCACCGCGATCGCCAGCACCGGTGAGAGCACTTGTTGATCCTGGACCTCCCGGGCGTGCTCGATGAGTTCCACCCACCGCACCGAGGGGTGTTCGACCCCCTGGTAGTGCTCGATGATCCCGATGTGCGATCGGGCGCCCATCCCGGCCTGGCTCCCGCCGCGCTCGTCGTCGGCCTCGATGACCTCCCGGGCGAGAGCGACCGACTCGTCCCAGTCTCCGGTCCAGATGAGTATCTCGGACTTGGTGAAGCGCAACCAGTCGGTAGACGCCGGGAGGCCTCGCTCGTTTGAAAGCTCGATGCCTTCATTGATGATCGCCACGGCATCCTGTGGCGATCGAAGCTGGTGGGTCAGCGTTGCGAGGTTGTTGCGAATCGTCACCGATTGGAACGAGAAGTTGCGGTCGTCTGCGATCCCCATCGCCGTTGCCATGTCTTCAAGTCCCTCCTCGTTGAGCCCGGAGTTGGCCAGGGCGGCACCCCTGAGCGACAGCAGTTTGATCTGGTCTTCCGCGGTCCCAGCGGCATCGACGACGGGAGCAGCCAGGTCCGCGGCCGCGACGGCCTCCGCATCACGTCCGCGGAGAAACAGCTTGCCGACGTTGGCCACCAGGGCCTCCGCCTTGGCCTCGGAGTCGGGCCGGTCTTCGAGCAGTGTGATTGCCTTGTGGATCTGCTCGTCGGCGCGTTCGGTCTCGCCTCGCCACCAGCTCCAGCCTGACATCTGTGTGAGGGCATCGGCCTGCCCCTCGGGATCGCCGGCCTCCTGGTAGAGGGCGAGGGACTCCTCGAGCCACCGTTTGGACTTCTCCAGATCGTCCTGGCTGAGCTGTCCTGCCCACAACAGCGCCTCGGCCCGATCGGTGTTGACGTCGGCCGCGTCGACGGCCTTGAGGTAGTAGGAGGCCCCCTGGGTCGGGTTGAGCCCGCGGGCTCGCTCACCGGCCTGCATCAGCACCCGGTAGGCCCGCGCCCGAAGTTCGGCATCGGGGTCGGTGGTCAGCGATAGCGCTTCGCCGAGGTGGTAAGCGAGCAACTCGGCCACGTCGACACCCCGCTCGCCGCTCACCGCCTCGATCCATGTCGCTGCTGCCTGATGCATCTCGGCCCGGTCGTCGCGGGCGATCTGGCCGTACGCCACATCGCGAACGAGGGCGTGGACGAAGGAATACTCCTCTTGCCCTTGCATCGAAGCGTCGCGGATCGGCCGGATCATCTCCCGGCGAACCAGCTCGCGAACCGTCGGCGCCGAGTGCGCGGACGGCCTGAGCGCCGCGAGGGCCCCGGACCAGAACACCTTGCCCATCACCGCGGCCGCCTGGAGCAACTCCTTCTCCTCGGTGTCGAGAAGGTCGAGCCGGGCGGCGATGATGGCCTGGACCGAGTCGGGTAGGGCGAGCTCCTCAATCTTGCCGGCCTCATCCAACAGATCGGCGTCTGCGGCGAGGCGAACCAGCTCGGTCACGTAGAGCGGGTTTCCGCCGGCCCGCTCCAGGATGAGCTGTTGGGTCTCGGCCGGGAGCACGGCGCGATCGAGCAGTGCTGCCAGCAGAACGGCCGCATCGTCGTTGGCGAGTGGTGCCAAGCTGATGGTGGCCGAATTGCGGATGCCACCGCCCCAGCTCGGACGGCTCGAGAGCAGTTCCGGTCGGGCCGCGGCGACCAGCAGGATCGGCACGTCGACGGCCCACTCGGCGACGTACTCGATGAAGTCGAGCAGGGCTTGGTCTGCCCAGTGGATGTCTTCCACGACCATCACCAGCGGGTGGCGGTGCGCCATCGCTTCGAAGAACCGCGACCATGCCGAGAACAACTCCCCCTGTTCGATCTGCTGGTCTTCACCGGTCCCACCGGCGAGCAGGGCGAGGCGCGACACAACCCACTCCGCCTGGGCCGGGTCGTCGATCAGCGTGACCACGGCGTGGCGAAGCTTGCGATCGGCGTCGGTCTCGCTGTTGGTCTCGAGGATCCCGGCCTGCGCCTTGACGATCTCGCCGAGCGCCCAGAAGGTGATGCCTTCCCCATAGGGGAGACAGCGGCCCTGCTTCCACCACATCGTGTCGGTCCTCGTGTCGAGGACGGCCTTGAACTCGTGGAGCAGCCGGCTCTTTCCCGCTCCCGGCTCACCCATAATCGTCACCAGCTGAACGGTTTGGGCGGCGATGGTCCGGTCGAGCGAGTCGACCAGCACGGCGAGTTCGGTGCTCCGACCGACGAACGGGCCCTTGTGCCGCTCTTCCACAGCAACGCCGTGGCGTGCCCGGGCTCCGGTGGCGAGCCAGATAGCGGTGGCGTCGGCCTTGCCCTTCAGGTCGACCGTGTCGAGGTCTTCGAAGGAGATGTCGGCGCGTGACGCCAGGTAGGTGCGCTCGTCGACGACGATCCCGCCCGGGGGAGCGATCGCCTCGAGGCGCGATGCGGTGTTGACCACGTCACCGATGATCGTCTCGCGGTCCTGGTCATCGGCATCGAGTTGGACGATCGCCTCGCCGGTCGTGACCGCCACCCGTACCGACAATGCGAGATCCGGGTCGTCTTCGTTGAGGACTGCGATTGCCTCCTGAAGCCGCAGCGCAGCGCGCACCGCCCGTTCCGGGTCGTCCTCGTGGGCGGCGGGGACCCCGAAGATGGCGAAGACTCCGTCGCCCATCAGCTTCTCGACTCGGCCGCCATGAGCCTCGACCTGTTCGCGGGCCGTCTTGTGATAGATGGTGAGGCGGGCTCGAACGTCCTCGGGGTCGGAGCGTTCGGTGCGCTCGGTGAACCCGGCGAGGTCGGCGAACAGGACCGACACCACCTTGCGCTCCTCCACCGCCCTGGTCTCCGTTACGGCCTCCTGCGGGGTCAGCGAGGTCCCACAGGAAGCACAGAACGCTGCTCCTGGTGCCGTCTCGGCCCCACACATGGGGCAGGTCGCCACAAGCGACGTGCCACAGGTCGCGCAAAATCTGGCCCCGGCATCGGCTGTTGCACTACACGAAGGGCAAATCACGGTCACCGACCAACTCTAGGTGCAGTGTTCGCAGCGCAGCGTCTCCGATCGAACCGACCGGGGGTAGCCTTCCCGTATGAGCGACAACACGAAATCCACCCTGCGCGACCGGCTGAGCGACCTCCAGTTTCACGTCACCCAGGAGGCCGGCACCGAACGCCCGTTCACCGGCATCTACTGGGACAACCACGACGACGGCACGTATACCTGTGTGGTGTGCGGCGAGGCGCTGTTCTCCAGCGACACCAAGTTTGAGTCCGGCAGCGGTTGGCCGAGCTTCTATCAGCCGAGCAATGACGCCGCAGTCGACACCAAGGACGACCGGAGCCTGCTGATGAAGCGCACCGAGGCGGTGTGCCACAACTGCGGCGCCCATCTCGGCCACATCTTCGACGATGGGCCCAACCCCACCGGGCTTCGCTACTGCATCAACTCGGCGTCGCTTGGCTTCGAGAAGGCGGAAGAACCCTCCTGAGCCAGAGGCTCGGGAGAACTAGGACGCGAACGGCACGACCCATTGCCAGATCACGATGAAGTGCAGCGCCGTGGCGGCAACGGTCATGACGTGGAAGACCTCGTGGTACGAAAACACCCTCGGCCACAGGCGGGGGCGGTTGGTGACGAGGAACACCATGCCAATCGTGTAGATGACCCCGCCGATTCCGACGAGAACGATTGGTAGCCAACCGAGCCGGTCGATCAGCGGCACGATGAAGAGCAGCGACAGCCAGCCGAGCACGGTGGCGAGCGCCACCGGCACCGATCCGGAAATCTTGGGGAAGAAGGCCTGCTGGATGGTCCCGGCAATGGCGAGGCCCCAGGCGAGGCCAAGCACTACCCATTGCAGCGGGGCGTCGAGCACGATGACCGCAAACGGGGTATAGGTGCCGGCGATCAGGACCAGGATCATCGACCGGTCGGCTCGTTGCATTCGCTTCTTCCACCGCTCCCGCCACGGGATGGAGTGGTAGAGCGAGCTGGTGGTGTACAGGCCAACGATCGCTAGCCCGAACACCAGCACCCCGAGTCGGTGCGTCAAGGTGTCGGCGTTCATCAAGAGGAGTGCGGTGCCGAGGATTCCCAGCACGGCCGTCGTGCCGTGAAGGAATCCACGAACCGGGTTCTGCATCTTGCCGATCGACCAGCGCCGCAGCCGAAAGTTCACATCCGCAGCGTACTGATGCGCCTCGATAACGGATTCCAGGACTGGTGCTGCCATATCACTGATATCGGCCGGAATCGAGGGTTGGGTTGATGGTGCGCCCGGCCCAAAACAAGAGTCATATTTCGGCGCCCAAACGGGTTAGTTCCCCATACCCAGGGTTCAGGTCAGCGTATACGGGGGGGTCTGGAACCCTGGGCACGCGCTTTTTGGTGCAGCCTCAGCGTTGTCGGGTTTGTTTGATACCGGCGCGTCGCAGCGTTGCGGCCGTGACGCCGGCCTCCCGCCACGCCGTCCAGGTGATGCCCTTGCGCTCGGAGTAGGAGGCGGCGTATTTGGTGAATCCCGCTTCGAGCGCCTCCAGATCCGCTGCCGAGTCGAGATCGTCGAGGGCTCGCCGGGCATCGATTCGTGCCTGGATGAGGTCCACTCGGGCAAGCGGGTCGTCCTCGGTGCTTACCTTGGCGTCGAGGGCGATGATCCGCTCCTCGAGCGATGCGCGCGTCACCGGCCGGCCCCGCTTCTTTGGGGCGGTCGCCACCGCCAAATAGGCCTTGATCGCTCTCGATTCGGCGCGACCCTGGGCCAGCGCCGCCTTGTGTTCGTCGGACATCGCCATATCGGCTCCCTCTTCAATGTCTCGTCCCCATGTTGCCACTTGCCGGTTGCACTGAGAACCCCGGGACGAATAGGACGGTCGACTCATTCGCTCTTGGCGTCGACGCTCCTACCATGCCGCACATGGGATTTCGCGACCTGGCCACTCGCCCGCTGTACCGCATCTACGAAGACCGCCTCCTCTCTGAACTGGACCGGACCAAGCTTCCCGACCACATCGGCGTCATCCACGACGGTCATCGTCGCTATGCCAGAAGCGAGGGCCTTCCCGACTATGCGGCGTCGTACCGGGTAGGGATGACCAAGTTCATCGAGTTTCTCGATTGGACCGAGGACCTCGAGATTCCGGCCGTGACCTGCTGGCTGCTTTCCAAGGAGAACTTGCAACGACCCCAGGAGGAGCTGGTCCCCTATTACGAGGTGCTCGGTGAGCTGTTCGAGCAGATCCCAATTGCCCTCAGTCGTCACGACGTCGGAGTGCGCTTCATCGGCAGCCTCGACCTGCTGCCGCCCGACCTCGTCGCCGCAGCAAAGCGCCTCGAGGAGCAGATGCCGGATGGGCAGCGCCGAGTGACCATCGCTCTGGCCTATGGGGGCCGCCAGGAGATCGTCGACGCCGTGCGCGACCTCATCGGTACCCTTGCCGACGAAGGGGTTTCCTCAGACCAGATCGTCGGCCGCATCGACGCCGACGGTATCGGCGCCAACCTGTACACCGCGGGGTTGCCGGATCCCGATCTTGTGATCCGAACTTCTGGGGAGGCGCGACTCTCCGGATTCCTGCTCTGGCAGGCGGCGTACGCCGAGTATGCGTTTGTCGACGTCTACTGGCCGGCGTTCCGGCACGTCGACTTCCTGCGCGCCCTGCGGGATTTCACCCGACGCAAGCGCCGCTACGGCAAATAGGAATCTTTCGCCGCTCCCTCCTCGGGGGGAAACATTCCAAGGTGAGGTGCACATCATCTCCGTGCCGGTTCCGGGAGCGCAGCGGATGCGGGCTGGTGGTCTCTTGCTTGTGTTGATCTGAGCGGATCGTCCGGCATCCGCAGTTGCGCACGGCGGTCGGGAGGGATTTTCCCACTCTGCATCGAGGACGGCTCGAGAGGGGCTTATCGCGTCCTTGCGTCCTCGGGCAGGTGTTCGCGGTCGTTGAAGGTGCGCAACGACCAGACGTATTCCCCGGCGAGCGGAATCGTCCGCATCCGGGCGAACGAGGCGTGGTAGAGGATGAACCGCTCCCACTCCCACGGCGTCGGGTCGACTCCGAGCAGGTGTCCGATGACGACGGCGTTGGTCCCTCCGTGCGCAACGATGGCGATGCGTTGTTCCGGGTTCTCTGCGGTCCACAGGTGCTCCCGGTCCGGGTCCGGGTGCACCCCGCGTGCGCCAAGCACCTGGGTGATCGACCGGGTGACCCGGTCGTGAAAGTCGCGGAACGACTCGCCGCCCGCCATTCCCTCCCACCATTCCTCTGGAGGACGGTGCTTGGCATCGATGAAGATCCGCTGCACCGACTCTTCGAGCTCCCCGGACCAATCTGGCATCTGAATCTCGACGAGATCGTCGACGGTTTCGATGGGGAGACCGGTCTTGGCTGCGATCGGCTTCGCCGTCTCCTGGGAGCGCAGTGCCGGGGACACGACGAGCTCGGTGAGGGGCCGCTCCCTGTTGGCGATCCGGGCCGCAGCCATATCGGCCTGTCGATGCCCGAGATCGGTGAGCTCGGGATCTCTTTGGGAGAACCCTTCGACGTTTGACCAGGCCGGCTGGCCGTGGCGAACGAAAAGGAGTTCCATGGGCGTGAAGATAGGGCGCTCGACTGTGGAGTCGACTCCGGACTTCCTCCGGACGAACCGAAGGCCGCCTTGCGGCGGCCTCGGCTCGGGCTAGACGGGAGGTAGGAAGGCATCCTGTCTAGGTAACGTATCGACCCCACCCCCCATCTCCTTGAGCAACTTTCGAGGTTTTTCTTGGCAGCGGAAATCGACCCAAAAGGGCACCTGATCGAGCATCTTCGCACCCACGCGCTTCGGACCGACGGTCCGTTCACGTTGGCCTCCGGAGTCGTCGCCGATTGGTACATCGACGCCCGCCAGACCACTTTCGACGGGTGGGGGGCGATCCTCGTCGGCGAGGCGATCCTTGCCGTTGTTGAACCAGAGGTCACCGCCGTGGGTGGGATGACCATGGGAGCCGATCCGATCGCTGTCGCCACGGCAATGTCGGCGGCGCGGGCACGACGGCCGCTCCAGGCCTTCTCGATCCGCAAGGAGCCGAAGGATCACGGCACCGGCGGAAGGTTGGTTGGGCCGGTGACGACCAACGATGTGGTTGCCGTCGTGGAGGACACGACGACCACCGGTGAGACCCTCGCCGACGCCGTGGCGGTGCTCACCGATCTTGGCATCGAGGTCGTCCAGGCGGTCGCCCTGGTTGACCGAAGCGATGGGGCTGCCGCAGCGCGGTTGGCCGGGCTCGGTATGGCGTACGTTTCGCTATTCACGCCGGCAGACCTCGGGATCGCACCGTGAAACTGCTCACCGTTCACCGATCGCCGATCCGGCTATTCCTCATCGGAATGGTCGGGTTGGTGTTGCTGCTCACCGCGATCGACGTGATGTGGTTGCACCGCGTTTCTACTCCGCCCGAGACCCACAACGAGGCGCTCACCACAACGGGCTCGAACCAACAGCGCGCCGACTACCTGTGGGGGATTCCGATGCTCTTTGGGGGAACCGCCCTGTTCGGATACGCCATGTTCTCGCTGCTGCGGCGCGACCCGGTGCTGGTCGTCCGCGACGACGGGGTCGAGATCCAGCTCGGCAAACCGGGGGAGAAACCGACATTCGTCCCGTGGGATGCCATCGACGACGTCTACACCGCAACGGATCCGGACCCCGACGAGGGGTCGCCGCACGCCGTTGTGGTGTTTGACGTCGCTCGGCCCGAGCTGCTGCCCGATGAGCCATGGGACGCCGAGTGGGACGGGACGAGACTGAAAGTGAATGCCGGCAGCTGGGAGCGTCGTCCCGAAGACGCCGTCATGCACGCCCGCGTCGCGTTGGAGGCCTCTCGTCGGGACCGGCGGCTGCTGGGTGACGGCGATGGCTGAGCGGGCCCGCGGTGCGGGCATCATCGGGGCCCACGTCGGCTCGCTCGACCCGCTCCGGGCAGCGGCCGAGCGCAACGCCGATGCCGTGCAGGTTTTTCTCGGCGACCCTCAATCGTGGAAGAAGCCCGAGCCACGGGACGATGCCGAGGCGTTGCGTGCCTCCGATCTGCCGATCTATGTCCACTCGCCGTATCCGATGAACCTGGCGTCGGGGAACAACCGGGTCCGAATTCC
The DNA here is from genome assembly GCA_964195155.1 of uncultured Kiloniellales bacterium. Taxonomy (GTDB): domain Bacteria; phylum Actinomycetota; class Acidimicrobiia; order Spongiisociales; family UBA5794; genus JACZST01. The sequence goes on along the minus strand of CAXMOP010000045.1, from coordinate 56,702 downwards.
GTCCCGGAAGACCCTGGCCCATATCGTCGACGCGGCCGCCGAGATCGGCGCCAAGGGGGTGATCGTCCACGGGGGCAGCGTGGAGGATGACGAGGACGTGGCAATCGGGTTCGAACGCTGGCGCAAGGCGCTGGACTCCTTCGAACAGACCGTCCCGATCCTGGTCGAGAACACGGCGGGCAGCGGCAACACGGTGATGCAGGATCTTGCCAACTATGGCCCGCTTTGGGAGGAAATCGGCGACTACAACGTCGGAGTGTGCCTCGACACCTGCCACGCCTGGGCTGCGGGCGCCGAAATGGAGGGGGCAGTCGACCTGATCACGGCCCTCACCGGCGGGGTCGCCCTCGTGCACGCCAACGACTCCAAAGACCCGGCCGGCTCAAGTCGAGACCGCCACGAGAACCTCGGAGACGGAGAGATCCCTGAGGAGCTTCTGGTCGGAGTAGTTCAGGCCGCCAACGCTCCGGCCGTCGTCGAGACCCGCGGCGACGCCGCTCAGCAGGCCGCGGACATCGCCTGGTTGCGAGAGCGCCTCTAGGCCAGGGGTCTGCGAACCAGCCAGATCGGGTCACCCGGAGGGTGACACCTTGGAAGATGGCGTCGACGCCAGTCGGCGTCGAAAGCCATCTGACCGAATCGATATAGCTATATCGGTTCGATATACCAACCGTCAATGGGTCTGCTGAGCGTTGCGGATCAGACGGCAGAAGAACGACACTGCCTGCTCGGCATCCGAAGTGCGAATACGCTCGCCGGTCCCGTGAAACCGCCCCAGCAGCTCGCCGTCTCCGGTGAAGCCGTTGAAGCCATAGACATCCCCGGCGAAGTCCCTGAAGTATCGCGAGTCGGTGGCGCCATACACGATCCACGGCGCCACGGCCGCTTCGGGGAAGGTTTCGAGGATGCTGCGCTCCAAGACCAGCCACGCCTCGGATTCGGTCGACGAGAACCCACTGGGCTCCTGGCGATTTCTGCCATGGGGTTCGACGGCGATGTCGGGTCCGACGATCCGCTCGACATGCGCGGTGACCGACGCGATCGTGTCGCCGGGCAGGATCCGGAAGTTGGCGACGGCCCAGGCTCTCTGCGGGAGGACGTTCGGCTTTACGCCCCCTTCGATCATGGTCACCGCTGTCGTCGTCCGGATGGATGGATCCAGCTGTGGTTGCCTGCCCAGCACCCTCGACACGAGGGGCCCGAAGACGCGCAGGTTGGTCAGGAACGGGCGGAGCCGGCGGTCGATGCGATCGCCGAGCGCCTTGAATTGCGGTTCCATCACCTCGACGCGGGCCGGCAACGGGTTCTCCTCGAGCCGTCGGACGGCAGCGGAGAGTTTGCCGATGGCCGTCGACCGCGGTGGCGATGAGGAGTGGCCGCTCTCACCCACGGCGGTGAGCTCGAGGTCGAGGTAGCCCTTCTCGGCAGTGCCGACCAGAGCGACCGGCTCGCTCGTGAGCGGTGGCGCATGGTCGACGACCCAGCCCCCCTCGTCGAGGACGAACCAGGGGCGAACGCCGCGGTCGCGCAGCAGCGCCGCCGTGTGGGCCGCTCCTTCGATGCCGCCGATCTCCTCGTCGTGGCCGAAAGCGATCATCACCGTACGGTTCGGCTCGAACCCGATGCCGAGCAGGTGCTCCACCGCCTCCATCACCGCAATCAGCGGGCCCTTGTCGTCCAGGGTGCCACGGCCCCACAGCTCGCCCTCAACAATGTCTCCCGAGAACGGGTCGACGTCCCAGGCCTTTTCCGTCCCCTCCTCAACCGGGACGGTGTCCATGTGGGCCATCAGCACGATCGGGTCGAGGTCCGGATCGGTCCCTTCCCAGGTGATCAGCAGCGAGAGATCGTTGACCGCCTCGACCGTGCAGTGCTTCTGCGTTGTGAGCGGATAGGTGTGCCGCAAGAACGAATGGAGATCGTAGAACGGACCGGGATGGTTTCGCTGCGCTTCCTCGTACGAGACGGTTCGGATCCGCACCGCTTCGGCCAGATGCTCGAGAAAGGCGTCGCCATCGATGCCGGGTTCGATCATCGGAGTCGGGCGTCGTTGATCGGCTGAATCTGAGCGATGCGGTGCTTCTGAAGCTCAGTACCCACCGCTCAGCTTCCGGTAGTCCCAGGAGACGATCTCCATTGGCTCCACGATCACTGCAGTCTGTTTCGGTGCGAAGCCGGCAAAGTACTCACGCACCTCTTGCTCGGGGGTTGCCCCGGGTTCGACGCCCGAGAAGAACGAGTACCGGTCCGCTAGGCCGACATAGAGGTCGAGGCAGTAGTCGGCGTCGTCGATCAATGTCGCTTCGCCCTTGATCATTGCCCCCTGGAGCTCTTCGTAGGACTTGCCCTCCTCGACGAGCACCGCGATCTTCGGATCCCGCCGCAGGTTGACGATCTTTTGCGACTTGGAGAACGACCGGAACACCACCTTTGGCTCCTCGACCAAGAACCACATCGGGACGATATGGGGAAAGCCGTCGTGGTCGTTCGATGAGACCTGGAGGGTCTTCTGCCCGTCTCCGAGGAAGACCAGTAGCTCCTCGTCGGTCATGGAGATGTCTTTGCGTGCCATGCTGCAACGCTAGGACAGTTCTGAACAATGACAAATGCTGCGGCCCGCCGCCATGGCACTGTGGCCATGGATCGAGCGGCGACCCACCGCGAGTGGATCGCTCAGAGCCCTCGTGAGCCGTCCCGGAATCTCCGGCGGTTTGCTAGCGTTCCCCTCGTAGGACCCACAGGCACGGGCGACCGCATGCGGCGGCCGATGCCGATTTCCGGTTCCACGAGGAAGAAGACTGCACAAGCGTTCCCCCAACCCGAAGCGGTGGGGAGAGAGGAGCAGCAATGGCAAAGGTCACCGTCCCGGGGATTCGCTCGCGCAAGGGCGGCCTCAAGCTCAAGATGATCACCGCCTACGACCACCCGTCGGCAATCATCGCCGACCGGGCGGGAGCAGACATCATCCTGGTTGGAGACTCGGTCGCCAACGTCGTTCTCGGCCACCAGGACACCCTGGCGGTCGACGTCGACGTGATGGTCCACCACACCGCAGCGGTGTCACGCGCCGGGCCCGATGCGCTCGTGGTCGGCGACATGCCCTGGATGAGCTACCACGTATCGCCCGAGGACACCGTGCGAAACGCCGGTCGTTTCGTGCGCGAGGGAGGCGCCGAGGCGGTCAAACTCGAGGGCGGCAGAAAGCGCCTGGAGGCGATCGAGAAGGTGATCGACGCCGAGATCCCGGTGATGGGCCACCTCGGGCTCACCCCACAGTCCGTGCACGCCATGGGCGGCTACAAGGTGCAAGGCAAAGAGGCCCAGGCGGCCTACGAGATGATCAGCGACGCCCACTCGCTGGCCAACGCCGGGGTGTTCTCGTTGGTACTCGAAGCGGTGCCGGAGAAGGTTGCAGAGATCGTTACCCGGGAGATTCCGATCCCGACCATCGGCATCGGAGCAGGCGCCCACTGTGACGGGCAGGTGCTGGTCTACCACGACGTGCTTGGGCTCGGCAGCGGCGACTTCCAACCGAAGTTCGTCCGCCGCTACGCCAACCTTGCCGACGATGCGGTCGCGGCCATGGAGCGATTCTTCGCCGACATCGAGTCCGGCGTGTTCCCTGGGGAGGACGAGACCTATCACATGCCTGCCGAGTCGGCTGAGATCCTGGCCGGCCTCGCCGACCTGGAGGCCCACGCCGATCAGTGACGCCACGGCGCGGTAGCTTTCTGCGTCATGAAGAGGCTCGCGCTCGTTGCACTATTCGTCGCGGCATGTACCGCATCGCCGGTGCCGACGCTGGCAGGGCTTCTCTCGACGTCGGTGTCAATCGATGATCGCCAGATGGTCGTCGCCGTCGCCGATACACCGGAAGCCCGGAGCCGGGGACTGATGGGGCTCACCGACCTCGGGGGAGTCGATGGCATGTTGTTCCTCTTCGAGGCCGACACCGAGAGCGGCTTCTGGATGAAGGACACCTTGATCCCGCTCGACATCGCCTTCTTCGCAGACGATGGGACCTTCGTCGACATGCTGACCATGGAGCCATGCACCACCGGCGACTGCCCGACGTACCACGCCGGTGGGCCGTACCGTTATGCGGTCGAGGCCCCGGCGGATGAGTTGCAGTTTGTGGGTGCCGATTCGGTCTTGACGACCTTGAGTGAGTAGCCGAGGTGCGCTCGTTTGGGTAACCCCCGCCTCGGGCTGGCGCGTGGCTGAGCTCTTGAATATTCCGAGTGCCCTGAGCCGCCGCTTGCTTGAGTGTTGCGGTGACTCGGTTTCCCCAGTGAGCGCCGGCACGTTGGAGGATTGCTCAACACCGTCCCAGCTGAGTACCGGATATTCGGCTACTCGGCTACGCGACGCCCTCCGCTACTCTTCGCGTCACATCCGATAGTCCTGCCCTTTTGCCGGGGCCTTCCCCAACGGGATGTCCAGAGGAGCTGACATGCGCTCATATGAGCTGACGATCATTCACCGGCCCGACATGGCCGAAGCCGACGTTCAAAAACAGGTCGAGGAAGTCTCCGCGACCATTGACACCAGCGGTTCCGTCGCCGGGACCGAATACCTGGGAAAGAAGCGATTCGCCTACGAAATCGACCACATGTCCGAGGGGTATTACTCGGTGGTCGACTTCAGCGGCGACATCAACCTGGTCGAGGCTCTCGACCGGGCCCTGGGCCTTTCCGACGCCGTCGTCCGACACAAGGTTCTTCGCAGAGTGGACCGCGAGAGCTGAAGCGTGTCACAGGCTCCCGTCATGATGCGGGGGCAGCGGGGCACAAGAGAGAGAAGAGAGCAGAGCGATATGAGCAACGTGAACAGCGTCACCCTGATCGGCAACCTCGTCGACGACCCGGAGCTTCGCTTCACGCCATCCGGTGTGGCGATGACCAAAATCCGCTTCGCCGTGAACAAGCGATATCAGAACCGCGATGGTGAATGGCAAGAGGAGACCAGCTTCTTCGGCGGCACGTGTTGGCGCGACATGGGCGAGAATGTCGCCGAGTCGCTCACGAAGGGGCTTCGCGTGATCGTCGTCGGTGAGCTGCAGCAGCGGCAGTGGGAAACCCAGGAGGGTGACAAGCGCTCCATCGTCGAGGTCGACATCAAAGAGATCGGTCCTTCCGTCCGTTGGGCGACCACCACCGTCACCAAGACCCCGCGTGATGGCGCGTGGGCCGGCGACAACAGCAACAAGGAACAGGTTCCCGCGGCCGCCCCGGTCGCTCGCACCGACTACGGGCCCGACGAGGCGCCGTTCTAGGCAAAGCGCTCGACCGAGGAGATATCGATGGCCAAGGCACGATCACGGAGACAGCCCTCGCGGCGAAAAGAAAAGGACGACACGAGGCGCAGGAAGCGCACCGTCCACCGTTTCGCCGAGGACGACTACGTCGATTACAAAGACATCGCGTTGCTGCGCAAGTTCATGTCCGACAGGGGAAAGATCCGGGGCCGGCGGGTCACCGGGTTGAGCGCGAAGCGACAGAGCGAGGTGGCGATCGCCATCAAGAATGCCAGAGAGATGGCGCTGCTGCCCTACGTGTCCACGAAGCAGGCCACTTCGAAATCGCGGCGATGAAACTCATCCTGACCTCGGACGTCGAAGACCTCGGGCACAAGGGCGATGTAGTCGAGGTCGCCGACGGCTATGGGCGTAACTACCTCGTTCCGCGTAAGTTCGCGGTGAAGGCCACCGACGGCGCGCTTCGTCAGGCCGATGCGATGCGCGCCTCGCGCGAAGAAGCGCTGCGTGTGGCCAGGGACGAGGCGGAGACGTTCGCGCAGTCTCTGACGGGGACCCGCGTGGTTGTCGCCGCCCATGCGGGGGATGAGGGCAAGCTGTTCGGTTCGATCAGCGACGCCGACATCGCCACGGCGATCACCAAGTTCACCGGGATCGACGTGGATCGGAAGCTGGTTTCCCTCGATGCGCCGATCAAGGAGATTGGGCTGCACGAGGTTGCGCTCCGCCCGCACCCCGAAGTCGAGTTCATCGTCACCCTGGATGTGATCCCAGCGTAGGAAGTCGTCAGTCAGCAAGGAGTCCTCAGCTTTCAGTCTTCAGTCTTCAGCCAGAACGCGCGACGACTCTCCGATACCTTCCCGCTGTTGACTGTTGACTGTTGACTGTTGACGGCGGCCCGTCGCGAAAAACATCAAGCGGTCCGAGAGGAACGCTTCGAGCGAGCCGCGTACACTGACTCCGCTTCCCTTACTTCCCGCTGTGGTCTGACGCGTTTCTGTCATACCCGGTAGCGACAGTGTGAGGAACAGGCCAGGAGAGGACAGGGAGGATTCGTGACCAGCGTCGCCGAACGCCCGATGAGCCGCGCGCTTCCCACCGCACCACACAGCTCCGAGGCAGAAGAATCAGTGCTTGGCGCCGTGTTGCTGTCTGCAGACGCAGCCAACATCGCCCTGGAGAAGCTGCACGGAGAGGATTTCTACAAGCCGGCGCATCAGCAGATCTTTGAGGCCATCCAGGGCCTGTTCGATGCCAACGAGCCCATCGACGCGGTGACGGTGTCTGAGGTGCTGCGCCGCGACGGTTCACTCGAGCGCATGGGCGGCGTCGAATTTCTCACCCGGCTCCTCGACACGGTGCCGACGACCTCGAATATCGAGTACTACGCCGACATCGTCGAGGAGCATGCCCTCCGCCGGCGCCTGATGCGGGTCGGGGGCACGATCGGGTCCCTCGCAACGGAGATGCAGGAGCCGATCGCCGACGTGCTCGACCGCTCGGAGCAGGAAGTCTTCCTGGTGTCCGAGCGGCGCATCGGCGGCGGTCTGGCACCGATCGACCCGTTACTCGGCCCGGCCATCGAGAAGGCCGAGGAGTTGCAACGCGTCGGGGCCGAGGTGACCGGCATCCCCACCGGGTATCGCGATCTCGACCGCAAACTCGCCGGCCTCCACTCCACCAACCTGATCATCATCGCCGCCCGGCCGTCCATGGGGAAGTCGGCACTGGCGCTGAACATCGCCCAGAACGTCGCGCTGCAAGGCAAGCCGGTCGCCATCTTCTCCTTGGAGATGAGCCGGGAGGAGGTGGTTTCGAGGATGTTGTGCTCTGCCGGGCGCATCGACCTGCAGAAACTCAACACCGGACGGCTCAATGAGGCCGATTTCACCAAGCTGTCCAACGCCGCCAGCGTCCTGTACAAGAAGCCGATATACGTCGACGACTCCCCCGGCCTCACCGTCACCGAGATCCGCGCCAAGTCGAGACGGCTGCGCCGCAACCCCGGCCTCGGCCTGGTGGTCGTCGACTACTTGCAGCTGATGCACGGCAGCGGTGGCGAGAACCGCCAGCAGGAGATCGCACTGATCTCGCGCTCACTCAAGAACCTGGCCCGGGAGCTCGAGGTGCCGGTCATTGCCCTCTCCCAACTCAACCGGGCGTTGGAGCAACGCGAGGATAAGCGGCCACGCCTTGGGGACCTTCGCGAGAGCGGCGCGTTGGAACAAGATGCCGACGTCGTCATGTTCATCTACCGCGACGAGTACTACAGCCCGGACCACAACGACACCAAGGGCATCGCCGAGATCGTCATAGCCAAGCACCGCCAGGGGGCGGTCGGCAAGGTGCAGATGACGTTCCTTCCGGAGTTCACCCTCTTCGCCGACATGGGCCGCGACGTCCCGGTGGCGTGAGGGCTCCTCCTCTACGAACCCAGGGTTCGTAGGCGGACATATGACGCTGCGGGCCCGCGGAATGGGGCCGGCTGGCCCAGTAACATATTGATGAGCATCTATGCATGAGTACGACACGAATCAGCGAGCCATTGCCGCGATGGCGATCGCCTTGCTCGCGATCTCGTTTGGCGCCATTCCCCTGATCGTGCGCGCCGGGATCCCTGCGACGCACCTGGTCGCCATGCGCGTCACCCTCGGCGGCTTGTTCCTGGTTGGGGTGGCACTGGCGACGGGGCGCTTCGCCGTCCCCAAGACCAATCGCCTCCGCGTGGTGGTGCTCGGGGTTCTGCTGGCAATCCACTGGCTGACGTTCTTCCTCGCCATCCAGCTGACGACCGTTGCTGTGGCCCTGGCGGTCGTCTATATCGGCCCGATCCTGGCAGCGCTGGTGTCGGTGCCGGTGCTCGGCGAAGAGAACCGGGCCTCCGCTTGGGTCGGGCTCGTTCTCGCCGCCGGCGGGATGCTGCTGGTGGTGCGCCCCGGTGCGGGAGCGACACTGGAGGGGGTCTTGGTCGGTTTGGTGTCAGCCGTGCTGTTGGCGGCACTGTTTGTGATCGGCAAGCCGACCGCTGCGGCGCTCGGCGGCCTCACCGTGGCGATGTGGGAGTCGCTCGCCGCCGCGGTCGTTCTGTTCCCGTTCACCGTGCAGGCCATACGAGAATCGTATGAATTCATGGGCGAGTTCCTGATCCTGGGTGTGATCTTCACGGGCCTGTCCGGCGTGATCTGGTGGAGTTCGATGGCAAAGCTCCCGGTTGCCGTTGTTTCGGTGATCATGTATCTCGAGCCGGCATCGGCAGTGGTGTGGGCGGCGCTGTTCCTCGACGAGTCGCCACAGCCGCTGACCTGGATCGGGATCGCTCTGGTCATCGCAGGAGGTGTCGTAGCCGGGGCCGGTGCGGTCGGTCCTGCCAAGATCCCGGCCGCCGAGCCGGAGGCAGTTGCGTAGAATCGACCTCGAGGAGGTCGGATCGGTGGACCCGTTACTCATCGGATTATTCACGGTGATCGTGATCGCAGTGGGGGTCGGCGCATACATCACCGGCGCCAGGACCAAGTCGAGAACAGCGGATCCGGCCGACGCTGCCGGCCAGAAGCGCCTCGAGGAGTATGGCTTCTACCCATTCGTGATCAATCCCGACGGCCATGTCGAATTCAACGCGGACGACTTCGACGAGGCAGTGATGTATTTCCTCGAGGATCGAAAGGAGACGGCGGCTCGCGAGCTCATCGTCATCGGTGAGCAGAATCTGGTCCGCGACACGTTCACCAGCGACGCGCTGACCCGGTACAAGGCGCTGTACTCTGCGTATGGCGGCGATTCGTTGATCTCAGAGAATGAACAATTCCTCGAGAACTACCGGCGGATCGTCAACCAGCTCGGCCGTTCTTTCCCTCACACCGGCATCGAGATCCTGCTCCATAACCTGGTCAATCCATCACGCTCCCTGGTTGCCATCGAGAACGGTGAGGTGACGGGCCGATCGGTGGGGAGTGGTGCAACGAACCTCGTCCTCGACCTCAAGACCCGCCGTCAGCGCGGCGAGGACAAGGTCAACTACGAGCTCAACATCGGCGCCCGGCAGTTCAAGTGCACCACGATTCCGATCTTTCGCCCCGAGTACGGACTGGTCGGAGCCATCTGCATCAACATCGACACTCACTTCATGCGCGAAGGCGTGAGGAACGATGCGGATCGGCTCGAGGCGTTCTTCGACAACCTGCTCCGCACCGACTTCCGGCTCGATGAGAACATTCTGTCGAAGGACGAGTATCAGAGCGCACTCAGCGGAAAGCGCCACTACCTCGACGAAGCCATCCGCACCGGCAGCGGGTCAAAAGATCGGCAGCTCGCCGCGATCCTGTTTTCCGACATCGTCGGCTTTACCGCCATGATGGGCGAGGACGAGGCCTCCACCATGAAGATCCTCGAGGCCAACGGCAGGATCCACCGCACTGCGTTCGCAGGGAACCGCGGCCGGATGCTCAAGGAGACCGGCGACGGGGTACTCGCCAGTTTCGCTTCGGTGATGGACGCCGTCGCCTCGGCGCAGGACATCCAGAGGGCCGTCTCAGACGATGGCCGGTTCCAGCTTCGTATCGGGATCCATCTCGGCGAGGTCATCCATGCCGACGGCGACATCCATGGCGACGGGGTCAACATCGCTTCCCGCATCGAGGCCGAGGCCCCTCCGGGCGGGATCGGCGTTTCGGCGGTCGTGTACGAGAATATCAAGAACAAGGAAGGCCTGACCGCCACCCTGCTCGGCGAGCGCGACCTCAAGAACGTCGCCGAGCCGGTCACGTTGTACTCCATCGATCGTGGTCCATAGATCGAGTCGGTTCAGCTAGCCAACGGAGTCTCGATCGATGGTCTACGACAGCCCGATCGGCCGCTTTCTACTCGGCGTCTGCCACGTCGAACTCGTTGCCCTGGCTGTCGGCGCAGGTGATCCACTTGAACGCATCGTCGCCGTGATCGGCGAGCCGCTTGCCGCCGAGCTCAATCACCCGCTCCACCACGGCCTCTCGGTCAGGCGAGGCGAGGTCGAGATGCACCCGGTTCTTGACCGCTTTGGCTTCCGGCACGATCTGGAATCCGAGGGTGGGACCATCGCCGTTGACCTTGCTCATGAAAACGAACTCGGGATAGCGGCCCGCCACCTCCAAATCAAGTAGCGCCCCCCAGAACTCCACCATCGCCTCCATGTCGTTGCAATCCATCATGATTGCGCTGACCCTCGGCGTCTCCGCCATCTCAGTCCTCCTCGAAGTCGCTGTGCATCCGGCTCGCCGTCGGCCCGCTCTGTCCCTGGTATTTGGACCCGAGCTCCGGCGATCCGTATGGGTGGTCGGCGGCGGTGGTCATCTCGTAGAAGCTGATTTGGCCGATCTTCATCCCCGGGTAGATGGTGATCGGCAGGTTCGCCGCGTTCGACAACTCCAGGGTCACCTGCCCGGTGAAACCCGGATCGATAAAGCCGGCCGTGGAATGGATGAGCAGACCGAGGCGACCGAGGGACGATTTGCCTTCGAGCCTTGCAACGACGTCGTTCCCGAGGCCAACCGTCTCCAGGGTGGCACCGAGGACGAACTCGCCGGGATGGAGGATGAACGGGTCCGACTCGGAGGTCTTCACTTCGGTGGTGAGATCGGCCTGTGGCGATTTCGGGTCGATATGCGCGTAGCGGTGGTTCTCGAACACTCGGAATCGGTTGTCGCAGCGCACGTCGACGCTCGACGGCTGCACCAACGAGGGGTCGTACGGATCGAGGCGAATGCGTCCGGATTCGATGGCCTCGCGGATGGTCCGGTCGGAGAAGATCATCGGCGGCGATGGTAGCGATCGATGTCCGCGGCTCCGGCCGGACTCGAGTCTCCTAGTCGGTGAATGACGCCGGGTCGCGGCGCGTCCGGTCGACGTGCACCTCGATGACGTCGCCGCGGAAATAGTGTCCGGCGGGGTCGAAGTTCTGCCGCTCGCCCCGGACGACGGCGGCGTCGATTTCGGCGATCACGAGCCGTTCGTCACCGGCGACCGGTTCGACGAGCCAGGAACCGTCAGGAGAAGCGATTGCGGAACCGCCGTCGAAGAGCAACTCCCCGGGCTGAACTGCTTCATCACGGAGAGGGAAGTCGGTAGGAATCGACTCGGCGCGCAGCAGTCCTCCCGCTGAGAGCACATAGCAACGTCCCTCGAGTGCGATGAACCGTGTGATGTCCTCAGTCAGCCGGACCGATCCCGGCCAGGCGGCGACGTGCAGCGTCGTTCCCTGCGCGTACATCGCGTGGCGGACCGATGGCACCCAGTTCTCCCAGCAGTTGAGTCCCGACACCGTGAAGTCGGCGACGCGATGCGTCCGCAACCCGTTGCCGTCACCGATTCCCCACGCCATGCGCTCTTCGTAGGTCGGCATGAGCTTGCGATGCGCACTGACGACGCCCGCGGTCGGGTCGATGGCGAGGTAGGTGGCGTAGACCGTGCCTCCGCTCGCTGAGCGCTCGGTGATGCCGAGATAGGTGAACACCCCAGTCTCGGCGACGACGGCGGCGATCGATTCGATCTCTGGTCCGTCGACGTCTACGGCCCCGTTGATGTAGTGAGCGTACGCCTCCTTCTGATCGGGGGCGTTGAAGCGCGCTCCGTCGGTACGGGCGATCCAGAAGGGGTATCCGCTCAGGAACGTCTCGCCGAAAGCGAGCAGATCGACATCGTCGGCCGCGGCTTTGCGAACCCAGTCGACCACGACATCGGCCGTGGCCTGCGGGTCTCCCCATACGGGGGCGGTTTGGGCGGCGGCAACTCTCATTGAGCGGGTGAGGGGAATCGAACCCCCGTATTCAGCTTGGGAAGCTGATGTTCTGCCATTGAACTACACCCGCGGTGGTCGACAAATGCTAGCGAGGGGCCGCCCCTCCCGTTCTTGCGTAGCCAGGAGCGATATATGGCCGTCTGCTACGCAAGAACGGTTCACAGGCTGGCCAGGCCCCAGACGGTCATCACCAGGCCGACTCCGAACAGCCACCACGCCCTGGCCGGCCTGAACTCGCCTGCCTCGTCCTTTGGCTTGCGGCCCCGTCGCGCCTGCAGAATGGCGAAACCGTTCCCGGCGACGAGGGCAAGGCCGATCGCCAGCAGCATCAGGACGAGCAGTCGATTGAGGTCGAATATGTCGATGCCGTCCATGACGACACGGTAGTGAGCGGCCCCATACACTCTGGTTCAGGCACACAGAGAGGCGAAGCGGTGCACACCTTCACCACACCGGGGGAGCAGACGATCGGCCCGACCGATAATCCGGTCTCGCTGCTGGCAAAGCGAGCAAGCGAGGATCCCGGCAGTATCGCCCTGAGCTATCGCGTCGGAGACGGATTCGCGCACATCACCGTTGGTGAGATGCACTCGACGGTCAAGGAACTGGCGGCCGGCCTCCTGGCCCTCGGTTTGCAAAAGGGCGACCGCGTGGCCATTTTCTGTTCGACCCGGTACGAGTTCACGCTTCTCGATTATGCGATCTGGGCCGCCGGAGCGGCAACGGTGACCATCTTCCCGACATCGTCGACCGAACAACTCGAATGGATCGTCGGCGACTCGGAGTCCCTCGTGCTGATCTGTGAGACCGAGGCGATGAAGGCCATGTACGACACGGTTGCCGAGCAGCTGCCGGCCTGCCGACACGCGCTCGTCATCGACGATGGGGCGATGGACCATCTCGTCAACGGTGCAACGGACCTGTTACGCACAGAAGTCGACCATCGGATCGAGGAGATCAACCACGGTGACCTGGCAACCCTCGTCTACACCTCGGGAACAACCGGGCGCCCCAAGGGAGTGATGCTCAGCCACGGCAACCTGGCTTACGGGATTGCCCAGCTCGACGCCACTGTTCCCGCGATGATGCGAACTGGTGAGCGCACCCTCCTCTTCCTACCGCTCGCCCACATTGCCTCGCGCAGCGTCCAGATCACCTCGATCGCCGCCGGGGTACAGATCTTCTACGCATCCTCGGTCGACGCTCTGCTCGAGGAACTGGCCATGGTCAAGCCGACCTGGCTGTTCGCCGTTCCCCGCGTCTTTGAGAAGGTGTACAACGGAGCGGTACAGAAGGCCCATGCGGAGGGAAAGGGAGGGATCTTCGACCGAGCCGTCGACGTGGCCATCGCCTATTCCGAGGGCATCGCCAAGGGAAGGATCGGCTTTACCACCAGGGCTCAGCACTTTGTTTTCGACCGCCTGGTCTATGGCAAGCTCCGCCAAGTCTTCGGCGGCGAGTTGGTGTATGCGATCTCGTCCGCGGCCCCGCTCGGGAACCGCCTCGGGCACTTCTTCCGCGGCATCGGGCTCACCCCCGTCGAGGCGTACGGGCTCACCGAGACCACGGGCGCCTCGAATATCAACACGACCGACGAGCAGAGAATCGGCACCGTCGGGCGCCCGCTCCCCGGTACCACGATCGGCATTGCCGACGACGGTGAGGTCATGATCAAGGGCGCCGGGGTCATGGCCGACTATTGGAGGAACGAAGAGGCGACGAGGGCCGCCATCGAGCCGGATGGCTGGTTCCACTCGGGCGACATCGGCGAACTCGACGCCGATGGCTATCTACGCATCACCGGACGGCTGAAGGAAATCCTCATCACCGCCGGCGGCAAGAACGTCGCACCGGCGGTGCTCGAGGACCGGCTGCGGGCTTCGGCGCTGGTCAGCCAATGTCTGGTCATCGGCGACGCCCAGCCGTTCATCGCGGCGCTGGTGACGATCGACGAGGACGCGCTTCCCGCCTGGGCGCACGCCAACGAGAAACCGAGCTCAACGCTCGATGCGCTGATCGACGATCCCGACCTTGAGGCCGCAGTCCAGGATGCAGTCGATGGCGCTAACGAGGCCGTGTCACGGGCAGAGTCGATCAGGGAGTTCCGCATCCTTGCCGAGGATCTCACCGTCGAGGGCGGCCAATTGACACCGACGCTCAAGGTGAAGCGTGAGGTCGTGCTTGCAGAAAACGACGCTCTGGTAATCGACATCTATCAGCAGTAGGTCGGCCTCACAGAACGGCGAACAGGTCCACGACATTGCCATCGGGATCCAGCACCGTCGCGTACCGCTGGCCCCAGAAGGCGTCGAACGGCTCCCGCTCCCCGGTGTAGCCGGCATCGACCATGGCCGCATACAGCCCGTTGACATCGGATGGCGAGTCGCAGTGAAACGCCAGGCTGATCCGCCCTGCCCCGGTGGGAGCCTGGAACGTGGGGTCGAAGGAGGCCATGACTTCCTCGGTGTCGAGCATCAGTCGTGTTCCGCCGGGAAGGGTGGCTTCGAGGTGGCCTTCGCCGGACGCGTCGTCGCTGAACTCGAGACCGAGTTGGCGATAGAAGGTGAGCGACGCAGCCATGTCCGAGACGACAATTCCCAGGGCGTCGAATCTGGCTGGCATGGTGTCGATTCTGGCTGGCACGGCGTCGATTCTGGTCCATCGACCGACGCTGTGCTCGCACTTGACCATGATTCGATCGACGAAAGAGGGAAGTTCTGTCACACGGGCGTGACATGATCTCCGCATGAGGCGCGCCGACGGGCCGACGATCCTGCATGCTGATCTCGACGCGTTCTACGCGTCCGTTGCCTTGCTCAAGGCGCCGCACCTGATCGGGAAGCCGGTAGCCGTCGGTGGTGGCGTGGTGCTCTCGTGTACCTACGAGGCACGGGCGATGGGTGTTCGCAGTGCGATGCCGCTCGGGCAGGCGCGCAAGTTGTGTCCAACGCTCATCGTCCTCGACAGCGAATTCGGCGAGTTCGTCGAATACTCGGACCGCGTCTTCGAGGTATTCCGCGAGTTCACTCCGGTCGTCGAGCCGTTGTCGATCGACGAGGCGTTCCTCGACGTCTCGGGGTCGACGCACCTGTTCGGCACGCCGGAAGAGATCGGGAAGAGTATTCGCAGACGGGTACGCGAGCAGACCAAGCTTCCGGTTTCGGTGGGTGCGGCACCGACGAAGTTTCTGGCGAAGATCGCCAGCCAGGTGGCGAAACCCGACGGGCTCATTGTGGTGGAGCCCGGCTCTGAGGTCGCGTTTCTCCATCCACTGCCGGTCGGACGGCTCTGGGGGGTTGGACCGGTTACCCAGGAGGCGTTGGCCAGCCTCGGGATCACCACGATCGGAGATATTTCGGCGACCTCGGAGCGGATGCTCACCGATCGTGTTGGCCGGGCGAAGGCCGCACAGCTCCGGGCCCTGTCGATGAACAACGACGCCCGCATGGTCGAGACCAGCCGCCGCGCCTCCTCGGTCGGCTCTCAGAGTGCATTCGGTGGAGACCACCGCGACCCCGACGAGCTCAAGGCCGTGATTGCTCGGCTCTCATCGCGGGTCGGGGCGCGGCTCCGGAACAAGGGGCGGCGTGGCCGAACCATGACCGTCCGGGCACGGTTCACCGACATGGCCTCGGTGACCAGGTCGAAGACGCTCCGCGCCGCAACTGCGTCGAGCGCCGTGCTCTACCGAACCGGGTCGGGGCTGGTCGACAAGGTCCTGGACGATCACCCCGATCGCGGCCTCAACCTGCTCGGCATCTCCGTCTCAAATCTGGAGCGAGGTGCCGCGCTCCAGCTCGAGCTGGATGTGGACGACGAGGAAGCATCGCCGGGCAACCCCAAGGAGCTCGAGCTTCAAGCCCTCGACGAGGCGGTGGATGCGCTCCGGGAGAAGTTCGGCAACAGGGCGATTGGGCCGGGATCAGATCTGCTCGGCACGACGTCAGACTTTGTCGAAGGGCTGTCGGACATCATGACGAGGGACGTGCACACGGATTGAGTGTTTATCAGCCGCGCTGAGTGATCGACAGGATGTTGTCAGCAGGGTCCAGGAACCAGCTCGGCGTCCGTGGTCGCAATGAACGACACCACCGGTGCGGAATCCAGTGACATGGTGTCCCTTGACAAGATGCTAGAACACTAACACACTAGCAAAATGCCCGAAGAGAAGAAACAATTCAATGTTTACTTGGTCGAGCCGCTCATCAAGCGAGTCAAGCACGCCGCCATCGAAGCGGAACAGCGACTGTCCGATTTCGTAGCCGACGCCCTCGAGGCCTATCTGAGCGAGAAGGAGCGGAAGTGAAACTGCAGCCAATCATCTACACCGGCAACACCGAAGCCGCCGTCGAGTGGTACGGCCATGTGATCGGATCGAAGCCAACCATTGAGTCCGACATGTGGACCGCGTTCGATGTCGGTGGGGCAACGCTCGGGGTGCATAGCGTCGAGAATTCGCCACAGCGGGGTCGTGTGGAGCTGTCCCTGGTGACCGCCGAGCCCCTCGAGGCGGTCGTACTGCGCCTCGCCGACCACGGCATCCAGCCGGCGAGAGGGATTGCCGACGAGACCTTCGGCCGCTCGATCGTGCTGGAGGATCCCGACGGAACCCCCGTGCAGATCAACGAGCACCTCTGAGTCGCGAGTCGCGAGTCAAAAGAGGATCTGGAAACCTTCGAGCAGATGGTCGGGTTCAACCTGTTCAGCCTTAACAGCCGCGACTCGAGCGCCGGCGGGCCCCTGTTCGAGGAATGATGCCATCTGCGTGATTGCCTCAGCAGAACCCTGCGCCCATGTCTCAACCGAACCGTCCGGGCGATTTCTTGCCCAGCCTGCGAGGTCTAGTTCGCCGGCAACTCGTCGGGTTGACCATCGGAAACCGACGCCCTGCACCCGCCCGTAGACCGTGAACTTTGTTGCCGCGATCGGTGCTTGCATGGGCATATCTGAGCAGATCTGTGCGTTGAGCGACCCTAAGCGATAGAGGGAGCGAGATGACATCGATTGCGATCATCGGGGACGGGCCAGGAGGTCTGTCGGCGGCACTCTTCCTGGCAAAGAACGGGCACGAAGCGATCGTGTACGGGACCGACAAGACGGCGATGCAGTTCGCATATCTCCACAACTACCTCGGGATCCGCGAGATCGACGGATCGGATTTCCAAGAGATCGCCCGCGGGCAGGTCACCGCCGTCGGCGGCAGCATCGTCGATGACGAGGTAACGGCAGTCTCTGCCGATGGCGGATTCACCGTGGCAACCGAGTCCGACAGCGCCACCTACGACTATCTCATCTTTTCCGAGGGCAAGAACCCGGCGCTGGCACGGTCGCTCGGCCTCGCCCTCGACGATTCAGGGGCCATCGTGGTGAACCGTGAATATGCGTCCTCGATGGATCGCGTCTATGCGGTGGGCAGATCGGCACGGCCCGAGCGAAGTCAGGCGATCATCTCCGCCGGCGCCGGAGCCACCGCAGCCCTCGACATTCTCGCCCGCGAAGCGGGAAAGAACGTTACCGACTGGGACTCGCCGGCCGACGACTAGGACGGTGTTGAACAATGACGAGTGCCCTGAGCCGCCGCTCGCTTGAGTGTTGCGGTGACTCGGATTCTCCAGTCAGCGCCGGCACGCTAGAGGATTGCTCAACACCCTCCTAGCGAGCTGTCTCCACAATCCGATTGGCCCATGGCTGTGCCGCATGCCATAGTCCCCTGCCAGGGATAGAAGGAGGCACATCTTGTCATTTTGGGATCGACTGTTGGAGGAGCTGCGCATGCTCGGCGAGACACTCGTCGAGTGGACGATTCTGATCGCTATCGCGCTCTTGATATTGATCATTGGGCGTTGGGTCCTGAAATGGGTCCGTCGGATCATTGAGCGGGTTCTTAGCGTTTCCTGGCTCGACGGGGTTTGGGAGCGTTCGGGCGTCAACCGCGCGCTCGCAGACTCGGATCAGACCGCCGCATCCATAACCGGAACCGTGGTATATGCCTACCTGATGGTGGGTCTGGTCTTGGTGGCGGTGCGGATCCTGAACCTCTCCGGCATCGAAGCTCTGCTCGAGCGCCTACTGGCGTGGATACCGGTGCTGATCCTCGGTGCGATCGTTGTGATCATCGCCGCGGCCGTCGCCAGCTGGACTGCGGATCTGATTCGGCCGTTCGCCGCGGACCGCGGCGTTGCGTGGCTCGCCTGGGTCGCCCAGGTCGCGATCATCGTGTTTGGCGTCTTGTTCGCGCTCGATCTGCTTGAAATCGAGTTCGCCGCCCAACTCGTCAGTCTGGTGGTGGCCGCCTTCGGCATTGCCCTGGCGATTGCCTTCGGCGTTGGAGGCATCGATGCTGCAAAGCAATGGTGGGCCAAGTACGGCACACCCGGTGCCAAGGGCCGAATGGGCGAGTAGCTAGATCAAACCTACGACGAGGAGGCCCCCGCCCGGCGGGGGCCTCTCGCTTTGCCTCAGACGACCTCAACCACTCCTCCGGCCTTGAACACCGGCCCGACGTCGAGGCCCATGGCCGCCCACAGGCTCCGGGGGAGGCCAATGTCGGCGAGGTAGAGCGGGCGCACATCGCCAAGGTCCTCCTTGGGAAGCGCGAGTGTGAGCGTGGCGACGGGTTCGATCGCGCCGGCGTGCCCGTGACCCGAGGGAAAGTCGAGCGAAATTGCCGTTCGGCCCTTGGACCACGCCGCGAGCTCAGCCGCCTTCCCTCGTAGCGGTCCTTCGAGGCCGTAACCGACCAAGGCATCGACCACGATCGGCAGGTCATCGGGCTCATCGAGTGGCTGAATCCCCATCGCAGCGAGGGTGTGCAGATGGTGTCCGGCAGCCGTCCCTGGACGATCTGTGGCGAGGACGATCGAAACAGACCGGCCCCGGTTCACGAGGTGGCGGGCTGCGCACAGACCACCCCCGCCGTTGTTGCCCCCACCGGCGAGCACGGCGATGGGTCCTTCAGGTGCGATCGCCATCACCACTGAGGCCAGGGCGGAGCCGGCATGCTCCATCATCTGGAGCAGCTCGATGCCGAACTCTTCGACCGCAAGCCGATCGGCCTCCGTCATCTGCTCGATCGAGAGCCATGGCAGCACCCCGGCCTCGACCATCGGGAAGGTCACGTCCCGATGTCGCGCTGCCTGAAGAGGAAGACGGCAGCGGCGACGAATATGAGCCCAATCGCGAGAAGCAGCGGCTGCTGCCAGCCGAGGTTCTGGCTGAGGGGGTTGCTGTCGCCCTGATACCAGTAGAACGGCGAGAGCGGGCGCACACGCTCCAGCCAATCGACGACGGTCCCGAACCCGTTGAGGAGGAATGTCACCACACCGATCCCCGAAGCGACGACGATTGCCACGCCGGGCTTGCCGGTAGCCGCCCCGGTCGCCAGCGCGATCGCACCAAACAGGAATGCGAGGAACGCCATCCCCACGTTGGCGGCGATCAGGCCATCGAGGCTGAGGCCGAGGTCGACGATGAGGTCACCGACCCAGACGAAGACGAACACGCCGAACGCGAGGGCAAGCAGCAGCAGCATCATTGACGTCGCCTTGCCAAGGACCACCCGATCCCGGGTCGACGGCGTGGTGAGGAGGAGATCGGCGGTTCCATCCTGCTCTTCGCCGGCGAGGGCTGCTTTGCCGATCCCGATGGCGAACGTGAGGAACACCACCAGGCCGATGCCTTGGTAGACGCGTGACGACACCAGGCCGGCACCGGTCAGCAGCGAGCCGATGTCGGTGATTCCGAACATGGCAAGAAGCTCGGGCGGATAGGCCTCGAGGAGGCCTTGAAATGCGTCTCCGCTTTCGTCCAGGCTCGGGAACAGCGAGATGGTGACAGCCGCGAGAGCGCCGATCCCGGCGAGCCACCACCAGAAAGACCGGCGTCGGTCCCAGATCCCCTTGCCACCAATGGTGGTGAGCAGCGGGCTCGTGGAGCTCCTCGCCTGCCGTTCCCGCCCGACGCGGAAGGGCAGCCGGAGCCCGGCGAAGACCGCGAGGTCGCGGCGCTGGAAAAGCAGTACGGCGCCCGCGGTGAACAGGACATTCCCGGCGAGGAGCAGCAGATGACCGCTGGTTGGGCCCACGAGGATCGGGATGTCGGCCGAATACCAGGAGAAGGGTGTGTACGGCTGGATGGTCTCGAAGCTCGACACCAGTGGGGCAAAGCTGTCGATCACAAACGACAGCCCCGCAACGCCCCCGGCCACCGCGGTCGCCAGGGCTCGCTTTCCGCTCCAGGCCCCGATCATGAGGGCGAGGGCCCCAAAGAAGAGTCCGAGCAGCAGCAAGCCGACGTTGACACCGATGATCCCAAGTGCTTCCAGCTGCAGGTCGACCACCACCTGGCCAATGAGCAAGCCGACAACGAACGCCAGGACCAGCATCCCGACGAGGAACATCATCGCCAGTGCCTTGTCGATCACGACCCGTGACCTGGTGACCGGCGTAGCCAGGAGCAGGTCCGCCGTCCCGGTTGCCTCCTCGGCTGCGGTCGCCGAGGCGCCGATCCCGATGGCAAGGATGAGAACCAAGAGCGGGCCCAGCAGCGAATACATCTGCGCTTGCAGGAACCCGGCCCCGGTCGTGAACAGCTCCGGGTCGATCCCGGCGAAGGCGAGGAACTCCTCTGGCAGGCTCTCGATCGCCTCGACGAACCCTGCGGAATCACGAACGATCGGGTAGACCGCAATCATGAACATGACGGTGGCGAGCCCGCCGAGCACCCAGCCGATCATCCCCCACCGGCGCTCCCATATGGTCTTGGTGAAGACGGAGCCAAACATCACTTACGAGCCTTCATCTCGTAGGTGGCGAACCTGTGTACCGCGAGCTGATCGAATCCGCTTCGCCTCAGGAGGGTGCTGAACAATGACCGGTGCCATGGGCCGCCGCTTGCTCGAGGGTTGCGGTGGCTCGGTTTCTCGCGACCGCGACGGGCCCGCTGGAGGATTGCTCAGCACCCTCCTAGGCAGCATCGTCGTCCTCATAGAACGCGAGGAAGGCGTCCTCGAGATCCCCCTCGTGTGAGATCACGTTCTCCATGTGGTGTTTGGCGGCGGCGCCGAGGATCCCGTCGACCGGGCCCTCGATGACGATGTCGACGCCGTAGCCGTCGTGGGACGAGACCACCGACTGAACGCCGGGCAGCCCGGAAAACTCGTCGGGCGCCACGGGCTCACCGAAGACAATCTGGAAGTGTCGACGCGCCTTTTCCTTCAGGTCGGCGATGGTCTGCACCGTGACGAGCTCGCTGTTGCGGACGATCCCGATCCGGTCCGCGGTGCGCTCCACCTCGGGAAGGATGTGTGAGGAGAGGAATACAGTGCGGCCCGCGTTCTTGACCTCGTCGATCATGGCATAGAACTCCTGCTGCATGAGCGGATCCAGCCCGGTGCTTGGTTCGTCGAGGATCAGCAGCTCCGGGTCATGCATGAACGCTTGCACGACCCCGACCTTCTGACGGTTTCCGCTCGAGTAGGACCCGATCTTCCGGTCGAGGTCGAGTTCGAGGCGCCGGGCCAACTCTTCGACACGAGCCGATGTTTCGATGCCGCGCAGCGACGAGAAGTAGCGAAGCATCTCGCGTGCGGTCATGTGGTCGTACATCGAAAGGTCCCCAGGCAAATAGCCGGTGCGCCGTCTGATCTCAACCGAATCCGTGTGACTGTCGAATCCGAGGATGGTCGCGGTCCCGGATGATGGGTGGAGCAGGTCGAGCAGGGTCCGGATGGTGGTGCTCTTGCCGGCCCCGTTCGGGCCCAGGAACCCGAAGATCTCCCCCGTCTCGACCTCGAGGTTGAGGTCGATGATCCCGGGGGTGTCTCCGTAGTATTTCGTCAGGCCGACCGCCTCGATGGCCATCGTCATTGCCGGCTACCTCCCGTTCCTGAGTTCGGCCATGAGCCTACGGTTCTCGGGAGCTGCCCGGGTCCCGGACGCGGCGCCGGTAGCCTCCCTCTGCATGGCAGCCGAATCGAGACGCCTCGTCATCCTGGCCCTGGTCGCCAACTTCTTAATCGCGCTCACCAAATTCGGTGCGGCCGCGGTGTCGAGCAGCGCGGCAATGCTCGCCGAGGGCGTCCATTCCCTAGCCGATACCGGGAACCAGCTGTTCCTGTTGCGCGGACACAGCGCGGCGGAAAAGGAACCCGACGTCCAGCACCCGTACGGGCGCGGTAAAGAGCTCTACTTCTGGGGCTTCATGGTTGCGGTCTTCTTGTTTGTCGGCGGCTCGGTGATCTCGATCATCACCGGCGTCACCAAGATTCTCAACGCCGGTGACCACGGGGAGGAGGGCTTCTGGCTTGCCATGGGGGTGCTCGGCCTGGCTGCGTTGTTCGAATATGGGATCGCCTTCCGCCCAGCGCTCAAGCAATTCAACGAGTTGCGCGCGGGCCGCTCGATCCCGAGATCGATTCGCGAGTCCAAAGACCCGTCGCTCGTCGTTGTGCTGTTCGAGGACTCGGCGGCCCTCGTCGGTGTGACCATCGCCGCGATCGGGCTGATCCTTGCTCGCGTCACCGGTGACGCCTTTTGGGATGGGCTGGCGTCCATCCTCATCGGGCTGCTGCTGGCCGGCGTCGCCTGGTTCATTGCCGTGGAGATGAAGGCTCTGCTGATTGGAGAGTCGGCCACGCGGGAAGAACGGTCGCGGCTCCGGGCCGCGACGCTGAGCGTCGAACAAGTGCAGCGTATTGACCGGCTGCTCACCATGCAGCTCGCCCCCGAGGAGATCCTGGTGAACATGGACATCGTGTTCGACGACGGGCTCGACACCGACCAGATGGAGGCAGCGATCGCCGAGATCGAAGCCGGGATCCGGGCCGCGGTCCCTGCTGCCAGGAAGGTTTTCATCGAGCCGGTCGACGGATGATCGGCATGGCCAGCGCCCCGGGGTCATCGGGCAACCTTGGGCCAGGGTTCGATGTGCTCGGGCTTGCCGTTGACCTGCGTTGTGGGGTGCGTGCTGTGCCGTCGTCGGTGATGACGGTGGACGATGGCGACGGTCCACAGGCACTCGCCGAAGAGCACATGCTCCATCGGGCGGTCATCGCCGGTGGCGGTGAACCGATGGCGCTTGTCGTGGACAACGAGGTGCCCCGCACCCGTGGGCTCGGCTCGTCGGCGGCCGTTACCGTTGCCGCCGCAGCCGCTGCTGCGCGGGCGACCGGCACCGATCTCGGGCGTGATCGGGCCTACGAGATCATCGCAACGATCGAAGGCCACGGCGATAACGTCGCCGCCGCGGTGTTCGGGGGACTCATGGCCGTAGGGATCGACGGGCCGCGGTCGCTCGAGATCAGCGATGGGCTCATCCCCGTCGTCGGGGTGCCGGAGGCGCGGCTGGCCACAAACGAGGCCCGTGAGGCGCTGGCCGACCAAGTGCCGCTGGCAGCCGCGGCGCGTTCGGTAGCGCGGGCGGTGGCACTGGTCGAGGGGCTCCGGACGGGGGACGTCTCGGCGCTCGCCGCGGCCCGAGGCGATGAGCTGCACGAAGCTGCCAGAGCTGGACTTTCCCCGGTCACCGGTTTGATGATCGAAGCGGCGACGGATGCGGGAGCGCTCCACGCTTCCTGGTCTGGCGCCGGGCCGACCGCGATTGCATTCACCACCCCGGGGACGAGCGGTGCCGTCGTCGAGGCGCTCGAGGGGGTGCTTGGCGACGAGGGGGACGTCATGGTCCTCGCCGTCGATTTCGAGGGGCTCAGGTGATCAGTTCGGCGATGCGGTAGATCGTGATCGCAGCGCCGATCGTCGCCGCAACGCCAAGGTAGGCGATGACCAGCCGGGTGTCGCCAAGCTTGCAGCGGCTCTTCGCCAGGCCGCGCCTTCGGGCGCGTACGTATCCAACCACGCCAAGGCCGCCGAAAATGGCAACGGTCAGCGCCGGTGTGATCAGCCACGAGATGATCCCGATCGTGGTGTAGATGCACAGCTGGAGCGGATCGAACTGCTGCGCTTCCCTGATGTCCACAACGCCCGGACGGTGGCTGAATGTGGCCGGCGGCTCTTGTCTCATATCGTTGCCCTTTCCAGGGTGAGGGGCACCGACCCGAGCCGGCTACCCGCGACTTCCGACAGTTTCTGGCGCCCGAGCGGAGCCCACGCCTGCACCGCACAGAATGGTGCGCACTGATCGAGGTCAGCCTCGCTCTTGGTGCCGACGTGCACGCAGCATTGGATCAAGCGCTCTTCGATCATCGTGTTCATGTCCATGAACGGCTTGACCGTGATCCGTTTGACCCTGGTCGCCAGGGTCTCGCGGAGCTTGCTGCCGTTTCGCCCGGCATCGGCCGCGATGCTCAAAAGCGAGCTCACCCCGAGGTCGCAGCTCTCGCACACGGTGCGGATGAGATCCCCCACGGTGGGGTGGCTGAGTGACGATTGTTCCGACAGCAGGCCGAGCAGCGAGGCCTTGACCGCATTCCGGACCTCCTTGGGCAGGTCGTCGTCGGCGATCCGATTCGCCACGAGATCGAGGTGTTGTTTCGCCCGCTCGTGGCCGATCATCCCGATCAGCGACTGCCATTCGCCATCGTCCTTCTGGATCATGTAGCCGACGCTGCAACAGTGCGGATGTGAGCACGGAAGCGCGGTGAGGTCATCCCACTTGACGATCCCGCCGGTTTGGGGCCCGAGGCGCTTCAGCACGCCGGTATGGGTGAGTCGCTCCAGGGGATTGATGGCACCGGAGCGACCGGAGCCAAACTGTGGCTGGATCGACACCCCGCCGATGTATGGCGTCTCCATGGCGTAGCTGACGACGTCGCCGATCTCGTCGTCATTGACTCCGAGCGCAGCGGTCATAGTGAGCGTCATGAACACGCCGGCGTCGCGCATCCGTTCAACCGCACGTTCCTTCATGGTCCGCAGATCGGCGTTGCGATGGTGCAGGTAGGTCTCCCTGCGAAATCCGTCGAACTGGAGATAGACCTCGACTTGCTCCCTGTGGCGGTGGAATGCATCGAGGAGCTCATCGTCGCGGCTGATCGTGATGCCGTTGGTGTTGACGACGATGCGGGTGATGTTCCGCTCGGTGACGCGATCGAGCAAGGCGATGAAATCGGGGTGGATGGTCGGCTCCCCGCCTGAGATCATCAGCACATCAATCCTGCCCGCTTCGCGGCCGATCCGTTGGTCGATGTTGGCGAGAATGTCTTCCACCGCTACCACCCCCGATAGCTGTGGCGACGAGTCGGCAAAACAGGTCGGGCAACGCAGATTGCACTCCTGGGTGACGTCTTCGAGGAGGATGCAGGTGTGCTGGGTCTGGATTTCGCCGAGACCACGCAGATATGCCGACGGCACCGGGTCGTAGTTCCCCGGTGTGTCCGGGATGTGGTAT
Organism: uncultured Kiloniellales bacterium; assembly: GCA_964195155.1. GTDB lineage: Bacteria > Actinomycetota > Acidimicrobiia > Spongiisociales > UBA5794 > JACZST01. The sequence continues at coordinate 31,332 of CAXMOP010000045.1, read as the reverse complement.
TTGGTGGGCGCGGTCCACTGCTCGAGGTACTCGAGGATCTCCGGGTCCTCGTCGTACAGGGTGACGACCTTGCCGTGCTCCGGGCATCCCCGCACCAGCCAGACCTGGTCTTCTGCCACGCTGAGGTATCCGGAGAGGCGGCTCACCTCATCGAGCGGCCGATCCGGATATTCGTCGTGACAGTGGGGGCAGAACGCATTGACGTATCGCATGATCCGGTCTTCTCTGGTCGGCATCCCGGTGGTCATCGTTATCCCAGGTTCGTGAAGAGGACCGCCGTGCATGCCGTCACCAGAGCGAGGCTGATCCCGATGGTGAGCCCAATTCCGAGCAGGAAGCCCGGGATCTTTCGCCAATACACACCGGCTGCGATGAGGAGGCCGAGCGGTATGAATCCGAAGATCGCACCTGCGCCCCCGATGTCGCCGATCGCCGCGAAGAGCAACCCGACGAGAATGTTGCCGCCGATGAACGTGCCAACCACGGCGAGGCCGCCGTAGAAGCAGCCAAGGCCCTTGCTGGGTTTCGGCTCATCCGGTTCCTGTGACCCGAAGAATTCGTCGCCGTCTTCGATCGGTGTGCCTTCCTCGGTCATGCGTGGGCTCCAGACATCGCGATTCTCCGTTCTTGGTAGCTCAGACGTGCGACATGGACGATCAGCAGCGGGATGGTGAGGAGCAGGAAGATCTGTGATCCCGACAGGCCAAACGCCATGTCTGGATTGCCGCGGACGAACTCCAATCCGAATCGGAGCAGGCCGTAGCCGAGCAGGAACAGCTTGAAGCTCAGCCCGGCGGCGAGCCGGTCCCTCCCCCACCACAACACGGCAAAGGCGATGGCCATAAAGGCGATCTCGTACAGAAAGGAGGGGTGCATCGCCTCGCCGGTGAGGCACTGTGGGCAGTTCTGGATCGAAGCTGCTGCTTCGGCGGACACGGTGACGCCCCACGGCATGGTCGTCGGTGTTCCGACTTGTTCTGTGAGAAAGCAACCGATTCTTCCAATGGCGAGGCCAATCGCTACCGCGGGTGCGAACAGATCCCCGGTACTCCGCCGGTAGCCGACGAGCCGTTTGGCGATAACGGCCCCGATGTATGCGCCGGCGAGCCCGCCGAGGATGGAACGCCCGCCAAAGAGGAAGAGCTCCTCGACGGTGGCACCGGAACCGACGAAACGCCAGGCCGAGCCCACCTTGGCCAGGATGGCTCCGCCGATCAGTGCACCGACGGCGATCCAGGCGGTCTGCTCACCGAGTTGACCCTTGCGGCGGGCCTCCAGGAAATAGATGAGGGCCGCGACCGCGACGCCAATACCGATGAAAAACTCATGGGTCGGCACCCCCCACCCGAGAACCTCGAAGAGCACCGGCTTCATGCACTGTTGACGATACCGGGCAGGTTCGGCCGATGCTGGCTCTGCTATCGATCCCAGCCTGTCGCGGCCCGCTCATTGATCGCGACCTCGATCTGGTCTCTGGCTTTCCGATACGACTCCAGGTCCAGACCGTATGGATCGGCGATCGAAGCCCCGTCGAGCCGGAGCAGGTGAATGTCATCGGCCCGGTCGGGCCACTGCGACGCCATCGCGTCCAGATGCTCCTGAGAGAGCGCGTAGATCACATCGGCGTCGGCCCCGACCTCCCACACCGGCTGCGAGCGGTGATCGCCGAGATCGATGCCGATCTCCTTCATCACCTGCCGGGTTCCGTCGGAGGGCTCGATGCGCGAATGGGTGTTCGTGCCGGCAGATGCGAAGCTGATCTCATCGTCCCGGGCCAGCGCCCGGGCCAGGTACTCGGCCATCGGCGACCGACAGATGTTGCCGGTGCAGACGAAGAGGACGGTCGCCAAGGATCAGGACCCAGCGTGGCCGTGCGCGTTCTTGACCAGGGTGTCGAACAGCAGTTGGGAGGGTTCGTCGGAGTTGTCGCCGAGAAACTCCGGGTGCCATTGGACGCCGAGCAGCTCCCAGCCTTCGTCCTCGTGTTCGATCCCTTCGACGATGCCGTCTTCGGCCCATGCCACCGGGCGAAAACCGTCGGCCAGCTGGTCGATCGCTTGATGGTGGATCGAGTTGACCAGCATTGAAGTTTCACCGGTTGCCTTGGCGATCTTGGAGTCGGCGGCGATCGTCACCGGCTGATGCCCTTCGTAAACGGCTTGTCCCATGACGTCGTGGTCCTTGGACCCGATCGCCGTTGGGATGTCCTGGATGAGGCTGCCACCGAAGGCGACGTTCACGACCTGGACCCCCCGACAGATCGCCAGAACCGGCATGCTCCGGGCGCGGGCCGCTTTGATGAGCTCGAGCTCGAATTCATCTCGATCGAAGTTGGTCCTCGATGTCGTGTCGTGCCGCTCGTGACCGTAGCGATAGGGGTCCACGTCGCCCCCGCCCGACAGGACGAGGCCGTCGATGGTATCGAGCACCTGGGCGATGTCCTGGGTTGGAACGGGAATCAGCGTCACAGGAATTCCGCCGGCGCGCAGCACCGAATCGGTGTAGGTGTGGCCGATGAGGTGCGAGTCGAGGGGCCCGCTGGCATTTTCGACCGACTCTGGCTGCGCGGTGATGCCGATCACGGGTTTCATGGCGAGAATGATAGGGGTAGGCCGTCCTCAGCAGACTGTCGTGTGTTTGCGTTCATGCCTAACCTCAACTGCGATTCTGCAATCAAGTGAGGTATGCCTGCATGGGCTCGGTGATCAAGAAGCGACGGAAAAAGATGAGCAAGCACAAGTACCGCAAGCGTGTGAAAGCCAACCGGCACAAGCGGAAGAAGTAGCTGCTCAGCACCACTCGCTTCACGGCGTGTGGTGGCATTCCGATGGCGATCACCGGACCACAGCGCTACCTATTCGACATTCCGGATGATGTCACGTATCTCAACGCGTCGTACCTGACGCCCCAGCTCCGCTCGCGGCGCCGGGCCGCGCAGCGGGCGCTCGATCAGGCGGATGCTCCCTGGACTATCGTGACCGACGACTTCTTTTCCCCGGTCGAACGTCTGCGCGAGCGCTTTGCGGCGATCATCGGGGCGGACGTCGACGGCGTGGCGATCATTCCTTCGGTGTCGTATGGCGCGGGCATCGCCACCGCCAACCTAGAGGTTGGCCCAGGGAGGACCGTGATCGTCATCGAGGACCAGTTTCCCTCGAATGTGTACCCATGGCGGTCGGCACTGGATCTTGGCGGGGGAAGGCTCGTGACGGTGCCGCGCCCGGCGGAGGGGTCGTGGACCGAGGCGCTGCTCGAGACTATCGACGACAGGACTGCGGTAGTCACCGTCCCGAACTGTCACTGGACCGATGGGAGCCTGGTCGACCTCGAGGCGGTCGGCCGGGCCGCGCGAGCGGTGGGAGCGGCGCTGGTGGTCGATGCATCGCAATCACTCGGCGCCATGCCGTTCGACACCGGCGTCATCAAACCCGACTTTGTCTACGCAGTCGGATACAAATGGCTGCTCGGACCGTTCGGCCTCGGCTATCTCTGGATGGCGCCGCAGCATCGCGAGGGAACGCCGCTCGAGCAGGGGTGGATCGTCAGAAAGGGCGCGGATGACTTCACCCGGCTCGTCGACTACCAGGACGACTACGCGCCGGGGGCACGTCGTTTCGACGTCGGCGAGCGGAGCAGTTTCCAGCTCGTGCCGATGGCAATAGCTGCCCTCGAGCAAGTCCTCGACTGGGGGATCCCCGATGTGGCTGCCGCGCTGCAAGGCTTGACCGGGGCGATCGAAGAGCGGGCGACCGCCCGAGGTTTGCGAGCCATCGCGCGCACCGATCGAGCACCCCACATGATCGGTATGCGCGCGGCAAGCGGGTGGCCTCTCGGCCTGTCCGCCGCGCTCGCAGAGGCGCGGGTGTTCGTCAGCGTTCGCGGCGACTCGATCCGGGTCTCACCCCACGTCTACAGCGACGAATCGGATGTCGATCGCCTGTTCTCAGTTCTCGACAGGGTCCTGGGGGCGTAGCCGCGGTTTCATCGCGACCCAGGTGAAGGTGGCGATGATCGCCGACCCCACCAGCAGATGCATCGTCAGGAGGGCAAGCTGGCCCTCGATCGGTTGGTCGAGGGTAAACGGGAGGACCAGGGACAGGGCCAGCGCGATCACCGCGACGATCTGGAAGATGATCAGGGCGCGGTCCGGGACGAAACGTTGCAACACCCACAGGAGGATCCCGGCGAGCACCGATGACAGCCCGATGATGAACAGCACGGGTGGGATCGTGAGCTCGGTGAGCGTTTCCGAGCCGGGGCTCTCGGGGAGGAGGATGGTCACGTCGAACAGGTTGGCGATGGTCCAGATGACCAGGGCATCGATCATCCCAATAACAAAGGCGATGAGCATGCCCCCCTTGATGGTACGAAACCGATCCATGTGCGCTGGCGGCGATCCAATCCCCTAAGCGATCTCTGAGGCCCTTGAAGATGATCCAAGCTTGGCGTTGAGCGAAAAGTTGTCGACGAGCCAACTAGTGACTTGGGATGCGTCAAGACGACCCTCACGGATTGCGTTGCTGAAAGACCTGACGTCGTCGATCTGCGGGTCGTGAGACTTGTTCCATCGCTTCAACACCTCTTCGAGAATTGCCGCTTGGTTCTCGTCGGGAAGATTGGTGGAACCAACATCGATTCCGGACATGAGCGTGGGCTGACCGCCCAGGTTCAAAACCCCATGCTTCGAGACAAACGCATAGCATCCGTCCAGGACTTCCCCGGAAGCATCGAGCGTGAGCGGGTACGTGTCGCCGTCGAGCCAGCGGAGGTCGTAATTCTTCTCGGATTTGACCAGAGTGGCCATTTGACCCTCGTCTACGAACATGACATGTACCGGTGATGTCATGTCGGGCATTGAATAGAGCGTGGCCGGAACTGAGCCATAGTCGGCGACGTGCGCAGAGTAGGCCACCGCCAAGCCTCTCACCGATGCGCCAATGACCGGGATCACGGTCGGCTCGCCCACGAACTTCTTTTCGAGCTGGGCCTCGCTGGCGTTGGAGCCAAAGGCCATGACCGGGAATCGGTGGTCCACAGTGATGGCGTTTACCTCGAGCAGGTATCTGTTCAGATTGACATACGTTGGCTCACCACCGACGGTCTCTTGCGCCCACCGGATGCGTGCCTGGCCCAGGCGTCGGCCCGCCGATATGTCGAGATCTGGCGAGCCATGTCCATCAAAGAGGTAGGAGCCAGGTCGAGTGTGCCCGGGGTACGTCAGCGGCTTGTCCATTGGCGCCGGGGGGCGATTCATGCTGCCGTCTTCCCTCTTAGGCGTGAGCGGATGACAGACTAGGGATTCGTATCAGTCCCTGGCGTTGAGTCAGGTTCTAGCAGCGGCTCGGTCCCACCCGGACTCACACGTCCTTGAGGAACTCTTCGATCTCGTCGACCAGCTCGGGGCCACGGCCGGGGTCGAGCCAGCCCCGTCCTTGATCGGGGGCGTCTTCGGTCTCGGCGGCCAATTCCTCGATGTAGGCAGCGAGCTCTGAGGAGGCCTCAACTGCCTCGTCGACCCGCTGAACGAAATCGGCCTCGAGCAATCGCAACTCCTCGTCATCTCCGTTGAAACCTGCGATCTCGCCCGCACCCTTGAGCAAGGCGCGCATTGCCATCGGATTGGGATTTGCTGCCAGGTAGTGCGGCGTGGCCGCCCAAATGCTGATCGCCGGTATCCCTGCCTCGCGACAAGCCTCGGCCAGGACGCTCACGATCCCGGTCGGGCCGTGGTAATCGGATCCGACCAGGCTCGAACTGCCGAGCATTCCGGGATCGGTCGCGACGGCACCGAGCGGAACCGGGGTGTCATGGGTGACCGGTCCGATGTACGCACCGAGCGCGATGACCGATTCGACACCGCTGTCGGAAAGCACATTGGTCAGGCTTCGTGCGAAGGTCTTCCACCGAAACGTTGGCTCGTCCCCGGTGACCAGGATGAAGTCCCGGTCGGCCTCTGATCGTTCCACGGCGTAGAACTGCACCTGTGGCCAGGTCATCGCGTCAACATGGCCGTCGCTGATCGAAACCGTTGGCCGATGTTCCTGAAAGTCGTAGAACTCTTCCGGCTCGAGTTCAGCAAACGGCTCGTCCACCTTGAATCGGTCGAGCAAGTGGTCCACCGCTCCCGATGCGGCTTCGCTGGCGTCGCTCCAACCCTCGAACGCGATGATGGCCACCGGCTTGCGAAGCGCAGGTCTCGTGTACCGGCGTATGGCATCCACGGCGCGAAGGCTAACGAGGTCGCGTTGTACCGAGGGCCCCGGGTCGTGTCAGCCGTAAAGCGGTCCACAGATTGACTCCTGCAGGTTGCTGAGAAGGCGGCGTCGATCTATGGGCCACTTTGAAATCGCCTGAGCCGCAGCGAATTGGTGACCACCGAGACCGATGAGAAGGCCATCGCTGCGGCGGCGACCATGGGGTTGAGTACGCCGAGAACCGCCAGCGGAATGGCTGCGATGTTGTAGGCAAAGGCCCAGAACAAGTTCTGCCGAATGGTGCGGAAGGTGCCTCTTGCCAGGTCGAGCGCGGTCACGGCGAGCGTTGGATCCCCCGACATCAGCACTACGTCGCCGGCCTCGATCGCAACGTCGGTGCCGGAGCCGACCGCCATCCCGAGATCCGCAGCAACCAGTGCGGGTGCGTCGTTGACGCCGTCACCGACGAAAGCGACCGAATGTCCCGTGGCCTGGAGGCGGATGATCTCCTCGGCCTTGTCGGCCGGAAGGACTTCGGCGACTACCGAATCGATCCCGATGCTGTTTGCGATCGTCTTGGCGGTCCGCTGGTTGTCTCCGGTGAGCATGGAGACGCCGATGTCCAGTTCACGGAGGGAGCGAACAGCCTCGCTCGAGGTTTCCCTGACCGTGTCGGCAACGGCCAGGGCACCCCGCACTTCACCATCCCAGCCGGCCAGGAAGGCGGTGTATCCGGCGTCCTCCATCCGCTCCATCGACGCCGCATATCGATCAGGAACCTGGAGCCCTCTGTCGGCAAGGAGTTTCGGCTTGCCGACCGTTACCTCGATGCCGTCCACCCGGCCGGAGACTCCGAGCCCGCGTAGCGCGCGGAAATCCTCCGGGGTGACCAGGGTGAGGTCACGCTCCTCGGCTCCGAGGGCAACCGCCTTGCCGATCGGATGCTCCGAAGCGGCCTCGACCGAGCCGATGAGCAGCAAGAATCGATCCTCATCTTCCCCGGTATCAAGATCAGCAAGAGTCATGGCTCCCCGGGTGAGGGTCCCGGTCTTGTCGAAGACGGCCATGTCGATGTCGTGGGCGCGCTCAAACACCTCGGCGTTCTTGAACAGCACCCCGAGCTCGGCACCGCGGCCCGAACCCACCATGATGGCCGTGGGCGTTGCCAGACCGAGGGCGCACGGGCAGGCGATGATGAGCACCGCGACCGCAGGGCGTACTGCCTCGGCGATGTCCCCGGTGACGAGGAGCCAGCCGACGAATGTCAGCGCCGCGACGCCGATGACCGTGGGCACGAAAACTCCGCTGACCCGGTCGGCCAGCCGCTGGACGGGCGCCTTCGAGGTCTGTGCCTCCTCAACGATCCGCAGGATCTGTGCCAGGGCGGTGTTGGCGCCGAGCCCGGTGATCTCGACCTCGATCCTGCCCTGCTGGTTGATCGTGGCACCGAACACCGCGTCGCCGACCGTCTTATCCACCGGCTGAGACTCGCCGGTGAGCATCGACTCGTCGATGGAGGTGGCTCCCCGTGCGATCGTCCCGTCGGACGGGATTTTCTCGCCGGGAAGCACCTGGACGATATCGCCGATGGTGAGTTGATCGATCGGTACGAGCTGCGCCGACCCGTTGCGGATCACGGTCGCTTCCTTGGCGCCGAGCTCGAGCAGCTTGGTGATGGCGTTCGACGCCCTGCCCTTGGCTCTGGCTTCGAAATAGCGGCCGAGCAGAATCAGCGTCGTGATCAGTGCCGCCGTTTCGAAGTACACCGGGTAGCCGGCGAACATCGCCCACAGCGAGTAAACGAACGCGGTCAGGGTGCCCATCGAGATCAAGGTGTCCATGGCCAGGCTGAAGGAAGTCACCTGCTTCCAGGCGGCCTTGTGGAATTGCCAGCCAAAACCGAAAACGACGATTGCGGTGAGAAGGGCCTGAAGCCCGAGGGACCATGGCTCGTCGGGGCCGAATAACGCGAGGAGCATCACCGGCGCGGCGAGGATCGCGGCACCGATCACGTTGCGCTTCTGAAAAGCCACCTCTTCGTCGTAACGCTCCTCGAGGGAACGGCGGTCGTCGCCGTCCGAGATCGGCGTGATGTCGTAGCCGATCTTGTCGATGGAGCGCTGGAGCAGCGAGATGTCAACGAGGTCGGGATCGACCACAGCTCTGGCTTCCTGGCCGGCGAAGTTGACTACGGCGGACTCGACGCCGTCCTGTTTGCCGAGGACGCGTTCGATCCTGATCGCGCACGACCCGCAGGTCATGCCCTCGACATCAAACAGAATGTCTTCCGTCTCAGCCACTGGTCAGCCCCCGATCCCGTTCGTCAAGGAGCACGTCTTCTGTCTTGGCCACTCGCTACTGGGCCGGCACTTCGTAGCCGACATCTTCGATGGCTTCGACCACGGCGGCGAAGGTGGTGTCGGTGCCGTCGTAGTTGAGATCAACGGTGCTCGCATCGATGTCGACCGCAGCCCGCTCAACGCCGTCGACGGCGCCGACGGCGCCCTCTATCGAGCTCTTGCAGTGGCCGCAGTGGATCTCGGGCACGGACAGGGTTCGGTTGGTCATCCAATGTCTCCTTTTGCGCCGGTGACACTCGGGGTGTACCGGAGGGTCTCCATCAACTCGTCGACGATCTCAGCGGAGCGGCCGTCTTCAACGGCATGCATCACGCAGGTTTCCACGTGGTTCTGCAAGAGCACCCGGTTCACCTTCTCCAGTGATCCCTCGAGGGCGGACACCTGCTTCATGATGTCCGGGCAATACCGTTCGTCTTCGACCATGCCGATTACGCCTTCGAGGTGGCCGCGAACGGTCTTCAGACGGTTGAGTGCCGACTGTTTGTGCTCGGCTTTCATGTGCTGAGCGTGGCGGTGTTCGGTGTGGTCCATCGTCATGGTCGACAGTATAGCGCCCCACCCGGGGTGGGGTGGGGTATTTCTCGGATTCCTCTCACCCAGCGCTCACAGCGTCATATAGGCGCTCTCGAACCCTGGGTTTGGCGCCGCGCGCTACTTGAGGAGGAGGGCACCGACCCTGCGGGCGGTGACGACGGCCCCAATGGCGCCCATTGTGGCCAGGAAGGCGACGTTGATCAGCATCGTCCAATCGAGGATGCCGAGGGTGAGTCCCCGGACCAGTCGCACACCGTGGAACAGCGGCGAAAGCCACGTCAGGTACTGGATCGCCTGCGGGTACACGTCGATCGGGTAGAAGGTCGCCGAGAATAGGAACAGCGGCAGCGTGAACAAGGTGATGAGATCGAGGTCCTGCCAGGTGCGCATGTAGGTTGCAGCCGCGGTGCCGACCGAGGCGAAGGCGAACCCGATGAGCAGTGCGGCCGGGAGCGCCAACAGGCCCCACCAAGACTCGATGAGCCCCATCACCGTCATGACGATGAGGAAGGCCGCCGAGTAGATGGCGCCGCGTAACAGCGACCACGCCACCTCGCCCGAAGCAACATCCACCGGCCGCATCGGCGTGGCCAGGATCCCGTCATAGATTTTGCCGTACTTCAGTTTGAAGAACATGTTGGTGCCCTCGAAGACGGCGCCGTTCATCGCAGAGGCCGCAAGCATCGCCGGAGCGACGAAGGCGGTATAAGAGACCTCGCTCCCGTCGGAAAGAGCGATGTCACCCACCAACGCACCTACACCAACACCGACGGCGAAGAGGTAGAAGACCGGCTCGAAGAACCCGGAAGCGAGGACCGGCCACCAGGCCTTCGTCGTGAGCGCACCGCGCTCGAGCATGTAGCGGCCGCGCCAGCGGACCGATATCTGAGGGACCACGGGGGTGACGAGTGTTTCCTGGCTCATGGCAACAGCTGGTTTCGGAATGGTCGAACGGCCAAGGCCATGCCAACGACGGCGAAGGCGAGTAGGTAACTCACGCTGATCCATGGCGCAACCGCAGTCGGTGTACCCAGCATCACGGCGCGGCACAGCTCGACACCGTGGAACAGCGGAGTCAGGAACGCCACCCACTGGAGAAATCCGGGAAGCTGGGTGATGGGAAAGAAGGCGCCCGAAAAGAGAAACATCGGGATGACGACGAAACGGAAGTAGGTGGGGATCGCCGGGTCACTGTTGGTTCGCACCGTATACGCGGTTGTGATCCCGCCCATGGCGAGACCGACCAGCAGGGCAGGGATGGTGGCGGCGAGCGACTGCCAGAGGGGTGCAACCCGGAACACGGCGATGACGATGGCGAAAGCGATCGACACCATCATCACCCTGGCTCCGATCCACAGCATGTGCCCGTTCACCAGCGCCGGGATCCCGATCGGCGTGGCCAGCTTTGCGTCGTAGGTCCTGAGCCACTTGATCCCGGCCCGCACCTTCCAGGCGCCTTCGCCGGCACCCGTCTGCATCGCGGCTGCGGCGAGCAAGCCCGGAGCGATGAAGGCCAGATAGCTGACTCCCTCCAGGCCCGCGGGAAGGTTGGCGTCAACGAGGGATCCCAGCCCGACTCCCATGGCCAGCAGGTACAGGACCGGACTCAGGAACGAAGTGAAGATCGAGCCCCGCCAGACCCTGCGGTACACCCGCGCCTCTGATTCGAATACCCGAAGCGCCAGGGGCATTGCCATCAGTCGTCCAGGATCAGGCCAGCGAGTCGCATCGGCGAGCGAACTGCGAGCCGATCAGAAGGTATGGCCATCGAGGAACTCACGATCTAGTCATCCAGGGTGCGACCAGTCAGCCGAAGGAACACGTCCTCGAGTGTCGAGCGGCGCTCGAGCAGCGCTTCGGGCTCGAGGCCCTCGGCGTGGATCTTTTCGATGGTGGCATTGGCATCGTCGGTGTAGAGCAACGCCCGGTCGGCCAGGATCTCTACTCGCGGTGCCAAACTTTCGAGACGCGGTGCCATTTCTTCGAGGACGCCAACCGGGAATCGCACCTCGACGACCTCGGGCCTGCTGTGATCTTTGATCAGGGACCGCGGCGACCCCTCGGCAACGATCTTGCCCTTGTCCATGATGACCAGCCGGTCGCACAGCTGTTCGGCCTCGTCCATGTAATGGGTCGTGATCAGGAGAGTCACGCCTTGCTGTTTGAGCCGATACAGCCGGTCCCACAACACATGTCGGGCCTGGGGGTCGAGTCCGGTGGTGGGCTCATCCAAAATGAGCATCTCGGGCTCGTTGATCAGTCCCCTGGCGATGGTGAGTCTGCGTTTCATCCCGCCCGACAGCGCCTCCACCCTCGAGTCCGCCTTTTCTCTCAGCTGCGCGAAATCGAGGAGCTCCTCGATGCGCTCATCAATGACCGTCCGGTGCAGCCCGAAGTACCGCCCGTACATCGCCAGGTTCTCCCTGACGGTGAGTTCCTGGTCGAGGTTGTCTTCCTGGGGAACGACACCGAGCCGTGCTCGAAGCGCCGGGCCATCCGTCTCGGGATTGAGCCCGAGCACCTCGAGGTCTCCGCCGGTGATGGGGCTTGTGGCGCCGATCATGCGCATCGCGCTGGTCTTTCCCGCACCGTTCGGGCCGAGGAAACCGAACGATTCGCCCTGGTTGACGTGAAAGTCGATTCCATCGACGGCCACCGTGTCGTCGAAGTGTTTGGTGAGGCCCGTGGCCGTGATCAGCGGGTCTGGCATGGAGCAGGAGCGTACACCGGAGCCGTGACCCGAACGCACCTCGGTACCCTGCCTGGGGATGGAGATCTACGAGGACATCGTCGAGGCGGTCGGGGATACGCCAATGGTGCGGCTTGGTCGTGTTCACCAGCCCGGCAACCTGCTGGCCAAACTCGAATTCCTGAACCCTGGAGGCTCGGGGAAGGATCGGATCGGGTTGGCCATGATCGAGCGCGCCGAACAGAACGGCTGGCTCGAGCCGGGTGGCACCATCGTCGAACCGACCTCGGGAAACACCGGCGTCTCGCTGGCGATGGCGGCCTCGCTGCGCGGCTACCACCTGATCGCGGTGATGGCGGACAAGCAGTCGAAGGACAAACAAGACCTGCTCAGAGCCTATGGAGCGGAGGTGATCGTGTGCCCGACAGACGTGGCTCCGGATGATCCGCGGTCGTACTACTCGGTAGCAGACCGTCTCACCGCAGAGACGCCGGGTGCGTATCGACCGGACCAGTACTCCAACCCGGCCAATCCAGGAGCCCAGTACGACACGACCGGGCCCGAGATCTGGCGCCAGACCGACGGCGAGGTCACCGTGTTTGCCTGCGGCGTCGGAACCGGCGGCACCATTTCCGGGGTGGGTCGATATCTCAAGGAACAGAACCCTGACTTGACGGTGGTGGGCGTCGATCCGGAGGGATCGATCTACACCGCGTCGTCCGACGACGAAGTCGCTCCCTATCTCATCGAAGGGGTCGGGGAGGATTTCTGGCCCGAGACTTTCGCCGCCGACATCGTCGACTCATACGAGATGGTGAACGATGCCGACGCGTTCGCCATGACCAGGCGGATGGCAGACGAGGAGGCCCTGCTGGTCGGCGGCTCGAGCGGGATGGCCGTCGTTGGGGCGCTACGCGTTGCCGAGGATCGTGAAGGTGACCTGGTCGTGGTGCTGCTGCCCGACTCCGGTCGGAACTACCTGTCGAAGATCTTCAACGACGACTGGATGCGATCGCAGGGGCTGCTCTGAACCGTTCTTGCGTAGCAGGGTCCGGTATACCGGATGGAGCTACGCAAGAACAGGGTTTACGCCCGCTCCAAACCCTGAGCCAGGTCTTCGATGAGATCCTCGACGTCTTCCAATCCCACAGACAGTCGGATCAGGCCGTCGGTGATCCCCACCCTGGCTCGCTCTTCTTCGCCGACGTCGGCATGGGTCATCGTCACCGGATGCGTGACGAGCGATTCGACCGAGCCGAGGTTCTCGGCAAGGGTCCACAGTGCGAGGCCATCCATGAGGCGCTTGCCGGCTTCCAGGCCTCCCTCGACTTCGAACCAAACCATCGCGCCGAACCCCGACGCTTGGCGTTTGGCCAGGTCGTGCTGGGGGAACGACTCGAGCCCTGGGTATTGGACCACGCTCACCCTGGGGTGCGCCTCGAGGAAGCGGGCGACCTGCATGGCGTTGTCCGACTGACGATCCATCCGCTCCGATAGCGTCTTGACCCCCTGGAGGGTCAGCCAGGCCACCTGCGGCGACATGATGGTCCCGGTGGCGTTCTGGACATAGCCGATCCGTTCGTGCAGCTCGGCCGTCGCCGAGATCACGGATCCGCCGACGGTCGCATTGTGCCCATCGAGGTACTTCGTGGTGGAGTGGATCGACAGGTCGGCCCCGAGGTCAAGCGCCTGCTGGTAATACGGGGTCAAGAACGTGTTGTCGACGGCGTGCGGTATCCGGTGTGACTGTGCGATCGCGGACACTGCGGCGATGTCGGTGTACTTGAGAGTCGGGTTTGCCGGAGTTTCGGTGAGCACAAGGCTTGTCCGGTCGGTAATGGCCGCCTCGACCGTCGCCGGATCGGCGGTGTCGACGAAGGAGAAGTCGACCCCGAACCGGGTGAAGATGGTGGTGGCGAGCCGGTAAGTGCCGCCGTAAGCCACGTCGGAGATCACCGCATGATCACCTGCATTCAGGAAGGTCATAAAGACGGCGTTGATGGCCGCCATCCCGGAGGCGAAAGCGGCGGCGTCGGCACCGTCCTCGAGCGAAGCGATCTTCTCTTCCCAGGCCCGCACGGTCGGGTTGGCGGAGCGAGAGTAGGAGTAGCCGCTCGCCAGGTACTCGTCCACGGATGGCTGCACGAACGTGGTCGACTGGTGGATCGGCGTCAGGATGGCGCCGGTGATCGGGTCGGGTTCTACCCCGGCGTGGATTTGTCTCGTCCGGAACCGCATACCCTCAAGATACCGGTGTGTCGTGGCTCAACCGGCAAGGAATGCTGGCAGTACGCCGTCGACGCCGATCACGAATACCACACCGATCGCAATGCTCATCGCTGCGGTCGTCACTCCCATGGCGATCTGAACACGCTGGCGCTTGGCGGCAGCCGCCAGGCCGAATGCGGATGCCAGGGTGATCGCCGAATTGGCCGCGACCAGGCCGACGACGAATGCGAACAGCACCGCCACTCCGGCGGTGACGCCTCCGGCGGTCGCCGCGGCGAGAAACACGACGATCTGGGTCGGCGTCTCGGCCCCGATGCCGTGGAGTGCTCCGATCCCGATCGATGAGGCTCGCGAGTATCCGCCGTCGCCTTCGTGGGCGTGTTCGTGATCATGGGTGGGTGCAGCGATCCGGTGCCCGGGGGCTTCGGCGACGGCATCGTCGACCCCATGGTGTGAGTCGGCAATCGCCGCGTGGCCGTGGGCGTGAACCTTGGTTTCTCCCCCGAAGAACCGTCTCGAAGCTTCGAACAAGATGATCCAGCGGCTGCGGGCACGGAAGTTGCCACGCTCGTGGTAGAGGGCGACGACTACCGCAACCCCGAGCGAGATCAGGGTGATGCCGACCAGCCGGCCCATTACGGCGTCGAGCCATTCGGGGATGGCCGACCCGAGAACGATGGCGGCGAGACCAAGAGCGATGACGACCGCGGCGTGGCCGAGCACGTACAGCGTTCCGAGCACGATGCCGCGGCGGCGGGAGGGCTGGGTTGCCGCCATGTCGGTGATGGCCACGATGTGATCCCAATCGATGCCGTGGCGCAGCCCGAGCAAGAGTGCCGCTACGAGCAGCCCGATGGTGATTCCGTTGCCGGCGTCCATACTCCGTACGGTACTCGAACGAGGGTGGTCGCCAATGACGTATGTTGCGGGTTTCCCTCGAACGAGGGTGGTCGCCAATGACGTATGTTGCGGACTTTGACCGCGGATGAATCACCGACCACCCTCGTTACGGGTAGGGGTCTCCGTGGAGGAAGGCCTCGATGACGGCCGGGGCGTCCGAGGTCGGGATCACATAGGAGCGCCCGTCGCTGCCATTGTGGTTCTTGACGGGCAGGGTGGCACGTTCGATGTCCCCCGAGCGCAGGCCGAGCGCGGCCCGGCCGAGTTCGGCGATCAAGCCAAGGCCGAGCGACTCATCGGCGGTGATGTTGTCGGCGAGGGTCGGTAGGAATGCAGGCAGGTTGAACGCACTCGACGGTGAGGTGACTTGGCTGAAGAGCTGCACCATGATTTCTTGCTGGCGCTGGGTTCGGGCGATGTCGCCACCGCTCGCCGACTGCCAGGTGCCGTCCTTGAAGATTTGGGTGTGCCGTGACCGGGCATAGGCGACCGCCATCTCCCCGTCCAGCTTCTGGGTTCCGGCGTCGACGCTCAGCCCGGATTTGTCATCGCGAGCGGCATGTGGGAAGGCGATGGTGACGCCCCCGAGTGAGTCGACGATGCGCCCGAAACCACCGAAGTCGATTTCGACGTAGTGGTGGACCGGAATCCCGGTCTCTTCCTGGACGGTCTTGATCAGCAGATCGGGGCCACCGATGACGAAGGTCGCGTTGAGGCGGTTGATCCCGTTGCCGCTGATGTCCACCATCAGATCCCTGGGGAGACTGAGCAGCTGGATGCGCTCACCGGGAACCATGTGCGCCAGCATGATCACGTCGGTGCGGCGGCCGGCGAAGTCGCCAAACCAGCCGTCGTCCCAGTCTGCGGGCAGGCTGGAGCGATCGTCGGTGGCGATCACCAGGAAGTTGACCGGCCCCGGCGCGGCTCCCGGGGCGGCGGGAGCGACGGTGGCCAGGCTGACCAGGTCTTCGGAGGCGATCCGGGTGATCCGTCCTTCCGTGCTGTCGACGTAGGCGATTGCCCCGAACACCGAGATGACGGCGAGGACGAGGACGACGAGCGAGGCCTTCTTGAGGAATCCACCTCGGCGCCGTGGCGGCTCTTGCTGCGGCGGCGGAGGGGGGGTCTGTGGGATGGCAGGAAAAGTGTCTGTTGCCGAAGCCATGTCGGTAAGGGATGCTAGGGAGAAAAGGCCGTTAGGGATGGTAGGTTTGGCCCCATGGATCTAAGTATCGAATACTGCGCCACTTGAGGCTATACCGACCGTGCCGTGAGCATGGTGAACAAACTGCTCGACGAGTTCGAGTTCGACATTGGGACGATGACCCTCATCCCGTCCAAGGGCGGCGTCTATGAGGTGATGGCCGGCGACACGCTGGTCTACTCCAAACGCGAGACGGGCCGCCACGCCGAGTACGAGGAAGTGGCCAAGCCGATCCGCGACCTGGTGAGCAGCACCCCTCAACCCACGGTGAATCTGCTCGACAAGGGCTGATCGCTGTCCCAGCCGCCGTCGCCGGGAATATCGAGCTTCACACCCAAACCGGGTGACTCCGGTCGACCGGTACTTCTTCGCCGTCGACGATGGTTGCCACGACTGCCGTCTTGCGGAGCTCGTCCGGGGTCGCCTGGAGCGGGTCGCGATCGACCACAACGAAGTCGGCGGCAGACCCGACCGCGAGCGGGGGTGGCTCGGCGAGCGCCGCGCACCCGCCGTCGGTAAACAGGCGCATCGCTGCCGCCGCGTCGAGCGACTCTTCGACGACGAGCCCGGCTCGGTCACGCGCCAACGCCATGCCGGCAAAGGGATCCGGCGACTCGACCGGGCTGTCCGAGCCGCCTGCGAGGGTGGCGCCGGCGGCCAGAAGCGAAGCGAACGGGTATGTCAGCGCGAGCCGCCCATCACCGACGCGTCCGGCGAGCCATGTTGTCTCGGAACCAATGAAGGCCGGTTGAACGGAGGCGATGATTCTGAGCCGGCCGATGCGTTCAACGTCCTCTGCGGTGAGCACCGAGGCGTGCTCGAGCCGGAGCCGCTTGGGGTCGACACCGCCGGCAACGAGCGACGCGAAATAGTCGAGCACCGCGGTGTTGGCTCGATCCCCGATGGCATGGATCGCCACCATGCCGCCGAGGTCGAGGGCGGCATCGGCGAGCTCGAGGTCATTGTCGGTCAGGCGCATCGTGCCGATCTCATCAGGAGCGTCGGCAAAGGGATCGTGCATGGCGGCGGTGTGCCCGCCGAGGCTGCCGTCGGCGAACAGCTTCAGGCCGATCCATCGCAGCCGATCGCCTGCGGCGTTGATCTTGGATCGCGCGTCGGCAAGCGCCGCTTCGTCACGAGCGATCACGAGGGCATGCACCTTGATCGGGAGATCTTCGCTGATCTTCACCATCGCCTCGACCTCGTCGCCGAGGTTTGCCCAGGGGCCGTCTCCCAGGCCGAGCATTCCTCCAATCGAGGTGATCCCGAGCCCGGCCAGACCGTGCATCGCGTCGATCAACTGTTGGGGACGTGGCTCGATCCGGGCGTCGAGATGGGGAGAGACCAGGCCGATGGCGGTTTCGCGCAGAACACCGGTGGGGGTTCCGTCGGCGTCGCGGTCGAGCGACCCGCCCTCCGGGTCCGGAGTCGACGCATCGACACCAGCGGCTGCGAGCGCGGTGCTGTTGGCCATCGCGATGTGCCCGCAGTAGCGATGGATGAGTATCGGCCGGTCCGGAATCGCGTGGTCGAGGTCGGATCGGGTTGGCAGCCGGTGCTCGGCGACCACCCCGTCGTCAAACCGGGTCGCGATCAGCGCGGTGCCGGTGGGAAGCGTCCCGGCCGCAGCTCGCAGCACGCTGGTCATCTCCGCGAGATCCTCGACGTGGCCCAGGGTGATCCCGCTGAGGGCGGCGGTGTAGCCCACCGGATGGATATGGGCGTCGCGTAGTCCGGGGATGATGAACCCCTCGTATCTGCGCTTGCCGACGCCTTGCGATTCGAGGTCTTCCGGTCGCCCGACGGCGATGACCTTCCCGTCGGCCTCGAGCACGGCGCGGCCCTCGGTACTGAATAGCGTGCTCAACGCCGGTGGGCCGGGACCAGCGGGCCGACCGTGGATGCCAGCGCCTCGTGCAGCGCACCATTCGAGGCAAGGACCAGCTTGGTCCATGGCACCGAGTCGTTTCCGAACGGATCGGTGACCCGACCCCCTGCCTCGCGAACAGCGATGATCCCGGCTGCCTGGTCCCAAGGAGCGATTCCCATCTCCCAGTACGCGTCGATGCGCCCGGCCGCTACCCAGGCGAGATCCAGAGCGGCCGCTCCGAACCGGCGGATTCCATTCACGATCTCCAGCACTGCCGCCAGCGCAGCTGCATACTCCTCGGCGTGGTCCCCGTGGTCATACGGAAACCCGGTGGCGACGACGGCGCGCTCCAATTCGGTCGTGTCGGAGACACGCATTTGCTCACCGTTGAGATGCGCGCCCGCACCGGTTGCTGCGGTGAACATCTCGTCGCGCAGCGGGTCATAGACGACGCCGAGC
The DNA here is from genome assembly GCA_964195155.1 of uncultured Kiloniellales bacterium. Classification (GTDB taxonomy): domain Bacteria; phylum Actinomycetota; class Acidimicrobiia; order Spongiisociales; family UBA5794; genus JACZST01. The sequence continues at coordinate 12,893 of CAXMOP010000045.1, read as the reverse complement.
ACGGGGGCCAAACCCTCCCACAGCGCAACGCTGACCGCGATCTGTGGGATCCCGTGGATGAAGTTCACGGTTCCGTCGAGCGGATCGATGATCCAGTGCCGGCCGGATGACTCGACGCCGCCTGCCTCTTCGGCGACGATGTCATCGTCGGGGCGGGCCCTCCCGATGATCGAGACGATGACCTGCTCTGAGGCATGGTCGACCTTGGTGACCGGGTCGAACCGGCCCTTGTAGTCGGCGTCGATGGCGTGGCCGAAGGCGTCACCAACGATGGCGCCTCCGGCGCGGGCGGCTTCGACGGCAATTTCGAGATCGTGCACAATCCGAGGGTAGAGGCTCCAAACCCAGGCCATCACTGCACGCTGGGCGCTCTGCGAGACGCCTTGAGCCGTTGCCAGGCCATGCGGCGCGGGGAGCGACGGCAAACAGGCGCCATCACTAGCCTCCCGCTCCATGGTCCCCTACGTCGCAGTCGTTCTGAGCGCGCTGCTGTTGTGGGCCGCATTTCCACCCCTTGACGTTGGACCGTTGGCCTTCATCGCCCCGATTCCATTCTTTTGGGCGATCAGAAGGGTTGAGCGGGGATCGGAGGCGGTCACCCTCGGGTTCCTGTGGGGAAGCCTGTTCTTCGGTGTGCTGCTGTACTGGATCTCGGTTCTCGGATTCGTCGCCTGGTTCCCGCTCACGATCGCCCTCGGTGCCTTTTTTGCGATCTATGCCTTTGTCGTCTGGTCGTTTCGCCTGTGGCCGGCGTGGCGATGGTGGCTCATCGCGATCGGCGCGTGGGTCGTGCTCGAGTTCATCAGGGCACGATTCCCGTTCGGGGGGTTCCCGTGGGGGAATATCGGATTTGCCGCAGGCGGATTTCCGCCGTTGCTGGGAACCGTCCAGTGGCTCGGTCCGGCCGGGTGGAGCATCCTGGCCATCGCCTTCTCCGCGGGCGTCGCCCTGCTGATCGAGAGCCGCGAGCTGAACTGGCGGTTCGTCGTCGACCCTGCGGTGGCGATCCTGCTGTTTGCCATTGCGGGGAGCCTGTTTGCCCCGACCGCGGACGGCACGCCGATGCGGGTCGCCATCGTCCAGGGCAATTCCCCGTGCCCGATGGTGCACTGCCAGAACGAGAACCTGAGGATCTACGAGTCGCATCTGCGCCTTACTCAGACCATTCCGGACAACGGCGCAGATCTCGTGATCTGGCCCGAGAATGCCACCGGCACCCCGTTCGAACCCGACTCGAACGACGCGGTTCGCGGGGCGATCATCTCCGAGGCGGCGCGTATTGGCGCCTTCTTCCTCGTGTCGGGTACCCGAATCGTCGATCCCGACTCATTTCTCAATGTGAACGCGCTCTACTCGCCGGAAGGGGTCCGGCTCGGGGAGTATCGGAAGCGTCATCCCGTCCCGTTTGGCGAGTACGTGCCGCTGCGCGGGCTGCTCGGTTTCATCCCACAACTCGAGCAGGTGCCCCGCGACATGGTGAGCGGCACCGAGGCGGTCGTGTTTCCCATTGGGGAGGACTTCCTCGGCTCGGTGATCTCGTTTGAGGGAGCATTTGCCCGAAGCATCCAGTCGGTGGCGGCCAACGGCGGTCAGCTCATGGTCGTGTCCACCAACGAGAGCTCCTTTGGCCGGACCGCGGCATCGGATCAACTGATCGACATGACACGGGTAAACGCCGCCGCCGTCGGCCAGGATCTGGTCCATGCCGCGATCACGGGTCGTTCGACCTTCGTGACCGCCGACGGATCGGTGGGTGAGAAGACGGCGCTCTACGAGGAAGCGGTCATCTACGGAAACATGGCGATGCGATCCGCAGGCCCAACGATCTTCACCCGATTCCCGCACTGGCCGACACTGCTCGGCGTCGCCGCGCTGCTCTTTGCCTTGTTCTGGCCGGGTGAGGGTGGAATCGAGGACCTCGTCGGCCGCCGCCGGGAGGAATAGGACCGTTCTTGCGTAGCAGACGGCCATATACCGCTCCTGGCTACGCAAGAAGGGGCCTTTGCAGGAAAAATTTGCAATGCGTGTGTAGTGGAAATACCATATGGCGTGGTTAGGACTTCACGCCCGTACTGCCACGGCGAATATGCCGACGCGCAGCGGGAATTCTCAATAAACCGTCCGGAGGTTCACGATGTCCGACATCATGAAAGCCAGCCGCCCTCAGGGGCGCTCGCGCAGACCTAAGACCTATGACGAAGGCAGGGTTTGCACCGACAAGGCGTGCGAAACGCTGCTCTCCCGGTACAACCGGGCCGAGTTCTGCCACGTGCACAAGCCGGTCAAATACCCGCGTCTGCGCGGCGTCCTGACGCAGAACTAGAGCGGGTGGTCGGTAATCCTCTCTCGAGCCGTGCGCTCGCCAGAGGCCCAGAAGCATGATCGCCTGGTCAGGCGAAGGCTCATAGCAATCGTCGTTGGCGACCGCCCTCAGGTGGATGCTGAACAATGACGCGTGCGATGGGCCGCCGCGTGCGCGAGGGCTGCGGTGACTCGGTTTCTTCCGATCGCGCCGGCCCGCTGGAGGATTGCACAGCACCCTCCGAGGTCCTAACTCTCGTACGCCACCAACGCGGCGTCGAGGATGTCGATCCCCGCATCCAGATCGTCGATCGACACGTTCAGTGGCGGGACGAACCGGATGATGTTGCCGTCGGGGCCGCAGGCCAGGATCACCAGGCCGTTGTCGATCGCGTAGGCGGCGACCGCGGCGAAAGCCGCCGGGTCCGGAGCGCGATCCTCGGTTACCAGCTCGATGCCGATCATCAGGCCGAGGCCGCGGACGTCGCCCACTGTGCGATGGCGCTCCTGAAGGTCGCCAAGCCTGGTGAACGCATGGTCTGACCGCTCGGCGACGCCGGGTATGGCGTCCTTGAGGCCGTCGACGGTCGCCGCCGCTGCCGCACACGCGATCGGGTTGCCTCCGAAGGTGGTTCCGTGTGAGCCGGGCTCCCACCCGGAGAACAGCGCTTTGGAAGCACCAACCGACGACAGGGGCATCCCGTTGGCGATCGCCTTCCCCATCACGAGGACGTCCGGGCGGATGTCATAGACCTGGCTGGTGAACCAGTCTCCAGTGCGCCCGAAGCCCGTCTGCACCTCGTCCATGATCAGCAGGATCCCGTGGTCGTCGGCAAGCTGGCGAATGGCGGTCAGGAACTCCCGGCTCGCCGGGTAGTAACCGCCCTCCCCTTGGAGCGGTTCGATGAGGAATGCTGCCACCTCGTCGGGCGTGATCACGTGCTTGAGCGTCAGGCGCAGCTCGTTGAGCGCGTAGGCGTTGGCCTCCTCCTGTGACATTCCCCAGCCATACGGGTGGGGAAACGGGGTGACGAACACCGAAGGGACCATCGGGTGGTAGCCCTCGCGGTACTTTGCCTTCGACGTCGTGTAGCTGACCGATCCCATGGTCCGTCCATGGAATCCACCGCGAAACACGATGATGCCTTGCCGGCCTGAGGTTTTCCGGGCCAACTTGACCGCGGCCTCGACCGATTCGGCGCCCGAGTTCATGAACAGCACTTGATCGATGCCGTCCGGGGTCACCTCGACGATCTTCTCCGCCGCGGTGACGATCGAGTCGTATAGAAAGGCGCCACCGGCATGCCACAGCTTGCCGAGCTGCTCCCGGGCCGCGGCTTCGACCCCCGGCGGGCGATGGCCCAGGTTGGTGACGGCGATGCCGCAGCCAAAGTCGAGGTACCGCTTACCTTCGGAGTCGGTGACCCAGGATCCCTGACCTTCGACGACCTCGATTTCGTTGTCGAAGGTGATGACCGGGGCAATAATGTCGTGAAAGCGAGATGCAACGTCGGACACAGTGAACCTCTTCTGTAGGGGGCCGGCAATCGGGCGTCGACGTTGCCGCTTATGGAGCGGCGAAGAGGCTGCTGCGAACGTTTCGCGGGATGCTCAACATGACTCCATCGTAGTGGTAATGGTCTTCCGGCGGCAGCGGGCGAGACCCGGTGCAGTCCAGTGGCAGCGCAGCCGGGGGGGCTTCCTAATTGCCCTCAAACTTGGGATCACGCTTCTCGACGAAGGCGGCAAGCGCCTCACCGAGGTCGTTCGACTGCAGATACGCGGCATTCCACAGCGAGACGTAGTCGAGGGCCTCATCGACGGTGCGGCCATCACCGGCACGCAGCACCGCCTTGGTGCCCTGCACGGCGAGCGGGGAGTTCGCCGCGATCAGCTCAGCCGTCTCGAGTGCCGCTTCGAGGGTGGCGTCGGCGTCGGAGAGCACCTTGCTGACCAACCCAAGCGACGCCGCCTCCCCAACGTCGAAATCGCGCCCGGTATAGGCGAGCTCGGCGACGCTGCCGGGGTCGATGATCCTCGGGAGGCGCTGCAGAGTGCCGACGTCGGCGACCATGGCGAGGCGGGTCTCTTTGATCGAGAATTTCGAGTTGGCGGCGGCGTAGCGAATGTCACATGCCGTGATCAGGTCGACGCCGGCGCCGATGCAGTAGCCGTGAACGGCGGCGATGACTGGCTTCGGGCACTCGGCAACGGACGAGATCGTGTGCTGGAGGGTCTTGATCAGGTTCTGCAGGGCGAGGCGCTGTGCCACGGGCGAGCCCGGCGGATCGGCGTCGGGATCCATCGATCCGCTCGCCAGCGCAGGGCCGAAGGCCTCCAGATCGAGACCGACCGTAAAGGCTCGACCCTTGCCAGCAACGACGATGGCCCGGACCTGATGATCGGCGCCGAGCTCCTCGATCGCTTCCGGGAATTCGAGCCAGAAGGGCGGAGCGAGCGCGTTGAGCTTCCTCGGGCGGTCGATCCAAACGATGGCGACGTCGTCACGGCGCTCGACGGTGATAGATGAGTCCATGGGGGCAGCGTAGATCACGTGTATCGGCTGAGTCCCACCTGAAGGGCTTCCGGCGTGTCGACACTGAACCAGGAGCGTCCATCCTCCCCCCAACTCCGCCATTCCTCCGGCCCGACCTTCGTGGTGCGGGCCCTATCGAGGATGGTCAGGATCGACAGGTCCGTTTCCGCATCGAGCGCCGCCCGCACCGCCGGAAGGAAAGCCTGTCGATACACCGCACAGGTGACCTGCTCCCAGCCGTCGTCGACCGGGAGCACCGCGTCACCGCCGAGTTCGGCGAGACGCGTCAGCGTTTCGGCGCGGAGGAAGGGCTGGTCGACGGCGACGAGCAGTACATCGCGCCCGGCGCCATGGACCAGTGCCGACTCCAGGCCGGCCAACGGACCAAGCCGACCGGGCCGAAGATCGTCGATGGTGTCGAAGCGGCCCGATCCGACCCTGCCGACCACAACCGCGTCGCCGACCGAGGCCGCAACTCTTACGACCCGGTCCAGCATGGACTCGCCTTCGATGACGACCTCGGCCTTGTCGGCTCCCATCCGTGAGCTCTTTCCACCTGCGAGCACGGCGATCAACGGTGTCATGGCCCGACGTTATCCGCTCCCAGGGAACCCCGCCTCGCGTTCGTCAGTGTTGAGCAAATCCCCAGCGGACCAGTCGCAGTCGAGAGAAACCGAGTCACCGCTGTTGTCGAGAGAGCGGGTGGCGTCTTGCACGCGTCGTTGACCATCACCTTCTAGGGTTCTGTCTATGGAGAACCAGTGGATCCGATGGGCGGCGTTCGGGATCGGCGGCCTGATCGCGCTGCTGCTCCTCCTGCTCCTGTTGTTCCTGATCTTCGACGACGGCGGCGAAGGCGATGCCGCAGACGCCACCACCACAACGGGCGCCACGACCACCTCTGAAGAGGCGACGACCACCACCGAAGAGGCGACCACAACCACCGAGGAGTCGACGACCACCTCTGAAGAGGCGACGACCACCACCGAGGAGACGACCACGACGACCGAGGCTCTCCCCACCCTGGTGCTTGCCGACGACGGCATTGGTGGAATCGACTTCGGTGCGACGCCGGCGGCCACCATTGCCTACGCCACGGCCGAGCTCGGTGCTCCCGACAACGACACCGGTTGGATCCCTGGTCTCACCAGCCCGTACGGCGTTTGCCCGGAGCCCGAGGTGCGGGGAGTCGAATGGGGGACGAGCGCCGGCGGATTCGGCGCCGCGTTGACGCTGCTGTTCACGAACAGCACGACCACCCACGCCAGCGGTGAGCACTTCTTCGGCTACTACTACTTCGGGGGAACGCCGCTGCTGTCCACCGAGGCGGGCATCACATTCGGGTCGACGAACCAGGAGCTTCAGACCGCTATTCCCAGCGCGGTGGTCCAGGAGGATCCGTTCGATCCTTCGGCCGGGTCATGGTTCTCCGACCTGGACGACACCGATATGAACCTGTTGTGGGGGTTCAGCACCAGCGTCTCACCGGGCGGCACCCTGACTTCGGTGAACGGCGGATCCACCTGCGGGGAGTGAAATGACGACCCGCTAGCTAGGACGGCGTTGAACAATGACGAGTGCTCTGAGCCGCCGCTCGCTGAGTGTTGCGGTGACTCGGTTTCTGTAGTCAGCGACGGCACGCTGGAGGATTGCTCGACACCCTCTTATGTCGTCGCCGAGGTAGCTGCGGGAACCCTGGCGCCGACGAAATAGGTCTTCTTGTGGAGCTCGACCGCGGCGTCGGCGAAACCAAGCTCGACGAGCTTGAACTGCACATCCATGGCGCGATCGAGTGAGAAGCCGTGCTCGCCGGTCGTCTTGGACTCGACGATGAGCAACCGGCCGCCCGGGGCGAGGACGCGGCGCGTTTCGATCAGCCCGGCATCGGTGTCGACCCAGTGATGGAATGCATGGGCGGTCCATGCAACGGTGAAGGAATCGTCTGGGAACGGAATTTCCTCCGCCTGACCTACGGCAAAACCGACGTTGTCGAACTCGGCCGCTCGCTTCCGGGCGATTTCGATCATCGACGGCGAACGATCGACGCCCACAGCGCGCCCGTCGGTGACGACCGCCGCGGCGCCGCGTACGGCGGCACCGGGCCCGCACCCGATGTCCAGGACGCGGTCGTCCGGGGCGAGCTCGGCGATCTCGACGAGGAGTCGGTTCGACTTCGGGTTCCGATAGATGAGTGAATAGACCTTCGACTTGAACTTCGGCCATTCCTGTTCGTCGCCCATGTGCCGACCCTTTTCCTCGCGGCCATCCTGACGGGGCCAGTGAGTACAAACCCTAGGTGGCGGTGTGCTGCTCGAGTAGCTCTTCTGCCGATTCGACGATCCGGGCCAGGAGCCCAACCAGGGTCTCGATCTCGTCGTCGGTCAATGCCTTCTGGATGGTCTGATTGAGCACCTCGACCAGATGCGGCAGGAACGCGTTCACCGCGGCTTGCCCCGACTCGGTGATCGTGATCTGCTGTGCCCGGCGATCGCTTGGATCTGGTCGGCGGAGCACCAACCCGTCGCGCTCGGCACGATCGATGATCCGTGAGACATGGCTTGGACTCTTCAGGAGCTGGCGGCACAGGTCTACACCCCGAAGCTCCTGGTCTGGGGCCAGGCTGAGCCGCATCAGCAGGTCGAGCGTGGTCGGGTCTTGATCGACTTGTGTCACGGCGACGTGGTCGATAGCGCCCCGCATGGCGGTCTCGGCGGCGATGAGCGCGCCGGTCGGTCGGAGGGTTGGCTCGAGCTGCGAGGCGTGGGATGGCCCGGCGTTGGTTGGGGCTGCCTTCTTCATGCGCGCCAGATTAGTCCGCTTGACAATCATTGTCTACACAAGTAAATTTAGTTGTGCACGGGACTATCAACCACATGACCCAGGGAGAGCGCATGACCACACCAGCCAGCAGCACAATCGCCGTCTTCGGAGCCACCGGATCTCAGGGAGGTGCCGTTGTCCGTGCCCTGCAGGAACGAGGCAAATTCAGGGTTCGAGCCTTGACCCGAAACCCGGACAAAGCGGCAGGGCTGGCCGACGAGGTCGTGGCGGCAGACTTCGACGATCCGGAAACACTGGCGGCGGGCCTCGAAGGGGCATACGGCGTGTTTGCCAACACCAACTCCTTTGCCGGGCCCGATGCCGACGAGTTCGCACAGGGCACCGCCGCAGTCAGGGCCGCGAAGAAGGCAGGCGTCGAGCACTACATCTGGTCGACCCTGCCAAACGTCGACGAAATCTCCGATCATGAGTTCACGGTTGCGCACTTCACCAACAAGGCTCGGGTGAACGCCATCGTCGAGGAGGCGGGATTCGATTCGTTCACCTTCGTCGAGCCCCCGTTCTACTACCAGAACCTCGTCTCGCCGATGTACCCGCGGGATCCCGGCCGGGACGGGGTACCGACCTGGACCCAGCCCATGCGAGCCGATGCTCGTGGGATGCATATCGGGGACATCAACGAGTTTGGGGACCTCGTTGCCGGCGCTTTCGAGAATCGGGAGGATGTTGGGAGCGGCCAGTATCTCTCGCTGGCAGGCGACCTGGTGAGCTGGGATGACCTGGTAGCCACGCTGAGAAGCCAGGGCCACAACCTTGCCTATGCGCAGGCGACCGACGATCCATGGGGACTCCGGGACATGTTCGCCTACTTCGAGCAGTACACCTACATGGGTCCGGATGCAGACGAAAAGATCGCGCGCGCCAGAGCGGTGTCGACCAAGCCGTTCACCGACTTCGCCACCTGGGCTGAGCTCAACATGCCGACACCGGCGTAGCAGTCTCGGGCTCCGAGGCATGTTCCGTCGCCGCGCTGCGTGAGCAGTGGTGCAGCAGCCCCTTCTCTTGCTCCCCCTCAGGGGGGAGCGGGGTCAAGGCCATGGTCGCGACAACGCTTTGACCCCCTTCGCCTCGCTGCGCTCGGCACCACCCCCTGAGGGGGAGGTGCTCGGCACCTCCACTTGAGGGGGAGGCAAAGAGTCGCGCCCTGCTGCAAGTGTCGCAACCCAGCGCGACCGTTCCCTTGAGGGGGAGGCAAAGAGTCGCGCCCTGCTGCAAGTGTCGCAACCCAGCGCGACCGTTCCCCTGAGGGGAGGCAAAGAGGTCGCCTCGCTGTGCTCGGCACCTCCCTCTGGGGGGAGGCAAAGAGGTCGCCTCGCTGTTCTCGGCACCTTCCTCTGAGGCTCAGGGGGAGGCAAAGAAGTCGCCTCGCTTCGCTCGGCACTTCCGGCTGAGGGGGAGACAAAAAGGGGAGGGGGGTCCAAAGAGAAGTGGGGGCTACCACCACCCCGATTCGGGTGCCCGCACCATGGTCGCAGCAGCTCCGATAGGCGATCATGGTGGAAAACGAGGCCCGGAGGCAGGCAATGGCGATCTCGGTGTTCCTGGCGGACGACAATCTCATAGTCCGTGAGGGGGTCAAGGCGCTGCTCGATCTCGAGGACGACCTCGACGTCGTCGGAGTCGCCGCGGACTACGACGAGTTGGTCGAAGGCGCGGAGGAAGCAAACCCGCAGGTGGTCGTCACCGACATCCGCATGCCCCCGAACTTCACCAGAGAAGGCATCGAGGCGGCCAAGGTGGTGCGCAAACGTCACCCCGGGACCGGCATCGTCATCCTCTCCCAGTACGACGACCCCGAATATGCCGTGTCTTTGCTCTCCGATGGTGCCGCCGGATACGCATACCTGCTCAAGGACCGGGTCGGTGAGGGCAACCAGCTTGCCAACGCCATTCGAGCGGTTGCAGCGGGCGGATCGGTCCTCGACCCAAAGATCGTTGAGATGCTGGCATCACCGCTGAGCTCGGACGGGGAGCTCACCCCCGATGAGGAGGAGTTGCTCCAGCAGGTCGCAGCTGGGACTCCGATCAACGCGATCGCGGCGGCCCGCGACACGACCCCGGCTGACGTTGACGCAGCCATCGAGAAACTCTTTGTCACCCTTGGAGAGGGCCTTTCGGCCGGCCAGGAAGGGAGCCTCGAGCGGCTGAAGCGGCTGCATCGAGCGATCATGGACCGCAAGGAGCAAGGCGAGAGCCTGGGCCGGCTCCTCCCGGGCGGAGTCGCCGAGAAGCTCCGCGATGAGGGCCGGGAGATCGGCGAGACCGAGGAGCTCGAGGTCACCGTGTTGATGTCCGACATCCGCGGCTTCACGGGCATTGCCGAGCGATCAGACCCGTCGGCGCTCGCCGGTCAACTCAATCAGCATCGGGCAGCCATGAACCGGCCGCTCATCGATGCGGGCGGGACCGTGATGCAGTTCGCCGGGGATTCGGTGATGGCGGTGTTCGGTGCGCCTTTTCCCATGGACGACCACGCCGACCGTGCCCTGGAAGCCGCGCGCGGGATGCATGCCGCCCAGGCCGAAGTGAACGATGGGTGGAAGGACGAAGGGCTGGAGTTGTTCGGGCTCGGGATCGGGATCTCCACGGGACCGGTGGCAGCGGCCCTGATCGGCTCCGAGGAACGTCTTGAATACACCGTGGTCGGCGACATCGTCAACCTGACCCAGCGCCTCCAACAGTGGGGCGAGGCGGGGGAAACCGTGATTAGCGATCCCACCTGGGAGCAGCTCACCGACAAGCCCGACAGCGACGTCATGGAACCGGCGCTCGTCAAGGGCCGGGTGACCCCGGTCGGGGCGCACCGCTTCCCGAAGCGGGCGGTCTGACGATGGATGACCGAACCCGAACACTGATCGGCCGCATGCTATGCGCAATCGCCCTCCTCGGGGTGGCGATCAGCTACGTCATAGTGGCAGTGGCCGGGCAGTGGCAGTACTTTCTCGATTCGTTTGGCCTGCACGCATCGATCGAGGCCCTCGGGCTTGGCCTCATTGCCTGGATCGCACTCGGCCCGCAACCCCGCAACGGTGCGATCTGGGCGCTGGCCTGGGCCGCCTCTCTCTCGCTGTTTCAGGTGCTAGGCGCAGCCGTGGGGGGCGTCTACGAGGCCGGGGGAACGGTGTTGGACGCCCCCGGGCTCGCGCCGGCAGACCTTCCCATCGGAGCCGCTCTCGCGCAACAAGCGTTGACCGCCGGCTGGATTCCCGGACTGTTCGTGCTGTTGACGGTCTTCTTCTTGCTGTTCCCCGACGGGAAACCGCTCTCTGCCCGCTGGCAGTGGGTAGTGCGGTTCAGCGTCGGGTTGATCGCTTTCAGTTCGGTGATGATTGCTTGGACCTATCGACCGTCGAGCACCGTCCCCTACGACACCGACGAGTTCGGAGTCGCCGCCTCCTATGGGTGGATGGCGCTCGTGCTGGTGGTGCTCGCGGCGCTGGCATCGGTGGCATCGCTGGTCGTTCGGTACCGTCGGAGCTCGGGCATCAGCCGTCAGCAGATCCGGTGGATTGCTTGGGGCGGCTCCATCCTTGTTTTGAGCATTGCGTGGATGGTCTTCTCGTCGAGCTCCGAGACTGAGGGAGGCAGTGCGGCGGGTTGGGTCGCCCTCGTCGGAATACTGATCCTGATCGGCTCCATCGGCATGGCCATCACGAAGTATCGGCTCTACGACATCGACATCGTCATCTCCAGGACGGTGACCTACGGAGCTCTCGGCCTGTTCATCACTGCGGTGTACGTCGCGATCGTCGTCGGTGTCGGCGCAGTCGCCGGTCAGGGCGATGAGCCAAACCTAGCGCTGGCAATCGCCGCCACTGCAGTGGTGGCGCTGTTGTTCCAACCGGTGCGCTCTCGGGTGCAACTGTGGGCGAACCGGCTCGTCTACGGGGAGCGGGCGACTCCCTATTCGGTGCTGTCCGAGCTAACTGCGCGCCTGTCGGAAGCCCAGTCGAATGAACAGGCCCTCGGCCGGCTGGCCGAATTGATTGCATCGGGCACCGGAGCCGAGGAGGCGGTGGTGTGGCTCCGGGTGGGTGACCGGTTGCGCCCCGAGGCGATGACGTCGAGCGAAACACCACAGCCCGTGGCTTTCTCGGGCAATGGATTGCCCGAGCTACCCGGGGACGCCGCCGAGTCGATCCACCATGGTGGGGAGTTACTCGGAGCGTTGTCCATCACCAAGGCGAAGGGCGATCCGGCTACTCCTTCTGACCGGCAACTGCTCCAAGACGTTGCAGCCGGGGCCGGTCTGCTGCTGCGCAACATCCAGCTCAACGCCGAACTCGCCACTCGCGCCGAGGAATTGCGCTCATCGCGGCGGCGGCTGATAGCGGCGCAGGACTCGGAGCGGAGACGGCTGGAGCGAAACCTCCACGACGGAGCCCAGCAGCAGGTCGTCGCCCTCAAGGTCAAGCTCGGGCTCGCCAGGACGCTGGCGCAACGAGAGGGCGCGCCTCAGGTCGCCGCTGCGGTTGGCGACCTCACCGACGACAGCCAGCGCGCCGTTGATGGCATGCGAGCTGCGGCGCGGGGAATCTATCCGCCGCTGCTCGAGGCCGAAGGGGTCCGGGCTGCACTGGTCGCCGCGGGCAGGGAAGCTGCGATACCCGTCGATATCGCGGCCGACGGCTTCGGCCGCTACCCCCCGGAGATCGAAGCCACCGTCTACTTCTGCGTCCTGGAGGCACTCGGCCATGCCTCGAAGGGGTCGCCGAACGTGGCGCGGGTCAGCCTGGGAGACGACGGCGAGGGTTTGACGTTCTCGGTTCACAATGCCTCTCACGGATCGGGCCGGGGCCCCGGCCTCACCGCCGTGGCCGATCGTCTGGAAGCGCTTGGTGGAACCCTGATTGTCGAGGCAACCCCGGGCGGTGGGACGGTGGTCACCGGTCGTCTGCCAGCCAGATCGTTGGAGCCGATATGACCTCCAAGGCGGTTCGGGGGAGAATCAACGATCGAACCCTGATCCGCAGCGGCAAACTCCTCGCCGGGACATCGGTGACTGCCGCACTGCTCAGTCTTGGAGCGCTCGTTGTGCTGGGACGGCTGGGCGCTTTTGTCGATTTCGCCCTGCTCCTCACCCTGTGGGCGATTGGCATGGGAACGTTGGCCTGGGTGACGATCGGCGGTCAGGCCCGAAACGGAGCGGTGTGGGCTCTCGCCTGGGCCGGCTTCTTCGCTGCGCTCGTCATGGTCAGTGCTGCCGCCTTCGCGC
>CAXMOP010000044.1:0-1627 GCA_964195155.1 uncultured Kiloniellales bacterium | reverse complement strand
CAGTCCGCCGCGACCGAGGCCGATCCAGAAACACAGACGTTCCTGGTCAAGTTCGCGTTTACGCCACCGGCAGACCTGGTCGTCCTACCCGGTATGACAGGAATGGTTGAGTCCCGCTTGAGATTCACTCGAGACGGTGGGTTGGCCGAGCTGCCGGGAGTACCGACAAGCGCTGTTTTGTCAGACGGACAGGCCCGTTATGTCTGGGTCGTGGACAAGGACACCATGACGGTGTCTCGCCGTGAGGTGACCGTCGCGCCGGGCGTCGGAGAATCGCTCGCCGTCCTCGACGGTCTCGAAGAGGGTGAGGTCATCGTCGGCGCCGGTGCATCCTATCTCCACGAGGGCATGCAGATTCGCCCTCATGAGCAGTGAGGGTTGCTCATGGGTCCCGCAGAATTCGCAATCAAGAATCGGCTGATCAGCTTCATCGTCATCGCCTTGGCATTGGTCGGCGGGTGGCAGGCCTATCGGTCCATGCCTCGCTTCGAGGATCCCGAGTTCACGATTCGGGAAGCCGTGGTCGTTACGCCGTATCCGGGAGCGACTCCGGAGGAAGTCGCCAACGAAGTGACCGAAGCGCTCGAGACGGCGATCCAGCAGATGCAGGAGGTCCACGAGATCCGTTCGGTGTCCTCGGCGGGGATGTCGCGAATCTCGGTAGAGATTAAATACAAGTTCTCGCCGACCAAAGACGCGCTACAGATCATCTGGGGCAAGCTCCGGAACAAGGTCGAAGACGCGCAAAGCTCGTTGCCGCCCGGCGCGGGCAGGTCCATCGTCAACGACGACTTCGGCGACGTCTACGGCCTCTACTACCTCATCACCGGGGACGGCTTCACCCCCAGGGAGTTGCATCAGTACGCCAGAACTCTCCGCACGGAGTTCCTGACGGCAGAAGGCGTCGCGAAGGTAGTCCTCCACGGCGTTCAGTCGGAGGCCATCTACGTCGAGATCTCGCGGGAGCGTGCTGCCGCCCTGGGAGTCTCGGTCGGACAGGTCTACGACGATCTGGCAAGACAGAACTCCGTCGTATCAGCGGGCGACGTGAAGATCGGCAACCGCCGCTTGGCGATCGAGCCGACAGGAAAGATCGATTCCGTCAGCGCCATCGAGAACGTCGTCGTATCGACGGCCTCCTCCGGTGCGCTGGTCTACTTGCGCGACATCGCGTCGGTGCGCCGCGCGTATAGGGAGCCACCGAATCTACGGGTCCGTTACAACGGCCGCCCCGCGATCGCGTTGGGCGTGTCCAACGTCACGGGAGCCAACGTCGTTCAGATGGGTAGGGCGATCGACGTTCTTCTCGCGGAGGAAGAAGCCCGCCGACCCCTCGGCATCGAGCTCCACGAGTACTACCACCAAGCCAAAATCGTCGATGCCGCGGTTCAGGACTTTGCGCTGAACGTGTTTCTGGCGCTCGCGATTGTCCTCGTGACGCTGCTGATCTTCATGGGGCTCCGTTCGGGTGTCGTGATCGGCGCCGTGCTCTTGCTCACCATCGCGGCAACGCTCGCGATCATGAACTTCATGGGCATCCCGATGCACCGCATCTCGCTCGGTGCCCTGATCATTGCCCTGGGCATGCTGGTGGACAACGCGATCGTCGTGACCGAAGGCATCCTCG
>CAXMOP010000043.1:0-40629 GCA_964195155.1 uncultured Kiloniellales bacterium | reverse complement strand
CCCTCCCCCTCAGGGGGAGGTGCCGAGCGGAGAGAGGCTATTTCTTTGCCTCCCCCTCAGGGGGAGGTGCCGAGCGCAGCGGGGCGGAGGGGGTCAAGGCGTCGTCGCGACCACGCCTTGACCCCCCTCCCCTCCGACCATGATCGGGACTCCCCCCTGAGGGGGGAGCAAAGAGAGGGCCGCGGCCGGGGTCCGGCCCCCCTCCCCGCTCGGGGGAGGTGCCGAGCCAAGCGAGGCGACTTCCTTGCGTCCCCCTCAGGGGAGCAACGCTATGCGAAATGCTCGCCGGGCCTTATTCGCGTCCAGTGCAGCTTTTCCACAACGAGTCGTCCACTCAGGGTCTCGGCGGGCGGGGTGGTGAGGGCAAGATCGAACCCACTTTTTGTATCGATCCATTCGACGTGACGCCGTTCGTCGTTGCCCACGTAATTCGGGAGCAGGCTGACCTCGACGTGGTGGATCACGTCGTCGCCATCGAGCGAAAAGGAACCCGCATAGGTCACGAAACCGGATGCGGCGGCGGCTCGCATACCGGCGGGCGCCTCACTGAGGGTTCGCGTCGGCATGTGCTCCCGGTCGGCTGCCATCAGGGCTGCCCACATCCGCCCGTCCGCGGTGTAGGTGAGAAGGCCGGTTGCCTTGCCTCCCCATGGTCGCCTGCTGCGATCACCGATGCTGACCGTCCAATCGACCAGCCGCCAGGAGCCGACGAGGTCGTCCTTGGTCACGCAGCGCCGTCCTGATCCGCGCTCTTGTCGCGCTTCAGACCAAATCTCTGGTAACGCTCGTGTTTCTTTCTGGTCTTCTCCTCATCGACTTGACGCATCCGCGCCTCGTACTGCTCGGGGCTTTCGAAGGTTTCCGACTCGACGAGCTCGTGGTGGGTCCCGTACAACTGCGCCAATGCAGTGGCAGCAGCTGCGACCGGGAGGGCGAGGAGCGCCCCGAGCCCGCCAAGCAGGTTGGCGCCCAAGATCGCCGACCCGAATGCAACCGCCGGATGGAGGTCCATGGTGTTTGCCGTGATCTTCGGCGAGATCAGATAATTCTCGAACTGTTGGTACAACGTGATCGCAATCACAACCCACAGCGCATCGAGGGGATCACCGCTGACCAGGGCGATGAACACCGGGACCACGCCTGCGAGGTAGGTGCCGATCGTCGGGATGAACTGGGAGATCACGCCGACCCACAGAGCGAGTGCAAACGGATAGGGGAGACCGATCAGCAGGAACGCCACGAAGTGGAATCCCGCCGACACCGCGGCGAGAGCGGCGCGCGAATAGACCCATCCTCCCACCTTGTCGATCACGATGGTGATGACGGTGTCGGTGACTTCTTGTTGGTTCTTCGGCAGTGAACGAAGGATCGTGGCACGCAGCCTCGGCCAGTCGGCCAGGATGTAGAAGACGAACAACCCCACGGTCAGTGCTTGGAAGACGATTCCGAGCACCGAGCCCGTGACACCGGTGACAACGCCGATCAGGCCGGAACCGATTCCCGCCACGTAGCCGGCGACGTCGCTTACCTCGATCCCGAGCTCCTCGAGATCCAGCGTGACCCCGAAGCTGCGGTCGATCCAGATCTGCACGTCGGTGACGATGCCGGGCAGGGCTTCGAAGAGGTTGGAGAGCTGCCCGATGAACACATTGCCGATGGCGAACACGAAGACGGTGGCGATTCCAGCACCGGCCACCATCACCGTTCCGGCGGCTGCACCCCTCTTCCAGCCCCGCCGCGTCAGGTACTGAACTGCCGGGAGCATGGCGAAGGCGACGAAGAACGACATCACCAGTGTGAGCAGAAAGCCCGATATCGAGGTGAACACCCACTGGCCGCCGAACCAGAAGGTGAGCGCGACGAGAACGCCGATCGACAGTCTCGGCATCCAGATTTCGTACCAGGTCTTCTCCGTGGTGGGGGCATTCTTTATTACACGCGACTCCATTGAGTTTCCTCTCTCCGTAAACGATTCGACGACATCATGGCGAGTTGATTCGCACCGTTGCAAAATGCTCGATTTGAACCGTAACCGGCTCCCCGAACGCCTCGTCTAGCAGCACTTGGAGGTCGGCAATGGCCGGTATCGGATCGGGCCCGCTGATGTTGACCCGGACCGACGCACCATCGACTTCAAGCGGTCCCAGATCCAGATTCGGGAAGTCCTCCAGCCACTCGACGGCGGCGTCGTGCGCCCGGCTCTGGCCCTGTGCCGAGTTGAGGATGGCTGAGCCGGTGATGCCAAGCGGAATCATGATGAGCAGGCCGCCAACGATCAAGGTACCAAGCACCCGGACGGTCTGTTCTCGTGAGTCGAGGAACTTCCTGACCGGAGAGAATCCAGTGGCGATGAAGACGACAACAGAGGCCAGGATGATCGACACGAAGTTCGTTGAAAAGAGTAGGAATGCTCCAAACGCGTCATCCAAGTTGCCGGCGGTCAGGGTCACCCCCACCACGCCAAGCGGTGGGACCAGGGCGACCGCGATGGCGACACCGGGAAGAGAGGCGGACACTCGATCATCGACCGTGGCATAGGCGCCGGCTGCGCCGGCGGCGAGAGCGATCAACAGGTCGAGCAGCGTTGGAGTGACCCGAGATAGGACCTGGCTGTTCGAGTCGAGGGGTACCAGCGCCGGCACCCACGTGGCGACAAACCATGCCGTTGCGATCGCTCCGGCGACCGAGATGGCGACGACGATCAACGATGAGGTCATGCGCCCTCTCCAACCGTTGACGATCGCCGCCGCGGTCCCCATGATCGGCATCATCAATGGTGCGATCAGCATGGCTCCGATCACCACCGCGGTGGAATCCTGCAGGATCGCAAGGGTGGCGATCACCACCGAGAGCAGGAGCATCACGGTGTACGACGTGATCTTGTGGGTCCGGTCGGGCTGTTCGAAGAAGAGGGTGTCGGCGACCTCGGTTCGTTTCTCAGGGCCCAGATCGCGTGCATTGAGCCAGGCGAAGCTCAACGCGATGATCCCCGCCGTATTCAGCTCGGCGGCCTCGACCGGTTGAACCGTGATGCCGACGGCGATGCTGATCAGTCCAGCGGCGATCGCCAACGTGGCGAAGGCGAGGAGGAACGATTGGAGAAGGAACTCGCCGAAGAAGAACATGGCGGTGCCGAAACCGATGTAGATGAGCCCTCTCGTCAGCGGCCACCCATAGCCGCCCTCGGCGCGCGATCGCAAGGCGCGGAGCAGGATGTTGAAACCCTGCAAGGCCAGGTATGTGCCGAGGACGATTTCGAGAACGCGCACGGTCTGGGAAGGCCATGCGACAAGGCTGAGGCCGGCAACAATGGCGAGGACCGACGAGATCAGGCTGTGCGCCGCCTGAACCCCGTCTCGCCGGGAGAAATATGCCCAGAGGTCGCTCGCACCGAGGAAAATCAACGCTCCGCCCAGGCCGAAGCGGATCAGCGGAAGCGACGCAGCCGGAAAGAGCAGGAAGAAGACGCCGAGGGCGACCGCGATCGCTCCCTTGATCGTGGCTGGGTTCAGCCAGCTCGGCTCACCCTCGAGTGATAATGGGCTTGGGGGACGGGTTTCAGTCACGGGACGGTCGAGGGTAGTGATTGGCGACGCCGCCTTGGTGGGCGGGAAACTCAGCTACTGTCCCGACCGATGTTCGACGACGCGACAGCCGCCGTGGAAGGTGCCCTCGCCGCCGGCGCCGCCTACGCCGACGCCAGGGTCGTGGTGCGCAAGCAGGAGACGATCTCGGTCCAGAACCAGGCGGTCGAGTCGATCGATCGCTCCGAGCAGGCAGGGGTCGGGATTCGTGCCCTCGTCGGTTCTTCGTGGGGCTTCTTTGCCACTGCAGACCTTTCCGCGGCACAGCGGGCGGGGGAGCGCGCCGCCGAGATCGCCACGGCGAGCGCGATCGTTGCCGGTCCGCCGATGGAGTTTGCAGACGTCGCAATCGTCGACGCCACCTACGAGACGCCACACCGCGAAGACGCCTTCTCCGTCTCGCAATCCGAGAAGGTCGACTTGCTCGTTGGGGTCACCAAGACGATGCAGGACGTTGATGGCATCGCTATTGCGACCGGGAACCTCACGTTCTATGACACCGAGAAGTGGTTTATCTCTTCCCAGGGCCACCGCATCCACCAGCACCTCGTCGAATCCGGCGGGGGCATGGACGCCACAGCTCTTGGCGAGGCCGAGAGTCAACGCCGGTCGTTTCCCCAGTCATTCGGTCAGTACGAGACCGGCGGCTACGAGGTGATCCGCGACTGGGACTTCCCGAACAACGCGCAGCGGATCGCAGAAGAGGCCGTTGCCCTCCTCACCGCAGACGAGCTGGAGGAACAGGAGATGGATCTGATCCTCGAGGGTTCACAGCTCGGACTCCAGATCCACGAGTCGGTCGGCCACGCCATCGAGCTCGACCGAATTCTCGGGTGGGAGGCAGCGTTCGCCGGCACGTCGCACCTGCAGCTCGAGACGCTCGGCAGCTTCCAGTTCGGTTCACCGCTGATGAACATCACCGCGGACGCGACCCTGCCGGGTGCGCTCGGCACGTTCGGGTTTGACGACGAGGGCACTGCTGCGCAATCGGTCGACATCACGAGAGAGGGTGTCTGGGTTGGCGTGCTGTCCGGCCGGGACTCGGCGGCCATCGCCGGGCTCCCACCCGGTGGGATGGTGAGAGCCGACGGCCACGGAAGGCTGCCAATGGTGCGCATGACCAATGTGGGTTTGATCCCCGGCGACTCATCCTTCGACGAGATCATCGCCGACACCCAAAAGGGTGTCTACATGGCCACCAACCGATCCTGGTCGATCGATGACCGGCGGCTCAACTTCCAATTTGGAACCGAGATTGCTTGGGAGGTCAAGGACGGGAAGCTCGGGCGGATGTTGAAGAACCCGACCTACACCGGGATCGGTCCGCAGTTCTGGCAATCCTTGGACCGTCTGGGAGGACCCGATGAATGGGTGCATTGGGGTACCCCGAATTGTGGGAAGGGACAGCCCATGCAAGTGGCCCACACCGGGCACTCTGCCGGTCCGGCCCGATTCAAAAACGTCAGGGTGGGGGTAGGGGCATGAGAGGACGCCGAACAGGAAGGGTATGAGAGGGCGGGGAGGAGGTTTGGCATGAGCGAAGAGCTCGCTTCGAAGATTCTCGATCTGGTCGGCGACCGCGCTGAGGCCGAAGTGCTGATCTCCGAGGGAATCTCGTCGCTGACGCGTTTCGCCAACTCGTTCATCCACCAGAACGTCGGCGAGCACGTCGAAGCGGTGTCGCTGCGGGTCGCCGTGGATGGAAGGGTGGCATCGGGAAAGACCACCAGGACCGACGACGATGCGCTGAGACGGTTCGTCGATGAAACGCTGGCGATTGCCGGGCGCCAGCCGGTCGACCAGGACTGGCCGGGAGTCACGGCTCCCGTCGAGATTTCTCTGGTCGATCACTTCGACGAAGCGACATCCGACGCATCCCCCTCGGCGCGCGCCGAGTTGGTGAAGGTTTTCATCGACGAGGGCGACGGCATGTTGGCCGCCGGCTACTGCGAGACCGAGGGCGAAACCCACACCTTCATGAACTCGGCGGGTCAGCATGCAACCGGCAGGGCAACGTCGGCGATTCTCGATGGCATTCAGCGCACCTCGAGCTCGGCCGGCTCCGGCCACGCCGCGTCGACGTCAATCGGCGACCTCAATGCCGCTGCGGTGGGCGCACTTGCGGCGCAGCGGGCCCGTGATTCGGAGAAGACGTTGGACGCAAAGCCCGACTCCTATGAGGTGGTTCTGGCCCCCGACGCGGTCGGCTCGATTGCCGTGTTCCTTGCGTTCTATGGGTTCAACGCCAAGGCGTGGGAGGAGGGGCAGTCGTTTGCCGAAGTTGGCGAGGAGCAGTTTGACCCCGGGTTCCGCCTGTGGGATGACGCCACCGACCCGAGAGCTCGCGGTGTGGCCTTCGACAGCGAGGGCACACCGAAGCGACGGATCGACCTGGTGAAAGACGGGACCACAGCCGGGCTGGCTCACGATCGGCGCACTGCGAAGAAGGCGAGCGTCGAGTCAACGGGTCACGGGTTCCCTGGTTCGGAGACCTTTGGCCCCGCTCCGTTCAACCTGTTCATCGGGCCCGGTACTTCTACCGAGGAGGAGTTGATCGCCGGGGTCGAGCGCGGGATTTACGTTTCGACTTTTCACTACAGCCGGGTGCTCGACCCCAAGACGCTGGTCGTGACGGGGCTCACCCGCAACGGCACGTTCATGATCGAGAATGGTGCGATCACGGGCGCGGTCTCCAACCTCCGATTCACCCAGTCGTTCATTGGGGCACTCGCTGATGGCAACATCACCGGAATTGGCAGCAATGAGCGATTTGCCGATTCAGAGTTCGGTGCCGGTTTCGTTCACGCCCCATCGCTGAGCCTTGCCTCCTGGCACTTCACCGGAGGAGCGGACGGCTGATGGCTGACCCGGAGCAGCTCGTTGTTGCCGCGTTGTTTGACGATCGTGACCTGGCGGACGAGGCGTGGGGCCGGTTGGCCGCGGCCGACATCCCGGCGTCGGTGATCACCGAGCCGGGGATGGTTGGGGCATATCGGTTGCAGGTCATGGTCCACCGCGAGAACCTCGAGCAGGCCCAAGCACTGATCGCCGACCTGGTTCTGTAGGGGGTATTGCGTACTGAGTACTGCGTATTGCGTACCCATTCCCAACGGAGGCTGTTGCTGGTACTGGTGGAGGGGTGCACGATCATCGGCAGCTGCGCGTCTGGCAGGCATCCCGGCGGCTGGCACTCGATGTGTATCGGTTGACGCGAGCTTTTCCCTCGACTGAGCGATTTGGTCTTACCGCGCAAGTTCGACGAGCCGCCGTCTCGATTCCCTCGAACGTCGCCGAGGGTGCAGGACGAGGGGGAGGAGCCTTTCCCCAGTTCCTCGGTTACGCGGCCGGTAGCGCGGCGGAACTCGAAACGCAGCTCGACGCACGAGAACTCGGTCTGGGTGATGATCGGCTGACTGGTCAGGCCCTTGTCGACACCGTCCGTATCCAGAAGATGCTGTGGGGGCTGATTCGGAGCCAGCGAGATCAGTGATCTCGATACGCAGTACGCATATCGCAATACGAATACATGAGAAAACGGTCCAGGGCTGGCCCGGACCGTTTCCTTCGCGCTGACAAAACGGTTCTACGGCCTACTCGACCGACTCCTTGACCGCTTCCTCATGGTCGTGGTCGTGATCCGCGTCGTGTTCGCCGTGGTCGTGATCGGCGATCTCCTTGCGGACCTCTTCCATATCGAGGGCGGTGATCTGTGAGATCAGGTCCGCCAGAACGTCTTCGGGCAGAGCACCCGGCTGCGAGAACACACCAATTGACTCCCGGAACGCCATCAGCGTCGGGATCGATCGGATCTGGAAATGTCCGGCCAGCTCCTGTTCGGCTTCGGTGTCGACCTTGCCGAACACGATTTCGGGGTGCTCTTCGGAGAGCTTCTCATAGACGGGGGCAAAGGAGCGACAGGGGCCGCACCATTCCGCCCAGAAATCGATGAGGACGGTGTCGTTGTTGAGGACGGTCTCCTCGAAGGTGTCTTTGGTCAGGTTGACGGTTGCCATGGTTCTCCTTGAATCACCGCTCTCAACCGGCGGGTTTGATTGGATATTCCTTCGGTCGAGTCGGAATGAAACTGCTGACTTTCGTACACTTTCTGCCTGTGCCCGCTGCGACGCTCTCCGAGCTCCACGATATCGGTGTCACCGCGGGGTCGACGCCAATCCTGCGCGGCGTCGACCTCGTGGTTCGGCCCGGTGAGGTTCTTGGCCTGTTCGGTGCCAACGGGGCGGGAAAAACCACGCTGTTGCGCGTGGTCGCGACGCTGCTGCGTCCGTCGGCGGGCGTTGCGACCGTCCTCGGCGTGGATGTCACCAGCCCGCAGCGCTTCGATATCCGGCACCGGATCGGCATGATTGGTCACATCCCTGGCCTCTATCCCGAGCTCACCCTTGGCGAGAACCTGGACTTCGCCGCCTCGGTGGCCGGCGTTGCCCCGGGCGGAGTGGAGCAGGCCCTCGAAGCCGTTGGCCTGCTCGGGGCGATCAACCGGCGAGCCGGTGCGTCGTCGCACGGGATGCAGCGCAGAGCAGAGTTCGCCAGAGAGTTGATGCTCGAGCGTGACCTGCTCCTGCTCGACGAGCCGCACTCGGCCCTGGATCAGGATGCCGTTGAGTTGGTCAACGGTCTAGTCGGCAAGATCGCCGCAGGCGGCGGCGCCGCGATCCTGGTATCGCATGACCGGGGGCGCGTCGACGCCGTCGCCGACCGTTCGCTGGAGCTCGTCGCAGGCTCGCTGCGATGACGCCAAGCTTCACCTCCCAGGTTGGCGCCGTTGTGAAGCGAGATCTCAGGCGCCAACGACGACGCGGCGATGTCCTGTGGATCACGATCCCGTTCGGAGCGGTCGCATTGCTCCTGATGCCGCTTGCCGTTGGGACCGACGCGGGGTTGTTGCAACGTATCGGGCCCGGGATGTTCTGGCTGACGGTCATGCTGTTCGGTGTCCTGGTAACGGTCGGCCGCGCCTCAGTGGAGACTCAGGCCCAGCGTGACGCCGCATCTCTGCTCGGGCTCGACCCTGCCGCCGGCTACGCAGGACGTTCGGCATCGGCCGCGGCGCTCCTGCTCATCTACGAGGTGATCGTTGGTGCCATCGCGGTCGTGCTCTACGACATCGAAGTGATCGGGATCCCGTGGCTGGCGGTCACACTGGTCCTAGTCGCCGCTGGGCTCGGGCTGCTCGCCGCGCTTGCTGCTTCTCTGGTGAACAGCGACTCGGGCGGGTCGGCGTTGGTTCCGCTGCTGGTCGCTCCACTCTCGGTGCCGCTCCTGCTCGGAGCCACCCAGGCCTACGAAGGCTTGCGTCTTGGCAGCAGTATTCTGGAGTGGATGCTGCTGATGGCCGCGGTGGTGCTCTCCGTGGCCGTTGTCGGGGTCATCACGGCCCGACCGCTCCAGGAGTCCTGATGCAGTCTGATATACCGAGCCGACGCTGGCCCTGGTTCGCCATCGGCATTGCGGTAGCGGCGTCGGTCACCGTGGCAATGCTCAGCCCCGCCGATGCGGTCCAGGGCGAGCTGGTTCGGATCATGTACGTACATGTCCCTGCCGCCTGGCTGGCCTACCTCGCTTTCGGCGTGACGCTCATCGCCTCGATCGGCTACCTGCTCTCCCGAAACCTGGCCTGGGATCGCATTGCTGCTTCCAGCGCCGAGATCGGCGTGTACTTCACCGGGCTGGCGATCGTGCTCGGAATGATTTGGGCGAAGCCCACCTGGGGTGTGTGGTGGACCTGGGATGCGAGGCTGACCCTGACCGCCATCATGTTCTTCGTGTATGTCGGCTATCTCGCGCTCCGCAGGACGACCGACGACCGCCGTGCCCGGGCCAACCGGGCGGCGGTGCTCGGCGTCGTCGGAGCCGTACAGATACCCCTCGTGCACTTCTCGGTGGTGTGGTGGCGCACCCTGCACCAGCCGGCGTCGATCCTGCGGCCCGACGGCCCGGCCATCCAGGACCCGATCATGCGAGTCGCCCTCCTCATTGCGGTGATTGCGTTCACCGTGGTCTATGTCTCCCTCATGGTGAAGGTCGCCGAACTGCACCGGGTCAACGACGCCGCACAAGCGGCAGAGGCGGGGGAGCATCACCCGGTAGCGGGAGCCTCGGTCACCGCACCAGGCCTCGATCCAGGAGTGGGCAATGTCTGAGTGGGGGTGGGTTGCACTCGCCTACGCCGTTGCCTACGGGAGCTTCGCCGTGTTTTCTGTCTCGGTCGCAGCCCGGATCCGAGCGGCACGGGATCGTCTGGATGCCGCGGTCGAGGATCCGCGGTGAGGCCGTACTGGAAGTTTGTCCTTCCGGCGACGATCGCCGTCGTTGCGCTGATACTGCTGGGATTCAATCTCTCCTCCAGCCTCGTCTTTTTCAACACGCCCACCGAGCTTGTGGCTGAAGAGCCCGGCGACGATCGGCTCCGACTGGGGGGCCAGGTCGTCTCGGGATCGGTCGCCGAAACCGCACACGGCGTCACCTTCGCCGTGACCGATGGGCGCACCGCGGTTGCGGTGTTCCACACTGGTTCCCCCCAGCAGCTGTTCCAGGAAGGGATCGGCGTGGTGGTCGAGGGCACCTGGGATGGTCAGGCATTCAACTCGGACACCATGCTCGTGAAGCACGACGAGACCTACCGCACCGAAGACGGCAGCTATGACCCAGACCAGCCGTACGGAGCGGATCCGGACGGAACATGATCGCGATCCTCGGCTATATCGCGATTCTCGTTGCTCTCACCGGCGCAGTGACCCTGGTGTTCACCGGAATCCGGTCGTCGAAGAGTCAGGCCCAGGACCCCTCATCGGTGCGTGTCCCGGTCTTTGCCCTCGTTGGAGGCGGTGTCGCCGCCTTCGTGTTTCTCGAGGTCGCCATTCTCACCCACGATTTCTCGATCGCCTACGTCGCACAGAACTCGGCCCTCAAGACCCCCCTGGTGTTCCTGTTCGCCTCGGGGTGGGCTGCGTTGGAGGGAAGCGTGGTGTTGTGGGGCGTCTTGCTCTCGATCTTCACCTGGCTGGTGTGGCGCCGGGTATGGCCCGGCGATGGCCTCGGCCTGGGAGCGCTGGCGGTGATGGGTGCGGTGTCGGTGTTCTGGTTCGGGCTGATGGCGACGGCGGCGAATCCGTTTGCGCTGTGCACCGAGTTGGCCGATGGATTTTGCTCGGCGTCGTCGTGGCTACCGGTCGGCGACGCTGTTGTCGCCGCCGACGGAGTCGGCCCGAACCCGCTGCTGGCTAACCACATCCTGATGGCTGTGCATCCGCCGATGCTGTACGTCGGCTATGTCGGGCTTACGGTTCCGTTTGCTTTCGCCATCGCTGCGCTTGCCCGGTCGGAGCCGGGAAAGGTGTGGCTCGACCGCACCCATCGCTGGTCGGTCATCGCGTGGGTGTTTCTGACTGCGGGCATACTGCTTGGCGGCTGGTGGTCGTACGAGGTGCTCGGCTGGGGCGGCTATTGGGCGTGGGATCCCGTGGAGAACGCCGCCCTGCTGCCGTGGCTGGCAGCAACCGCGTTCATCCACTCGGCGATCGTGCAGCAGCGCCGCTCAATGCTGCAGGCCTGGAACTTCGTGCTGATCATCGCCACCTTCGCCCTGACGATCTTCGGCACCTTCGTTACCCGCTCGGGAGTGATTGCCTCGGTGCACGCATTCAGCCAGTCCGCCGTCGGGCCCGCCCTGCTCGCCTTCCTGGCGGTCGTCATCTTCGGCTCACTTGGACTGTTTGCGATGCGGGCGGGCACGGTGGCATCGGCGCCCCGGCTCGATTCGCTGTCGTCGAGAGAGGGATTCCTGCTGCTCAACAACATGCTGATGACGTTGTTTGCCTTCACCGTCCTCTTCGGCACGACCTTCCCCCTGCTGGTCGAGGCCTTCACGGGCCGTGAGGTTTCGGTCGGCCAGCCGTTCTTCGACCGCGTCGCCGTTCCGTTTGGGATGATCTTGCTGCTGGCCATCGGGTTCGGGGCGGTGGCGCCCTGGCGTGTGGCATCGGCGCAGATCATGTGGGAGCGCTCGCGGTTCGGGATGAACGCCGGGCTGGTGTCGGCAGCGGTTGCCGTGTTATTGGGTGTGCGATCGGTGCCGGTGGTGCTCGTGGTCGGACTGGCCGGGTTCGTCATCGGGACCATCGTCCACCTGTACCTCCATCAGGCTCGGCGTGCCCGTGACGGCGGAAAGTCGTGGCCTGCGGCCGCGGCATCGACGTTCGGCAACGATCTCGGCTTCTGGGGAGGCCAGATCGCCCACATCGGGGTCGCCCTGGTCGCGGTGGCGCTTGCCACCACCTCGGCGCTTGCGGTCCGCTCCGAGGTCACGCTGGCTCCGGGGGAAACGGCGGTCGTAGCCGGCTATTGCGTCGAGTACCGCAGCGCCTTCGAGCGCAATGAGCCAGAACGGCTGGTCCAGGGGATCCGGGTGGCGGTCTACGACGCATCGTGCACGAGCGAGCGGGCGCAACTCGAGCCGAGGTTGCACGAATACCCGAAGTTCGGCCAGGTCATCGCCACGCCCGATGTCTGGACCGGCCTCGTCGATGACGTGTACGTGAATATTGCCGGACTCGAGGGTGCATCGGTTCGGCTCTCCGTTCTGATCTTCCCGTTGCAATGGCTGCTGTGGTTTGGTGGCTCGGTCATCGTGGCCGGAGGGTTGGTCGCGCTGGGGCGAAAGGTGAGGACGGGCCGGACTGTTGCGGCATCCAATAGCCAGGTGGATGACTCCCATGCCTGAGCGTCGAAACGAAGGCGAGGCGGATCAGACCACACCGGGTGTCACCGATCAGAGAACTCCGTTGAGCCGGGGCCCGAGCGGCCTGCCTCGCCGTGGCAAGAGCGGGAAACGAAGGCTCAACTTCTTTCGAGACGACCGGCACCTATCGGTACGCCCTGCCGGCGTGGCTGTCTGGCTGGTCGTGCCGGCGGTTGCCCTCGTCGTCATTGTCGTCGGGCTGTGGCCGTCGCAATCAACGGCCGATCCCCAGGCGCGGGCGCACGCCCTGGCGGTGTCGCTCAAGTGTCCGATCTGCGCCGGTGAGTCGATCGCGGCATCGCAGACCGATCTCGCTGAGGATCTGCGCCGGCTCATCGCCGCCGAGATCGCCGACGGCAGCAGCGACGAGGAGATCCGCACTTTGTTCGTCGCCAGCTACGGGGAGCAGGTCCTGCTCGACCCGCCCGCCGGTGGATGGGGTATCGCGCTTTGGGCACTACCCCTCCTGCTTGGGGTCATCGGCGCCGGCGCCATCTCCAGGCTCCGACGCAAAGAGCCGGCTGCAGTCGAGGAAGGCGCATGAACGGCAATGCCGATCAGATCCAACAGGTGGATCGAGACCTCGCAGCCGTAGCGGCGCAGCTCGACGACGGTGAGCTGGACGCAGCCACCGCAGATCGGCTGCGTGCGTCATACGAGCAGGAACGTGCGGCGCTCCTCGTCGCATCCGCTGCGCCCAGGGTCGAGGAGGGTCGCTCCCCGCGTCGCGTGCTGATCGGCGCCGCCATCCTTGCCGTCGGGGCGATCGCCATCGTCGCATCGGGACTGGTCTCGCTTCGGAGCGATACGCCTGAGGGATCCGTGACCGATGGCGTCGCCACCGACGTGCTCGAGAACGGCGGTGACGGCAACGACCTGGCGTCCGTCACCAATGAGGAAATGGAAGCGGTGGTTGCCGCCAACCCGACTGTCGTCGGCATGCGACTCGCCCTGGCCGGGCGCTACGTCGAGGACGGTGATCACAGCAGCGCGCTCGATCACTATCTGACTGTTCTCGACCAGGACCCGGACCAAGCGGAGGCCCTCGCCATGGTGGGCTGGCTTACCTTCCTCGCCGGTGAGCCGGAGCTGGCCGAGCCGTTCGTCGCCAAGTCACTCGTGGTCGAGCCCGACTACCCGCTGGCGCTGTGGTTCTTCGGCAACATATTGATGGTGACCGGGGACCACGACGGCGCCACCCAGGCGATCGAGCGCTTGCTCGCCTACGACCTGTCGTCGGACGTGCGCGCCGAGGCCGACGCGCTGTTGGTGGAGATCGCGCAGGCCGAGAGCGAACAATGAGCAACCGCATTGTCTGGGCGGTGATCGCGGCCGGCCTGATCATCGTGATCGCCGGCATCGCCTTCGCTGGGAGCCTCGGATCGGATCCGACCGTTGTGGAGTCTGCCCTCGTCGGTGCCCCGGCGCCCGATATCGAGCTCGAAGCCTTTGACGGTCCGGGGACGGTGCGGATGACCGACTTCGCCGGCGACGTCGTCGTCGTCAATTTCTGGGCTTCCTGGTGCACGGGATGCCGTACCGAGCATGCCGCGCTGCTCGCTGCCTCCGATCGGTACGCCGAGTTCGGTGTCACGTTCTTCGGCATCAACACTCAGGACGTGCCCGGCCCCGCCAGCAGTTTCCTCGACGAATTCGGCCGCGGCGACAACTATGTGTATGCAGTCGACGACAAGTCACTTGCCGCCTTCGCATATGGGGTCCACGGTCTCCCGGAGACGTTTTTCATCGACCGCGACGGGAACGTGGTTGGGAAGGTCATCGGGCCGGTGACCTTCGATCTCATGACCGGAACCATCGAGAGCATCTTGCTCGGCAAATCGGTGGAGTCCGTCAAGACCGGAGAAACCGAGACCAAGTAGTACCGGTCATCGGCCCCGAGTCTCGAGGTTGGATCTCGACTCGAACCGCGTCTTGTCCCGCGTAGCACTCCTACCCTGCCTGCCATGTGTCGATCAATAAAACGCCTGCGTGATGGGGCCGTTGCGGCCCCCGAGCCCGAGATCGAGGAAGCCGCACGCCAGTACGTGCGCAAGGTGAGCGGGTTCACCCGCCCGGCATCACACAACCTGGAGGTCTTCGACCGAGCGGTTGCCGAGATTGCCGAGGCAACCGCGGTACTGCTCGGCGATCTGGAAATCCGCGGAGCCGCGTAGCGAGTAGCTGAGTCGCTAAGTAGCCGAGTCGCTAAGTAGCCGAGTAGCCGAGTCTGCCTCCGCGACTCAGCTACTGGCCAGACGGTACCATCGCTCCGGTTTCCTTCTACTCAAGGAGTTTCGTGTCGCCGTCAGAGCACCGCCTGTCCCGGACCGTGACCCCGAGTCACTACTCGCTCACCCTGTCACCCGATCTCGACCAGGCCGTCTTCGGCGGGCACGTCGTCATCGACGTCGATATCACCGAGCCCGTCGATGAGATCGTTCTCAACGCCGCCGAGCTCACGATCGGTGAGGCCACACTCTTCAACGATGACGGGACCCGGATCACCGCAGCGGCCAAAACCGATGAGGACGCGGAGCGGGCAACCCTCACCCTCGGCGAACAGGCGGGACCGGGGGCCTGGGGCCTGGAGATTTCATTCGACGGCATCCTCAACGACGACCTCCGCGGCTTCTACCGGTCGGTGTACACCGACGAGGAGGGCAACGACAAGACGATCGCCACCACTCAGTTCGAAGCCACCGACGCCCGCAGGGCCTTCCCGTGCTGGGACGAGCCGGACTTCAAGGCAACCTACGGCGTCACGCTGGTCGTGGACGAGTCGCTGACCGCCATCTCCAACAACCCCGAGATCGGCCGTGAGGATGCTGGTGAAGGCAAGGTCGCCGTCACATTCAGCGACACGATGAAGATGTCGACCTACCTGGTGGCTTTCATCGTTGGGGAGCTCGAGGTGACGGATCCGGTGGACGTCGACGGGATCCCGCTGCGCATCGTGCACGCACCGGGGAAGGGCAACCTGACCGACTACGCGCTCGAGGCTGGGGCCTTTGCCCTGCGGTTCTACGCCGACTACTACGGCATCGCGTATCCGGGCGAGAAGATGGACAAGATCGCCATCCCCGATTTCGCTTGGGGGGCGATGGAGAACCTCGGGGCGGTGACCTATCGAGAGACCGCGCTGCTCCTCGACCTGGAGCAGGCGACCCAGGCCGAGATGATGCGGATCGCCGAGGTGATCGCTCACGAGATCGCCCACATGTGGTTCGGTGACCTGGTCACGATGAAATGGTGGAACGGGATCTGGCTCAACGAGGCGTTTGCCACGTTTGCCTCCATGAAATGTGTCGACGCCTTTCGACCCGACTGGAAGGTGTGGCTCACCTTCGCCGCCGACCGGACATATTCGATGGGCACCGACGCGGTCGGTTCGACCAGACCGATCGAGTTCAAGGTCGAATCCCCCGAAGAGGCCAACGAGATGTTCGACGATCTCACCTACCTCAAGGGCTCCTCGGTGCTGCGGATGCTGGAGCAATACCTCGGCGAAGACACCTTCCGCGCCGGGGTGAGCCAGTACCTCGAGGCCAACGCCCACGACAACACCGAAACCGCCGACCTGTGGGCGGCGCTCGAGGCCGCCTCCGGACAGCCGGTGGGCGAGATCATGGAGTCTTGGATCTTCCAGGGAGGCTTCCCCAGGGTGACGGTTGCAGGGGAGCCCGGCGCCTACACCATCGCCCAGGAGCAGTTCCGCTACGGCGAAGGGGGAGATCATCGCTGGCATGTGCCGGTCATGCTGCGTTCTGACGCCGGCGAGTCGCGGGTACTGCTCAGCGACCCGTCGATGACACTCGACGCCGGCCACGACCTGGTCCTCAATACGGGAGGAAACGGGTTCTATCGCGTCCAATACTCACCCGCGTTACAGGCTTCGATCACCGACCGGGTCGAATCACTCGAGCCGGCGGAGCGATACGGGATCATCTCGGACCTGTGGGCCGACGTGCTCAAAGGGGGAACCGAGGCCGGCGAATACTTCGCTCTCGTCGAGAAGCTCGAGAATGAGCCGGAGGTCGATGTCTGGGAGGCGGCACTGGCCGGGATTGGCGAGCTCGACCGGGTGGTGTCGTCCGACGATCGTCCCGCACTCCAGACCTACGTCAGGGATCTGGTTTCGCCAAAGGCAGAAGAGATGGGCTGGAACCCCAAAGAAGGTGAGGACGACCGAACCCGCAAGCTCCGGGGCCTGATCCTTCGAGCAATGGGCAACCTCGGCAACGATCAGGAGACCCAGGGCGAAGCACGCGTCGTGCTCGAGGACTTCAGGGTGGATCCACAGAGCGTCGATGCCGAGGTCGGCAATGCCGCGCTCGGCATCGTCTCGAGCAACGGCGACGGCGACGACTTCGATCGGTTCATCGAAGTCTCGAACACCTCGCGCAACCCCCAGGAGATCGTCAAGAACCTTCGCGCCGCCGCCGGCGTGCCCGATCGCGACGCGGCCAAGCGGCTCTTCGACATGGTCCTTGCGGGCGACGTGCGAAGCCAGGACGCCTTCTGGGTGCTTGCTGTGATGCTCGGGCAACGAGAGAACGGGCCGTACGTGTGGGAATTGATGAAAGAGCACTGGGACGACATGCTGGCGGTACTGCCGCCGACGACGGGGCGGCGCATCCTCGACCTCATCCCGAACCGGTCTGAGCCGGAGGTGGCACGCGACATCGAGGCGTGGCTCGGCGACCACCACATCCAGGGCGCCGACATGTACGCGCCGCAGCAGATCGAGAAGATGATGGTGCGTGTCGGGCTGCGCGAGCGGGAGCAGGGCCGTCTCGGAACAGTCCTCAGTCCGGAGTCCTGAGTCCAGAGCCCGGAGGCGCACCTGCGTTCACTTTCGACTCTCGACTTCTAGGCTCCGTGCTATGTCTGTAGTGATCGATGGCTCAGCGCTGACCATCCAGGATGTGGTGGCGGTTGCCAACGGGAGAGTCGCCGTCGCCGTTGGAGAGGGCCTGGCGGAGCGGATGATGCCGGCGCTGCAGGTGGTGCGCAGCGCAGTGCACAGCGACGACACGGTCTACGGGGTCACCACCGGCTTTGGTGCGCTGGCGATGACCCGTATCCCCCGCGACGAGGTAGAGGAACTGCAGGTCGACCTGCTGCGCAGCCACGCCGGGGCCGTTGGCGAGCTGCTCGATCCGGTCACGGTCCGAGCCATGCAGTTGCTTCGGGCGCGGACCCTCGCCCAAGGCTATTCGGGCGTTCGGCCGGAGATCGTCGAGTTCATCGTCGAGATGATCGGTCGCGACCTCGTCCCGGCGGTTCCGTCTCAGGGATCGGTCGGGGCCTCGGGGGACCTGGCCCAGTTTGCCCACCTGGCGCTGCCGCTGATCGGTGAGGGATTCCTGCTGGTCGACGGTGAGCCGGTCGCATCTTCCCGGGTCCTTCGCGACGCCGGCATGGAGCCGCTCACCCTGCAACCCAAGGAGGGCCTGAGCCTGCTCAATGGCACCGAAGGGATGCTGGCGCAAGGATGCCTTGCCGTAGATCACGCCACCACCCTGACCGATGCCGCGGACGCCGCCTGCGCCCTTTCCATCGAGGCCCTTCTGGCGTCGACCGTGCCGCTCGATCCCCGGATCCACCGGTTACGCCCTCATCCCGGCCAGATCGAATCGGCGGGGTTGATGGCGCGCTTGCTCGACGGTTCCGAGATCGTCGCCAGTCACCGCGATGACATGGTTCACGCCGTCCAGGACGCGTACAGCATCCGTTGCGCCCCCCAGGTGCACGGCGCGGTGCGGGACTCGATCGCGCACGCGGCGTTGGTCTTCGAGCGCGAGCTCGGCGCCGTCGTCGACAACCCGATCGTGTTCCCTGAGGAGGGCGATGTCATCTCGGGAGGAAACTTCCACGGTGAGCCGCTTGCCTTCGCCCTGGACCTGCTGGCCATCGCCGTCACCGAGCTCGGATCCATCTCGGAGCGCCGCACCGACCGTATCCTCGATCCCCAGCGCTCCTCGGGCCTGACCCCGTTCCTTGCCCAGCGCCCCGGGGTCGAGTCCGGGTACATGCTCGCCCAGTACACCGCAGCCGCGCTGGTCGCCGAGAGCAGAGTGTTGGCTCACCCCGCTTCGATCGACTCCATCCCGACCTCAGGCTCCCAGGAGGACCATGTGTCCATGGGATGGGGCGCAGCGCGGAAGCTCAACGACGTCATCGACAACATCACTCGCGTGATCGCAGTCGAACTGATTTGTGCCGCGCAGGGAGCCGAGCAGCGTTCCCCGCTGGAGCCGGCCAACGGAACGGCGGCATTGATCGCTGCGATCCGCAGCGGCGTGCCGCCACTCGAGGGAGATCGTCCACCGAGCCCGGACATCGAAACCGCCGCAACCCTCATTGCCGACGGCTCGATCGGCGCCGTCGTCCACGGGACGGTGGAGCGATGACCAGGACGGTCCGCGCCCCGAGAGGAACCGAGCTCTCCACCAAGGGTTGGCTTCAGGAGGCGGCGCTTCGGATGCTCATGAACAACCTCGATCCGGAGGTCGCCGAGAACCCCGACGAGCTGGTCGTCTACGGCGGCACCGGCAAGGCAGCTCGTTCGTGGGAGGCTTACGACGCCATCATTCGCACGCTGCGCACGCTGGAAGATGACGAGACGATGCTGGTGCAATCCGGCAAGCCGGTTGGGGTGTTCCGCACGCACGAAATGGCCCCGAGAGTGTTGATCGCCAACAGCCTGCTCGTGCCGGACTGGGCGACCTGGGAGACCTTCTGGGACCTCGAGGCCGAGGGCCTGATCATGTACGGTCAAATGACCGCCGGATCCTGGATCTACATCGGCACCCAGGGAATTCTGCAAGGGACGTTCCAGACCTTCGCCACCATCGCCGACCGCCTCTTTGACGGCACGCTCAAGGGAACGCTCACCCTCACCGGCGGGCTCGGCGGCATGGGCGGGGCCCAGCCCCTGGCGATCACGATGAATGACGGTGTCGCCCTGGTCGTCGAGGTTGACCCGGAACGGATCGCCAGGCGGATCGAGCTCCGGTATCTCGACGAAGCCGCACAAGACATCGACGACGCCATCGCCCGTGTCGAGTTGGCGAGGTCGGAGGGACGTGCCCTATCGGTGGGGCTGGAGGGCAATGCCGCAGACGTCTTTCCCGAGCTGCTCGAGAGAAGCGTCGCCATCGACATCGTCACCGACCAGACGTCGGCGCATGATCCGCTCCGCGGCTACATCCCGCGCGGGTACTCACTCGACGAGGCAGCGGATCTGCGCTCGGACGATCCCAACACCTACGTCAAGGCGGCACGCGAGTCGATGGCCGCCCACTGCGAGTCGATGGTGGGCTTCCAGGACGCCGGAGCAGAGGTTTTCGACTACGGCAACAATCTGCGGGGCGAGGCGGTGCTCGGTGGGTTCGCCGGCGCCTTCGACTATCCCGGTTTCGTGCCGGCCTATCTGCGAGATCTGTTCTGCGAGGGGATGGGCCCGTTCCGGTGGGCGGCGCTTTCGGGTGACCCCGCCGACATCCAGGCCACCGATAATGCGGTACGCCGCCTCTTCCCCGAGCATCGAGCACTGCACCGATGGCTCGACCTGGCCGAGGAGCGCGTGCCGTTCCAAGGCCTCCCGGCGCGGATTTGCTGGCTCGGCTACGGCGAGCGCGATCTCGCCGGGGCCGCGTTCAACGACCTGGTCGCCTCTGGAGCGGTTGCGGCACCGATCGTGATCGGGAGGGACCACCTCGACTCTGGATCCGTGGCGTCGCCCTACCGGGAAACCGAGGGCATGCGCGACGGATCGGATGCCATTGCGGATTGGCCGATCCTGAATGCGTTGCTCAACACCGCCTCAGGGGCCGCCTGGGTTGCCGTTCACCATGGGGGCGGAGTCGGCATGGGCAAGTCGATCCACGCCGGCGCTCAGGTCGTTGCCGACGGCAGCGCACAAGGCGCCGAGCGAGTGCAGCGAGTACTCACCAACGATCCAGGGACCGGGGTGATGCGCCATGTCGATGCCGGGTATCCGACGGCCGAGGCAGTGGCCAGGGACCGTGGCGTGAGGATCCCGATGTGGGAGGAATGAGTCGCGAGACCCGAGTCGCGAGTCGCGAGCAGCGGCGCGACTCTTTGCCTCCCCCTCCGCTGAATGGTCGCGCTGGGTTAGGAAACGTGCAGCAGCGGCGCGACTCTTTGCCTCCCCCTCAGGGGGAGGTGCCGAGCGCAGCGAGGCGGAGGGGGTCAGGGCGTTGTCGCGACCACGGTTCGACCCCCTTCCTCGCCTCCGGCGGTGCTGGCCCTCAGGTGAATGGTCGGGCCGGGTTGGGACACTTGCAGCAGCGGCGCGACTCTTTGCCTCCCCCTCAGGGGGAGGTGCCGAGCGCAGCGAGGCGGAGGGGGTCAGGCCCCCGTTGATCGCAAAGATCGGTCTGTCCGGCCACAAGTCACGCGACCATGGCGGTCACCCATGAGCGACCTCCTCGTCACCAACATCGGGCAGCTCGTAACGAATGACCCGGCCCGTGGTGGCTTGCTCGGGTTGATTGATAGAGCAGCGGTAGCGGTCCTCGATGGCGACGTTGCCTGGGTGGGGAGCGAGGACGACCTACCGCCCGACTATCTCGCCCTCGCCACCGTCGATGCCGCCGGGGCTGCGGTGGTCCCGGGGTTCGTCGACTCCCACACCCACATCATCTTCGGCGGAGATCGCAGCGACGAGTTCGCCCGGCGGCTTGCCGGCGAAACCTATGAGGAGATCCTCAGCGCAGGAGGGGGGATCCACTCGACGGTCGAGGCGACGCGCCTGGCGAGCGGCAGCGAGTTGTTTGACGCTGCCGCGGCCAGGGCCGGGCGCATGCTCGCGGCCGGTACGACGACGGTGGAGATCAAGTCGGGCTATGGCCTCGATATCGACACCGAAGCAAAGCTGCTCGGTGTGGCGGCACGGATCGACGCCGAGCTCCCGATCGACGTGGTGCCGACCTTCCTCGGTGCTCACGTGGTCCCCGCCGAGTACCGGGACCGCCGCGACGAGTACGTCGAGCTGATCTGCACCCAGATGCTCGAGGCATGTGCCCCGCTTGCCGCTTTCTGCGATGTCTTTTGCGATCAGGCGGCGTTCACCGTTGCCGAGAGCCGGCGCATCCTCGACGCGGCGGCAGGGCGCGGCCTCGGTCTCCGGCTCCACGCCGACCAGCTCGGCCATGTCGGTGCAGCAGCCCTCGCTGCTGACCTTGCTGCCGCCAGCGCCGACCACCTGGACCACGCCACGGCTGAGGATCTTGCCGCGATGGCCGCCGCCGGCACCGTCGCGGTGCTGCTGCCCGGGGTCTCGTACTCAATGCGCCTCTCCTACCCCGACGGCAGATCAATCTGGGACCGCGGTGTCATGGTCGCGATCGCCACCGACTGCAATCCGGGTACTGCGTGGATCGAGACCATGCCCTTTGTGATTGCGCTGGCCAGCCTCCACCTCGGCCTGACCCCGGAAGAAGCCCTGTGGGCGGCGACCCGCGGCGGAGCTGCTGCTCTGCTGCTCGAGGATCGAGGACATGTCTCGGTCGGCGCTCTCGGCGATCTGGTGATCCTCGATGCACCGAGCTATCTCCACCTTCCGTATCGCCCCGATAGCGACCTCGTTGCTGCGGTAGTGAAACGAGGCGTACCGGTGTGAGCGATTTTTTCTCCGTCGAGCATCCGATCCGCCTTGCTCACCGCGGCAGCCGGACCCTCTGGCCGGAGAACACGATGTACGCGTTCGAAAGAGCGATCGATGATTACGGGTGCCATTACCTGGAGCTCGACGTTCACCTGAGCGCCGAACGGGTGCCGATGGTGATCCACGATCCCGGCCTTGATCGGACCACCGAGGGCTCCGGTCCGGTTGCCGAACTCACTGTCGAGCAGCTCCAGGTGCTCGATGCCGCCTATCGATTCAATCGCGATCACGACTACCCGCTGCGCGGCGCCGGGATCACCATTCCGACCCTCGATGAGGTCTTCAAGAGGTTCCCGGAAGCCCGGGTCAACATCGACCTCAAGCAATCCGGTGAGGAGTGGGCAGTGGCGGAGGTGATCCGGGCCAACGACGCAGAGCACCGCACCCTGGTCGGGTCGTTCGTGGACCGGAGGGTCACCCGCTTCCGCCGGATCACCGGGCGCTCCGTCGCCGTGTCGGCAGGACCGGTCACCGCGATGCGCATGTACGCGGCCTCCCGTATCGGGCTGCCGCTGCGCGCTCCCGTCCAGGCGTACCAGCTCTCCGACGAGTACACGGGGCTCACCATCGATCGCAAACTCGTGAACGCGGTGCACCGGGCTGGTGCCCACTTGCATGTATGGACGGTCAATGATGCTGAAGAGATGACCCGCCTCCTCGGTCTTGGGATCGATGGCATCATCACCGACCGGCTGGACGTCTTGAACGAGGTGCTCGAGGGATGAGTTTCTCGTCGCGTGCGTTGGCTTGGCCCTCGGGTCAGAAGTCGTAGGGGATGCCGTTGAGCAGCATTGCCCCGTCGATTGCTGCGTCGCGGGCGGCATCGAATGACAGGCCGGATGGCTCCTTTTGCGGGATTCCGCGTTCCTGGATATAGACCCGGTATCCGTCCTCTTCCTCGATGACGTAGAGGCCGTCACGCGGCCCGGCACGATTGTGGCCGAGTGCCAGGAGCGCCTCGATGGAGTCGATTTCGGCCACCATGTCTACTCGTTCCAGCGTAAAGGCCTCCGCGAAATCGGCGGCGGTCGAGGCACGCCGATCCAGGATGGCCGAGGCCATTTTCGCGGCTTTTCGCTGCAGGATCGCCTGTGCCTGCTCCTGGCGTGTGGGAAGGCTATGACTCAAGGCACCTCGATGATTCTCCGTAGAATGCACCGATGGTTCTTCTTATCGCCATTTTGCTGACCGTCACTCTGCAGTCCCCGTTTGGTGAGGCCGGGGCGCAGGTCCTGGGCACGCCCGCTGCGAGGACGTTCGACCTGACCGTGCACGTCGAGGGCACGCCCGCTGCCGTCATTGCCAGGATGACCGGCGTCGCCGGCGAGCTCGACCCGGTTGCAATGGTTCCGAGAGGGTCCGGCATCTATGGCCAGGTCGTTCGTGTTACGGCATGGGAGAATCTCTCGATCTCCTTCGAATACATCACCGCCGAGGGGGAGACGACCATCTCGTCTCCATCGACATTGTCCGCACTCGGAGTCGAGGTGGACGGCGTTACGCCGACGGCGTCAGCGCCGCCGCCGGTCGTAGACACGGGACTCGATCCCTTGCTGCTGGCGGGTGTTGCTGCGGCGCTGGGCGCCGTGGTGATCATGGGATTCTGGGCGTCCGGCGCACTCTCGGATGTGTTCCAGTCGAAGCCCTCCGAGTGGACCTACGCGGCAGCCGCCGGTCTCCCCGACAAGCCGCCCGAGGATGATCCGGAGCCGGCTGAGGAGCCGGTCAACGCCGAGGATTCGGCCGATCAAGGGGGCGACTAAGAGACTTCGCCTCCCCCGCTGGGCGCGGGATCGCGGGAGCGGTGAAGCTTTGACATTTGGTCGATAAATCCCGACAATACGCCGGGATGACCACGCCGCGAGAACTCGACTATCCGATCGTCGACGAAGTGATCGCCGATTCGCCGGAAGCGCTCAAGGCGCTCGGCTCCGAAACCCGGCTGCTGTTGCTCGACCTGCTCCTCGACAGGGCGGCGACGACCTCACAGCTGGCCGACGCTCTCGACATTCCCAAAGGGACGGTCGGCTACCACCTGAAGGTTCTGGCGAGTGTCGGGCTGGTGCACATCGTGCGCACCAGAAAAGTGCGGGCCATGACCGAGAAGTACTACGGCCGCGTCGGGCGCACGATCGTGATGGGCGGCAAGGTCAGCGCTACCGATCCCCTCTACATGATCCACGGCGCGCTTCGCGACGTGCGCCGCGTGGAGGGCGAGGCGTTGCCAATGTTCACGGTCCGTAGGGCACGGATCCCGCAGGAACGTGCCGAGGAGTTCGCCGAGGCCATTGCCCACATCGCCGCAGAATTTGCCTCCGAGCCGCGCGCCGGGGACCGGGTATACGGGATGCTGGCCGGGGTTTACCCGACGGATCTGCCGACCTTCGAGGATGCGGAAGGGACGTGACGGAGACCACCGACAGGACCGAAGGCATGGCGAGGGTCCCGCTCGGCGCCAACTATTGGAAGCTGTGGTCGGCGTCGGTCGTGTCCAACCTTGGCGACGGCGTCGCCGTCATCGCCTACCCATGGCTGGCCTCGGCAGTCACTCGAGATCCGTTGCTCATTGCGCTGATCGCAGTCGCCCAGCGGCTTCCAGCCTTCCCGCCGGGGTGATCACCGACCGTGTCGATCGTCGCAAGATCATGGTTGCGATGAATGTGTTCCGCACTGCCCTCACCATCGCTGTTGGTTTGGTCGTCCTATGGCAGACCGGTGCGTTGCCGGCAGCCGGCGACGTCACCGGTGCCGCCGGGGTCTCGACCAACTGGCTGGTGTACTGGACCCTGCTCATCACTGCCCTGCTATTCGGGATGGCCGAGGTGCTGTACGACAACATCGGCCCAGACGATCCTCCCCTCGATGGTTGCCCCGGAAGGTTTGGAGCGGGCCAACGGCAACCTGTGGAGCGCCGAGATGGTCGCCAACAGCTTCGTCGGCCCGCCGCTTGGCAGCCTGCTCATCGCCGCGGCCTTCGCCCTGCCGTTTTTCTTCGACGCCGCGAGCTTTGCGCTGTCGGCTCTGCTGCTGTTCGTGATCGCCGGCTCATTCACGGTGGATCGCGACCGGGCGGAGCTCGATGGCAAAGTCGACTGGTGGGGAGAAATCAAGGCCGGCGTGCTCTGGCTGTGGCGGAATCCACTGCTCCGAGTCATGGCCATCGTGCTTGGCCTGCTCAACGCATCGTCGATGATGGTGTTCGCCACCTTTGTGTTGTTCGCTCAGGAGGTGTTGGACGTCAACGCACTGCTGTTTGCGGTACTCGGCGCGGCGGGAGCCCTCGGTGGCGTGCTCGGCGGATTGCTGTCACCGAGGATCTCGGCGCGCATCGGGAGTGGACCGTCGCTGACCGTCACGTTCATCGTTTCGATCGTGATGTCGCTGGTCGTCGGTCTCACCAGCAATTGGGTCGTCGCCTTCGCCGGGTTCGCCGCGTTCACCTTCGCGGCCACGCTGTGGAACGTGGTCACCGTGTCGTTTCGCCAGACGATCATCCCCGATGACCTCCTCGGCCGGGTGAACTCGGTCTACCGTTTCTTCGCGTGGGGGATGATGCCGATTGGTCTCGCCCTGGGCGGGCTCCTGGTTTCGGCGACGGAGTCGATTTCGGGGTCCCGGGAGCTGGCGCTGAGGATGCCATGGTTCGTCACCGCCGCGGGCATGTTCGTGTTGTTCCTCTACGCCGCGCCAAGGCTGACCACCGCAGCCATCGAATCGGCTCGTGCCGCGCGCATTGCGGCAAAGAAGTCTTCAGTCGTCAGTCCTGGGTCATCAGAGGAGCCCGAGTTGAGTACTGAGTACTGAGTACTCAACTACGCCTTTACGCGCTTTCTCAGTACGGCGATCGCTGCTGCCAGCGCTCCAAGCGATGCCACGAACGCGATCCCCGCCAACGGTGAAGGCCGGGGGATGGTCGGGTCCATGGCAACCGGCCGCTGAAACTCGAGGATGGGCCAGTCCTTTTCCTCAGCGATCTTCCGCAGCTCCTTCTCGGGGTTGACCGCCGCAGGGTTGCCGACGACCTCCAACATCGGGACGTCGGTGATGGAGTCCGAGTAGGCAAATGAGCCTTCCAGGTCGATCTCATCGAGCTCCGCCATCTCCAGCATTGCCTTCGCCTTGCCTGCCCCCATTGCATAGACCTCGATTTCCGGGAGGTAGCGTCCCCGGTCGTCGCACTTCACCTTGGTGGCGATTACGTCGTCGACGCCGAGATACTCGGCGATCGGCCGGACGATCTCCTGGGGGCTCGCCGACACGATGACCACCCTTCTGCCCTTCCGCTTGTGCTCGTCGATCAGGAAGAGCGCTTCGGCGTAGACGAGCGGTGCGGCGAAATCGGCAAGCCTCTCGCGCACCAGTTGCTCTACGTCGTCGCGTGACCATCCGGCGATGAGGGTCAGCAGCTCGTCCCTGGCCCGCTCCAGCCGGTCGTGGTCGGCGCCAAACAGGAGATAGAAGACCTGGGCAAGACTGAGACGGGCCAGGGCGCGTTTGCCGAGGAAGCCCGCTTGATACAGCGGACGACCGAAGGCGAGGGTGGACGACTTCGCAATGACCGTTTTGTCGAGATCGAAGAAGGCTGCTTCTTGCATCAGCATGGAAAGTGTATCGGCAGCCTGAGTCACTCTTGAGAGCCGGGCGACCCGGGCAACGGACCCCTTGAAGCGGAGCCTCGTTTCCCATACGTTGGCACCGCCACTCATCCACGGAGAAAGCATGCCGGCGCTCGCCATCTGGTCGCCGGAGGACGGGGTTCTCGGAGCGGTCGCGCCCCTTGGGCTCGCCGCTGCCGCGGGAACAGCCCTTGTCGTTGATCTCGACCCTCGGGGACCTCGATACCCCGGTGCCGGCAGCCTCGCCGAGCTGGTCGCCGACGGTCCACGGCGAAGCGACCTCGAGCCCGAACGACGGGGGGTCGCGGTGCTCGCCAACGGAGGCATCGGAGCCGAGGAGGCGGGGCAAGTACTCGACGCCATCGTGAAGCGTTGGCCCGCGGTCGTGCTCCGGCTGCCCGCCGACCACGATGGAGGCGGTGGTGCCTTTCCCGTGCTTCCCCTCGTGCCTGGAGACCTGCTTCCCGACTACGGGCCGGACGCGGTCTATCAGCGCTCCGGGTGGCGAGTGGAGGCCCCCGGGGGAGCGATCATCCTCCCCAGGCCCCGGCGGTCGACGATCGGCATGCTGCTGAGCGGCGCGGTTCCGCCGCCAGGTGATCGGTGGATCGGCGCCTGGGGCAGCCTCTGGGATCGCGCATGAGCGCAGTCGATCGGATCATCGGCCGGCTGCTCGACTCTGATGTGCCGTTCGAGCGCGGGGCTCTTGCCGCTGCTGCGACCGCCATCGTCCCCGAGGAGGCGCCGCTGGCCGGACCCGGCGTGGTGTCCGACGTCGTTGACACGCTCACCGGCCTCGGACCGCTCGAAAGGTTGCTCCGTGAGCCGAACGTCACCGATGTGCTGGTGAATGGGCCGAACGAGGTATGGCTCGAGCGAGCGGGCCGACTCGAGCGGGCATCGGTCACCTTTCCCGACGCAGCAGCAATCGTTGCCGCGGTCGAGCGCGTGGTTGCCCCCCTTGGGCTGCGCATTGATCGGGCGAGCCCGGCCCTCGATGCCAGGCTCCCGGACGGCTCGCGGCTGCATGCGGTGATACCACCTGCCGCGGTGGACGGCCCCATTGTGGCCATCAGGCGGTTCACACCGGCGGTCGAGGACCTCGACGGTCTGGTTGCTGCCCGGGGCATCGACCAGGAAGGTGCCGCCATGTTGCGCCAGTCAGTTCGCGACCGAATGAACCTCCTGGTGGCCGGGGGCACCGGCGCCGGTAAGACGACCCTGCTCAACGTGCTGTCAAGAGAGATCAACGCCGACGAGCGCACCGTGACTGTTGAAGACGCCGCCGAGCTGCGCCTCGACGGCCATATCGTCCGTCTCGAGGCGCGCCCGGCAAACGCTGAGGGCGTTGGCGAGATTTCGGTGAGGGCTCTGCTCCGTCATGCGCTCCGCTTGAGGCCGGATCGGATCGTCGTCGGTGAGGTACGCGGCGCAGAGGCCCTGGACATGATCCAGGCGATGAACACCGGCCACGACGGTTCGATGTCGACTATCCACGCCAACGGTCCGGAGGAGGCACTGTGGCGTTTGGAGAGCCTTGCCGCCATGGCCGACGCTGGTGTCGCTCCCGACACCATTCGGCATCAGATCCGCGCCGCAATCGACCGCGTGGTGTTCGTGCAGCGGGTTCGCGGCGACCGGAGCGTGCGGTCAATCGTTGATGTGAGCGCAGACGGCATCGAGGAGCGCTATCCGTGCTGACGGGTCTGCTGCTCGCCGGTGCCGTCGCCGCCGGCGCACATCCCATCGTGGTCGGGATCGCGGCGGTCGCCGTCGTCGAGCCGCGCTTGCTGATCGCCGGACTGATCGGTTGGGCGATCTACCACGCCGTTCGCAGGAATCGAGGCACCGGTGCTGAATCCGAGGCAGCCTTCCTGCGGGCGCTGACCGCAGAGCTCAAAGGCGGCGCCTCGCTCAGGGTGGGCCTTGCCGACGCCGCCGCCGACACCCCGCTCGAGCTGGGCCATGCCGCACGGATGGCACGAGCCGGTCTGCCGATGGATCGCATTGGTTCCGTCCTTCAGCGTGAGCTTCCGCACAACGGCGTTGCCACGGCCGCCGCGGTTGAGCTCAGCGCCTGGAGCGGGGCGCGGGTTGCCAACGTGTTCGAGGGGCTTGCCGAGCGGGCATCCGACGCAGCCGAGTTGCGAAGGGAGCAGCGTGCCGCGACCGCGCAGGCCCGCCTCAGCGCCCTCGTCGTTGGGTTGGCGCCCCTCGTGTTCACCGGGGTGATTCTCGCCGGAGGAGGCATGCAAGCCCTGCAAGAGGCGGGTCCGGCAGGGCAGTTCGTCATGGGCGCCGGTCTGCTCCTCGAAGTTGTCGGTCTCGGGGTCGTCGCGCTGATGATGCGCAGCGTCGGTCGATGAGCATCGTCGTTGTGCTCGTCATTGCCGTCCTCGCCCTCGGTGGACGCAAGAGCCTCAGGGCAGTGGTCGATGACCTCCTGGCCAGATGGCGGGCGCGGCACCCGAAGGGAACCGACGATCGCCTCTTGCTCGCCGACCTGGCCGCCATTGGGCTGAGCGCGGGCCTCACCTTTTCCGGAGCGCTCACCGCCGCAGCCGACCACGTCTCAGAAGAGACCGCCATCGCGGTCCGTCGCGGGTTGCGCTCGGGCGACGGAAGGGGAGCCGAAGGCGCCGCTCAGGAGCTGTTCGCGCTGGCGGACCGAGCATTGGTAACCGGTGCGCCGCTGCTGGCGTCGATCGATGGGTACGTACACAGTCTGCGCCGCGATGAGCGGGCGGCGGCGGTGGAGCGGGCCCGGCGGCTTCCGGTCAAGCTCCTGTTTCCCTTGGCGCTGCTCATCCTCCCGGGATTTCTCTTGCTGACCGTGGCGCCCGCGTTTCTCGCCGGGATCCAACGGCTTGGGCTCTGACTTCCCGCCGCACCGGCCGGATGCCGGCTCGATACAGGAGAAGATCAATGCTTGATCTGCGTCGGAACGAAGGTGGCCAGGCCACCGCTGAATACGCGCTCGTGATGATCGCCGCAGCCACGATTGCGCTCGCCCTCATCGTGTGGGCGTCCACCACGAATGTCCTTCCGGAGTTCTTCACGACCGTGGTCCGCAAGGTCATCTCGATGGCCGGCTAGTCGGATGCACCAGCGTGGCAGCGCCGTTGTCGAGTTCGCCCTCGTCGTGCCGCTTGTGCTCGCTCTGGTACTCGGCGTGGTCGAGGTCGCCCTCGTCGCCAGGAGTCAGCTGATGGTCAGCAACGCCGCACGCGAGGGAGCGCGTGAGGCGGCGGCGAATCCCAACCCGGCCGGCGCGGTGGCGGCGGCGCGTGCCGTGCTTGGCGACCGGGGCGCCTCCACCCGTGTATCGGTGCAACGCCCCACGATTGTCGGCAAAGCCGCCCGGGTTCACGTCGTCATGCCCTATCGGGTGGCGGCGCCGTTCTTTGGCGGTTTGAGCGTCCAGCTCTCGGCCACAGCGGCGATGCGCGTCGAGCGATGAGACGGGAACGCGGCGCGGCGGCGCCGTTGATGCTGGCCGTTGCCGGCGTCGTGCTGTTGCTGATGCTCGGCGTGGCCAATTCCGGTCTGGTGTTGGCCGGCCGCTACCGCGCCACCGTGGCCGCCGACGCCGCCGCTTTGGCGGCGGCACCGGTCACGTTTCGTCCCTTCGGTGCGACCGGGACCGCAC
This sequence comes from uncultured Kiloniellales bacterium, assembly GCA_964195155.1. Classification (GTDB taxonomy): domain Bacteria; phylum Actinomycetota; class Acidimicrobiia; order Spongiisociales; family UBA5794; genus JACZST01. The sequence continues at coordinate 10,328 of CAXMOP010000043.1, read as the reverse complement.
GGCAGGAAGCCGCCAGGTTCTCCGCCATGAACGGAGCGGTGCTGGTGAGCTGTCGGTGCCGGACCGACCGGTCGTGGCAACCCCGAACGGTCGAGGTGGTGGTACAGCGCTCGGTGGGCCTGATCGGAGGCGGCGTGATCACCGTCCAGGCCCGGAGCCGCGCCGAGTTTTCCCCGCTCGAGCTACTCGATTGAGCCAGAGTCTTGCGAAGGCAACCAACTCGGTTGAGGGGACCTGCCGGAGACCAGCGATCTAACGGCTACTACGGGCGTCCGCATTGGGTCACGAAGCAGCGAGGTCGCGGAGTAGCCGTCGCTAAGAAGCCGGCGTCAACAGCCCGTCATCGGCGAGGTCGGCGACGATGTCGTTGACGTCATCGCTGAGAAAGACGACCGAGCCACCGCCTGCGGTGCCGACCCGGCCGGGTACCACGGTGTTCTCGATCGCGTCGGGGTCGAGGAGAAACGCCGTTGCCGCCAGCTGAATGAGCGAGGCCGGTGGCAGGTCGGTCCATGCGTGCCTGCCCAGGATGGCGAGAAAGCCGGGGGCTGCCAGGATGTCGCTCCCCTGGAGAAGGCGAAGCATGGCGAGCATCACCACCCCGTGGTTGGCTGACCGACCAAAGTCACCGCCCGGCACTCCTTTGCGGGTTCTCGCATATTCGAGTACTCGCGGCGGGCTCAAGGTCTGCTCCCCCGATCGGAATCCCGGGTAGAACTCCTGATTCGGAACCGATCGTGGCAGGTTGATCGGGAGGTTCCCGAGATCCCACATGAGCTGTTCGAATCCCTTGAACCCGGTCACGACGTAGCCCTCGATGGCGACATCGAACTCGTCGCGCATGACGTCGGTGATGACCTCGGGACCCCTGCCCGCCATTACAGACGACAGCTTCATGGTGCCGAACGGCGTCGGTATCCAACCGTCGCGTGGAAAGCCGAGAATTGTGCCATCGTTGTCCGAGGCGCGGGCGGTGAGCAGGTGGATGCTGTCGGCACGGAAACGCGGCTGGAGCTGGCCCGGCCTGGCATCCGACCCGAGGACGAGGACGATCCGGGGCTCGCCGCCAAACCATCCGCCACCGGTCGCCGGGCTGGCACCGACGATCTCCCATCCGTTCCCTTCATTGGCCGCGGCGTAGACGTCGCCGGCCGCGGTGACGGCGATACCCACCGACCCGGTCTCCAACTTGGCCACCCGTGCCGTCACGGTGACGGTCTCCGGGATGTCGAGGTCCATTTCCAGCAACGGTGCGGCCATGGCGTCTGGCATGGCCGGCTGCGGGTTGCGCTGATCGACCCGCCACGACATCACAGTGGCAAGCGCCTTGCTGAGCTCAGCCGGGACGTCGCCTTCGACGACGACGGTCTCGATCGGCAGGGTCGTGGTGGTCGTCGGCGCCTGCGTCGTGCTCCGGAGGGTCGTGGTCGTTGCGGTGGTCGATGTTGTCTCGGGGGGATTCGCGGTGCAGGCGGTGGCGACGAGGGCGACGGCAGCGAAGAGGAGCACGATCGTTCGGGGGGTGGTCACGGCCCGGGATGGTACGGGAGCAGCCGCCTATCGCTCGGACTGATGACTGACGACTGAAGACTGATGACTCTTTCCTCGTATACTCCCGCCGAATTTCCCCGCATCTCTCTTCTACCCGGGAGCAACCTTGAACCCTGAGATCTGGCTGTACGCGGCGATGGCCATGGGCGGCCTCGCCCTGCTCGTTGCCTTTCTCTACTCGAGGCAGGTGCTTGCGGCCGACCCGGGCAACGAGACCATGGTCGGGTTGATGAACGTCATCAGGACCGGGGCGATGGCGTTTCTTCGGCGTGAGTACCTGGCCATCGCATTCTTCGTCGCCGCGCTGACTGCATTGATCATCATCTTCCTTCCATGGGGTTGGCCGTGGGGTGCCGTCGCGTACATCGGCGGTGCCGTGCTCTCGGGGCTCGCCGGTTTCATCGGGATGCGCATCGCAACCGCGGCCAACGCTCGCACTGCCGAGGCAGCGCGGCAGGGCGGGGTGGCACAGGCCTTGCCCGTTGCGTTCCGAGGCGGTGCAGTGATGGGCTTCACGGTGGCCGGGCTCGGACTGCTCGGCTTCTCGGTCGGGCTTTGGCTGTTCCGCGGCGTGCTCGAGCTCGACAACTGGGTCGCCGTCGTCACCGCAATCGGGCTCGGCGGCTCGTCGATCGCGTTGTTTGCCCGCGTCGGGGGCGGCATCTACACCAAGGCTGCGGACATCGGGGCCGACCTCGTCGGCAAGATTGAGGCCGGGATCCCTGAAGACGACCCGCGCAACCCAGCGGTGATCGCCGACAATGTCGGGGACAACGTCGGCGACGTCGCCGGCATGGGCGCCGACCTCTTCGAGTCCTACATCGGATCGTTGGTGGCGCCCATCACCTATGCGGTGTTCGTGTTCACCGGCGCCGCGTTCACCCTCGAAACGATCTTCTACCCCTTGATGATCGCGTCGATCGGAATGCTGGCATCGATTATCGGCTCGTTCCTGGTTCGGCCCGGCAAGGCCAGCCTTGCTGCGACCTTGGAGCGTGGCACATGGGCCGCGGCAGCATTGACGATCGTCGGGGTGGCGATCCTGACCCCCGTGATGTTCAACGGAGTCGAAGGTGTCAAGAACCCGTGGGGGTTCTTTGGTGCGGTCGTGGTCGGCCTCATCATCGGGGTGATCATCGGGCGAATCTCGATGTGGTTCACCTCGGACGAGTACAAGGTCGTGAAGGAGGTGGCCCGCCAGGCCCAGACCGGTCCGGCCACGGTGATCCTGTCCGGGATCTCGGAAGGCATGAAGTCAGCGGCCTTCTCGGTGATCGTCGTGGCCGTCGGCATGGGAGCGGCCTATTGGGCGGGAAGCCTCGCAGTCGACAACGGCGGAATCTACGGTGTCGCCATTGCGGCGATCGGCGTTCTCGCCACGCTCGGCATCACCGTCTCGGTCGATGCCTACGGTCCAATCGCCGACAATGCCGGCGGTATCGCCGAGATGGCCCACCTGCCGCCAGAGGTTCGCGAGGCCACCGACGAGCTCGACTCGCTCGGCAACACGACCGCAGCGGTTGCAAAGGGCTTCGCCATCGGGTCCGCCGCAGTCACCGCCCTAGCGCTCTTCTTCAGCTTTGTTGCGGCGGTGAACGCCGAGGCCGCAGCCGACGAGCCAATCATCGAGAGCCTCGACCTCCTGAACATCTGGGTGATTATCGGGCTCTTCATCGGAGCGATGTTCCCCTACCTGTTCGGCGCCCAGACGATTCAGGCCGTTGGGCGAGCCGCCGTGCAGATCATCGAGGAAGTGCGCCGACAGTTCCGTGAGATCCCCGGGCTCAGGGAGGGTGATCCCGATGCGAAACCCGAGTACGACAAGTGCATCGACATCGCCACCCGGTCATCGCTGCGCGAGATGATCCTCCCGGGCACGATGGCGGTGGCGCTCCCGCTGATCGTCGGTTTCATTAGCATCGAGATGCTTGGCGGGCTCCTCGCCGGTGCCCTGGTGTCCGGGTTCTTGCTTGCGATCTACATGGCCAACGCCGGTGGGATGTGGGACAACGCCAAGAAGTTCATCGAGGCCGGCGCATTCGGGGGCAAGGGCTCCGATGCGCACCACGCTGCCGTGGTCGGCGACACCGTCGGCGATCCGTTCAAGGACACCGCTGGCCCATCGATGAACATCGTCATCAAGGTGATGACGATGGTGTCGCTCATCTTCGCCTCCGCCTTCGTCAGCAACGGCTTGTTTTAGGGTTCTTGCGTAGCCAGGAGCGATATATGGCCGCCTGCTACGCAAGAACGAAATGACTCGACGCATCACGCTCATCCGGCATGCCGAAACCGAGGCGAACATGTCCGGTGGGTGGCAGGGACACAGCGACTCGCCGATCACCAGGCGGGGCCTGGCTCAGATCGACTTGCTCGGTGGCCGCTTCAATGCTCCGGACCTCTTGGTGAGCTCCGATCTGGATCGAGCCGTTCGCACCGCCGAGGCGATTGGTGTGGTCGAGCCCGACCCCATGTGGCGCGAGCTCGACTTCGGCGCCTGGGAAGGCCTGACCCAACGGGAGACTCGGCGAAGGTTCGCCACTGAACTCGAGGCGATGCGTTCCGGGCTGGATTTCGCACCCGAGGGCGGGGAGCGGCTCTCTGGTTTTGCGAGTCGCATTCAGCAGGCACTCGACTCCGTCTCCGCCCGGCTCTCTGATGGTGAGGAAGCAATCGTGGTGACCCACGGAGGCGTCATTCACGGGTTGGTCGCAGCAGCCCTTGGCGTCGGCGAGCAGAGGGCGCTTGCCCTTCCGGCGAACACGTCGGCAACGACGATCGTGCTTGACGGGACTCGGCGCCCCGAGGTGTTCGTCTACAACGACGCTTCACATCTCATAGCCGACACGGCCCCGAGTCATGCGCTACCCCCGCCGCTGCCGGGGCGCACCGTGATGCTGTTTCGTCACGCCGAGACCGAAGCGAATCGGGAGCATCGCTGGCACGGACGCGGCGAGACCCCGCTGACCGAATCGGGCCGGATCCAGGCCGCGGACCTGGCAAAAACGGCGATGCCACTCGATCACATCGCCGCCTCTCCGCTGTCCAGGGCACGAGATACCGCAGCCCCGGTGGCGGTCGCCCAAGACAAGACGGTCCGGGTATTCGATGGGCTCGCCGAGATCCACTTCGGAGCGTGGGAAGGCATGACCGTCGACGAGATCAGGGCGGTCGACGAGGACGCTTTCAACCGGATCTACGAATCGGGTCTTGACGAGGCCCGCGGCAGCACCGGCGAGACCTTTGGCGAAGCAGGCGAGCGGCTCGCTGCCACCGTTGACGAGATCACCGCCGACACCGACGCCGATCCCATCGGGCTCTTCACCCATGGCGGCGTGGCACGGGCCTACGTCACCGGCCTGCTCGGGATTGGCTTCGCCGATCGGCATGGACTCCCGGTGCTGCGCAATACGGCCCGCTCGGATATCCGTATCGAGCCAAACCGGGCGCGCTTGGTCTCGTACAACATCGCACCGCATCTCGAGACTTGACGTGCGGCTTCTCCTCGTTACGAACGACTACCCGCCGAAGCCGGGCGGGATCCAGCAATACCTGGGCAGCCTGGTGGCTGCGTATCCGGATCAGATCCACGTCGTGGCTCCCGCCGATTCGGCCGCCGAACCCGACGAGGGGGTGAGCCGAGGAGCATCGCCCTTCATGTGGCCGACGAGGGCCGTTTCCGATTGGATCATCGAGCGAGCCCGAGCGTTCGGACCCGACGCCATCCTATTCGGGGCACCGTACCCGTTGGCGACGCTCGGCCCGCGACTTCGGTCGGCCCTCGGTGTCGGCTACGGCGTTCTTGCCCACGGCGCTGAGGTCACCCTTCCCTCAGCGGTCCCGGGTCTGCGCCAGGTCGTTGCCAAGACCCTCCGCGATGCGGACGTCCGGTTTGCGGTGAGCCGGTTCACGGCAGGGCGCGTGGAGCGTCTCACCGGCGAAGCGGTCGCTTTCGTGGGTGCCGGCGTAGACACCACGGTGTTCCAGCCGCCGCCAGAAGGCGGCCATACGGTGCCCGTGATCGGCTCGGTGAGCCGGTTCGTTCCGCGCAAGAGCCAGGACCGGCTGCTCGAGGCGGTGGCAGTCCTCGATCGGCCGGCAGCGGTGCTGCTGGTCGGCAAGGGACGCAAGGAGGCCGAACTGCGCAAGACCGCACGACGCCTCGGGGTCAACACCCGCTTTGTTGTCGATGCGCCGTGGGCGGAGCTGCCTGGGCTGTACCGATCGATGGACGTGTTCTGCATGCCGTGCTCGTCGCGCTGGGGAGGGCTCGAGGTTGAGGGTCTCGGGCTGGTCTTCCTCGAGGCGTCGGCGACCGGGCTTCCGGTCCTCGCCGGCGACTCCGGGGGATCGTCGGAAACCGTGATTCCCGGCGAGACCGGGTATGTCGTTCGGTCGGTCGGCGACATTGTCGAAGGGCTGGCCGTTCTCCTGGAGGATCAAGACCGAGCCCGAGCGATGGGAGCGGCGGGGCGCCGGTTCGTCGAATCCACATTCACCTGGGATCAAGTGATCGCCCGGCTCCTGGCCGGATTCGAAACCGTGAGCGGGTGAGCCGCCTTCGGATCCGGGTCGGCGCATGGCTTTGCTAGCGGGGCTCTAACACGATCACGGGGATGACCCGATCGGTCTTTCCCTCATAGGTGGCAAAGACGGGGCGGTCCGCCTTCTGCTTGGTCCAAATCCGATCCCGTTCCGCACCCGTTGCCTGGCGTGCGGAGACCTCCACGGTTTCGCCGCCACCTTCGATGACCACATCCGGGCGCGCCATGAGGTTGTGGTACCACGCCGGGTTGCGCTCGGCACCACCCCTCGAGGCAAAGATGGCGAACCTGCCCTCGTCGAGGGCCTGATACGCAAGCGGCGAGATTCTTTCGTGCCCGCTCTTTGCGCCCGTGTGGTGCAGGAGTAAGAGTGTCCACCCTTCGAAGTTCCCATCTACCCGTCCGTCATTGGCCCGGAACTCTTCGATGAGGGCGGTGTTGTAATCGGCCATAGCTACCTCTTGTTCGATGTATCTCGGAGGTCTAACACGATGCGAAGGCCTCTTTCATCCCGGCTGATCTCAACCGTGGCCGTGGCCGCGGGTGGTAACGGCAAGCAGGTGGGTACTGAGCCCGATGAGGCTCGGCTCGGATTCGACGGCGCGGGCAGAAAACAAGATGGTCTCCCGGCCCTCCGGATCTTGCCAGCGCTTCTCGAGCTCGGGCTGCCATCCCGCCAGGCCCTCGAGACCGACGAGTTCGACCATACGGAGCCCCGCGCTCGCCGCCTCCTCGGAGAGCTCGTCCGGGTGGTGAAAATAGGCGGTGGTGAACCACTCCTCATCGGTCGGGTTCCGGTGCTGCCCGCTTGTCAGGTCTTCCTCGGCTATGGCGCGGAACCGGGGGTCGAACAACGCACCCTTGGTGAGACCGCTGAAGAGGGAGGACCAGCGTGTGATCGCGGCGGCAAATACCAGCCCGTGGGTGTCGGTGACCCGCCGAGCCTCACACCACGCGCTGACCCGGTCGTTGCCCTCGGTCAGATGGTAGAGCGGTCCAAGCATCAGCACCGCGTCGTAGGAGCGATCCGCCTCGACGAGGTGCCGGGCATCACCGACCTCCGCCGAAAACCCCTCGATGTGGCCCAACCGAGCCATTGCCTGCTCGACGTGCTCAGGCAGAGGGTCGATCAGGTGCACCCGATGGCCGTCGGCCAGCAGCCACTCGGCGTGGATCCCCGACCCGCCACCGATGTCGAGGATACGGAGCGACCCTTCGGGGAGATTCCGCCGGATCACCTCCTGGGTACGGAGGAGCTCGAGTTCGCCGAGTCCGCTGCGGAGGCGCTGATCCTCATCGAATTGCGCCCGGTAATGATGGAGGATCTCGTCGGGCACTTCGGTATCACTCATGGGGTCGAGCCTACGCACCGATGATGCCGCGGCCCATGACGTCGCACCATTTCCTTGACAACGGGGCCATACTCCCGTATTCGTTGACGCCAGCCTGACCCAAGTACCCGTAACCGAGGACCGGAGCACATGTCCAAGAAACTCGTGATTGTGGAGTCGCCGGCAAAGGCGCGCACCATCGGGAAATACCTCGGCAGTGACTTCGTGGTGGAATCCTCGGTCGGCCACATTCGCGACATCCCGTCCAAGGCAACCGAGCTGCCAGACAAGCAGCGCGATGCGTGGAAGGAAACCCGGTTCGGCATCAACGTCGACCACGGCTTCACGGCGATGTACATCGTGACGCCGGACTCCAAGAAGCAGGTGACGAAACTGCGCAAGGAGCTCAAGGGGGCAGACGCCCTCTATCTCGCTACCGACGAGGACCGCGAGGGGGAGGCGATTGCCTGGCATCTGCTCGAGGTGCTCAAGCCCAAGGTGCCGGTGCACCGGATGGTGTTTCACGAGATCACCGCAGAGGCCATCCAGGAGGCCGTCGACAACCCCCGCGACCTCGACCTGGAACTGGTCGAGGCACAGGAGACGCGGCGCATCCTCGACCGCCTCTACGGGTTCGAGGTGTCGCCGGTGTTGTGGCGAAAGGTCCAGCGCGGCATGTCCGCAGGTCGCGTGCAGTCCCCGGCGACGCGGATCATCGTGGATCGCGAGCGCGAGCGGATCGCGTTTGTTGCTGCCGGCTACGGCGGCATTACCGGTACGTTCTCAACCGGCTCGGATGAGCAGCCCGGCTTCGAGGCGAGCCTGGTCAGCGTCGACAACGAACGAGTCGCTTCTGGCAAGGACTTCGGGCCGGACGGGGTACCCCGGGACGACCGGCTGGTTTTGGACGCGGACGACGCGGTGCGTCTCGCCGAGGAGCTCGACGACGCCGGTTTCACCGTCAGCAGCGTCGAGCGCAAGCCGTATACCCGCAAGCCATATGCACCCTTCCGTACTGCCACCTTGCAACAGGAAGCGGGGAGAAAGATGCGTTTCGGGACCCGGCGCACCATGTCGGCGGCACAGCGCCTCTATGAGGCCGGCCACATCACGTACATGCGAACCGACTCCACGCATCTCTCCTCGACCGCGATCGATGCCGCTCGCCGCCTGGTGTCGACCCGGTACGGCGATCAGTACCTGCCGGACGAGGCCAGGGTGTACGGCAAGACCGCCAAGGCCGCCCAGGAGGCCCACGAGGCGATCCGGCCGGCCGGCGACGACTTCGATGACCCAAAGGTCATAGCCGGGGAGTTCGGCTCGAGCTCGGACGAGGCCAAGGTCTACGACCTGATCTTCAAGCGGACCGTGGCGAGCCAGATGAAGGACGCCAAGGGCGAGAGCCTGCGCATCGAGCTCGCGGGCACTGCCGCAGTCTCCGGACGGGACACGTTGTTCTCGGCGACGGGACGCACGATCCTGTTTCCGGGGTTCTTGAAGGCCTACGTCGAGGACATTGACGATCCAGGCGCCGACCGTGACGACAAAGAGTCGCCACTGCCCGACGTGTCAGAGGGACAGGCGATCGCGGTTGAGGCGATGGAGGCCACCAGCCATGAGACCAAACCTCCGGCGCGGTACACCGAGGCCAGCCTGGTCAAGAAGCTCGAGGATCTCGGCATCGGCCGTCCCTCCACCTACGCGTCGATCATCTCCACGATCCAGGACCGCGAGTACGTCCGCAAGCAAGGGACGGCTCTGGTCCCCACCCTGAGAGCGTTCACGGTCGTCGGGCTGCTCGAGGACTACTTCGGTGACTACGTCGACTACGAGTTCACCGCCCGCATGGAGGAAGACCTCGATCGAATCGCCAATGGTGAGGAGTCGCGCGCCCCGTACCTGGAGCGCTTCTATTTTGGCAATGGATACCCGGGCCTCGTTGACCTCGTGTCGGATCAGGCACTCGATGCGATCGACCCGCGCAAGGTCAACGCGTTCCCGATCGGCCTCGACGATGCGGGTGAGGAGGTGGTTGCCAGGACCGGCCGGTACGGGCCGTACCTGGTGCGTGGTGAGGATCGTGCATCGATTCCCGACGATCTGCCCCTCGACGAGCTATCGGTAAGCAGGGCCGTCGAGTTGCTCGACGCCCCGTCGGGGGACCGGGTCCTCGGTGACGAACCCGAGACCGGACTGCCGATCTCGGCCAAGGCGGGGCGATACGGCCCGTATGTGCAGGCCGGCGAGCGCGACCAGGAGGCGAAGACCAAGCCGAAGACGGCCTCGCTGTTCTCCTCGATGGATCTCGAAACGGTGACCCTCGACCAGGCGCTGATGCTGCTCACCCAGCCGCGATCGGTTGGTGATCATCCAGAAGACGATGTGCCGATCACCGCCCAGAATGGGCGCTACGGTCCTTACATCAAGTGGGGCAAAGAGACGAGGTCTCTCGAATCCGAGGACCAGATCTTCGAAGTCGACCTTGACGCCGCCGTCGCCTTGCTTGCGCAGCCAAAGAAGGGTCGGCGTACCGTGGCGCCGTTGCGAGAGCTCGGCGAGGATCCGAACTCCGGCAAGGAGATCGTCGTCAAGTCCGGCCGGTACGGCCCCTACGTCACCGATGGCGAAACCAATGCGTCGCTGCGCACCGCAGACACGATCGAGTCGATCAGCTTGGACCGCGCCGTCGAGCTGCTCGCCGAACGGCGAGCCAAGGGCCCGGCAAAAAAGAAGTAGCAGAACCCTCGTTTCTGGGCGACCTCTTTGCCTCCCCCCGGGGGGAAATGCCGAGAACAGCGAGGTGTGTATTTTGCCTCCCCCTCAGGAGGGAGTTGCCGAGCGCAGCGTGGCGGGTTCTTTGCCTCCCCCTCAGGGGGAGGTGCCGAGCGCCAGCGAGGCGGAG
>CAXMOP010000042.1:0-2275 GCA_964195155.1 uncultured Kiloniellales bacterium | reverse complement strand
TGCTCTGGCCAATCTGGTGGCGTCGACCGACCTGCTTCCGGGCGAACAACTCGTCGTCTCTCGCTTTGTGGCAGCCGAGACCCTGGAGGAACACGATCGGATAGAGGCTCCCGCCGACACACTCGAGGTGACCATCGCCATCTCACCCGAACGAGCCCTTGGTGGTCAACTGGTCCCCGGCGACGTAGTTGCGGTGATCGCCTCGTTCGCCCCGTTCGATCTCAACACGTTTGAGCCGTCTGAGCTAGGACCCGGCGAGATCATTGATCCCAATGAGATTTTCCTCGGCTCGTCCGATAGCGAAAACGCCAATTCGGTCAAATCACCCAGTGCGACCAGCCTCATCCTGCACAACGTGCTGGTCACCAGTGTGCAACTCGAACAACTGCCGCGCACGGTCGGTGAAGAGCTTCCCGCCGATACTCCAGACCTGGCGCCGACGGGCAACCTGCTGATCACTCTGGCCGCGTCGACCGATGCCGTGGAGCGTCTCGTGTTTACAGCCGAGCACGGGTACATCTGGCTGGCGGCCGAGGGCGCCGACGTCGTCGATTCGCCGACGAACATCCAGACCCGAGAAACGATCTACCGATGAGACCAATCATCCTCGCTGGCTCCACCGACATCTTCGCTCGAAAGGTGTACGCCGCGGTCGGCGACGAGATGCGGGAGCGCCTGCGGCTGTGGAACCGCCATTTGGCGGAACCAGGAGGTCTTGACGCGCTCCTGGAATCGGAGCCGGCGGTTGTGATCCTCGGCCCGGGACTGGTTGATCAGGTGTCACTGGGTTTTGCTCAACAAATCGATGCGGAGCGACGCGACGTTGGAGTCGTCGTTGTCCAGAACGCCGGTACCAACGTCGATGCCGCCCTTGCCGCAGGAGTCAGGGGAATCCTCAGCCAGGATTCCGATACTGAATCGATCAAGGCTGCGATTAGCCGGGCTGCGGCGGCCGCAGACCGCCGTGACGAGGGAGCGAATGTCGCCAAGCCCTCGATTAGCGGGGGCAAGGTCACGACGGTGCTTTCGCCCAAGGGTGGTGCCGGCAAGACGGTCCTCAGCACCAATCTGGCCGTGGGCCTCGCCTCGGTGGCGCCACGCGGAGTCGTGATCGTCGATCTCGACCTGCAATTCGGCGACGTTGCGTACGCGCTCGGCCTCAAGCCGCGCCACACGATGTATGACGTGGTGTCTGCCTCAGGATCGCTTGACATCACGACCCTCAAGGTCTTCCTGACCCACCACTCCTCGGACTTGTACGTCATGTGCGCACCCGATGATCCGGCCCGCGGTGAAATGATTGGGGTGGAGGCCGTGCAGAGGGTCATCAGCCTTCTCGCGGCAGACTTTGATCATGTCATCGTTGACACGGTGGCCGGCTTGAGCGAGCACACGCTGGCGACGCTCGACCTTTCGACCGACGTGATATTCCTCGCCGACATGGACGTTCCCAGTGTTCGCCACCTCAGCAAGGTCGTAAAGGCCTTTGACCGTCTGGGGATGGAGAAGGCCAAGCGTCACTTCGTCCTCAACCGTGCCGATGCTCGAGTCGGATTCAGCATGTTGAAGGTCGCCACCCAGGCCGGACTCGCCATCGACATCGAGATTCCGGCCTCCAAACAGGTTCCGGTGGCGCTCAACTCGGGTGTTCCCATTCTTCTCTCCCAGCCCAAGAACCCGGTAACCCGCAAGATTTGGGACTTGGTGGAGCGTCTCGGTGGGGCCGCGCAAGAAAACACCAGACAGCCGATGAAGTGGAGCGCCTGATGAAACTCAGTGACCGACTCAAGGCGATCGACGACGACCCGCAGCCGTCGCCTCAAAGCAATGGACAGCTCGGGGCTCAGATGTCGTCGGATGATCCGCTTGCCGAGTTCAAGGGAATGGCCAAGCAGGCCTTGTACGGGAAACTGGAGTCACACGCGCTCGACGGTGGTCTGGGCGAAGGAGAACTGAAAGAGGCGGTCACCAGGGAGTTGGAGCGGTTGATCGCCGAGACCGACATACCGCTCAGTTCGGCCGAACGAGAGCGAATCGCGGAGGAGATCAGCGAGGACATCCTGGGATACGGTCCGATCCAGCGCTTCCTCGATGACCGCGAGGTCACAGAGGTGATGGTCAACTCCACCAACCCGATCTTTGTGGAGCGCGCCGGCAAGATCAGCCGCACGACCTCTCGCTTCTCCAGCGAAGAGCACCTGCGTCAGGTCATCGAGCGGATCGTGGCCAGCGTTGGTCGACGTGTCGACGAGTCCTCGCCGATGGTCGACGCTCG
>CAXMOP010000041.1:0-27636 GCA_964195155.1 uncultured Kiloniellales bacterium | reverse complement strand
TTAGGAAACCGGTGCTCTATCCCCTGAGCTACGAGGGCTCCTTCGGAGGCTAGCGAGCAACCCCCGGCAGCCCGGAGCGCGAAACCGGTGCCTTCAGCCATACCGCCGTAAAACCGAAGATTCTTGTATGGCAACCGCAGGCGTCTCCAAGGCACAGACAGCGCTGATCGGGGTGATCTTCATCGTTTGGGGGGTCACGTTCGGTGCCGTTGGATTGGGTTCCGACGGACTCACCGGACTGTGTACCGGCGCCGAGCCGGTCGAAGAAGTTGCCGGATACACTTGGGCTCGCGATCACACCAATGATTGTGCCTGGACCCTGTACAGCGGGACCTTCCCCATTCGCAACAAGGCATCCGACACGATCTACTACGCCAACAACCTGATCCCGCCCGACACCTCGCCGATACTGGCAACCTGGCAGATCGTCACCCTGCTGGTCGCCATCGCGACAACCGGGGTGCTCGGCCTGATCCATGAGCGTCTCGGCCACCGGATCGAAGAGGCCGTACCGATCGTCGCTACGTGAGTCGGCCGTCCTGGTGACTCCCGGGGATGTAGCCTCATCGTGTGATCACGTGCCCGAATTGCGCGACCGAAAATCCGAACACCAATAGCTTCTGCGGCACCTGTGGAACTGGCCTGGAGCTGGTGTGTGCCAGCTGTGGAACGGCGAACCCGCCGTCGAACGCCTTTTGCGGCAGTTGCGGCACCGGGCTGACCGGGGCTGCGCCCGCCGCGGCCCCGGTCTCCGAAAGCGCACCGACCGCCGCCGAGCGCCGGCTGGTCACCGTGCTCTTCGCCGATCTCACCGGGTTCACGCCCTTCTCGGAGGCCCGTGACCCCGAGGAAGTACGCAACTTCCTCACCCAGTACTTCGATCGGTCCCGCGAGGTGATCGAGACCTTCGGCGGGGTCGTCGACAAGTTCATCGGCGACGCGGTGATGGCGGTGTGGGGGGCCACGGCAGCCAACGAAGACGACGCCGAGCGGGCGGTCCGGGCCGGGCTCGAGCTGGCAGACGCCATCGCCAAGCTGGGAGCAGAGAACGATGTGCCCGAGCTTGCGGTCCGTGTCGGCATCCTCACCGGCGAGGCTTCGGTCGGGCCCGGCGGCAATGAACAGGGCCTGGTCGTCGGCGACATGGTCAACACCGCCTCCCGGCTCCAATCGATTGCCGATCCCAGCAGCGTGCTGGTTGGCGAGTCCACACGCCGCGCTGCCGGCGGGGCCATCGTGTTCACCGAACTGGGACAACAGACGGTCAAAGGGAAGGAGATCCCGGTTGCGGCCTTCCGGGCCGATCGGGTCCGCGGTGGGGTCGGCGAGGAGCCGAGCGATGGAATCGAGCCCCCATTTGTCGGTCGGGTCGACGATCTCCGCCTGCTCAAGGACATGTATGCCGCGGTGGAGCGAGAGGGCCGGATGCGGCTGGTGTCGATCGTCGGCCAGGGTGGAATCGGGAAGACCCGGCTCATCGATGAGTTCGGCAACTACATCGACGGGATCATCGATGACGTGTACTGGCACGAGGGGCGCTCACCCTCCTACGGCGATGGGGTGACCCTGTGGGCGCTCGGCGAGATGGTGCGCCAGCGCGCCAACATCGCCGAGATCTACGACGAGGACACCACGCTCGAGCTGCTCCGGGACGCGCTCCGCGACTGGATCCCCGACGACGAGGAGGCCGAGTGGCTCGAGCCCCGTCTGGCGAGCCTCCTCGGGGTCGGCGATGCCGCTATCGGTGACCAGGCGGAGCTATTCGCCGCGTTCCGCACCTTCTTCGAGCGGATCGCCGAGCGGGGCCCGACCGCCCTGATCTTCGAGGATTTCCATTGGGCCGACCCGGCGCTGCTCGACTTCGTCGACCAGCTCTCTGATTGGTCGCGCCAGCATCCCATCCTCGTCGTCACCCTGGCCAGGCCTGATCTGCTGGAACGGCGGCCGGGATGGGGCCAGGGCAAGCACGGCTTCGTCTCAATGCACCTCGGCCCGCTCGCCGACATCGACATGGTCGAGCTGGTCGATGGGATGGCCCCCGGCATCGCCACCGAGGTGCGCGATGCCATCGTCGAGCGGGCGGCCGGGATCCCGCTCTACGCCGTCGAGATCGTGCGGATGATGCTCGGGGGCGGCGAGTTGACCGAAACCGACGGGGTCTTCCGGTATTCGGGTGATATCGCCGAGCTCTCGGTGCCGGAGTCGTTGCAGGCGGTTATCGGGGCCCGCCTGGATCGGCTTGATCCCACAGACCGCGAGCTCCTTCAGGATTGCACGATCGCCGGGCACAGCTTCACGCTGGACACGCTCGCCCAGATCATCGGTGACGACAACGCCGACCTCGAGGAGCGACTCTCGCCTCTGGTCAAGGCGGAGCTGCTCGAGGTCAACCGGGACCCACGCTCGCCAGAACGTGGCCAGTACCGGTTCGTCCAGGGCCTGATCCGTGAGGTGGCCCACGGCCGGATCAGCAAGGAGGTGCGGGTCAACCGGCACGTCGAGGCGGCGCGGTACTGGGAAGGCTTCGGCCGCGAGTTTGCCGTCATCGTCGCCGATCACTACCGCCAGGCCTACGAGGCGGCATCGGGTGATCAGGCGGCCGAGCTCCGAACCAGCGCCCGCGATGCGCTGCTCGCCGCGTCCGACCGGGCCGCCGATCTCCACTCCTACGAGCAGGCGATCTCGCTCGCCGAGCAGGCACTCGAGGCCACCGACACCGATGCCGAACGAGCACCGATCTGGGAGCGGATCGGCGCTGCGGCCGCCATCGCCGCCGAGTACGCGCGTGCGATCGAGTCGGTCCAGCAAGCGATCGATCACTATCGCGCTGTCGGCGACGAGACCGATCTCAATCGCGCCGTTCGACTGCTGGGACATGTCTTCAACGAAGCCCAGCAACCCCAGCGCGCCGCCGACCTGCTCGAACCGTTCCTGCTGGCTGCCGATCTGATGTCGGATCCGAACCTGGCCATCGCCAAGTCCGACCTGGCACGAGCCCAGATGCTCTCCCAAGGTGACAGCGAGCCGATCGCAGCAGGCGCCGATGAAGCGCTGGCCGCGCTCGAGACCTTCGAGCTCACCGACCACATCGCCAACGCCATGATCACCCGGGGAACCGTCCTGGGTGGCGCTCTGCAACGCCCCCGCCAGGGCATCGCGCTCATCAAGGGTGGGCTGGAAATCTCGGATGCCGAGGGCCATGCGTCCACCTCGATCCGCGGCCGCATCAACCTGAGCTTTGTCGCATCGGTCGACGATCCCGCTGTCGGGTTCGAAGCGACCAAGGAGGCATACGAGATCGCCCGCCGCACCGGCCAGCGCGGCATGACGCTGTTCCTCAACCACCTGGTTGCCGGTTGGCACAACTTCCGCGGAGAGCTGGACGAGGCCGATGCGGTGACTGGCGATCCGATCCTTGAAGGCGCTCCGGGGGTGAACCTCGGTTCGAGCCTGGCCCAGCAGGGCCGAACCGCCGATCTCCGGGGCGATCGTGCCGGTGCTGCCGCCTTGTACGAGGAAGCCAAGGAAGCGTTCGTCGGTGTTGAAGACACTCAGTCGCTCGAGTTTCTCGCCGAGTTCTCCGCCTCCCGTCATCAATACGAGGGGCGATTCGGCGAGGCCTATCAGGAGTCGATGGACAACGCCCGCAAATCGGTGCGCCCGGTCGTCTACACCTCCGGCGACGCCTTCTTCACGGCGTTGCTCACCGGGACTCGGGAGTGGCTGGCCGAGCTCGGGGACGTTTACCGCGAGGCGGGTGTGATGGCACACCAACAAACCGAGGTCGCCGAATTGATGCTTGCGTTGGTGGACGATCCGTCATTGGTTGCGCTGCGGTCGGTCGAGGTGGTGCTGGCTCGATTCGACGAGCAAGTCCTGGCGTTGCCCGCCACGTATATTGCAGCCGGCCTTGCCCGGTACGGGCCGGAGTCGGAGCGGGAGCGGCTCGATGCCGACTTCCGCGCTCGTGCTGACAAATACGGGTTCCAGGGGATCGTCGATCTGTACGAAGGGCTGCTGGACGCCTAGCTTCGCTCGGTAGCCTGCGCTAGACCGACGTCGCTGTCACCGAGGACTTCGTTGTGGCCGATGCCGAGCGTTTTGATCCAGCGCTGCTGACCGCTGGTCAGGGCGATGAAGAACCCGAGCTCGACCAGTTCGGGCTCGGTGAAGTGCTGGTGCAGGTCGGCCCAGAGGCCGTCGTCCGCGACGTCGGAGTTCCAAAGAACGGCGCTCGTGTAACGGAGTGCGACCTTCTCCCGCTCCGAATAGCGACCCGAGGTCTCAAACTTGAGCAGATCGGTGTAGTCGGCTTCCTCGAGGCCTTGCCGTCCAGCCTGGACGGACCGCTGCGCCCCTCAGTAGTCGCACTCGATCGACTGTGAGACGTAGACCCGGCACAGCTCCTTCAGCTGATGGTCGACGACCCCGTCGAGGAATGTGGTTCGCCACGCCTGGGTGAAGGCATGCAGCACCGCCGGGACATGGGCCCTGATGGCCTGGCTCTCCGGGCGCGGCGTCGAATGCGTGTGCCCGTACTCGACGATTCCCGATCGGCCGGATCGATGTCGTCGAGGTCGGGGTAGCTGATGTTTGGCATAGGACCTCCTGGGCTGAATATACGCCGGTCGGGGACGAGGGCACTATCCGTCGACCGTGCCCACCCACACCATGGACGGAGCAGCGGGCAGCACGGCGTCATGAGCCCGTCCGTAGATCAGGATCCGCTGGTCGTCGACGACCGTGGCCGGTGGCCAGGGAATACGCGGGTCCCATCCTGCGGGGCCGGGAAGCTCGTCGAGATGACCCCACCTGACGCCGTCCCTCGACACCCACACCGCACCGTTCCCGCTCCACGACCCAACCGCTACCCATCCCAGTCCGCCGGCGTCGATGATCTCGGGAGACACGACACCGCCACCCTGGCCCCAGGGTGCCGCGATCGGTGCGATCGATTCCCACACCTGGCCGTCGGTTGAGGTCCATGCCTGGCCACCGCTGCCCGGCGTTGCCGCCGCCACGAAGCGCCCGTCGTATTCCATGGCAGCAGCGATGGTGGAGGCGGGCAGCGTCACTCCCGAATCGGTCGGCCACACCTCGATGGTGTCGAATCTTGTGATGAAGTTGGGCCAGGCCTCGGTCATCGCCGGCCGGTAGTCGAAGCCCGACTCTGCCTGGTACCAGGCCCCGCCGCGCGTGCTGAGGAAGACCGGGGTGCCGTCTGCGAGATACCCGGCGTCGAGCTGACCGCCCCGGGTCAGGCTGCCAACCGGGATGTGGACCGCCAGCTCGCCCCATGCCGCACCGTCCCAGACAAACGCCTGAAGCTCGTCGGTCCGCGGTGCGCCGCTCTCGGTATACGGTCGACCGAATACGACCAACTGGCTGCCGTCGACGGTGAGGAGCTGTGCGGTAAACGCTTCCTGTCCGCCCGGTTGCTCCGTGAGCGGGGTCCATTCGATGCCATCGACCGACGTCGCCACGAGGCCGGGCTCGGCGATCCCGCGGTACTCGGGCCGATGCGAAAGGGACGGATACAGCAGCGCCGCATACCCGCCCCCAAACGAGCCGACATGGGTGACCATGAAGTCGAGGTCATACATCTGCCACGTCATGCGACCAAGGCTGCTCAGGGTGCTGATGGTCTCGGGCTCGGGGAGTGCTTCGACCTCGATGGTGGTGGTCGTTGCAGTGGTCGTAGGCGGCTGGGTCGTGGGCGGCGGCGTTGTTGTGGGGGGTTCGGTGGTCTCGGCCCCGACCGCGGTGCATGAGGCGGCTCCGAGCAGGAAGGCCGCCGCGGTGACGAGTTGCCGCAACACCCCGACGACGTTAGGCCGGTCGCGCCGGGCTCTGTGACGAGTGACGACTTGTGCGAAGATGCTTCGATGCCAATCGCCATCCAGGACACTTACCCGGAGCCGGCGGCGCACTGCTACGGATGCGGACGACTCAACGAGTTCGGATACCAGATCAAGACGAGGGCCGATCGTGACGTCACCGTCACCGAGTTCGTGCCCGCTTCGTACCACACTGCATTTATCGACTCCACATACGGTGGGTTGATCGCTTCAATCATCGATTGTCACTCCACCGGCTCGGCGGCGATCTTCGCCATGCACGCTGATGGAGAGGAAATCGGCTCCGATCCATCACCGCGATTCGTCACCGCCCATCTCGAAGTCGACTACCTCGCTCCGACACCACTCCTCCCAATGCGACTCGTTGGCAGCGCGCTCGAGATCAAGGAGCGCAAGGTGATCGTCGGGACCGAGCTCCTGGTCGAAGGCGAGGTAACCGCCAAGGGCTCGGCGGTCCTGGTGAGGATCGACCAGGACTAGCAAGCGGAGAATCGGCTTTCGCTGCAACGGTTGGGGCAGGTTGACCCCACATTGTGCTCCGTGGCACTGAACCAGCCGCTTTGAAACTGGGCGTGGCCCGAGGGGGGATTTGTCCCAAGCTGCCCGACACGGCGTCGGTGTCGCTATCTGTCATCGGCGATACGATTCCGCCAAATACAGGTGTCCGTCGGATGGGAGCTCCACTTCTCCCTTCCTCCCCCGGCGGAACTCGGGGGGTTGGTGGTGATGCCGGCTTCCCGAGAAAGCGACCGCCCCGCACGGTGTCCCCCCTTCCGTGCGGGGCGGTTTCATGTCTGACGAACCCCGGCCGATACTGTTGCGGTAAACCTTTCTGCGCCCCGAGGCGTGTAACCCAGTAGCAAGCATGACCGCACAGCCAAGATCCCGGTCGGCCAGCAGGGACCTGAGCACCGGCACCGAGTCGGTTCCGATCAGAGCCGTTGCTTCGTTCGAGCAGTTTTACGAACGTGAGCTGCGCTCGGTGATCGGCCTTGCCTATGCGCTGTCGGGGAGCCGCTCGGCGGCGGAGGACCTGGCACAGGATGCCTTCGTGGCTGCGCACAAGAACTGGGGAAAGATCTCGCAATACGACAAACCGGAGGCCTGGGTACGCCGGGTCGTGGCGAACTTGTCGGTATCGCGGTTCCGCAAGAGCATCAGCGAAGCCAAGGCGGTGGCCAGGATGAATCGCAACCAACATGTGCTGCCGGAGCTCCCGGGCGAGGCCGACGAGTTCTGGGCCGCAGTGCGATCCCTGCCAAAGCGTCAGGCCCAGTCGATCGCCCTCCACTATCTGGAGGACCGGCCCGTGGCCGAGATCGCCGAGATCCTCCAGTGCAGCCCAAGCACCGTGAAAGTTCATCTGCACAAGGGAAGAGCCGGGCTCGCTTCGCGACTCGGCCTCGATGGGGAGGCAGCATCATGACCATGCTCGATGACCGTGCCCGCGATGCCGTCGATGCGATTGGCCACAGCGTTGCCGACTACCGGCCACCCGCCGCAGGCTTTGCCGCGGCGCAGCGTCGTCACGCGATGTGGGCCGGAGCCGGATGGGCCTTCGCTGGAAGCGCCGCGGCGGCCGCGGTAGTGGTCGCGGCCATATTCACCCCCTCACCCGATCCGGAGGTGGCGACCACCCTCCCGGAGTCGACCGTCGTCACCACCGAGGCACCGATCACGGAGACAACGGTCAAGCCTTCACCGGAGCCGGAGGCGCTGCCCCCACCGGTTACCGAACCGACAACGACCGAGGCTCCGGCGACGACCGAGGCGCCCACGACGACGCTTGACGCAACGCCGCCCGGGCTGACCATCACGTCGCCGGCCGATGGGGCCCACGTTGAGGAGAATGTCGTGACCTTCTCGGGGGAGACCGAACCCGGTGCCACGGTGATCGCGGGTGGCAAGTGGGACGCGGGGTTGACCGAGGAGGGGCACTGGTCGATCCAGCTCGTGCTTTCGGCCGGTGCCAACGGAGCGAGTTTCGTTGCCACCGATGCCGCCGGGAACGAGACCTCGGCGCGGATCACCGTCCACTACGATCCGCCGGCGCCGCCGACGACGGAGCCACCGAGCGAGGGTGTCGAGTTCACCGCAAAGGCCACCTATGGATCGTGCGAGCTCGACCCTCCGTACGACATCTACTACGGCACCGCCGACCCCGAGACCAAGGTGACGATCAGCTCCGAGTACGGCTCGGGCACGGTGTACGCCAACGGTGAAGGCAACTGGTCCAAACAGGTGTTCTTCCCGGAGGCACCCTATGGGAAGACGTTCGTGGTCACGGTGAAGGATCACACCGGAAAGAAGAAGTCCTTCGAATTCGTCTCCTGGGCCGGGGCATAAACCCAACCGCTACCAGCCCAGGGCTCGTAACGGTTATATGACGCTGCCGGCCCACAGAATCGTTGATCGCTACCAGCCCAGGGCTCGTAGCGGTGTATATGACGCTGCCGGCCCAGGGCTGGTGTGCGCTAGGCGTCGACGCCGAAGAGCTGATCGAGGGCATCCACCAGCTGGGCACCGGTGAGGCCGCCCCGCTGCACGTGGACGAGGGTTCCCTCGGCGTCATAGAACGCGGTCATCGGGGAGCCCCGCATCCCAAATGTGCCGGTGCTGAGCCCGCTCCCATTGCCCCCGCCGATGTCCACGGCGAGCGGCCACTCCCCGGCGATGCCCCACTTCTCGGCGTCGCCGAGGCCGGCGCCTCGGTCCTGGGTGTTGATGCCGACGAAGTGCACTTCGTCTACGACCTGGCGCGACACCGCCAGAAACTCGGGAACCTCTTCTTCGCAAACCTCGCACCATGAAGCAAAAAAGGCCGCAACGGTTGGCTTGCCCCGGAAATCGGCGAGGGCCACCCGGCCTTCGCCGTCCAGCTGGGGCAGGTCCCAGGCCTCTGCGGAGGTATCACCGACGGCCGGCGCCGGCCACAGCAGCACGAGGGCGACCACGAAGGCGCCCAGCACCGATGCTGCGATCGCAACGTTGCGTACCGTCGCACCACGAGCCTGACGCCTGAGCTCCTCATCGCGCTGGCGCTGCTTTTGCTCGCGCGCCTGAGCCTTGCTGACACGGGCCATCCCTTGTCGAACCCCGCATGCCCCAGAGAATTCCCGTGGAGATCCCTGAGGCCACCCCGGAGTACTCAGGGTGATCCCAGGGACATACCCAATGTTCGAAGGACGCTCTTGTCCCCACAATCGCAGAGGCACGTTTCACCACGCCATTGCCAAAGCCATTGCCAAGCACAGGAGGCATCTGATGACCACGAGAGTATTCGAATGGGTCAACCGGCACGCGGGGCTCGTTATCGCCGCTGTCGTGCTCACCGCGCTGGCGCTTGGCGTCGCCGCACCGATGGTTGCCAACAGCGACGAGCCGGATTTCGACCCGTCCGGCGAGGTCTTCGATCTCTACGACCGTTCCGGTGAAACGCTGAATAGTGAGTCGACAATCGAGTCTGCGGCGTTCATCGTCGAGGCCGTAGACGGCGGAGACGTGCTGACTGCCGATGCGTTTCGCGAGTGGCAGCATGCCTCAGACCGAATTCGCACCGATCCTGGCCACGCCGCGCATCTCGTTACCGAGTTTGACCCCGACCTTGGATCCGAGGTCCCCGGCGTCCTGTCGATCGTCGACCTCGTCTCGGAGCAGATCCCGGGAGGGCTTGCTGCCGCCACCGATGCCGACGTCAAGGCGGCGCTGTCGGCGATTCTCGACCCTGCCTCGCCGACGAGCGATATGCGATTCACCCTGTCCGAGCAGGCGACCAACGACGGCGGGGCGTGGACTGCGCCGGCGTTCATCTCCCAGGTCACCTACGATTTCGTCACGTTCGACGCGTACATCGACTCCGAGCTCTGGCTCCGTGAGGTGCAGGCCGACTTCCGCGACGGTGCGACGTACACCAGCTCGATCGGGCTGGCGATCGACTTCGATCAGACTTTCGACGAGGCGATCCAGGCCTCGGCGCCATTCATCTTCCTCGCGGTCGCCCTTATCGTGCTGTTGGTCGCAGCAGTGCACCGGTCGTATTGGTCGGCCGTTCTCGTCGCCGGCGGCCTCGGCCTGACCATGCTCGCCTACAACGGCGTGGCAGGGTTGATCGGACTCAAGATGGGATCGCTGTTGCTGGCCTTCATGGTCCCGATCGCGATGATCAGCTTCGGAGTCGACTTCTTCATCCACGGATCGGGCCGGGTCCGAGAGATGCAGGTGGAGCACGGGATGAGTCGCCGCCAGGCCTATCCAGCGGGAATGAAGGCGGTGTTCCTTGCGATGCTGCTGGCCGTGTCATCGTCGGTGGCCGCGTTCCTCTCCAATGCCAGCTCAGGCACCGAGGCCATCATCCAATTCGGCATCGGCGCGGCGATCGCACTGGTGCTCGCCTATGTGATCCTCGGGCTGTTGGCGCCGCGGGCGCTGGTCGGAATCGAGTCGACCGTCGGCGCCAATCCCATCAAGGTGGGCAGCAAGTTCATATACGGGCTGGCGATCCTTCCGGTGGCCATCGTCGGCGGGCTCGCCGTCGCACTGGCGGCGGTGATGCCCCAGATAGGAGCGGCTGCGGTCGCCGTTGTCATCGTGCTGTTTGTTGGGGTGCCGATGCTGCTGACCCGGCGGCGCAACCGCCGCGCGGTTGCCAAGGGCCGCCCGGTCAGTGACAAGGTCGCGGGCGCCGGCCACGGTCTGAAATCAGCCGGTGGCGTGGTTCACGGGCTCGCGGCGAGGCGTTGGATCACGATTCCTGTGATCATCGCGCTCGGCGGCGTCGGCCTGTTCGCGGCGATTCAAGTGGAGTCCGGCTTCGAACTCCGCGACTTCCTCTCCGGCAACACGAGCGTCGTTCAGTCCATCGATCGATACCGGGAGCACTTCCCCTCGGACGGG
This sequence comes from uncultured Kiloniellales bacterium, assembly GCA_964195155.1. GTDB lineage: Bacteria > Actinomycetota > Acidimicrobiia > Spongiisociales > UBA5794 > JACZST01. Next base: position 16,885 of record CAXMOP010000041.1, on the reverse strand, counting down.
GAGGGAGGCAGCCTCGTCTACGTGGAGGGCGACCTCACCCACCCTGCGACCCTGGTTTCCCTCGATGATGCCGTCGATCGCCTTGACCGGAGTAACGCCGACTTCGGGCGCCGGCCGGGTGGAGCGCTCATCGTCGCTCCATACGCCACCGAGGTAGTGCGCATGACCATGGCCTCACCAACTGCGATCGATGCGATTACCGCCGGCGGCATCGAGATCACGGACACAGACGGAAACGGATTGCCGGATAGCCCGAACCAGGTCGTCGCGATCTACGACTACGTCACGGCCAACGGCGTCCCAACACCGGATGGAGCCGTTGCCTACCAAGCGGACGAGATCGCCGGCTTCCTGTCCCACGACGGAGGAAGCCACCAGGCGACGGCTCTCGTCGTTCAGATCGGGTCGTTCACCGACGGTGCGGTCATCCGCCCGGCCTGGGAGGCCCTCGAAGACGCCGCGGCATCGCTGCGCCAGGCCGCTCCGAGTATCGATACGGTTGGGGCGACGGGAGACGTGATCACGAACTTCGAGTCACTCGAGGCGTTCAGGGACTCGATGCTGATCTCGCTGCCATTGGCAATCCTGCTGACCCTGGTGATCGCCGGAGCCCTGCTCCGATCGGTGCGCTACGCAGTGGCCTCGGTGATCCCGATCCTGTTCGTCGTGGTCGGGCTGTATGCCTTCATGGCCATCGCCGGGTTCACCATCAACGTGGTCACGGCCACCATTGCCGCCATCGCGGTTGGGGTGGGCATCGACTTCTCCACGCACTTCACGGCGAGGTACCGCGAAGAGCTCGAGAACGAGCCGACCCGTCTCGACGCCCTGCGTCGCGCAGGCGAGGGCACCGGTGGTGCGTTGGTCCTGTCGGCGCTGACCTCGGTGCTCGGCTTCGCCGTGATGGCGCTTGCGCCGACGCCGATCTTTGCGACCTTCGGTCTCCTCACCGTGGTGATGATCGCGCTGGCGTTGGTCGCCGCCCTTGCGGTCCTCCCCAGCGTGTTGCTGCTGGTAACCAAGGCCCCGCAGCCCGCGGCGTCGCCGACAGCCGAGGAGCGAGAGCTCATCACCGTGGGCTGACCAGGAGAAAGCGGTAGAGGGGGCTCGTTCAGCCCCCTCTACCGCCAAGGTCCGGCCAGCATTCGGCGGGGCCGGCAACAGCCAGGATTGAGGCCGGGACCTGGGCCTGGCAACCGTGGGGGTTGATACGTGTGGGCCTCCGTCGAGGGAGGCCCACACGTTCGCCGGGTAGTCTTCCCCCAATGTCGAGCCGACGACTGGTTGATGCCAACGGGATCCAGCTTGCCGTGACCGGGGCCGGTGACGGCCCGCCAGTGGTGCTCGTCCACGGCTTCCCCGAGATCGCCTACTCATGGCGGCGCCAAATTCCCGCCCTTGCCGATGCGGGTCTCCGGGCCATCGCCTACGACCAGCGCGGCTACGGCGGATCCTCCAAGCCGGAGGCGATCGACCAGTACGGGCTCATCACGCTGGTCGACGATCTCATCGGGCTGCTCGACGCCGAGGGCATCGATCAGGCCGCCCTGGTCGGCCACGACTGGGGCAGCATCGTGGTGTGGAGCGCCGCGTTGATGTTCCCGGATCGGGTGTCGAAAGTGGTCAGCCTGAACGTGCCCTACCGCGGATGGTGCGCCGGGTTTTCTTCCACCGAATTCATGCAGCAGGATGAGACTCTCCGCGAGCGGTTCAGTTATGTCCTGTACTTTCAGGAGGTGGGCAGAGCCGAGAAGGCCTTCGCCCGCTCCCCGTCGGACTGGCTGAAGCGGTCCTTTCTCGGGGTGACCGCCGACACCGATTTCCAAACCGCCGACGAATTCGCGGTGTACGTCGATGCTTTCACCGACGGGGGAATAGCCGGACCGATCAACTACTACCGCAACATCGACGCCAACCTCGAAGCGACCGCCCACCTCAAGGACGCCGCGGTGACCCAGCCGGCCTTGATGGTCACCACCGACTACGACCCGATCCTGCCGGCGAGCCTTGCCGAAGGCATGGACCGCTGGGTGCCGGATCTCCAGGTGGCGCAGGTGGAGGGCAGCGGCCACTGGACCCAGCAGGAACAGCCGGACCGGGTCAACGAGATCCTGACAAAGTTCCTGGCAGTCTGACGCCGCACGCTGGGCTCCTGATACCCTGCCGATCATGGAAGAAGAACGGATTGCGGTATTCCTCGACTACGAGAACCTGGCGATTGGGGCCAGAGATGATCTCGGCGTCGAATTCCAGTTCAAACCGATCGCCGACGCCCTCGCAGAACGCGGCAGGGTGGTGGTGCGCCGGGCCTACGCCGACTGGACCCACTTCGACAAGGATCGACAGATGCTCACCCTCGGCCAGGTCGAGCTGATCGAGATTCCCCAGCGCAAGGGAACCGTGCGCAAGAACGCCGCCGACATCAAGATGGCGGTCGACGCCGTTGAGCTCGCCTTCGAGCGCGGCTACGTGACGTCGTTTGCGATCTGTACCGGCGACTCGGACTTCACGCCCCTCGTGCACAAGCTGCGCGAGCTCAACCGCACCGTGATCGGGATCGGACTCAAGGCATCGACCTCGGCGCTTCTGCCGGCGGCATGCGACGAGTTCCTGTTCTATGAGAATCTGGCAGGAGTTGACGAACCCGACCGCAAACCCGCTGCACAGCCGGAACGAAAACCCACAACAGACACCAAGGCGCCCGAGACCGTCATCGTCCCCACCCTCACCGGGCTCAACCGGGCAGGCGGCCCCGTGCGGGCGTCCGGGATCAAGCGGGCGTTGCTGCGCAAGGATCCGACCTTCACCGAAGGCGACTATGGCTTCCGAGGTTTCCTCGAGCTGCTCCACCACCTGGAGGAGAAGGGTGTGGTGTTACTCGACGACGACGGGGCGGTCGGCGATCCCATCGTCACCTTTCCCGAGCAGGGGAGAGGCGAGGACTCTGCGTTCGCGTTGCTCCACGACCTGGTGGTCGAGCTTGGCAAGGAAGGCGATGCGGTCCACCTGTCGGGGCTCAAGGATGAGATGCGCAAACGCGACGGTGGGTTCTCCGAGAAACCTCTCGGGTATTCGGGGTTCCTTCAGTTTGTCAAAGCCGCCGACGCCCGCGGCTATGTCGACTACGAGTGGTCGGATGACGCCGACGGGTACGTGCTGACCGCGTCTTAGCGCTCCTCGGCGCACTTGACAGACTGACTTGACAGATATATCCGTGTGCGATATAACTGTGGTCGACACACCGTGGCCACGGTTGTCTCTGTAAAGGAGATCGCACTGTGACGGAAGCCGAGAAGGAACCCAGCGACCTACTGCCGCTGCCACCCGCTCAGCTGCACATCCTGCTTGCCCTCGCCGACGGCGAGAAGCATGGCTACGCAGTGATGAGCGAAGTCGAGCGGATGACCGACGGCGAGGTCTCGATGGGTCCGGGCACCCTGTACGGGGCGATCAAACGCATGTTGAACGCAGACCTGATCGAGGAATCCGACGATCGGCCCGACCCCGAGCTCGACGATGAGCGGCGTCGCTACTACCGGGTCTCCGGCTTCGGCGCTCGCGTGCTCACTGCCGAGCTCGCCAGGCTCGAACAGCTGGTGCGCGCAGCCGAAGCCAAGAAGGTGGCCTCGCGGCTGCAACCCGGCTGGGAGGGCTCACCATGATGCGCTCGGACCGCTTGTATCGCGCAATGTTGCTCGTTTACCCCGAGGAGCATCGCCGCAGGTACGGCGATCCGATGGCGCAGCTGTTCCGTGATCGATTGCGTCGCGATGGCGGCGGCATCGGTACAGCTCGGGTGTGGGTCCACGCCGGATTCGATCTGGCCGGCTCAGCGTTCAGGGAACGATTGGAGACAGCCATGAACGTGCAGACCTGGACCAACCGCTGGTGGGAAGCCACCGTGATTCTCTACGGCGTGACTCAGGCCGTGATGGGCGTGGTGATCGTCGGAAACGATCATCCCGATTGGGCGATCGCACTGGGGTTCTTACCCGCGGTGCTGCTCCTCGGTGGGCTTGCCCTCAGGGCGTCCCGTCGCGCAGTGGCCAGCACGATGATCATCGTCGGCAGCCTGATCCCTGCGATTGCCTTTTGGATGATCTATCCGTTCGTACTCGGCGCAATCGTCATCATTGGTGGCTTGTCGAGCGGCAAAATTGGTCGCACCCGGGCGCCGGAACCGGCTTCCGCGTAGGCCGCGCCCCGACGCATCCTCGTTCGCGGTAGGTTCACCCAGCGACGACCATCGCGAACGAGGAGGTCCCGGTGTCCGCAGATGACAACAGAGCACTAGTCGAGCGCTACATCCAGGAGATCTGGGTTGAGCGAAACCCGGACGCGATCTCGCGGTTCACCGCTCCCGACTATCAGCGCCACATGTCTCCGCGGGAAGCGGCGCTTGACGCTGAGAGCCAGATCGAGCGGATCAGAGGCTTTGGTACCGCGTTCCCGGACATCGCCGTCGTGGTCGACGATGTCATTGCCGACGACCATGGCGCGTCGTTTCGCGCCACGCTGCAAGGAACCCACCTCGGCGACTTCGCCGGCATACCGGCGACGGGTCGATCGATAGAGGTGCAGCTCGTCGATTTCATGCAGATCGAAGACGGCAAGATCGTCGGGCAGTGGGGCGGCCCGGACATGCGGGACATGGTGCAGCAGCTCGGCGCAACGCTGAGCCTCGGCGAGTGATCAGCCCGGCTTGCTGTGACGATCACCAACCCGGACCGCGTCCTCTTCCCCGATAGCGGGCTCACCAAGGCGGACGTCGCCGACTACTACGAGGCCGCCGCCGATCGGATGCTGCCGCATCTGGAGGGGCGACCCCTCACCGTGGAGCGCTTCCCCAAGGGAATCGACGGCCAGGGGTTCATGCAGAAGAACCGGCCAAGCCATGCACCCGAGTCGGTCGGGTCGGTAACGCTCGACAAGAAGGACGGTGTCACCACCTACCCGGTGGTGAACGACCGCGATGGTCTGCTGTTCTTTGCCAACCTGTCCGCGATCACCTTCCATGTCCCCACCGTCACCGTCGAGGATGGGCTGCACCCCGATTGGGTGATCTGGGACCTCGACCCTCCCGAGGGCGCCGACGAGGCGGTCGTTGCCGCGGCCGAAACGATGCGTGGCTTTCTCGGGGACCTCGGGATCCCGACGCTGCCAATGGCGACGGGTTCGAAGGGCTTCCATCTCCGCACGCCCATCGAACGCGACCTCGACGCCAGGCGGGTCGACCGTCTGGCCAGGGGCGGCGCAATGCTGGCCGTTGCCGCCCACCCCGATCAGTTGACCACCGCGTTCAAGAAGACCGATCGAGACGGAAGGGTCTTCGTGGACTGGCTGCGCAACATGCCGCGGGCGACGTCGGTGGTGCCCTACTCCCTCCGGCCCAAGAAGGGAGCACCGGTCGCTGCACCGCTTGATTGGGGCGAGCTTGCACCCATCGGCCCAACCGGGGTGACCCTGGAGACCATCGAGGCCCGCTTGCATGAAGCGGATCCGTGGGATGACACCCAGCCGCTCGATCTGGAGCCGATCGCGGCCAGGGTCGACGCCGCCCTCGAAGAAGCCGGGATCGAGTTCGAGCCGTTCGACCGATTCAGGGGCTGATCGTGCTGCTCTCCCGGATCGTCGAGGCATCCGACGAGGTGCGGTCCACGCGGGCTCGATCCAGGAAGATTGCGATCCTGGCCGACCTGCTCCGCGGCACCTCGCCAGCAGACGCGCCGATCGCGGTGGCCTACCTGTCTGGGCAGCCGTTGCAGGACCGGCTCGGGGCCGGATACGCCGCGGTCTTTGCAATCGACGAGCCGGCTGCCGACGCAGCCACCCTGAACATCGCAGAGGTCGACGACACCCTGGGGCGCGTGGCAAAGACCAGTGGCGCAGGGTCGAAAGCAGCAAAGGCGGAGCTGCTTGGCTCGATGTTTGCGCGAGCAACAAATGCCGAGCAGGACTTTCTCCGCGGACTCATCCTGCGCAACCTGCGCCAGGGGGCATTGGAGGGGGTGATGGCAGACGCCGTGGCTGCGGCCATCGACGCCGATGCCGACTCCGTTCGGCGGGCGGCGATGCTGGCGGGGAGCCTCACCACCGTCGCCACCGATGCGCTGGTCAGCGGTCCGTCGGTGTTGGACCGGTATCGCCTGACCGTGTTCACGCCCTTGCAGCCGATGCTGGCCAAGACCGCAGAATCCGCCGAGGCGGCCATCGAGGCGCTTGGCCGGTCGGCCGTCGAGTGGAAGCCCGACGGTCTGCGCATCCAGGTGCACCGCAATGGCGACCGGGTCGCGGTGTTCACCAGGAACCTCAACGATCTCACCGCAAGGGTGCCCGAGATCGTGGCCAAGGCCCGGGAGCTGCCGTTGGACACGGTCATCCTGGACGGCGAGGCCTTGCTCGTCGGCCCCGACGGCACGCCGGAGTCATTTCAGGACTCGATGAGCCGCTTCGGAAGCCAAGACGAGTCGGAGGTGCTCACCCCGTTCTACTTCGACATCCTCCATCTCGATGGTGTTGATCTCATCGACCGGCCCACCCTGAAGCGGCGGGAGGCACTCGAGTCGGTGATCCCTCCCGAACAGAGGATCTCTGCGATCGTGACCAACGATGGGACGACGGCCGCCGCCTTCTATGACGAGGCGATTAGGGCATTCCACGAGGGCGTCGTCATCAAGGAGGCCGACGCCCCGTATGAGGCGGGTCGCCGGGGCGGGTCATGGGTGAAGGTGAAGCCGGCGCATTCGCTCGATCTGGTGATCCTGGCCGCAGAGTGGGGCTCGGGGCGGCGCAAAGGGTGGCTGTCGAACCTGCATCTGGGGGCAAGGGATCCCGATGGCGGCTTCGTCATGCTCGGCAAGACCTTCAAGGGCCTCACCGATGAGATGCTGGGGTGGCAAACCGAGCAGTTCCTGGCGATCGAGGACCATAGGGAAGGCCACGTCGTCTACCTGGAGCCGAGGATCGTGTACGAGATCGCCATCGACGGCGTACAGCGCTCGCCGCGCTACCCCGGAGGGATGGCGCTGCGGTTCGCCAGGGTGAAGGGGTACCGGGAGGACAAGGACCCCGACGACGCCGACACCGTCGACACCGTTCGAGCAATCCTGGAACGGAGAAGCTGAGTAACGCACGAGGGCTCCTCTCTTGCTGGAGACTCGCGACTCGCGACTCCGACTCGCCAAATTGAACTACAATGATGTAACTCATCCAGGAGCGACATGGCCGTTGCCGTCCACGACACCCTCACCGAAGTCGACCGGGTCACCGCAGCCACCATCGACGTGTATACGCGTCGCCGTGACCGCGCCGCGGAGATGCCGCTTGCCGAGCTGCTCGACGTCCCCAAGAGCCTTGGATCCCTCCGTGCCGTGGTGGCAAAGTCCGACCGAACGGTCGAGATCGTCCTCGACGACGGCGTCGATGCCGCCACCCTCGCTTCCGGATTGTGGGCTCTGGCTGTCAAGGGTTGGCAGCCGGTGGTGCTGATCGCGCTCGATCGTATCGGCGCCGCCCATGTCGACCTGCGAGGCGCACCGTGCCGGCTCCAGGCCTGGTGGATCCACGACGAGCAGGTCGTCTTCGGTGGCTTCGAAATCCCGTAGGACCCGCTCGACCTCCTAATCTCAAGCCGATGCCGGTTCCGTTGCACACCCAGACGGTGATCGCCCTGGTCTGGGACTTCGACCGCACGCTGATCCCGGGCAACATGCAGGATCCGATCTTCACCGAGTACGACGTCGACCGTGCCACGTTCTGGGCCGAGGTCGACGGCCTTTCGGATTACTACTCCCGCCAGGGCGTTCAGATCCAGCGCGACACCGCCTATCTGGGCCACCTGCTCACCTACGTGCGCGAGGGGATATTCAAGGACCTGAGCAACGAGAAGCTGCGCCTGCTCGGCAAGGACCTCGAGACGGCACCCGGGATCCCGGAGTTCTTTGAAACTTCCCGCCGTCACGTCGCCGACATCCCGGAGTTCGCGGCGGAGGGCATCGCCGTCGAGCATTACGTGGTCAGCACGGGCCTGCTGCCGATGATCGAAGGCAGCGCCGTTGCCTCCCATGTCGATGGGATCTGGGCCAACACGCTGATTGAAGCCGCAGCACTGCCGGGATACCTGGAGCAACTGCCGGTGCCGACCGCCTCGGCGCCGGTGAGCCAGCTCGCCTACATCATCGACAACACCTCGAAGACGCGGGCCATCTTCGAGATCAACAAGGGCGTCAATAAGGCGTCGGAGATCGACGTCAACGCCCGGATTCCCGAATCGCAGCGCAGGGTGCCGCTGCAGCACATGATCTATATCGCAGACGGCCCGTCCGATGTGCCGGCCTTCTCCATTCTCAACTCGGCAGGGGGTAAGACCCTCGGCGTCTACACCCTCGAGCCGGTGAACAACCACAACCAGGTGAAGCGGCTCCAGGAACAGGGCCGGATCCAGGGCATGGCCCAGGCCAACTATCGCCGCGGAGAGCCCGCCTATCTATGGCTCATCGACAGCATCGAGCAGATCGGCCACGAAATCGTGGAGGCGCGCCGCCAGGCGTTTGCCTCGATCCCCAACCCGCCCGGCCACGCCGGCTGATCCCAACCGTTCTTGCGTAGCGAGAAGCGATATATGGCCGCCTGCTACGCAAGAACGGTCAGAACCCCTCGCCGTCGGGGAAGAAGGAGTAGACGCGCTCTCCGGTGAAGAGCTTCGCCTCGGCGTCCCAGGGGAAAAAGATGATCACCCGCCAGGTGACCCGCTCCCCGGTGGGTGGCCGGCCAAGCCACTCGTTGGCGTGGGTGCCGGTGGCGACCGCCTCTTCGCAAACCCCCTGGGGTCCGATCACGATCGAAGTGAGGTTGAACTCGATGTCCGGGAAGGCGCCGAGCAGACCTTGATAAAACCGGGTGGCGCCCTCGTGGCCCTCCCAGCGCTCACCGGTCTGGACGAGCTCGTATACGCAGTCGTCGGTGAGAGTTGCCATCAGCCCGGCGATGTCGCGATCGTCTTCGGCGAGGCTATGTGCCTTCCACAGGTCCCGAATCTCTGCATATTCCTCGGGCGTGCGCACGAGTAGCTCGCGCACGGCCGCGCGCTTGGCCATGGCCTCGTCCATCAAGGGATGATCGACCGTCGTCATCGGGGCTCCTCTCCGGTCTTCGCCAAACCGTAGTCACCGGATTCAACCGATCGGACCCAGTCGGCCCAGAACGCAGCGAGATCGAACTCGTCGGGTCGGTCGAATCGCTTGCCGGTCGCGGTCACGTCGGCGAGCAGCTCGACGTCGAAGACCGTGGCCGCCGAATCGACGGCGACCAACCACCACTTCCCGGACTTGAGGGCGAGGCCGAGCGGCTGCAGCGTGTGGATCTCCCCGCCGTCACGGTGCCTGGCAGAAACCGCTTGCTGCTTCCAGACGGCCTGGGTGAGGATCGCGAGGTTCGGGTCGGCCACGCGGTCATCGGACCATGGCAACGGGTCGTGGTGAAAACGGTTTCGAACGCCATGAGCGCGGATACGGAGATCGGTAGGAAGGGATTCGACCAGCTTCAGCTCGGCGCGGGCGAGCGAGTTGTCGAGTCCGAGCTCCGAGGCCGGGCCCGGCATTCCCACCAGGAACAGCGATTCCGCCTCGTCAGCGGTGAGACCGGTGAGCTGGGTGCGATATCCGTCGACGAGCTCGAATCCTCCGCGGGACCCACGAATCGGAACCAGCGGCACCCCGGCGTTCATCAGCGACTCGACATCGCGATAGACAGTCCGTACCGACACCTCGAGCTCGTCGGCGAGCTGGCCGGCCGTCTGCCGGCCCCGGTTTTGAATCAACAGCAGCATCGCCACAAGGCGGTCGGCGCGCATCGAGGAGTTCTCCTATACCTGCCAACAGATGTCAGGTATGTCGTCGTATCGTACCCTCAGGCATTGACCACGAACAGGGGGCACCAATGGAGTATTACGAGACCTCGAACACGATCAACGGCACCCCGGAGCAAATCTGGGAGGTGCTCACCGACGCCAGGGGCATGACCGACCGGGATTCGGGCGTGGAGATCGATGGCACCATCGCCCCGGGCCAGAAACTAAAGCTGCATACCGAGGCCAATCCCGGTCGTGCCTTTTCGCTCAAAGTGGTCGAGTACGACCCCGGCAGGCGGATGGTGTGGAAGGGCGGCATGCCACTGGGTTTGTTCACCGGAGAGCGCACCTACACCCTGACGCCGGCCGGCGACGCAACTGCATTCCACATGCGTGAGGAGTACTCCGGTCCAATGCTCGGCATGATCTGGAAGTCGATGCCGGACTTGCAGCCATCGTTCGACCGGTTTGCCAGTGGGCTCAAGACCCGCATCGAGACCGGGGGATGAGCATGAGCACCGAGGTTGAGGGATCCGGCACCGTCGACGTTCCGTGGCTGCTCACAACACCACCGGGAAAATCTGCGTTCAACGCATATCGGGACGAGGAATCCGATCCGCCGACGCTGGTCGTCCAGGTGGGGTCGACCCAGCTGCGCTACGAACTTCGTTGTCTCGACGACCTTCACGGGATGCTGGTTGCCAACGGCGACTGGATGCTCCTGGGCAACGCCGACGAGCAGAAGGAGGCCAAGGAGGGGACGGTAGAAGCATGGGGCCGGTCCCCCGATAACCCGGTTGGTGGCTGGTACGGGATCAAGAAGGGGCTGGGCCGTTCGCCAACTACGTCCCACCGGTGATGGAAGCGTTGGGTAGGGCCGAGGTGGAGCACAACGCGAGAAACAATCGGATGCGCGCCCGCTAAGCAGGTGTTTCCGCTCGCCTAGAGCAGCACCAGTGCAATTGTGCCGAGGGCGATGCAGTACAGCCCAAACGGGCCGAGCCCGACCGAGGTCATCACCCGGATCAGCAAGGCGATGGCGAAGTACCCCACGACGCCTGCCACCACCGCCCCGACGATCGTCGGAGTTCCGATGCCCGTCCCATCGCTGACCGCTCTGCCAGCCGACAGGAGACCGGCGCCGGCAATGGCGGGGATGCCAAGGAGAAATGCGAAGCGCGCCGATTCCACCGGGTCGAGGCCGCGTCCGAGGCCGGCGGAGATCGACATCCCGGATCGTGAGATCCCCGGGATCAGGGCGGTTGCTTGAGCCAGGCCGATCAAGGCGGCATCCTTTGCCGTCAGGTCGGCTGCGGTGCGGTCGCCGAATCGGATCAGCATGGTCGACAGGAGGACGATCCCGGTGACGATCAGGAACCCGGCAACCACCCGCGGGTTTTCGTTGATCCGATCGAGCGTCGATTCGAGGGTGAGGCCAAAGACGGCTGCGGGGATTGTGCCGATAAGCAACAGCGTGATCATCTTTCGTGCCGGCCGGTCGAAGCGAAGGAGGAGGAGTAGATCGGCGCGGTAGTAGACGATGACCGCCCCGAGGGTACCGAGGTGCAGCATCGCCGTCGTGGCGAGATCGGGGCCCTCGCGGCCAAACAGCTCGGGGATCAACACCAGATGGCCGCTCGACGAGACGGGAAGGAACTCGGTGAGGCCTTGGATGAGCCCCCACAAAATGGCGTCGACCATGCCGCTGAGGTTAGGAGCCTCTTCGCCTCTCCCACGGGAGTGGGGGAGGCGCGAGCAGCGACGCTGCGAGCGGAGGGGGTTCCCATGGAGCCCCCGTCTGCGGGGCCGCATGGAGGCCCATTGCGGCCGAAGATGTCTCCCCCCTGAAGCGGGGGCGACGAAGAACTACGGCGCGACCAGCACGATCAGCGTTCCCTCCGCCGCAGCAGTGGCGATGGCAGCGGCGTGCTCCGGTGGCACCGCGACCAGCCCGGCTTCTGCGATCGACAGCAGGTCGGAGGTTCCCAGCGCGATCACGATCCCCTCTGACTGCACCGCGCGCTCGGTGCTGATCAGTCGGACCGAGGCACCGATCGGCGTGGCGGTTGGGAGCGACACCGAGACCGCCCACCACCCGTTCGGGATGCCCTGGTCGGCGCCGACTGCGGAGGGCAGGATCGGCTCGCCTTGGGCGATGGCCCTGGTGGCCACCGGCGCGTTCAGGTCGGGCAGGGTGAGCACTCCGTCCGGCATGGTCCGCCACTCGACGTCGCCTTCGGTGATCGGTGCGCCGGCCGTTATCGATTGGGCGGCGAACGGGTAGGGGGATCCGCTCCGACCTTGCAGATCCCACCCGAGGGCTGCGAGGAAGATCAGGGCGGCGGCTGCCCATCGCAGATATGGAGGGCGGGTGAGCCAGAACACCCGTTGAACGTATCTCCGACCCGGCGCCGATGGAAGGGGGTCGGTCCCGACCGGTGACTAGTCAGGCAGGGAAGTTCCCCCCCCGTGGTCGCCTCACGCAAGCAGGGGGAATGGTGGGGGGCCTGCGATCGGTTTCCACGGGGAGGGAAGATTGGCACCATTGTGGCGCGTTCGGCGTCGGTGTGAAAGGACGGTAGGCCCCCCGGGCGTACACTCGGTTGCGTGGAAGTGCTGATTGCGCTGGTAGCGGCGTACCTCATTGGAAGCGTCGACTTTGGCGTGATCGTGCCGAGGATTCTCGGTGTGAACATCTATGACGCGGGTAGCGGCAACCCGGGAACCTCGAATGTCTTGCGCACCATGGGCAAAGGCCCTGCAGCGCTGGTGATGCTCGGTGACGCGCTCAAAGGGACTGTCGCTGCCGGGCTCGGCGCCTACCTCGGTGGAGGCAGCGCCGCGTGGTCCGTGGACACCCTGGCCGCCGCTGGTGCGTTTTTCGCGGTCCTCGGCCACATTTTTCCCGTCTGGCTTCGATTCAAAGGCGGACGCGGTGTCGCGACGGCCATTGGGGGCTCGATCTACCTGGCGCCCTTGGTCGGCCTCGGTCTGGCCGTGTTGTGGCTGGGAATGACGTTCATCGGCAAGGTGGCCTCGGTCGCATCGCTGGTCGCCATGGCCGTGTACGTACCCGGCCTCGCCCTTGCCGGGTACCGGGGGTGGGCGCTGGCATGGGGAGCGGCGGTGGCAGTCCTGGTCCTGGCGCGCCATTGGCCAAATATCGTCAGACTGGCACGCGGCCAGGAGCGGGGAGTGGCACTTTGAAGCGAGCCGATTTGGGACCAGCATGGTGATGCGACCGCTGCGTGAGGTTCAGGCCAAGATCCTCGACAGCGTTCCGCTGTTGACCGAGGTCCGCGTCGACCCCGCCGAATCGCTCGGCCTGGCGCTCGTAGAAGCCGTGACCGCGCCCGAGGACATCCCCGCCTTCTCCAACTCGGCAATGGACGGATACGCGGTTCGCGCCGACTCGGTTGCAGCCGTGCCGGTCGAGCTCGAGGTCCTCGGTGAGGCATCCGCCGGTTCGCCCGCCGACGCTGCGGTCACCGCGGGCACCGCGATCAAGATCATGACCGGCGCCCCGATGCCTGACGGAGCCGATGCCGTGGTTCGCGTCGAGGTCACCGAGCCGGTCGGAAGCGCGGTCCGCATCCTGGACGGCGTTGCTGCCGGCGAGAATGTTCGTCCCGCCGGCGGCGACCTCAACGCCGGGACCGCGGTGTTCTCCCCAGGGCAGAGAATCGGGCCCGCCCACGCCGGCGTGTTGGCCTCGCTGGGCGTCACCCCACTGGTGAGGAAGCGGCCGGTCGTTGCCATGATGGCTACCGGGGACGAACTGGTGGATCGGTCGACCCCGCAGCTCGAGCGTGGCCAGATCCGAGACTCAAATACGACGCTGATGCGGGCCCTCCTCGAGGGTGCAGGCGCCGAGGTGCTGGATTTCGGGATCGTCGGGGACGACCCCACCGTGTTCGAAACAGCTCTCGAGGCCGCGTCGAGCGCCGGTGATCTCGTGCTGACCAGCGGTGGCGTGTCGATGGGGGACTACGACGTCGTGAAAGCATTGCTAAACGGTCGCGGCGTGGATTTCTGGCAGGTGGCCATGCAGCCCGGCAAGCCACTCGCCTTCGGGACCGTCGCCGGAAAGCCGTTCTTCGGGCTCCCCGGCAACCCGGTCTCGGTGTTCGTATCCTTCGAGCAGTTCGTCCGCCCGGCGCTGCTCACTATGTTGGGATCCCGGCTGGTGTTTCGCGATCGAGTGCCGGCGGTCATGGACGAACCGGTCAAGGGGGCGGAGGAGAAGGAGGTGTTCCTGCGGGTGGTGACCGGGCGCGACGACGACGGGCTGCTGCGGGCAAGACCCTCCGGCGGTCAGTCATCGAATGTGTTGTCGGCGCTGGCGTTTGCGGATGCTCTTGCGGTCATGCCGGTCGGCGTTGCCGCGTTCGAGGCGGGCGATCCCGTGGAGCTCGAGATGAGTCATCGACCCGAGGCGCGGTCGGCTGCGGAGGTGCTCGGTGGCTGACGGTCTCACCCACCTCGACGATGAAGGCAACGTGCACATGGTGGACGTCGGCGCCAAGGAACCGACCGAACGCCTCGCCGTTGCAGAGGCCACCGTGTCCATGGCTGCGGCCACCCGCGAGCGGTTGTTCGGTGGAGATCTGCCAAAGGGCGATGCGCTCGCCACCGTCCGCATTGCTGCCATCCAGGGGGCGAAGCGGACCCCGGATCTGGTGCCGCTTGCCCATCCGTTGCCGATCGAGTCGGTCACCGCAGCGGTCGAGCCGATCGAAGATGGGGCCAGGATCACGGTCACGGCAACGGTCACGGCCAAGACCGGCGTGGAGATGGAGGCCATAACGGGCGCGGCGATCGGCGCGATTGCGCTGTACGACATGATCAAGGGCATCGATCGCGGCGCCGAGATCAGCTCCGTTCGTCTTCTGGAGAAGCGGGGCGGCAGGTCGGGGGACTGGTCGCGTGGCTGAGTGGCGAGCCGCCGTGTTGACGGTCTCCGACGGCGTGGCGCACGGGACGCGCCAGGACACTTCGGGCGAGAAGGTCGCCGAGATGCTGGCAGCCGGCGGTTACGCCGTGGTCGAGCGACGCGTCACCGAAGACGGCGTGGAACCGGTGGCGGCGGCGATCGTGGAGCTTGCCGGGATCGCCGACCTCGTCGTCACCACCGGGGGTACCGGGCTGGGGCCGCGGGACCTGACCCCTGAGGCCATGGCTCGAGTCATCGAGCGAGAGGCTCCTGGGCTGGCCGAGGCGATGCGGGCGATCACGTTCGGTGAGAACCCTCACGGCATGCTGTCCCGCGGCAGAGCCGGCACCGTGGGAAATGCGCTCGTCGTCAATCTGCCGGGCTCGCCGCGGGGCGTCGAGGAGTCCCTCGCCGTGGTCCTCCCTGCGCTCGGCCATGGGTTGGCGCTGCTCCTCAGTGAGCCGACCGAGCACAATTAGGCAAAACAATCTATTGCAAATCCGCGTCCGCTCGACCACCCCGGTCTACGCTCACGGTGCTGGCGAAATTGCGAACAGATCGATGGATATCGCTTGATGGGAATCTTTTTCTTCATCTTGATCGCCGGGGCCTGGGCGGCATTCTTGCTCCCGTCGTTCTTCGACCACCGCCGAGATAGTCCAGGTGAAACCACCCATCAGTACGCCGTGACCAAGGCGCGGCTCGGCGCGGTCGCCGGCTCCGAGGAGCCCCTCGCCGAGGAGTACCACGCCGCACGAAGCTCACAGGCCAAACGGCAACGAGTATTCGTCGTTCTGCTGGTGTTGGCATCGTTGACCCTGGTCCTGGCGGTGACGACATCGAGTGTCGTTTGGCTCGGCGTGGCGATCACCGTCGACGTCGCGATCGGGGCCTATGTCGGTTTGATTATCTACATGCGCCAGCAACGGTCGCTGCGCCGGCAAAACGTCGTGCACCTGGACCACACGGCACCCGCTGCGCCGACCACCGCAGATGACCTCGACTTCGACGCCGCACCCCCTTCGGTGCGCATCATCGGCGGCTAGTTCTACAATCCCGCCTCTCCCGGGGGTGTAGCTCAGTCCGGCAGAGCACTACGTTCGCAACGTAGGGGCCACGGGTTCAAATCCCGTCACCTCCACTAGGTCGAATCGCATGTACGGATTGACTTCCCGGGCGGATCGACCATGGGCTCCATGGTCGATCGACTAGCGGATGGCCATGATTTGGCCACGGTCCGTTCAACTTCCGTCATGTGCAGTCCCGGTTCATATTGGATACCGTGGCTCCGGTTGGTGTGTGACAGTCTTGTGGGACGCGGTTCGGTTGCTGGGCGACGGCGGTTCCGGTTCCTGTGTGACACCTTCCGGTTTCAATCCTTCTCTGACAACGGTTCTTGTCGGACGAGGGCAGTGTGATGCTCGTGGAGCGCGGTGTTGTGGAGCAGCGGTTTCAGGCGCTGTAGGAGGTGTTGGGCGGGGCGTCGGTGACCGATGTGCCGCGCCGCACGCTATGGGGTGGCGCGCCAGACGGTGCATCGCTGGTTATGGAGCTACGCCGAGTGCCAGAAGCTGAAAGATCTGTTGATTCGGGCGGTCCCCAGTTAGTACCCGCATCGAAGGCGAGACCGAGCTTTCTCCGACGGCACTCCCGGGACAGCCAAGTGGAGCTCGACCTGACTCTTACCCGCGCCCTTACGGCCGCGAGTGGATGCTCAAACCCTGTCAGCCCACCAGATCAGACTCTTAGCGGATACACGGTGGATGGGTGTTCTCAGATCTTCCCAATCGACCCTACAGGCACATTCAACGGATAAGGCGAGGTTGTCAGGCCAGGTAGGGGTAGTGCAGGAGTAGCGCGATAGCTGTGCAAAATCCGGCGATGCCCCGATCGTGCACGACCGGCGGCGCATCGCCGGACATCCGAACCGGCTACCCGCCGGCCTCCGCAGCCCGACAGCCAGCTAGCGCATATGTGCCGATATGGGCGGGTGGTTCCGGTGGCCCTGGAACCATTGAAGAGGGGACGCCTCGGGAAAGGCGTCCCCTCTTCGTTTGTGGATGAGCTGTGTTGGGTTAGGTGGCGTCGACCGTCTGGCCGACTTC
>CAXMOP010000040.1:0-3479 GCA_964195155.1 uncultured Kiloniellales bacterium | reverse complement strand
TCGTCTTGACACCGTCGACGTCACCGAGGATTCGCTGGGCCGCATTGAACGGCGCTACCGCCCGATGGGGCCGATGGCGGTCATCGTCCCCTGGAACGCACCGGTGTACCTGGCTTATCTGATGATCGCTCCGGCGCTGCTGGCGGGAAACACCCTCGTGGTGAAACCACCCAGCTACAACCCGCTGGCCCTCTCCGGCACGCTGCGGGTGCTCGATGCACACCTGCCCGATGGCGTATTGAATGTGGTCCCCGGGGCCGGGCGCGAGGTCGGGGCGGCGATGGCACGGCACGCCAAGATCCGTGGTATCCGCTTCACCGGCAGTACCGACACCGGCAAGCAGCTCATGCGCGACGCTGCCGACACGGTGAAGAACCTGGGCCTCGAGCTTGGTGGCAATGACCCGGCAATCGTGCTCGAGGGGTCCACCGTCACCGACGATCTCATCTCCGAGTTCGTGCGCGGGGTCTACGCCGGGACCGGGCAGATCTGTTACAACATCAAGCGGATCTACGTCCACCGCTCCCATTATCAGGACTTTGCCGAGCGGTTCACCGACGCCGTGGACGATCTGGTCGTCGGCGACGGCCTGGAGTCGGCCGTGACCATGGGTCCGCTCAACAATGAGGCCCAGTACAGCTTCGTCAACCAACTGGTCGATCGCACCCGGGCACAGGGCGCGGAGGTGGCAACGGTCGGGAGCCGGCGGGACTCGGCGTCCTGGGGAGACGGCTGGTTCGTGCTGCCGTCGGTAGTGACCGGCTTGGCGCAGGGCGACGAGCTGGTGCAATGCGAGCAGTTCGGTCCGGTGGTCCCGATCATCCCGTTCGATGAGGAGGACGAGGCGATCGAGCTGGCAAACCAGACCGAGTTTGGCCTCGCCGCCTCGGTGTGGGACGACGACGTCGACCACGCATTCGACGTCGCCGGTCGCATCGAGGCGGGAACGGTGTTCGTCAACGTGCACCGGGTCGGCGCCTCGGACGTTGCCATGGAGTTCGGCGGCTTCAAGCAGAGCGGACTGGGTCGCGGCCACGGCTGGGTCGCCGTCGAGGAATGCAGCGAGCTCCAGGTTCTCGCCCACCGACCGGGATGGGTTACGGCAACGGGTTGAGCGTCGCGAGTCCGGAGTCGAGAGTCGTTTCGACGAAGGTGGTCATCCCCGGGAAATCCAAACATCGATGCCGGCCGGCTACGAGGGATCGGTTTCCCAGGAGACCGGGTAGAGCAGATACTCCCCGGACAGGCCCTTGAGCGTTGCATTGCGTGGCTCACCGAATCCGAACTCGCCCCTCGATTCGACGATCTCCTTGAGCAGCGACGAGACGAGGATTTCCCCCCCAGCCGCCTCGTTGGCGATCCGCGCCGCCAGGTTGACGTGGTAGCCAAAGAGGTCGCCCGTGTCGTCTGCGATGGCTTCGCCGGTGTGGGCGCCGACGCGGATCCGTAGGTCTGCTTCGTCGAAGCCAAGACCGCCAGCGATCTCTCGTTGCGCCTCGATCATTGCCTGGAGCGCCCGCCTGGCGGAGCCAAACACCAGCATGAATCCGTCGCCCTGGCCCTTGATCTCTTCGCCCCCATGGTCGAGAACGTGGCGACGTACCAGCGCGTTGTGCTCGGAAAGCACCTCGAACCATCGGGCATCGCCGAGTCTGGTCGACAACTCGGTCGACGACTCGATGTCGGTGAACACGATGGTCAAGGTTCCCTCACTCCTTGCGACAGCCGGCAGCACCGGTCTCTCCGCCTGCACCGCCGCCGCGACCCGATCGATGGAAGTCCTCGCTTCTGGTGCCGCCGGCGTCGTCTCGCCGCCCCGCCCCGGCACGAGCTCGATCGTCGTGTCTCCGAGGCGCACCACGGATCCCTCGTCCAACAGCAGCGGTGCGTCGAGACGCTGCCCATCAACGAAGGTGCCGTTGCTGCTCTCCAGATCCGAAACCTCGATACCAGAGTCGACGGGGCGCAGCCGCAGGTGGCTCCGCGAGACGCCGGGGTCATCGATCAGCAGGCCGGAGCAATCGCGCCCCACCTCCAACGGGTCGTGTACCACGAGATACAACGGTGTCCGGCCGGGCTCTCTGACCACAATCACCGGCCGCGCCTCGATTTCGTCTCCTAATTGCACCCCAGCGCACCTTCCCCTTCGCCGAGATACCTCCGCTGCTGCTCGGCATCGAAGGCTCCATCGGCACGCTCGCAGGCTCGGCCGAGATGCAGTGCATCCCACAGTTGCACCGACCCGTCCTCACTGCTCGTGGCAAACCGGGTGCGGTCTGGGAGCACAGCAAGCCGCCACGCGGTCGCACTGTGGCCCGTGGCGCTTGTGCCGATCCTTCTTGCCAGCGTCACATCGAAGAGCTGGACCGAGCCGTCGCGGCTGGTCGTCGCCACGGTCCTTCCTCGCCCGAGGAAACCAACGTCGGTGGCGCCTGCCGGGTGGGGGGTGAGCTCGGCAACGAGCCGCCGATCATCGATCTCCCAGACCAACACCACCTGGTCATCGCTGGCTGCTGCGAGCAGCGTCCCGTCGGTGGACCAGGCCACGCCCCAGATGGTGTTGTCGTCTGCCTGTAGCGCCTCTTGTGCCGGCGACCCGGTCGAAGGATCCCAGAAGTGGATGGTGCCGGCCCTGTCGGCAACGGCGAGCGTGCCGTCGGGAGCCAATGCCATGTCGGTGACGCCGCCGATGTGCCCCGCCATCGACGGGCCGGTTGCCTGGAGTGCATCGTTCCACACCTGGACGATTCCGTCGCCTCCGCCGGTGATGAGGCGATCCCCGTTGTACACGATGGCGGATATACCACCGGCGTGAGCGCCGAGGGCGGTGTCAATGATCTGTCCGGTTGCGACATCCAGAACGGCGATGTCACCTTCGGCACCGCCGGCCGCCACCCGTGATCCGTCCGGCGAGTAAGCCGTCGCCCATACCGGCCCCAGGCCGATCGGCACCGGCCCGACCACGGGTTGACCGGTCTCCACGGAAAGTACCCGCACATTGCCCGCGCCGTCGCCACTAGCCAAGGACAGTCCGTCCGGCGAAGCGGCGAGGCCGAAGGCACCGTCCTCGTGGCCGACCATGTGTACCAACTCAGGGGCCGAGGTCCATGTCATCAGTCGTTGATCGGCGCCGAGGGAGGCAATGAGCGGCGTGCTCACCGCCGTGGCGGAGGCCGTGACCTGGCCGCTGTGACCGGTCTCGGTGACGAACACCTCGACATCGTTGGCGACATCCCAGACTCGGAGCCGGCCATGCTCGTCCCCGGCGACGATCAGGTCGTCGTCGAGGAACTGCACCCCGCGGACGTCGGTGGCATCTGGGAACGGAACGGAGACGGGCTGTCCGTCGAGATCCCACACCCTGACGGTTCGGTCGCTCGACGCGGTCGCCACCAGGTCTCCGCGTGGCGAGAAGACGATTTCCCACAGGTCGCTGCGATGGGCATTGAAGGGCTGGATCACCTGGATGCGGTCGGCAA
>CAXMOP010000039.1:0-1820 GCA_964195155.1 uncultured Kiloniellales bacterium | reverse complement strand
CGATAGATGTACTTGCCCCAGGGCAGATGGGCCCGCACGGTCACGTTGGGCCCGTCGGCCAGATTCCAATCGGTCTCGATATAGACGACGCCACCAGCGACGTTGCGGGTCTGCAATGTGTTGGGGGTCTGGCGCAGACTGCTCAGACCACCGGACTCATCGAGCGAGTGGATCGATATGTAACGACAGGGCGACTCGTCGGCAGGCTGCAACGGAACCCCGTCGGAACCGACCTCGCAACGCCTGTGAAGTGGGATCGAGGTAGTCCGACCCTGGCTGAAGAAGGTGTCTTCATCGTCGGCGAGGCGGGCGGCTTCGGCCACCGGGTCGTTGAGGATGGCGAGGCGATAGATGATCTCGTGGCGGGTACCGCCCCGGCCGCCCTGGCCGAACGAAGGAGGATCGAACAGGCCGCCGTAGTCGCACTGCGGGGCGTTGGGCTCCAGGAACAGATCTGCCAACGTGGCGGTCTGCACTCCCTCGAACAGCCCGGCGTCCGAGACGAGGCGGAAGAATTCCTGGCGTACCGGGCAGGTTTCGCCGGGTTCGCCGGCGAAAGCTCCGACCACTCGAACCGGATCGTTGCCAGCCGGGATCGGCGCTGCGATCGCAAATGCGTTCTCATAGGTGAACTCGGGGAGGTCGCAATCGATGAAGATGGTCACCGTGCTGGGAACGTAAGCAGTTGACTCTTCGCCGTCGACAACCACTGAATCCCAGATTGCGGCGTCGGCTTCGTTGTCGTCCTGACGCCAGGCGACCACCCGCTGGCACGAATCCTCGGGAAGTCCGCTCAGCGTCAGTACTTCGGTAAAGGGAACCCCGTAGGCAGCGTTGCTGAGTACAACGGTTCCGATCGGATGGATGTCATCAAGGCGGCCGGAAACCGTGGTGGTCTCAACGGTTACCTCGCCATCACCGGCGGGTGTCTGGGTGCGAGTACCGCTGGCTTCGTAGGAAACCGAGCAGCACGGTCCCTCCTCCAGCAGTCCGAACGAGTAGGTCTCGATCACCTCGTACGCCGTCTGATTGTCTGCCGAGTCGGTCGCGCTCCATGTCACGGTCTGAGTGACCGACTCCGGTGGGGTGGCCAAGGCGCGGGGCAGGGTGATCGGAGTCGGAGGTTTGCCCTCGTTCGACCACAGACCACCGGCCACAAAGGCGGTATCCCAAGGCACGATGTCGATCAGGGATTCGTATCCCTCGCAGTTGGCGAGATTGATTATCCCGAAGGCACCGGTGTGGGCGCAGGTGCCCGGTGGCGGCGCATTGGGATCGGTTTGGGCTTGTCCAACGGCCGCGCCGAACCCGGCGATCAGCCCTATGCCCAGCACCACCGGAAGGATGATCTTGGCCGCTCCTGCAAGGGCGGCGGCCATCGCCGGCTTGCGCCCGATGAAGAGCCCGGCTGTAAGCGCGGCAGAAAGGAACGACACCGCCACCCCCAGGGTGACGCCACCGCTGCGATTCAGGAACCCGGCCGCCTGCATCAACAAAACGCCGCCGCCGAAGGCGATGATGGCGACCATGCTGCGCTTGGCCATCAGCCCGCGCTCGGTGCTGCGAACGATCAGGCTGCTCCCCTGCCAGGTACCCAAAGCGACGCCCAGCCCAACGGCCACCAGGATCGCCCACAACGGAGCGTCGCGCCCGATGATCAACACCGCAGCGACGGACACGGACACCGTGATCGCGACACGCAGCATGTCGCGCTTCTCCCGAATCCGGGTCTCGCGACGAATCAACAAGAACGTGATGAATAGGCCCAGCATCGAAACGCCAAACATGACGACGGTGCCGATTCGGATCAGGGTCTGGAT
>CAXMOP010000038.1:0-4188 GCA_964195155.1 uncultured Kiloniellales bacterium | reverse complement strand
GCGGGTGTGGCAGAGGCTGGTGGGGGGTGTTACGGGGTTGGTGCGGTGACTATCTGGCAAATGGTCCTGACGGTTCTGGTGGTTGGGGCCGATAATCCTCATGGCCGCTGCGTGTTGGCGAACATGCCGAAAGGGAGACGCAGCGATGTGGTGGAAGATGATCTGGGGGAGACAACACATGCGGGGGATATCAAGGGTGCGGCGCTCATCGATCGTGGCGGTCATTGTGGCGGGAGTTCTTGCGACTGCGGTTATCGCCGCGGCGGCGGTGCCGGGAGACCCCGGAGAAGAACCAGCCGAAGACACGCTGTTCAACTTTGGCTATGACCAAGACAACCACACTCTGCTGGTCGGTGTCTCCGCCACCGACTCTGCTTTCGACTGCACCCTGGAGAACGGGACACTCACCGCCGAATACGGCACCACCGCCAACAGCCCCATTTCCGTCGTCATGCTCTTGGACGAAGACCAGGCGGTCCTGTTCGCCAACCGGCCAGACGACGAGGTCGGATCTGACTTCACCCTCGCCACCGAGCCGGTGGCGTACACGGGTACGGACGGGGAGTGCGGCGTGTCTGCTGGCGTGGTGGGGGGCCCCAATGGCCAAATCAACCATGGCCAGTTCATGAAGGCGTTCCACGAGCTGGTCGACAAGCAAGGGATGGGTTGTCTCAACCGGATCATGGCCCAGTCTGATCTGGGCAAGGGAGATCAGCAGCTCCTCACCTCCGATGTCGATGCCGCCTTCGCACCGGACAGCAGCGGCCAGGTCGACTTCACCACGGTGGCTGCCGACTGCGACAAGAAAGACAAGGGCGAAAACTCGCAGGCTTCGCTGAATGGGCAAGAAGAGAAGGACAAGGGCGACAAGTCAGGTCGACCCGACTCTCCCGGCAACTCAGGCAACGCCCCCGGCCACAACAAGTAGCCACAACCCAACACCCTCCCAATGATGTTGCTGTCGGTCGCGATGGTTGCAGCGCCGCTTCCACAGTTCATCCAATGGCGCAAGGTGATTGCAGCGGAATGACCGACCCGTAGCGCATATCCGGCAGACGGGCGGCCCACCCCAGCGTCATTTAGGTAGCGCATATGTGCCGATATGGGCGGGTAGGTGCGACCGGTGTCTCAGCGTGCGGTATCAGACGGACTGCGGTCCCTGGGAGGCGCTGCGGGCTGATCTGTAGAGGACAACGCTCACGACTAACACCCAGAGAAAACCAAGGCCGACCAGGACGCTGTTGACCTCCGGTATCAACAGCACGACGGCGACCACAGCGGTCACCCACGTGAGCCAGCGAGCGAACACCCCAGTGCGGAACGAAACGACCGCCGTCGCCCCGAGCAAGACCGCGAACCCTATCGGGACGGCGAACCCCATAAGTACACCCGCCAAGTCGAAGAGTCCGGTGGCCGTCTCCACAGCGATCCCTCCATCGGCGCCACCGCGCTGCGCCGCCGCGATCGTTGCGACGTTGGCGACGGTCATCGCGACTCCCGCTGCGACGCCACCGCCGAAGGCCACCGCTGAGAGTCGGCCCGTTGCTCCTTCCGCGATCCGCAGGCTGGCGCGGACACTTCCCAGGAACCAAGGAAAAAGGCCACCGACACCAGGATTAAGTACGCACCCGTTCTGATCGTGGTCGTTCCGTCCTCGTAGAAGGACTTGATTTCGTCACCAGGAGGCAGAAAGTCGTAGCTGCCGATCAGCAGCGTCCCGGCCACCAACAACGCCACGAACACCACCCCGGTCAGCGGAGCAAGTTGTTCCCACCTGTCATTCATCATCGCCTCCCATCGACATCCGATTCGACTTCACACTACGTGCCTGGAGCCAGGGCCGCCCAACACCCCGAGCAGCCCGAAACCACTTACCCCGCCCGCAACCGGCCAGAACGAGCCGCAGCCCGATCTCAGGTAGCGCATAACCGGCAATATGCGCTCCCCGCTTCACGGTACCGGGTAGCGCATATGTGCCGATATGCGCTAGCTCGAGAACGTTGTGTCAGTGTCGTCGGCGTCGTTGCTGCCGAGCCATCGATCTCATCCCGTCCATGTTTCTGGACTGTTTTGCGGAAGCTCGTGGCGGCACCCTTGACGGTAGGTTCTCTTTTGTGACTCGTCTCATGCGTTGGGTTGTGAGCGTCGGCGTGTCAGAGGATCTCAGCGAGGTCGAAGCGCGGCGTGTCCGGACGATCAACGTCATTGCCGTGGTCGCTGCGGTGGCGACGGTGCTGACAACCACCCTCTACATCGTTTCGGTGGATCCCGACTCGGCGCTCCTGGTCGCCGGACTCTCCGCGTTGTTCATCTCGGGATATGTGGCGACATTCGCGGTGAACGCTGCGGGCCACGTCGAGTTGGCGGCATGGCTAGTACTGACCACTGGGATCGTCCAGATCGCGGTGACGACGTTTGTCGCAGGCTTCACTCAGGGTCCCGCGCCCTTCTTCTTGGTGATAGCACTCGGAGCGGTTCTGGTCACTCGCATCGAAGACCGGGCCACCCGCTGGTTCTTCGTTGGTGCTGCGGTCGTGGGGTATGTCACTCTCGCCCTCATCGACCCTGAAGGGCCAGCCTCAATTGCGGGTACTGGGACGGAAAGGTTCACTTCCGCACGCCAATTCGTCCTGATGATCCTGTTCGCGGCTGGTGTTGCCATGTATCAGCGGCTCCTGTCCCACCGAGCCGAGGAAGCGTTGGCAGAGGCAAACGCAAGGTCAGAAGAGCTTCTGCTGAACGTGCTACCAGAGGCGATCGCCGCGCAGCTAAAGGAAGGCACCGGGACGATCGCTGATCGATTCGACAGCATCAGCATCCTCTTCGCGGACATCGTTGGGTTCACCCCAATGTCGCTCGAGATGACCGCGGAGGAGACCGTTGATCTTCTCAACGAGTTCTTCACATACTTCGACGAGCTTGTGGACCGTCTCGGAGTGGAGAAGATCCGTACCATCGGCGACAACTACATGGCCGCTGCCGGTGTACCAATACCAAGGCCGGATCACGCTGCCGTGCTCGCCGATTTGGCTATCGCCATCCGCGACTACGTCGAGGACGCTCCACCAATGAGAGGCCACCGCCTCGACTTTCGCATAGGTATCAACTCGGGTCCAGTGGTCGCCGGGGTGATCGGTACCAAGAAGTTTCAGTACGACATCTGGGGAGACGCAGTCAACACCGCAAGCCGGATGGAATCTCACGGTGTCCCTGGACGCATCCAAATCAGCGAGGCGACACGGAATCTGATCGGCGACGAATTCATATGCACACCTCGAGGCGAAATCGACATCAAAGGCAAGGGAACAATGATGACCTGGTTCCTCGAAGAACGCGTCCCCTGACAGCGAGTCCGCAGTCCGAAACTCACCACAGCAGACAACCACCGAGGATCGCGGCTAGCGCATATGTGCCGATATGGGAGGGTGCATGCAGCCGTAGGACCGTGATCCACTACTAGCCAGCTGGAAGCTGCGGGCGACAATTCAGCTACAACTTATTCGATGGCTTAGCCGCGAGCCTGTGCATTAGGGAAAGCCCCCCAGGACCCGAAGGCGGTGGGGGGCTTTGCCGGTGCTACTCGCACCTCACAGATCGCTCCTACGGGCAGGCGGCTACTGGCGCGTTTCTGCCTCCGTCACCACCTGTGAGCGGCGCGCTCCCGGTGTCCCGCGGTATCAGACCGCTTATCGGTCCACCGTTGGCGTCATCGGCTGGTCCGCCGTTTGTTGCGTTGCCACCCGTGACACTGTTGTCCACCCCGGTGCAAGCCAGGTTGTTCAAGGGCGTGACGCCGTGCACGTGCGCCGACGCAGCGGGCAGAGCCGCCAACATCAACAGCAGAACAAACGCCAGCAAAAGCATTGGTCGTCGCATAGAACCCCACTTTCCCACGTCTAGGTTCCCCACTTCTCTCGCACAGTATGACAGACGCATCGAAGCTGTAAACGGGTAGCGCATATCCGGCAATATGCGCTCCCTCGTCCTCTCTCGCAGGTAGCGCATATGTGCCGATATGGGCGGGTGATCGGTTGGGGGCTAGTCCCTTGGGGTTGGTCGTTTTCTACCTTACGGCGGGACCCGTCGGCTGATAGCTTGTAGTGGGGTCTTTTGGGGGGACTCAGCGGGTCCTTTCCTTCGGTCGACTCCTTGAGGAGGTAGGACATGTCTCGTCGTGGATCGCTTGTT
>CAXMOP010000037.1:0-9184 GCA_964195155.1 uncultured Kiloniellales bacterium | reverse complement strand
ACCGGCATCTTCACCTGGTTCAACGTGTCGAATCAGCTCGCCGACGAGAACATCACCGTCGCAGGCGACGCCGAGCGATTCAGCGACGAAGCCGTTGAGGGCCCGCTGACCGCCTACGAGCAGGCGGCCGTCATCAACAAGCACGCCTTGGAAGCCACTGGGGGGCTCACCTACGCGCAGCTCGCCAGCGATGATCCAGCGCGGCAGACCGCGATGACTGCGTCTTTCCTCAGGGCCTCGCTCTACACCTCGGTCGTGGCCTTCGGTATAGCCCTCATGGCGGGCGGGATCGGGCTCGCATTGGTCCTCATCGGTGCCGCCCTGCTCTTCAGCAACCGGCCTGCCACATTCCAGGTGACACTCGACTCCGACGGAGGCTAGAGGCCCGACGGGTACGCCCAATAGGAGCGCCCATACTCGCGGCTCATGCGCTAGCTGAGATCGAGTCAAGGCCCAGCTAGATCGGTCGCTAGCGACACATGTGGGCGTCTCACCGACAGGTAGAGTCGCGGCCTCGGTTCTATCACAAGGAATGCATCATGATTCGCTTAATCGACGGCCTGCCCCACAACGTCATCGGTTTCGAGGCAGTCGGCGAAGTCCGAGCCGGGGATTACAAGTCGGTCCTCGACCCCGCCGTGGACGCAGTCCTCGCAACCCACGACAAGATCCGGTTCCTGTACGTCCTCGGCGACGACTTCGACGGTTACTCGGGCGGGGCGATGTGGGAAGACACCAAAGTCGGTGTGTCCCATTGGTCCAAGTGGGAAAAGATCGCGCTCGTCACGGACCACACGGCCTACGAAGACGGCGTCAAGGCGTTCTCATGGATGGTGCCAGGCGAGATCAAAGTGTTCTCCGTCGCGGACCTCGACGACGCCAAAGCATGGGTCGCTAGCTAGCAGCGGAACGTCAGTCGTTGGTGGCGAGGCGAGACCGAACCTACCCGCCCATATCGGCACATATGCGTTACCAATAAGCGCCAAGCTGCATCATGCCGATTGTGGGCGAGGGTTAGCCTCTCCAACCCGTTGGCCGTCGGCCGCTATTGGTTGCTGATCTGGGTGGGTGAGAATGCTTCGGCCCTGGCAAGCCCGCGGCGGCGAAGGAGAGTGCGATGAAGGCGATTGTCCAAGACAAGTTTGGCTCACCTAGCGATGTCCTGGAATTCAAGGAAATCGACCAGCCGGTTGTCGAGGATGATGAGGTGCTGGTTCGAGTTCACGCGGCTTCCATTCACATCGGTGATTCGTACGCGATGAGAGGCGTGCCGTACATGATGCGCCCGGTGTTCTCGCTAAGCAGGGCAAAGAATCGTGTCCCGGGAACCGACATGGCAGGGACAGTTGAGGCGGTCGGCGAGGGCGTTACCCAGTTCGGACCGGGTGATGAGGTTTTTGGCTGGTGCAAGGGTGCCTTCGCCGAGTATGTGTCTGTTTCCGAGGATGCGCTAGCGCTGAAGCCGGCCAACTTCACGTTCGAGCAGGCCGCCGCTGTTGGCGTGTCCGCGTTTGCCGCCCTCCAGGCGCTTCGCGATCAAGGGAAGGTCCAGCCCGGGCACAAGGTTTTGATCACCGGTGCGTCGGGCGGCGTGGGCACATTTGCGGTGCAGATCGCCAAATCCTTGGGTGCCGAGGTGACCGGCGTCTGCAGCACCAGGAATGTGGACATGGTCCGATCGATCGGCGCCGACCAGGTCATCGACTACACCCAAGACGACTTCACCAAAGGCGAGCAGCGTTACGACCTCATCCTGGACAACGTCGGGAACCATTCGCTGTCAGACATGAGAGCCGCGCTCACCCCGGACGGGACTCTGCTAGCCAACGGAGCACCCATCAGCGGCTGGGTCCGAGGCCTTGGTCGCCCTGCCGCGGCGTTGGTGTCGTCACTGTTCGTACCCCAACAGGGCCGCCCGTTCGTTTCGCTGCCAAACCGAGAGGACCTGGCCACCCTCAAAGAGCTCGCTGAGACCGAGAAGATCACACCGGTCATCGACCAAACGTACCCGCTGAGCCAGACGCCCGAGGCTATGGCTCATGTCGGGGAGGGACATGCTCAAGGAAAGACCATCGTCACTGTGTGAAGTGCCGGCCACCGCTCAGTCACCTGGATCTCGGTGTAGAACGCCCCGGGCACTAGACCGCCCATATCGGCGCCTTCGGGTGGTGTCTTCTGTGACGGCGGACGACACGCTCGGGGCGGGCACTGCTTGACCGGTCGCCGATGGTTGTCGCCCGATTCGTTTCGCTGGTGTTGTGTCTGACGTTGCTGCTCTTTGGATGTGGCGGTGGCGAATTGTCGATGACCGAATTGCGGACGAGGTTGCTTTCCTTGACGAAGAGATCGCAATCAGGCACGAGTTTCTCGATGGGTTCGAGGCGCTCGACCCGCCTGAGTCGATTGCTGAAGTACACCAGCTCCTCGGGGATGCGTTTGTCCGGCTTACCGCAGCCGCTGAGGGCTTGGCTGCATCCGCGGGCACTGTCAACAGCTTGGAAGAAGCGGAACAGACGCCGGAGTTCGCTGAGTACCTCGCCGCTAATGCCGATGGTGCCCGCGTCTGTCTCGAAGTGCAGGCGAAACTTGATGACCTCGCCGCCAGAGGCGAGGCGTTCGCTGAAGTGCCGTGGGTTTCCGGTCTGGGCCTGGCCGTGCAAGCCGCAGTCGGTTGTGGCGGCATCGAGACCGGTTAGACGGCAACACCTGCACGGTGAGGGGCTGCGCCATGAAGACGGGCATGTAGGTAGGTTGGGCACGTGCGACGTATCTTCAAGTGGTTTCTGAGCTTTTTGGTGGCCAACACGGTGGTGTGGGCGGTGGGCCAGGCCATTACGCGTTCACGGACGAGCCGCGATCTGTCTGGCGATGAGTTGGAGTTCTACACGTTCTGGAACGGAACAGAGTTTGTTCCTCAGTCGTCGTCGCTACGTCACGTGAAAGCTCGGGTTTTGATGGGGGGTGC
The DNA here is from genome assembly GCA_964195155.1 of uncultured Kiloniellales bacterium. GTDB lineage: Bacteria > Actinomycetota > Acidimicrobiia > Spongiisociales > UBA5794 > JACZST01. The sequence goes on along the minus strand of CAXMOP010000037.1, from coordinate 6,219 downwards.
CACCGTTGATCTCCGTGAGGCTCTCCCGTCGCCCGACGGCCTTACCGTCGAGATCGGCACTCTGATGGGTGGCACGGCGGTGCTGGTGAGCAAAGACTGGGATGTCGAGGTTGAGGAGACGACACGATCGGCTTCTGTCGAAGTCAGACTCGACTCGAGAACCGAGGCGTCCTCGGATCAACCGAAAGTGACGGTCCACCTGGCAACGACCTTCGGCGGCGCTCTGGTCGGCTACGAGCTGCCCTCCCAGCTCGACTAACCCGAGCATTCAGCCCTCGTGGTGGACGCTCAAACCGCGCGAAGGGCGGCCCATGAATGGACCGGCGACGAACCGCCCGTGGTCCGGTGGCGCGACCTCTCAGTCTTCGGATGCCGACGCCTCTGCCAGACGTTTGAGATTCTGGAGGATTTCCTGGCTTGACTTCTTCGCCATGCGTTCCCCGAACCACCCCATGATCTTGCCAAAGGGTCCGTAAGGGAACTCCAAGGTGTCGTTAAACGAGAATCGGGAGCCGCTGGGCGTCTCTTCGATTCCCCATCGCTCGGTGTAAGACTTGAAGAAGTTGCCCGACGTCATCTCGTAGGCGAAGACTTGATTCTCCACCCATTCGGTGGTTCGGAAGTGATTCGAGTAGATCTTGCCTCGAACATCCTCCTCCCAATAGAAGGTTGAGTCCGGTCCCGGCTCATCGCTGGTGTACTCGAATTTCTTGAGCATCGTGTACCACTCCATGGCCTTGTCTGGCTCAACCAGATAAGGCCAAACCTTGGCCGGCGGTGCCTCGATATCAACAGCCATTTCGACATGCATTTCGAACCCCCTACTCGGAAGCCGTCATTCGACTCCAGGAAACAGTGTGGCATCGTAGCGAATGGTTACCTTCGTCACGCCCCGGCGAATCGACAGGGCAACCCCTGACACTCCGAACCCAAGTACAACGGCGGCGAGATGATCCCCTCCGCAGCCGCCGGCACACATGCGCTACCAGTAGGCGCTACCGAACTCGCATTTTGCGGTTCTTGTCGGGTCAGCAGAACACCGAACCTCAGCGCCTCAACTAGGCGTCGAAGGCAGCGATGAAGGAGGCGATAGCTTCGGCAACCTCGACGGGGTTCTGTGCCTGCGGATAGTGACCGGCTCCCTCGACCAACAGCAAGTCGCCGCCGAGGATTTGGCTTAGATCCCTCGCCTCAGCTTCGGGATCGGGAAAGTCGGGGTCGGCGGTACCCATCACGACTAGGGAGGGGCAGCCCACCGATTCCAGCTTCGCCTCGCTCTCGGCGTGAGAGTTGAAAGCCAGGGCGTGGAACGCCTTGTATCGACCCGGTTCGGACAGATTGGTGTCGAGCGCGGCCACGTAGCTGTCGTGGTCCGGCGGCTTGGTACCCGGATACATCTGCTTGCGGTAGTACGACGTCCACGCCGACCTTCCCCAGGGTGGCGAGAGCGTTGCTCGGAACAACACCTTCTGCCACCCAGGCTGAGGGACATTCCTAGCGAACGGACCAATGAGGACAAGCCCAGCGAGTGCCTCCGGCTCCTCGACCGCGGCAATCACCGCTGAGGCGGCAGTCAAGGAGTTGCCAACCAGCACCGCAGGCCCGGCGTCAAGATGGTGCACCAGAGCCAACATGTCGCTACCGAGAACCGCATCCGAATAGTCCGGCCAACTCACAGAGGAGTCGCCCATCCCGCGCAAGTCCAAGGTCGCTATTCGTATGCCGCGGGCCACCATTTCGGGGATGAGGTGGCGATACACCTGCCTCGTGTCACCCATCCCAGGAGCAGCAACTACCAGCCGACCGTCACCTCCGGTGTCATCGAAGCCGAGCGTGCCCTCTGCCAACTCGAGTGTCTCCATACCGGTATCCCAGCAGATGACCGTCTTGCATGCCACATCGGCCGCGACGGCGTCGCGAGAATGAACGGTTTGATGACAACAAGCGAATCTCCCATGATCCGTCCCGCTTCGAGACTTGAGATAGCCCGCCCACAACGACACATATGCGCTAGCTGCGAGAGTGGACGAGGGAGCGCATATTGAATCTCGTATGTCAAGTAGCGGGTGGGTTGGGTGGACAGGACTGGGATGGGCCACACCTGGTGGTGGGCAGGCTCGTATTAGGTCACACCGTCCGGAGAGGGTTTGGTTGGGTAGGGTCGACAGGTCATTATGGGGACATCGCCTGGTGGAGAGTCAGCCGGATATTGGGTCCGACCCCACCCACGATCTCAAGCAGCTCGGGGTAGCTGTTTGAAGACGTGGCGGGCGACGTAGCGTTTCAGGCTGCGCATGATCTCGGTGGTGTTGCGTCCTTGGTCTCGGCGACGGGTCACGTAGCGGCGGGTTTCTGGGTGGTTGGACATCCGGGTCAACACGATGCGATACAGCGCCGCGTTGGCTTGACGGTCTCCGCCGCGGTTGAGTCGATGGGGGGGTCTTTCCCGTTGAGGCCGGCAGCGGAGCGACGCCACACAGATGCGCCCAGGAGCCTTCCGAGGTCAACCGGTCCGGGTTGTCTCCAGCGGTGACCAACAGGCTGGCGGCGCTATCGACGCCGACGCCGTGGAGGGCGAGCAGCGACGGCGCGGTGGCGGCGACGAGGTCGCTGAGCATCTGGTCGATGCTTGCCATCTCGGTGTTGAGGCCTTGTATCCGCCGGGCCAGGCTCCGGATCACCGTGTTGGTGGTGAACGTGACGGGGTCAGAACCGTTACGGGGCCGCATCTTGGCGGCTTCGGTGACCAGGCCGGTCTGGTACCGATCCTTGAACCGGACCCGGATCGGCTCTGGGCCACAGAAGACCAGGTGGCGGAGCTGGTTCAGGGTCTGGATCCGTTGCTGGCGTGCGGAACGACGCGCCACCAACAACACCCGCATCTGTTCTACCGCACCGTTGCGGGTCTTCGGGGTCACCGAGGCTTCCCCCGACAGGGCGGCCCGAGCCGCCGCTTCGGCATCGATGGGATCCGACTTGCCGACCTTGCGGCGCTTCTGGCGGTTGGGTCGATCCACCTCCACGGTCTCGACCTCCTGGTCGTGGAGGAACCGGGCCAACCCCACACCCCACGACCCAGTGCCCTCCACCCCCACCAACGACACTGCACCGAAGCTGACCAGCCAACCCAACAGTTCTTCATAACCCGCAGCATCGGCGGGAAACGACTCGACCCCCAACATCGCACCGTTGCCATCGATCGCCGCCGCCACATGGAAATCAGCGTGAGTATCCACCCCACCAATCACAGTCCGTACTATCGACATCAGCCGCCCCTTTCACTCGCTTAACAGCAAAGGGGTGGCAGCACCACCGCGACGGCGGATCGGACCCAACCGAGCTGGTGTCATCAGCTCAACCGGTGTTCCACCGCCCGACCGGTGCGTGCCACACCAGCCACATCATCCCTCCCAGCCGGATATGCGCTACCTGGGGCGGCCCGCTTTCCCACATTGGGGGCCAGGCTCGGTTCCGAGGGGTTGCTTCGTTGATCGTTGGTGGGTGGCGACTTAGGGGGGCCTGGACGTATCCCCTCCGTCGAGTCCTCGATACTGTGACTCATGCGGCCGGAGATGGTCATGACCGGCGGGCTATGGGAGACAACATGCGAAGCGTCTCACGATGACACTCCGAGAGCCGGTCGTCACGCGTCGGCACTGGTTTCACCTGTCGCTCGGCATCGCCATTCTCGTGGCAGGGACACTGATTGTGATCGCGGTCATCTATCCGACGATGAGATGGAAGATGGACCTCGTTCCTGGTGATCCCCCCAACGTCGCGCTCCAGCCCGAGGCGTGGTCCGTGACCGAGGACTCGGCCACCTTCGCTGTCCTCGGTGACAACGGCACCGGTGGACGCAATGCGATGGACATTGCCAGACAGATGGCTCACACCTATGAGGAGACGCCCTATGGCCTGGTCGTCCTGCTCGGCGACATCTCTTATTACGGCAGCATCGCCGACCGGTACGAAGAGGTGTTCCTCGAACCGCTCGGCCCGCTGCTAGACGCCGGTGTGACCTTCGAGCTGGCGGTCGGCAACCACGAGCTGGAGTACGTGCCGAGCAGCGAGGCGAACCAGGAGATTGTTCGCAGGATCGAAGAAGTCGGGGCCGAAGGGTCCTTCTATTCCGTCGTGCATGGCCCTGTTGAGATCTTCATTCTCGACTCCAGCACACCGCAGATCACCGGAGCCGCCGGGCCCGAGCAGCTCGCCTGGCTTGAGGGGGCCCTCTCCTCCTCGACCGCACCGTGGAAGGTGGCGGCGTTCCATCATCCCCCGTATTCCTCTGGCGGGCGCGGGTCGAGTGTTGAGGTGCGGGAGGTGCTCAAGCCGCTCTTCATCAAATACGGCGTCGATCTGGTGCTGACCGGACACGACCACCATTACGAGCGCACGGTTCCACTCAATGGGGTCACTTACGTGGTCGGCGGTGCAGGTAGCAAGCTGCGGGCTGCCGGCGCCAGCGACTTCACCGCAGTGTCAGAGAACACACTCCAGTTCATGATCGCTGAGGCCACCACCGATTCCCTGGCTCTGCGCGCTGTCGGCGCCGACGGTGCCATCATCGATGGATTCACTCTGGTGAAGGAACGGTGACTCGCTCGCAGCGTGGCCAAGCTGGGACGATAAGCGCAGTGGGCTTCGCGCTGACCCTCATCTTCGGTCTTGTCCCGGTCGCATTCCTCGGCTGGGCACGATCTGCTGGCAGCCTCGGCAAGCTCAGCGCCCTCGGATTGTGGGTGATGGCGGCCCTTGTCACCGTGATCGCGGTAGCGGCCGGGGTTGTTCTCTACCAGCAAGCGGTCGATGCGGACACGCGGCCGGCCGATCTCTGGATCGCCTCGTTTCTCGCGCTCGTCACATGGTGCATCGGCGTGCTCACCCTGGTGCCGGGACTGGTCTTTCTCCGCCTCACCGACGACCGCTCACTCGACCAATACGGCGCCAGGTTCTTCCTTGAATGGACCCTCGTCTACGTACTCGTAGCCGCAACCGCTCTCGCACTGGGCCGCTGGTCAATGCGCTCCCTTGCGCAGGAGCGCGGTCCCCGTCAGCCGAGCTGGCCAACTGATCGACAGGAGCAGACCGGCCCTGTCGATATCTGACCTCACCGTGGGGTCCTCTGATCCGCTGCACCGTCTGCGGTCCGATGACGCTGTTCGCCTTGTGTTTCCGGCCCAACCCGAGGCCGGGGTGGCTGGTGATGGTGCGGTGTTTTGGCATCGCCGGCTGAGAGAATCAGGGAGCGCATATTGCCGGATATGCGCTAGCTGCAGTCGGTCTAGGTGGACTTGGCAGTCGGCCCTGCAGAGGCCCGCTGCTTGGGGCGGTCGCTATCGTTGCCTATGGAGCGAGTGGGAGCGCCCATGATGCGACGGACTGAATCAGTGGCGGTAGCGGTTCTCATTGGTCTAGTAGCAGTCGCCTGCTCCACCACAAGCACTCCCACCACCGAACTCAAGGATTCCGTTGGCCAGATCGCCTTCGACTCGGACCGGGACGGCAACGGCGACGTGTATGTGATGGACGCCGACGGATCGAACCAGACCCGGCTCACCAACAACCCCGCGTTCGATTTTGGCCCGGCGTGGTCGCCGGACGGGTAGGTCGTGGAGCAATCCGCGGGGGACGAATAGGTAGCGCATATCGGCTGCAATATGCGCTCCCTCATCCACTCTCTCAGCTAGCGCATATGCGCCGATATGGGCGGCTCTCTAAGTCCCGGTGCAGCCACTGTCCCGTTGACATTCGCTGCGCCGACCGGACATGGTGAACGGCGCCGGACGCACACAGTCGGCCATGATTCAAGCGATGTCGTCCGGGAAGCCGCCGTCGTCGCTGTGTTGTTCGAGATAGTGTTCGATTTCTGCTGCAAGCTCTGAACTTGATACGTCACCCTCGCGGTCGGCGAGCTCTTCGAGTTGTTTGACGATTGCTTGCCCCTGGGGTTGATCCTCGATGGCCTCGTCTAGGCGGCGGCGTTGCTCTGCTGCCTCGTCGACGAGAGAACCAGTCGAGAGGGGAACCCTCAGATGGCTCGTTACGCGATCAACAAGAGCGACAACTGCCGGGTAGTAGATGCCTGCGACATAGTGGGGCACGCGGGCGTAAAAGCCGAACGTCGGGATGCCGTGGTCCTTGACGCGTCGGCTTATCACCGAGGCGACCGCTGCCGGAACACGCATCGTTCCCTCCATACGGCTGCCCTCCTCGACC
>CAXMOP010000036.1:0-20779 GCA_964195155.1 uncultured Kiloniellales bacterium | reverse complement strand
CCGAAGAGGCCGCCGCGGTTGTCGCCACCGACCCGGACGCCCAACCGTCGACCTACGGGTTGGGCCGCCACGGCTGGGTAGCCATCGATCTGGCGACCGACGCCGACGACGAGCGGTGGTCCGAGGTCACCGAGTGGATCCGGATCAGCTACACGCTGGTGGCGCCGAAGACCCTGGCACGCGTGGTGCTCGCGCAGGACGCAGCGTCTCGCTAGCTCAGTCGTCAGTCGTCAGTCGTCAGTCGTCAGCCATCAGTCGTCAGCGTGCTGCGACAAGGACAACTGCGCTTTTTGGCTGAAGACTGTGGACTGTGGACTTTGGACTGTGGACTGTGGACTGTGGACTTTCCCGTTGAAAGCCGCCTACCAACGGGTCACCCTTCGGGTGGCAGGGGTACTCTGCGCGGATGGACGCCGTCGCCGAACTGGTCGACTTGCTCGGCGTTGCCCGGGTGAGGACGCATCCGCTCGATCAGCACTTGTTCGCCAAGGACGCCGGTCTGCGCCGTGGTGGCGCTGCGGTTGTGGTCTTCCCGGAGACCACCCAGGAGGTGGCCGCAGCGGTGAAGATCGCCAGGGACGCCGGCCTGTCGATCGTCGCCCGCGGTGCGGGCACCGGTCTGGCGGGCGGGGCCGTCCCGGCGGACAACTCGCTGTTGATCGTGCTCACCAGGATGAACGCGATCGACGAGATCGACGCCGCCGGGCGCACGGCCTGGGTCGGTCCGGGTGTCGTCAATCTGGACCTGTCTGCGGCAACGGCCGGCGTTGGCATGCACTTTGCGCCCGACCCGTCGTCGCAATCGGCATGCACCGTCGGCGGGAACGTGGCCACCAACGCCGGCGGGCCCCACTGTCTGGCGGAGGGATCGACCGTCGCCCACGTCCTTGCCGTGGAGCTGGTGACCGCCGAGGGCGAGATCGTGACCCTCGGCAGCGAAGCACCCGACCCGCCGGGGTTCGACCTGCGCGGCGTCGTCGTCGGCAGCGAGGGAACTCTCGGCATCGTCACCAGGATATTGGTTCGTTTGACCGAGAACCCACCAGAGGTGGCCACGCTGCTCATGGAGTTCGACGACATCGAATTCGCGGCGAGAACGGTGTCCGACGTGATCGCCACCGGGATCATCCCGGCCGCCCTCGAGATGATGGACGATCCGATGTGCCGCGCCGTCGAGGCGTTCGTCCATGCCGGCTACCCCACCGATGCGGCTGCCGTGCTGCTGACCGAGGTCTCCGGTCATCCGGCGGGAACCGCGGCGTCGGTGAAACTGCTTGAAGAGATTGCCGTTCGCAACGGATCACGACGAGTGCGAGTTGCTGCGGATGAGGTCGAACGCGATCTGCTGTGGAAAGGCCGCAAGTCGGCATTCGGTGCCATTGCGCAGTCTGCCCCCGACTACTACCTGAACGACACGGTCGTGCCACGCACCCGCATCGTCGAGGTGATCAAGCAAACGTACGAAATCGCCGAGCGGCACGACCTCACGCTGATGAACGTGTTCCACGCCGGGGACGGCAACCTGCATCCGCTCGTTTCGTTCGACGCATCCGAGCCCGGCATGACCGAGCGTGTCGTCGCCGCCGCTCGCGAGATGGTGGCGATCGCAGTCGAAGCGGGCGGAACCCTCAGCGGCGAGCACGGGATCGGGTTCGAGAAGCGCGATCTCATGCCAAGCGTGTTCTCCGCCGACGACCTGGACGGCCAGGCGCGGCTGCGCGAGGCCTTCGACGCCGACGGTGTCCTCAACCCGGGCAAGATCTTGCCCGAGGGCTCGCGCTGCTTCGACGTCGGTGCGATGTGAGCGCGCTGCGGATGGCCACCAGGCAGCTCTTCGAGCGGCTCCGCGACGAAACGGTCGACGTGGATGCAGAGTTCGTCGTCGCACCAGCCTCGATCGAAGACGCCGCCGAGGTCCTTGCCGTGGCCGCCGAGGCCGGTGCTCCAGTCTCCTTCTACGGGGCCGGGCTCCACCGCGGCCTCGGCAACCCGGTCGATGCCGACGTGGTGATCACCTCGTCGGCCATGAAGCGAATCATCGACTACGAACCAGACGATCTGACCGTCCGGGTGGAACCCGGGGTGACCCTCGGTGAGCTCGACGAGGTACTTGCAGAGCGGCGCCTTTCCGCGGTCCTGCCCGAAACCGAGCCGAAGGCCACCATCGGCGGCATCGTCGCCACCGGCCGGTCCGGCTTCAGACGGCTGCGCCACGGGCCAACCCGCGACCGTGTGCTCCAGGTCACTGTGGCCACCGGGTACGGGAAGGTCATCACCGGCGGGAGCCCCGTCGTGAAGTCATCGACGGGATATGGGATGCCCCGTCTGTTCACCGGCTCGTTCGGGAGCCTCGGGATGGTGGGCCCGGTGTTGCTCAAGTTGTGGTCGGAGCCGATGGCGACGGCCACCGTCGCCGTCGAAGCACCGGAAGCGGCCAGGCTTTCGGTATATCGTCCGCTCGCCGTGCTTGGCATCGGCGGTCCCGGTCGCAGTGGAGTGGGGGCGCTCTCTCTCGGCGGTACGCCGGAGGAAGTGGAGGCGCAGGCAGCGGCCCTTGGCGGCGACGTGTCCAACACCCTGGATTGGCCGGGACCGAATGACGATCCGCTCCGGGTCAGCTTCCGGGTGCCGGCCAGGCTGGTCGACGAAGCTCTGGCACGGGCGCGGGACTTCGATGCCGGTAGCTGGATCGCCCAGTACGGCGTGGGATTGGTCGAGGCTGGCTATCAGCGCCTTTCCGCCGACGGGTTCGCGGCCGCGCGATCCTGGGCCGAGTCGGCGGGCGGCTCGCTGGTGATCGAGGCCGCACCGGACGATGTTCGTGCCGAGTGGGGCACATGGGGAACTGCGCCCGGATCGGCCGCGCTGCAGCGACAGATCAAGCAGCGGTTCGACCCGGCCGGGATTTGCAACCCCGGCATCCTGCCGGGAGGTGTGTGATGGCCTGGGTCACCGAGTGGGCGCCGACCAAAGATGAGCTCGACGCGTGCGTCGAGTGCGGTCTTTGCCTGCCGGTTTGTCCGACGTTTCGCCTGACCGGCGACGAAGCCGCATCGCCACGAGGCCGTCTGGCGGCGATGCGAGCGGTGCACAGCGGTGGCCTGACGATCGACCAGAGGTTCTCCGACGTGATGGATTTCTGCCTCCAGTGCCGCGCCTGTGAAGTGGTGTGCCCGTCGATGGTGCCGTTCGGGCGGGCCATGGAAGGAGCGAGGGCGGAGGTGGCAGCGCAACATGCGAACCGGGCAAGCGCCACCAAACGGGTCGTGTTCGGCAAGGCCATTGCGATGCGCGGACTGGTCACCGCCGGCTCGTGGGTAGCCGCCGGTGCCCAGCGCACCGGGCTTGCCGGAAGGCTGCCCGGACCGCTGGCCCGGGCAGGGGGCTTGCGGCCGATCCCGTTTCCTGTGCCGTCGACCAAGGGCCGATCGTGGGAACCGGAAGGCTCGCCGCGGGGAACCGTCGCCCTCTTCTCCGGGTGCGTGATGGACCCCTGGTTCTCCGAGGTCCATGCTGCGCTCATCCAATTGCTGCGCCTCGCCGGGTACCGGGTCGTCGCTCCCGACGGCCAGACCTGTTGCGGTGCCCTCGCTGCACATGAGGGCGCCGCCTCCGAAGCGGCGTCGCTGGCGGAACGGAATGTCGTGGCTTTCGATGGCTTCGATACGGTGGTCGTCGACGCCGCAGGCTGCTCGGCCCATCTCAAGGATTACGGGCATTGGGGTGCGGGGTCGCTGGCCCCCCGGGTGCAGGATGCCACCGAGCTCGTCGCCTCCTTGATCGCCGATGGCTCGCTCCCCACCCTGGAGGCCGGCCTGGGCCGGGTAGCGGTGCAAGATCCCTGCCACCTCCGGCATGCCCAGCGGATCGTCGACGAGCCGCGGGCGATTCTGCGGGCCGCCGGCTACGAGCCGGTGGAGATCGACGAGCACGGGATGTGCTGTGGCGCAGCCGGTGCGTACCAGCTCTCGCACCCCGAGGCATCGCAGCAGCTCGGTGCCCGCAAAGCCGACGAAGTGCGAGCCGCTGATGTGACCATGGTTGCCTCGTCCAACCCCGGCTGTGAGATGCAGTTACGCAGCCAGCTCGGCGACTCGGTGCGGGTGGCCCACCCCGTGGAGCTCTACTGGGAGGCGATCAGCTCGGGGAATTGATTCGAGCCGGACGTGCGGCGACGGCTGCGATCACTGGGGTGCTCACCAACACCCCTCCGGATTAATCCGGTCTGATCAGCCGTCGCCGCCCTGGCCCGGTGGCCCGCCGCCTGGGATGGAGTCTGGTGGCCCGCCGCGCCCTGATGTGGAGTCTGGTGGCCCGCCGCCTGGAATTGAATCTGGTGATCCTTGCCCTGGGGTGGAGTCTGGTGGACCGCCGCCTGGAATTGAATCTGGTGGGCCGCCGCCCTGGCCGGGTACGTTCTCTGAGTTTCCGGGGGCGTCTTCGTCGCCTTCGCCCTTGGTTTGGCCTGGTGCGTCCTCGGAGGCATCGGCGCTGTCCGGCCTTTCCCCGATCATCTGGGCTAGGCCCGCCAACTTGCTGCCGAAATCGCTGCCAACGACCGGCGCGCCCTTGTCATGCTGGCCGTGGATGTAATCGAGGAGATCCTGGACCGCGTCGTTCGAACCTGGACCAACTGGCCCGTTCTCGAGGCGGGTCGCTGCCTCTTCTATAGCCGGGGCCGCTGTCTGACCGGCGGGCGTTTCGGCTACGACCTCGGCGGCGTGGATGAGGCCTGCCGGAGCGTCACCCCCGGCGAACAACGCATCTGCTTCTGCTAGGCGTTCGCCGGCTCCCCCGTTCCCGATGCCGACCCTTTCGAAGGCCCGGTCTAGCCCGTACAACATATCCCCCGGCTTCGCCCCGTTCGCTGCGTAGGCGAGACCGCTCGACATCGCCACGATCGCAAAGAGTGCTGCGGCACCGATGGCGAGGCGCGGCATCACCCGCGGCCGCCAGTCCTCGGTGATCGTGACTTGCTCATTGGCAAAGCGCTCAATCTCGGTGAGCCGCGACTCGGTGACGGCGAGGGCGAAGAGGTGAGAGAAATCGGCTGCTCTTTCGGGTTGCCCCGCCGCCTTGATCGCGGTCAGGATCTCGGCAACGTCTGCGAGGTCCTCCTGAGGATCCCCGAACCCGGTGAGTAGCGCTTCTGCGTCATGATCGCTGAGTGATAATGCCATTCCACCTTCGTAATCGGATGGAACACTCATCGCGATACCCCCTCATCGCGGACCTCCCTTCGCAGCGCACCAAGCCCGCGACGCTGCAGCGCCTTGACGGAGGTGACCGGGCGGTTCAAGACGCGTGCCGTCTCCTCTACCGAGAGATCGGCAACGATCCGCAGGAAGATCACGTCACGTTGTGGTGCGGTCAACTCGGAGAGGAGGGCGGCCACCTTTCCGCTCGAGGCGGCTCGGAGGGCCTCCTCCTCCGCGCTTATCGTCGCTCCGCCCTCGATCGGCTCACCGGTGAGCGTCTCGTCCGGGCGGACATCAATGCGGCGGTGCTCGTCGATGAGCCGGCGGTGGGCGATCACGAACACCCAGGAGTTGAATCCGGCCCGGTCTCCGCTGAAGCGGTCGATGTTGCGGGCAACGTCGACAAAGACATCGCCGGCAACTGCCTCCGGATCCCTGGCTCCCCTCAGGCCGAGATATCCGATCAACCTGGGGGCGATCGGCGCCAGCAGTTCGTTCCAGGCCACGTCCGAGCCGTCCTTCGCGGAGGCGACGAGGGCTTCGAATGACTCTGCGGCCACGATTAATCCCAGGTAGACAGAGCTACATCGGCCGCTGAAGGTAGTCGGTCAAGGGATCGCCTGTGGTGATAGCTCCACCGCGTAGACCGCCATCGGCTCCAATGCGAAACCGAGGCGTCTGACATCGCGCACGATCCATGGCAGCGGCGGCAGCCAGATGTCGATCGATTCGACGCCGCGACCAACCGCCAGGTCGATCAGTGCTCGGATCATTTCGGGTGCATCCTCGGGGCGGGTCTCGAGCCAGCTGGCCTCGAGACGGGGGCCTTCCCCGTCCACTACCGCCCAGCCGCCACCGATCTCCCAGAAGGCTCCGCTTCTCGCCGCCACTACCAGGTGGTCGACGGTGAGTTTGGCAAAGGTCCAGTGGCCACCGCTCAATCCTCGCATCGCCGTGCCCAACTGGCCAATCGACCAGGAGGCAAACGCTGGTATGGCGTCCTCGGCGTGAGCCGGGCGAGCACGGAGTCGGGATGGGACACGCTTACCTCCGTTGCCATTCGGGTTCGGGGATGCTTCGCCGATCGGCTTCGTGCACCTCACCACGCTCACCACCTGACGAAATCCGATCTTCTCAACGTGCCGGATCGCCGCCTCGTTCCAGTCCTCGACAAGGAGGCGTCCCACCAGGGCGCCCTCCTCGGCCGCCCAGTTGCGCAGCACCGCCGCCATGTCTCCCGCGATGCCCCGGCCCCGCCAGTCTGGATGGACGCGGGCGGCGTTGAACCATGCCTCGGATGAGGAGACGAGCCGTCCCCGGCTCAGGGCGACCGCGCGGTCTTGGTCATCGACCGCCACGACGAGCTGCGTGCCCGGTTGGTCAAGCCAGGTATCGAAGGCGCCGGCGACGTAGTCACCCCAATCGAAGGTGTGTTCGGTGAACGCAGCGATGGCCTCCCGATCGGAAGCCAGCGCTGGCCTGATTCGCACTTCAGACGCCATGTTGGCTCACGCTCAGTAGGCGGCGAGGTCCCTTGCCCTGCCGATCATGCCTTCGACGTCGGGAATGAGCTGGGTCTCGAGTGTTGGTGCATACGGGAAGGTCGGGACGTCGGGGGTTGCATAGCGCTGCACCGGTGCGTCGAGCCAGTCAAACGCCTTCTCCATGATCTGGGCCGAGATCTCTGCGCCGAACCCGAGGAACTCGTTGTCTTCGTGCACGACGAGCACCTTGCTGGTTCGTTCGACTGCGGCGTTGATCGATGGCCAATCGAGCGGTTTCAGCGACCTGAGGTCGAGGACGCTGATCTCGATGCCCTCTTCGGCGAGGCGGTCGGCTGCCTCGACGGCGAAATGCGCCATCGATCCGTAAGCGATGATCGTCAGGTCGTCACCGTCGCGGCGAAGCGCCGCCTTGCCAAGCGCAATACGGTGATCGCCGGGTGGCAACGGGCCCGACGCCAGCCGATACAGCTTCTTTGGCTCGAGATACATGACCGGGTCCGGGTCCTCTACCGCGGAGAGCAGCAGACCCTTGGCATCTGCCGGCGTCGACGGCACCACGACCTTGAGCCCGGGGATGTGCGCATACATGGCCTCAATGGACTGCGAGTGGTAGAGCGCCCCGTGGATGCCGCCTCCATAGGGCACGCGAACCACCATCGGGCACTTCCAGCGGCCGTTGGAGCGGTAGTGGATTCGTGATGCCTCGGATACCAGCTGATCGAAGCCGGGATGGATGAAGTCGGCGAACTGGATCTCCGCGATGGCCTTGGTGCCGGTCGCGGCCATGCCGATTCCGAGCCCGATGATGAGCGACTCGGACAGCGGTGCGTTGAACGATCGATCGTGCCCGAAGGCGTCGCTGAGCCCCAATGTTGCCTTGAACACGCCGCCCTTCGGATCTGCGACATCTTGCCCGAAGGTCACGATGTCGTCGTGCAGCTCCATGACGTGGTGGAGCGAGCGATTGATGGCCGTGATCAGGTTGACTTCCTCTCCGGGGGGCACCGCCTCGATCGCAACGGCGGGTTCGGTGGGCGTGATCGGGTTTGCGTAGACATACGAGAATGCGTCGGTCGGATCGGGGGCACCCTCTGCCCTCTCGGCGGCAGCGGTGACCAGCGCGACGACTTCCTCGTCGATACTCGCCTCGCCTGCCGTATCGAGCAGCCGATGCTCCACCAGATACTGGCGCATCGCAGGAATCGGGTCCTTGCGCCGCCATTGTTCGACTTCCTCCCGGGTCCGGTACAGCTTGTCGTCATCGTCTGACGTGTGGGCGTAGTACCGGTAGGTCATTGCCTCGATGAGCGTCGAACCCCCTCCCGCCCTGGCCTTCTCCACTGCCGCGGTCATCGCGCCGTAGACGGTCAGCGCATCGTTGCCGTCGACGACTACACCCTCGATGCCATATCCGGCGGCCCGCTCGGCGATCTGGCCGGCAACTTCTTCGGCGGCGGGCACCGAGATCGCATACAGGTTGTTCTGGATGAGGAAGATCATCGGGAGCTCGTGGATGCCGGCAAAGTTCATCGCTTCGTGCCAGTCACCTTCAGAAGTTGAGCCCTCGCCGCCGGAAACCATCACGACAGCGTCGGAGCCGCTTCGCTTCAGCTCATAGGCAATGCCTGCTGCGTGGGGGAACTGGGTGGCGATCGCCGAGGAGTGGGTGAAGATATTGAGGTCCGGTTCCGACCAGTGGTTCGGCATCTGTCTGCCGCCAGATGCCGGATCACCGGCCTTGGCGAAGACACCGAGGAACAGGTCGTCGACGCTCACCCCGAGACCGATGTTGAAGGCAATATCGCGGTAGTACGGCAGTGACCAGTCCTTCGTCGGATCAATGGCAAAAGCAGCGGCAACCTGCGTGGCTTCGTGGCCCGACACCGACACGACGAAGGCAACTCTTCCCTGGCGGTTGAGGGCCCACATGCGGTCGTCCAGCTTGCGGGCGAGCACCATGCGGCGATACATCTCCACCACGTCGTTGTCGCTCAACCCGAGCGCCGTGTGATCGCTGACGGTCTCGATTTCTGCGGTCAATTCAGCACACCTCGATTCAGTACTCCTCGGTGCTGACCGGGACGTCGCTTCAGGCGCAGCGTCGCCACGTCGGCGATCCGCCCCTCTGCAACCCGCTTGGCTGCGACATGGGGGTTGATGTTGTCGGCTGCGGCTGCGTCGAGCACCGCGTTGAGGTTGTCGTAGATGCGATCGATCATGACCTTGGCTCGATCGACTGAGTAGCCGTCCATCTCGACGGCAATGTTGATGACTCCTCCCGCGTTGACCACGAAATCGGGTGCATACAGGATGCCGAGCTCAACGAGCCGGTCCGCGTCATCGTCGATGGCGAGCTGGTTGTTGGCCGAACCAACGACGGCTTCACAGCGCAGCCGGGCGATGGTGCCTTCGCTGAGGCACGCCCCCAACGCGCACGGGGCGAAGATGTCGCAGGCGACGTCGTGGATCTCGTCGATGGCGACCGCCTTCGATCCGTAGGTTTCGACCGCTTCGGTCATCGCACCTTCGTCGACGTCGGTGATCACGGTCTCCGCGCCCAGTTCGGTGAGTCGACGCACGAGATCCATCCCCACCTTGCCCACCCCTTGCACCGCAACCTTCCTGCCGGTGAGGTCGTCGCTGCCCCATAACCGGCCGGCGACCGCGCGCATCCCGGCCACCACGCCGCGCGCGGTGGCCGGAGAGGGGTCGCCGGACCCACCCTCGTGGGAGGGGAGGCCAACGACAAAGTTTGTCTCTCGGGCGATGAACGAGATGTCCTCGGGCGTGGTGCCGACGTCCTCTGCCGTGATGTATCTGCCACCCAGGGAGTCGACGACCCGCCCGTACGCCCGGTACAGGCGCTCGGAGCCCAGGGTCTTGGGATCGCCAATGATGACGGCCTTCCCGCCGCCGAGATCGAGCCCTGCCGCCGCTGATTTGAGCGTCATTCCCTTGGACAGCCTGAGTACGTCGGTCAGGGCCTGCTTTTCGGTTTGGTACGGGTAGAAACGGGTCCCGCCGAGGGCGGGACCAAGTGAGGTGTTGTGTATGGCGACGATGGTGCGGAGCCCACTGGCGTGATCGAGGCCGAAAAGCACCTCTTCGTGGGTCTCGGTGCCGATGGATTCGAATACCCCCAACGGCCGCTCCTTTCCGCTTCGGTAGATCGGATATTGGTCGCGAATGACCCAATTGTAGTGGGCGCGTGCAGATCTCACCGATCGGTGACAACGTCGGCCCGCAACTATCATTGGGTGATGATCAACACCTCGTACCTCAGGGTGTATCTACCCGCAGCCACCGCGGGCAGCTGGCCCGCCCACGAGCGGGAGGCCAACCAGCCCGCCCTGACGACGGACGGGCGGTTCATCTGGAACGAGCCGCTGGACGCCGACGCATTCATGGCCGAGTGGAACGGGGCCCAGTACGTCTGCCCACGATTCCCGCGTTTGCGCATGATCGAGGGCATCCTCGCTTTCTCCGGCATCGCACCGGGCCTGGGCATGCTCACCGACGACGAGCGCGCCGTGCTGACCCATGAGCTCGAAACTCGGCGTGGCGCCAACAGCAGGAGCCACATCCTCGCATCGCCCTGGCACGTCCCATTGCGTTGGTTCTCGGCGTTCAGCCCGGCGGAGCGCGAGCTCATCGACACCGAGGCCGGGCTGACGATTCGGTACCGGACCGATATCGGAGAGGCGGCCGATCGGGTGAGGTGGGCGGCAGCGGTCCTCGACGCGGTTGGGTTCTCAGACCAAATCGTCGATCAGGTCAAGGAGCTGGAACAATGGATTTCCCATTTTCCTGCCGGGTCGATGCTCGAGCTCGACTACGACTCGGTCGCCAACGACGCCCCCGCCGGTGAGTTGACCTTCGACGAGTCTGCGACCGAGGTACGGGCAAGCCTCGAAGCTCTGGAGCGCGGAGACGCCGATGCCGCGCGGGAGGCGTACATGCAGGTTGCCGGCCGCTGGGCCAAGCGCCAGGCCGTGATGTTCGCGAATTGAGTCGAGAGTCGAGAGTCAAGAGCCTGAGTGGCTCGTGTGATAATGCGTTATGACTGCTGAACCGCCTGCGCCAGAGGACTCGGCTCCTGCCGAGTCGACCGGCGAGCCGTCCTCGGAGTCGAGAGGCTGGGCGGTGGCGGCCCATCTCCTCCCGCTCATTGGATTGTTCCTGATCGGTCCGCTGATCGTATGGCTGATCAAGCGCGAGGAGGATCCGTTCGTCGAGGAGCACTCCCGCGAGGCGCTCAACTTCCAGATCTCCATCCTCATTTACGGCATCATCATGGTGATTACCATCATCGGGCTGATTCTGTTGATTCCGCTGGCGATCTTCGCCTTTGTGGCTGAGGTGGTGGCGGCGATCAAGGCGGCAAACGGCGACAAGTTCCGCTACCCGTTGACCATCCGGCTCGTTCGTCCTTGAACGGGAAGCTCCTCGTCGCGTACCTCGGGTGGCTGCTGGCGGCGAGCGCCCTGGCGATCTTGTTTGGCATCCTGACCGGTGAGTTGCTCGCTCTGGTCGGACTCGTCGATTCGCTCTCCCAGCAACAGCGTCGGGTGGTTGAGGTGGCCGCGATTGCCGGATTCGTTGGGCTGGCGTTGCTGCCGTTCCTGTTGCGACGCAGACTGGTGAGATCCGACGACGCTCCTACGACCTGACCGCCTGGACCATCTGACGCCCGATGGCGCCGATGGCGGCGCCGAAGCCCACACCCAATGCGGCGTTCACGATCGCCAGGACGAATGCGGCGATGAGCACCGGGAGGTCACCGGCAGTGGTCGCTCCCGTGGCGACGAGCAGGATGTCCCACAAGATGGCGATTGCCACCAGCCCCACGACGCCGACCCGCCAGCTGCGCAACGCCCCGGCAGCGAGGCCGACGGCGAACCCGACCAGGATCTCGACGGGGATCATGGAATTGAAGCTACCACCGGACTGAGCGACCGGTGTTGGAGCGGGTTTGAGCCGTCTCGACACTATCCATAGCGGCATGGATCGACTCCACCAGCTTGATCAACGAATCAGCACCTTCTTTCGTCGTTGGGGGATCCCCGCGCTCCGGGTCTCGGTCGCCATCGTCTTCATCTGGTTCGGTGCGCTCAAGATCCTCGGAGTAACGCCGGTCGCCGATCTCGTGGCCAACACCGTCTACTGGTTCGACCCGGACTGGGCCGTTCCGGCGATTGGTGTTGTGGAGGTCGTGGTCGGCCTCGGGCTCCTGTTTCGGGTGGCGATGCGTGCCGTGCTCGGGCTGTTCTTCCTCCAGATGATCGGCACCTTTCTCGTGCTCCTCCTCCTCCCCGATGTCGCCTTTCAGGACGCCAACCCGTTGCTGTTGACCGTCGAGGGCGAGTTCGTCATCAAGAACCTCATCCTGATTTCGGCGGGGATGGTTATCGCCGGCACGGTTGAGGTCGAGGGCCCTGCGGGGTGATCCGGCTCGGCCTGCTCGTCGGTGTCGCCGCGGTGGTCCGTGTCGCCGCGGTGGTCGGTGTCGCCGCGGTGATTGTGGTCGGGTGCGCCGCGGGGTCTGCCCCGCCGCCGTCCGTCGTTGATCAAATTCCGGCGACGACCTCAACGACCCGTGCGGTCGTGACCACCACCGAGGTGACCACCACCACGGCAGATCCCGATGAAGGGTGGTTCGTCGTGTCGGTGACCAACGCCCTGCCCGATTCCCTGACCGACGGGCTCGCATCGCTCGACGGCGTCGATGCGGTGTCGGTGGTGCTGGTCGAAAACCTTCGGCTGGCGGCGACGACCACGAGCGACGGGAGGATCGTTGACCGGGCCCCAACCGGGTTCTCGATCCCGCTCGAAGTCCATGCCATCGATGCCAAGGCGCACGCGAAATACGCGCCGGAGGCGGTGGCGCTGCTGCTCGGGGAACTCGGGCCGAACGAGGCCGTCCTGTCGGAGTCCTCGGCGGCATTCAGGCGCCTCGACCCGGGTGCCAAGCTGCACCTGGAAGGCGGCACGACGCTCACGGTCGTCGGCATTGTGAGCGACGAGTGGGTTGGCGCCGCGGAAGCGGCGGTCGCCATCAGCGGAGCCGAGACCCTCGGCATCGAACGGGCCCGGTATGCGATCGTGCATTTCGACGGATCGGTCGCCGAGCTCGGCCGGGCCGCGGAAGGGCTCACCGACGCCGCGGTACGGGTAGCCGGCCGCGACGACGTCGATGTGTTCCGCCACGCCGATGCCGTCGCTTCGCAGATCGCGATCAAGACGATGTTCGGTGAGTTCGCCTTTCGCCCGACCGGCGGTGACCACATCGAGATCGATCCGGCGTGGGTCGAGGCGAACATCGTCGAGGTCGAGATCCCGCTGCTGGGCAATGACCAGTGCCACCGGCGTTTCGTTGCCATGTTGCGCGAGGTCATGGCTGGCCTCGAGGAGGCCGGGCTCGCCGAGGCGATCGACCCGTCGGCCTACCTCGGCTGCTGGAACTCGCGGTTCATTCGTCGCCGAAGTGATCTGTCCCGACACGCCTGGGGGGTGGCTGCCGATATCAACTTCGGGAACGAGCCCGACGGAAGCCCCGGCTCACCGACCGATCCGGCGCTGCTCGAAGCAATGTTGGAGCTGGACATTCTCTCCGGTCATACCTGGACCGATCCCGGCCCCGGCCACTTCGAGTGGTACGGCACGGTCGGTTCAGCGGACGAAGAAGAACCACCAGCCGGCTAGCACCACAAGCCCGATGGCGATGAGGAAGCCGAAGTGGAGAATCTTTCGCAGCAGCCACCATGCGATCGACCCAATGATGATGATTACGATCAGGCTGACGATCGCGCCCATGACTTCCCTCCTTTGATGATCGGCCGCCTCCGCGGCCGACTCTCGCCGGTGGTCAGGGGCAGAATTGAACTGCCGACCTCTGGTTTTTCAGACCAATGGTAGAGGTACCGATACCTTCCGCTACGTCCCGGTAGGTTTCAACTGTAGGGGTCTCGCCGCTGTTTTGGAACCGGGCGGAACCCACCGGAACGATACGGAACGACCCCTCGCCCCCGAATTGCCCCCGCGTCACTCTACGGTCGGCTCCTCTTTGTCGGCCGGGAGCGGCGAGCCGTCCGCGGAGCGGGGCATCGCCTGGCCGGACTGGGGTTCCATCGGTCCGCCGAGCTGGGTGCCTCGAGGGACAGCAGGCCCGGCCATCCGGTTGACCGAGGTGTGGATGCCGTGGAGGGAGCGCCGCATCCGATTGAGCAGGTCCCAGATGTCGTGAACATCGTGTTCCCGCAGATCCGGCGTGGAGTAGTGGACGCCGAGATCGACGACGTGCTCCTCAGTGTATTGGTAGCCGTCGAAGCCGGTGTAGCGCACCGTCACGTCGTACTCGTTCGGCAGGTCTGATCCGTTCCGAGTCACTGGTGGGCGAGGTGGGTCGGGTGGTGGAGGAGTAAACCCGCTCCTCGCAATACTCGTAGTGGTCGGTCTATTCATTAGCGTCCCGGTGGCCATCTACCAGGCGGTCTTTCCTGAAGAAGAGCCACCGCGACCGATGCCAAACGTCATGTGTGACAATCTCGCGGGCGCGGAGCGCACTCTGGACCGTGCCGGAGTCGGCCCCGTTATGGCGAAGGACGCTTCGGACGCACATCGGTTCCCCTTTGTCTCCAAGAATTGGACCGTTGTCTCCCAAACCCCAGCTCCTTCAATCGAGACGGCCGAGAGGACCGTTGAGCTGCGGGTGCTCAAGCATGACGAGGTGCGACAATGTCCGTAACGGACCCGCCTGGTGGCGGCGACCAGGCGTAGACCTCCGGCCTCCCCGTTCCTTTATCGGTCGCCGGCCTCCTCGACGTGGCGTGCTCTCTCCGTGTCCGCATTGGCTTGTGTCGCGTAGTAGCCGATTTGCGCGGCGGCGATCGAGTCGCGGCGGCTGAGCATTGCACGATTCGGGCACGGCGTAGATGGCGTCACAGTGAACGAGGGACAGGCCGAATACCTCGTTTGACCCCCGGCGTTCTGGCAAGTTAGGTAGCGCATATTGCCCCGGTTATGCGCTACCTGATTTTGGCGACTTGGGATCACCCAATACATCCTCGAAGTTGGAGGCTCACAAGTGGAGACGACTCACTTCCACACGCTGAGCCCCCCGGTTCGAGGGCGCAGGCGAGCGCGCCAGCGTTAGGTTCGATCTCTGGATTGTGCAGTGAATCTGTGAATAGGAGTGACGATGAAAAGAGCAACCTCGGACGTCCGACGGATGAAGCCTCGAGTGCTCCGGTCCATTGGCGTCGTCTTGCTCCTGTTCGTTATCGGGCTAACTGCATGTAGCGATGACCTTGGCGAAGTCATTGACGCTTTCGAGTACATCGGCGCGACGGGTGACGTGCTCGAGGCGAACGGGATCGAGGGGTCCTCTGCCTTTGACATGGATTGCGATGGAAGCGAAGAGGCGAAGACCGTGACCTGCGCGGCGGAGACCAGCGCGGGTGAGAGCATCGAGTCGAAGGGAGAGAACTTTGGCGAGGACACCGCCACGCTGGTGGTCACAGTTGACGGCGTGATTCTCTACGACGGGCTGCTCAAAGACGTCCCAGGCTCCTGAGCTAAGGACCTCCTGGTCGATCTCGGTCATGGCTGGTGTGTTATCTCTGGGCGGCGAACGGATGATCATGGAAGCATCAGACGCCACTGGCACGATTGTTCTCCTGCGCAGGTATGAAATGGATGAGGAGCGCAACGGAGACTTAACGCTTCGATGTGCAGTCAAGGCTGACGATCCGCTCGAGGAGTGGAAATCTGAAGAGCGTGGACACCTTCCGGCAGCTCTTGTTGGTGGCACCTGGCGACCCCTCCGAGAAGCCGACAGATTCACCTATACCACGGTCTCCATACAGCGATGCGACGTTTCCTGTATGCCCACCAAAGTAGGAAAACATGTCTGACGACTTGCTGGGCTTTAGCCAACTTGAGTGGACTGCTGTTCAGGCGATCGCAGTTTCGGTTTCCAGTTTCATTCTTGTGGTGACCGTCATCGTGGGGGTTCGCCAACTCCGCCAGGCGGCGAGAAGTGCACAATTCGATGCCGTGATCCGTATGCAGGGGCTCGTTGACGACTTTCGAGAGGATCGGCGTCAGCTCTTCGAGAATCTCCCGGTTGAACTTGCGTTCACACGTGATCAGTTCGCACTCAAACCTCCTACACCTCGCAAACAACCGAGCCTCTCATAAGGCGAGCGTCGCCGGATGCTCCTTACGCCTGAGCAAACAGCGGCAATGGCGTCGCTGACGGACAACGACCTCGATACCGCACGTCGGGTGATCACTGGATTTAACGATCTCGGCCAACTGATCGAGGACGGCTTCTTCCCGGAATCGACGTTCTACGACAAGCACCAGGTGTTGGTGCTGCGTAGCTGTCACCTGGTTGAGCCGATCCGTCGGCACCTCGAAGATGAGAGCGAGGGGGGCAACTACGGACGAACGCTACTCAGGATGAGAATGACCGCTGCTCGCTACTGCGACAACAGTCCGAAGCATGACGATGTCGCCGCCGTGTATGTCAGCAATAGCCAAGGGCGCCGGCTCGTATACCAGGCAAAGTCCGGCCCATTGAAGAGGACTCGGCGGGCGATGGCACGCCCATTTCGGGAGCACTGAAGACCTTCGGGCCACACGAAGTCCTGCTCTCGTTGGCCGGCGAGGAGCAGCCCCTGGAAACCCTATCGGTGCTGGTTCTTAGTAAGAGGGGATCAATTGCTCGTCGGTCCCCTCGACGCGCCACCAGCCAGTCCAAGTCGGCGACATCGAGCAGTGGCTGATCCAAGCCGCCACGACATACCACCCCGCCAGAGTCGTCCTCGACCCATGTCGGCGCAGGATGCCAGTCAGCCGAGAGTCACACATCGCGGCACGTTGGCTGCGCGCGCAGTACACAGTTTCGGTGACTGGAGATCAGCGCCTCATCCGTTGGCGTCCGGCGATGGCTCCAGAATCACAACAGCGGTCTCAGCGGACCGGAGCGCCGCGAAGGCGTCCAGGTTCGCATCGATCTCGCGCCACCGAGCCCACAGTCGCGACCGCTCCTCTCCTTCTGCCGACCGCCCTCTCACGCTACGTCGACCATCGACAAGATCGACACTGGTCTCGGGATGCGCTTGGACGTTGAGCCACCAGGCAGGCTCTCCATCAGCCCAACCGTTCATCGCCATCGTGACCAAGTTCGGACCATCCTCGAAGTAGCCGAGGATCACGCTTCGCTCCTGACCGGTACGACGCCCGGTGGTCGTCAGACGCATCGTCCCATAGCGGTTGACCTTCGCACGCCTCAATCCCACTCGGCCACCGGTGACGCGGTACAAGCCGCGGTGCGTGGACCAGGCGAGACGAACGAACCACCGCGGAGGCATCCGCGCTGGTTTCTTGTGTTCGTCTGACATAGGTGGCACCTCTGTGATATCGCTGATTCAAGATAGCTAACGACCTTCCGTTACACCGCAGTCATCCCTGACGGTGGCCGATTCGGCTTGGGCGCTCCAACGAATCGACCCGCACATATCGGCACATGTGCGCTACCTCGCCCTGCTATGAAAGGGGTCCCTTGTTGGATGTGACTGTTCGCTTCGTCATGGCTCGAATTTCACCTACTGGTCAGGGCTGTGCAACATCAAGGTGACCAACCAGTCCTCCTCCACCAATTCCTCATGGGTGTAGGCCCGGCTGTCTAGGCCAGCAATCTTGATCTCGTAGGACGTTGCCTCCCTCTCCAGAGGCAAATCGAAGAGGATGAAACAGAGTGTGATCTCGCTCTCTTCTACAAGGCCCCCCACGCCGTCTCTCAACTCGATCGTGCCCAACGTGGTCCGTTGCTGTCGACCGCAACGACTTCAGTACCTTCGCGCAGGTACTCGACCCCACCTCCGCCCCGACATGGACTTCCCTCCGCCTCGCCGTCAGTCCACTCGGCCTCGGATGAGTCAAGGACAACGGCCCCCTGAATCGTCGGCGAAGCGGCCTCAGCAGTCCACGCACAGAGCTATCGACTCCCGTGTACGAGGTAAACGCGCAGGCCGTCATCTCTGGGTGCCCGTCAGGCTGTTGAGGATCTCCTCGGCGCGGGAGTACATGATGAAGTGGCTTTCGCCTTGGTAGAAGGTCGCCTCCGTGGTGGGTATGGCGTCCCGGTAGTAAATCAGCGTGAGTATCCACCCCACCGATCACAGTCCGTACTATCGATCAGCCGCCCCTTTCACTCGCTTAACGGCAAAGGGGTGGCATGCACCACCGGGACGGCGGATCGGACCCAACCGAGCTGGTGTCATCAGCTCAACCGGTGCTCCACCGCCCGACCGGTGCGTGCCACACCAGCCACATCATCCCTCCCAGCCGGTTATGCGCTACCTGCTACCTGCCCGTGTCTGGCTGATTTGTCTCCTGCGTTCTGGCCGACACCGATTCGGAGATAGGTGAAGTGGGGAAAGACGAAGACGTTGGCCGAACCCGGCATACCCCACCCCGCGCAGATCCCGTAGTTCCAATCGGGTCCGCGTCTTGTCCCGCGGCTGTCTTAGGGGACACTTGCGACGCGGGGGAGGGCCGGTCGGATTCGCATAGACTCGCTGACCGTGACCCCGATTGAGTGGTTGTCGTTCGCAGTTGGCCTGGTGATCGTTATCGGCACGTCGATCAGCGTGATCAAGACGCTGGTTGTGCCGCGGCGGGCGTGGTCGTTCCTCCCCCATGTTGTCGAATCGTCGGTTACTTGGCTGTTCATGACCATCGCTAGGAGAATGCGGTCATACGACCTGCTCGACCGCTTCCTCGGCTTTCTCGGCCCCATAGTGCTGATCTTCACTCTGTTGGTCTGGCTTGCGATGTTCGTGATCGGGTTCGCCCTGATGCTGGCTCCGTCGGCGCAGGACTTTCCGGGAGCGCTCGGCCAGAGCGGTGCCTCCACCTTCACGCTCGGCATCACAGGCACAGTGGCCGGTTCCGGCACGGCAATCAGTGTTGCCGCTAGTGCTACCGGGTTGATTGTCATCGCCTTGACGATCGCATACCTTCCTGCGCTGTATGGGGTGGTCAGTCGACGGGAGACTCTGGCCAGGCAACTGGGCGCGCATGTTGGGGTTCAGCCGTGGGGTCCGAATGTCCTCCTTCAATACCATGGGACAGGGGCCATCGATCGGTTGCCAGAGCTGTATTCAGATTGGGATCAGTGGGCGAACGAGGTGGCCGACGGCCACACCAAATACCCGGTGCTCAATCAGTTCCGGTTACCCAGAGCCAGGTGCCATTGGCTGGTGAGCCTGGTTGCCGTGCTCGACGCTGCCGGGCTCGACGTGAGCCTGCGCCCTTCCATGGCCGCGGGAGAGGCCCGCATGTTCCTTCGCTCCGCGACCGCATGTGCCGACGACCTGGCCGCGTCCCTGCGGATATCGGAAACGCTCGACCATGAGACCGTCACGGAGGCCGAGTTCGCCGCCGTCGTCGCCCTCCTCACCGATGCCGGTTACCCGGTCGAACGATTGTCGGGGGAGGCGTGGCCCGTATTCCGGGAGTGGCGTGCTCGATACGGCATGGCGAGTAATCGCATCCTGGACACGATCGCGGCACCGCCGGCTCGCTGGTCGGGATCGCGAAGCTTGCCGGCGATGCGCCACCGGGCGTGATGTCTGTCAAACGATTACTGCCCGCGGCCGTGGCGAGTGGGATCCTCATCGCGACGACGGTTGCGGCAAAACGCGGGGTGGCATCGTGGGAGCACCGCACGTACAGCGCCGTCAACGGCCTGCCAGACGCCCTGGCCCCATTCGTCTGGCCTCCGATGCAATTCGGCAGCCTCATCTCGCCGTTTGTAATGGGAGCATTCGCCTATCGGCGGAATCGTCGCCCGGAACCTGCAATGTCCATCGTCACGGCTGGATTCGCGGCCTGGATCACTGCCAAGGGCGTGAAGAAGCTGGTCGGTCGGGGCCGGCCGCACGACTTTGACTCGGAGACCAATCTGCGGCTGTGGACCGAGATCGACGCCAGTCACGGCTTTGTGTCCGGGCACGCCGCCGTCGCCGTGGCCAGCGCCGGCATCGTCCACCGGTGCGTCTCCCCGAGGCTGGGCGCTGCCGCCTACGGCTTCGCCGGCATCGTCGGGTTTTCTCGGATCTACGCCGGAGCCCATCTGCCGATCGATGTCCTCGGGGGTGCCGCCCTCGGCATCCTGGTTTCGGAGAGCGTCATCGCGTCGAAGCTGCTGGTGCCCGCTGGGAGAGTGGGCTGATTCTTGTATCTCGCCTAGGTGTCGTCCTCGCCCGTTTCGGCGGACGGTGTCCGCGTCGCAGTGGCTCTCGCATGGGGCTCGTACTCGAACTCGCCACCAGTGACCGAGGCCTCGAGTTCCTCGCGTTCTTCACCCTTGCGGCGCGGGGTGACCACGATGAGCAGGCTCGGCAGCACCAGTAACGCCACCACCGCGGCGAAGAGGACCATGATCGCCATGAGCTCCCCAAAGCTGGCGAAGAGCGGGGTCGGCGCCAACGCCATGACCCCGAACCCGATGATCGACGTGAGCGCCGAGAGGGCGAGTGCTCCTCCGGTGCCTTCGCCAGCACGCCTCAGCGCCGGGAAGCGGCTCGGCTCGTCCTTGAATTCCTCTCGGAAGCGGACGGTGAAGTGCGTCGAGAAGTCAATCCCGACACCGACGGCGATTGCCGCGATCGTGGCCGTGATGACGTTAATGGTGTGCCCTCGCAGCCACATGTAGCCAAAGACCCAGGCAACGACGAGCAGGATCGGGATGACCGTCACGAACGAGTAGCGGATCGTGCGCAGCGCGATGCCGACGATGAGCACGGTGAGGAGGATGGCGATGGGTAGCGATATCACCATCGCACCCGTGAACGCCGCCAAGGTGTCCTGCTGTGTGATCACCTCTCCCGACACGCTGACCGTCGTAACCGCGACTCCGACCTCGGCGGACAACTGTGCCGCCGAGTCCTCCATGACGCGGCGCGCTTCGAGAATGATGGCGTCGTCGGTGAACGTGGTGACCTGCACCTCGAGCCGGGTCGCCTGGATGGGACCATCTTCGTACAGGAACGTCTCGACCTGGTC
>CAXMOP010000035.1:0-5613 GCA_964195155.1 uncultured Kiloniellales bacterium | reverse complement strand
CATGCTGAGCACGTCACCAACCATTCCCATCCGCTGGGCGCTTGCCATCCCCTCGATGAACGCCGTCGCTGCTGCGTCGAACTTTCCGGCGGCAACGTTGGCCATGCCCAGCCCTTCCATCGAGACCACGGTGCCGCGAACGTAGGAAATCTCGCGGCAGTGAGCGACCTGCTTGGCATACAGTTCGATGGCGTCGTCCAGTCGGATCTCCTGCGCAGCGGCGCCAGCGAGGAGCCAAAGGTTCCAGACGGTGACCCAGTACTCGCCTTCGACCGGCAGTCCCACCCGCGCACGTTCGGCGAAGTTCGCGACCTCCTCGAGGTCGCCGGCAATCAAGGCGGCGAACGAGCGCCAGTCATGCATGGAGGCAACCCAGAACGGCTCATCCATCGACTCGAATCTGGCGATCGCCTGGTCGAGCCTGGCCGCCATCTCCTCGGCCCTTCCCAGGTAGGCGAGGGCCAGGGCCAGGCATTGCACGGCGATCCAGTGGTCGAGCGGGTCGGACGATCGAGCCAGCGTGTCATTGGGCCCGGCCGTGGCCTCCAGCCCGGCATCGGGCTGGCCCAGCAGGGTCAGTGCCCAGCCCTTCACCGCCGAGGCGAGGGCCCGGAGCACGGTGATGTCCTCATCGGCTGGGTCGTCCGGGAGTATCTCCAGGGCCTCGTCGAAGAGCGCGAGGGACGACTGATACCAGCCCCGGATCTCATACACCATGAAGAGCCCCATGATGAAGCTTCGAGCTGGTCCGGCTTCACGGCTAACGATGTGGTGGCGCCACGCGGACCGGATGTTCTCCATGTCGGCTTCGATGACGGCCAGCAGTTGCGCCTGTCCGCCCCCGGACATCAGGAGGGGAGCCTCCCCCATCAGGCTGGCGTAGAAGGCGGCATGCTCGTCGATCACCTGCGCATGGCGCCCGGCATCGCCCTCCAGCTCGGCTGCGGCGTATTGCCTGAGCAACTCATGGACCTCGTAGCGCCCGGTCTCCGGGTTAGCAGTGAGCAGCGACTTGCTCACCAGGCTGGCGAGCCCACGCAGCGACGCACCGGCGACCGACTCGGCCGCCTCTCTGGTGAACCCGCCGCGAAATACCGAAAGCGCGGTGAACGTGTCGCGCTCCTCTTCGCTGAGCAGAGCCCAGGAGTAGTCGAACACGGCCCGAATGCTGCGCTGTCGCTCCGGAATGTCTCCCATCTCGGTCTCGAGAAAGTCCACGCTCTTCCGGATCTCCGAGGCGATCTCCTCGATCGGCAGCATGTCCACCCAGGCCGCAGCAAGCAGGATGCCGAGGGGAAGGCCGCCGGTGAGATGCAGGATCTCAGCCAGCGGGTCGAGATCGTCCTCGGTGAGGACGAAACCTGGCTTCGAGCGCGATGCGGTCTCGGTGAACAGCTGCACACCGCTCGCCTGCGTTGCCTCGTCGGGGGTATCCCAACTCGTCTCGAGCCCGGCCAACGCCAACACCGTCTCCCCGGTCAGGTTCAGTTTGGAGCGGCTGGTGGCGATCACGGTGACGTATGGAGCCGCCCGCAAGATCTCGGCGACGATCGGTGCCACGCCGATCAAGTGCTCGAGGTTGTCGAAGACGAGGAGCTGTCGCTTGGTCGCCAGGTGGGTGAGCAATTGGCTCTGGACGTCTTGCTCGGAGGTAAGGGCGACCCCAAGCGACTCGGCGATCGCCTGGACGATGTCGTCGCTCGAGCCGATCTCGGCGAGGCCGACGAAGAAGACACCGTCCGGGTAATCGCCGGTCATGTCTGCGGCGGCCTGGATCCCAAGCCGGGTCTTTCCGGTGCCGCCGGGGGCGAGGATGGTGAGCAGCCTGGTGGTGCCAAGCAATCGCTTGGTCTCCTCGAGCTCGGCCTGTCTGCCGACGAAGTCGGTCACCTGGATCGGCAGGTTGTTCGGCACCTCATCGAGCGACGACAGCGGTGGGAACTGTTCATCGAGCCCTTCGACGTCGAGCTGGAAGACCCGCTCGGGCCTGGTGAGGTCTTTGAGGCGGTGCTCGCCCATGTCGCGAACGGTGACGCCCTCGGGAAGATCCTGCTCCTGCACCAGCTCCCAGGTCGATCCCGATAGCAGCGTCTGGCCCCCGTGGGCAATACCTCGGAGCCGGGCAGCCCGGTTGACCGCCGAGCCGTAGTAGTCGCCGAGCTGCAGGTCGGCGGTGCCGGTGTGGAGCGAGGCGCGAACCCGCAACGGCCTCGGCGTGTCCCAGGTCGCCTCCGCCAGCCGTCGCTGTATCTCGGCGGCGGCAGCGACAGCATCTGCGGCCAAGCGAAACACGACGAACCTGCTATCGCCCTCGCCGCGAGGTCGTACCGGGATGCCGTCGTGTGACTCCGCCGCCTCCTCGATCTCGGTGTCGTGGCGGCGGATCGCGTCCATCATCGACTCCGGGGCCTCCTCCCACAGGCGCGTGCTGCCCTCGATGTCGGTGAAGAGGAACGTGACTACTCCATCGGGCAGCTCTGGCATCGAGGCGATGCTAATTCCCCACAGGAGTCTGCGTCACGAAGCGACGAAGAGCGACCACGCACTGCTCAGCTGTTCGGGCTGGTCGGAGCCGATCCGGGATTGACGGGGAGACCCCCGGCCATCCGCTGCACCCTCGGATCGACCTGGAACTCCCACCACCGCCGGTGGACCTCCAGCTCGTTCTCGGTGATAGGACCCCGGTTCGTAGTGTCGCCGTCGGCGATGCGTTCGAACCTGCTACGACTACAGGCAGACGCAGCCCGCTATCGAATTTCGGCTCCCCCACACAGTCCCCATTCCCTCGGAGAACGAGCCCTCCACGATCTCCGGGGGCGGATTCACCGGCTGCGCAAACTCGGATCCAACCGCCGGGTCTGCTGTCTCGCTTCCTCCTTCAGATCTCAGGGCTCCTGGCGTGGTGGAGGTGACGGGATTTGAACCCGTGGCCCCTACGTTGCGAACGTATCCGACCGGTCTGAGAAGCCCTACGCCTCAACGATTCGACGTCTCAATGTGGCTATTGCTCAACGGGTATCTGCATTCCACCTGAACCACACATTCATGCCGTATGAACGTGGAAGTACGAGTACCCGTGGCCAAATCGTGGCCACGACTGAAGCACCGATAGCTAGCGCATATTCACTGCCGCCTCAAGGCGTAAACGCAACACCATCGGCGAGAGTTGTGATGTCTCGTCAGGAGGTGTGCGGTGTCAAAGAGGCTCACGGAGGCGGAGATCGCTGAGGTGTGGCAGCGAAGGAACGCGGGTGAGCCGACCCAGCCGATGGCGCGTCGGCTGCGGAGGAACGGATCTTCGATTCGGCGGCTGTTCGAGGATGCCGGTGGGGTGCATCCCGCACCGTGGAAGCGGTCGGTGCGGCATCTGTCGCTACACGACTCGTGGAGTGCGATTGATCGGCACGTATCGAGCGGCTTGGTCAAACCGCCCATATCGAATCGCCCTGGGTTTGATGGAGACTCGTTCTATTGGTTTCCTATCGTCCCGCTGGTGGCGGTTTGAGCGTAGTGGGCCTCCTCGTATTCGACTGGTGGCACATCGTCGAGGTAGCCGTGGAGGCGCTCGGTGTTATACCAATGCACCCAGGAGAGGGTGGCGAGTTCGACGTCGTCGATGGTTCGCCACGGTCCCTGGTCGGGACCCCGGATCAGTTCGGTATTGTAGAGCCCGTTGATCGTCTCGGCGAGGGCATTATCGAACGAATCACCCACCGATCCGATCGACGGGACAGCACCGAGTTCGGCGAGTCGTCCCCGTACCGGACACTGGTGAACTGCGACCCGGCGTCGGAATGGGTCACCAGTCCTTCGAGGCGGGTACCCCGTGCCCAGTGGGCCATCTCCAGGGCGTCGAGCACCATGTTGGTGCGCATGTGGGTAGCGACCCGCCAGCCGACGATGTGTCGGGAGAAGGCGTCGGTGATGAAACACACGTACGCCATCCCCGCCCAGGTCGCCACATAGGTCAGATCCATGACCCACAGCTGGTTCGGTGCGGTGGCGGTGAAGTCCCGGTTCACCAGATCCGGGTGCCTCGCAGCCTCCTGGTCGGGGCGGGTGGTGCGGACCCGGCGTCCCCGCCGCACCCCTTCGATGTCAGGGGCTTTCATCAAGCGGGCCACCTGATCGCGGCCGATGTCATGACCGGCGCGCCGCGCCGCCTTCCACAGCTTGTGCGCCCCATATATCTTCCGGTTCGCCACCCACAACGCCAGCAGGATCGGCATCATCACCCCATCCCGGATCGCCCGCGCCGATGGGACTCGCCTCTTAGCGGCGTAGTACGTCGAGGGGGCCACCTGCAAGGTTGCACAGATAGGCTCGACCCCGAACTCGTCCCGTTGCTCGTCGATGAACACCACTATCTCTTCTGTGGGCGGTCGAGCTCCGCCGCGAAGAAAGCCGAAGCCTTCTTCAAGATCTCATTAGCGCGACGCAACTCCCGCACCTCCTGCTCAAGCTCTTTGATCCGCGTTGCATCCTGGCTGGTCGTGCCCGAACGAATCCCTTCGTCGATGTCGGCCCGGTTCACCCAGCTCCGCACCGATTCCACCCATAGCCGAGCTGCTCCGCGACCCGCTTCACCGCCCCGTAACGCTGCCCAGTTTCGGCACGCAACTGACGCACCAGCCGCACCGCCTGAGCCTTCTCCTCATCCGAATACCGACGTGTCGTCGGCTTCCCCGGTGTCTGTTCTGTTCCCATAACTCCATCCTCGCTTCCAAGGCCAGGAGCCTCCAACTTTCCCAGGGCGATTCATATCGGCTCAGTGTCATGCTTTGGGGACGCCTGGCGGGTTGGTTCTCCATATCGGTGCCCACCTTGGTGTGGCTTGTTGTGTGTTTTGCCACCCGTCGGGCGCGCCGGACCGGCTGGCGTGGCTTGATAGGAGATTGACCTCCCGGCCTGTATTGAGGCGTGCCCACCGACCGGTCCTTTGGACCCCTCACGAAGGAGGAGACATGGTCATACTGGGAACGGATGCGCACAAGCGGAGCCACACGGTGGTGGCAGTTGATGAGGCCGGCGCCGAGATCGATTCGATGACGGTGGCCGCGACCCGACAAGGGCATCTGCGGTTGGTGAAGTGGGCGGCGCGGTGGGAGCAGCGGCAGTGGGCGATTGAGGACCGCGGGACGTTGTCTCGTCGCCTCGAGAGTGATCTACCCTCGACCACATCGATCAGCTGCTTGGGGCCCATACGTCAATGGTGGCCACCCTGGGACGACGTGAAGTCACCAGGATCAGAGAGTTGACTCGAGAAGCGAACCAGCTCGAACGTGACATCACGCACCGGGTGACCCAACTGGTCCCCTCACTACTAGAGATCCCCGGCTGTGGAGCACTCAGCGCCGCCAAGATCGTCGGTGAAGCCGCCGACGTGACCAGGTTCAAGTCCCGTGACGCCTACGCCATGTGGGCCGGAACAGCCCCGATCCCAGTGTGGTCAGCCAACAACGAACGGTTCCGTTTGAACCGTGGCGGCAACCGTCAAACCAACGCCGCCCTGCACCGTATCGCTATCACCCAACTCCGTATCCATCCCGAAGCCCAGGCCTTTATGAAACGACGCCTCGAAACCGGGTCAACCAAACGAGAAGCCCTCCGACT
>CAXMOP010000034.1:0-19975 GCA_964195155.1 uncultured Kiloniellales bacterium | reverse complement strand
ACACCGAGCGGCGTCGCCACATCGGCAGGGTCGTATCCATGCACCGAGGCGCCGGCGTCGATCAGGTCGGCGGCGATGAGCGAGCCGGCCTCGCCAAGGCCGAAGACGGTGATGGTGTCGGTCACGTGTCGTCTCGGTATTCGACGCCGAGATCGGAGAGGGTGTCGCGGAGGCCGTAGAAGTCGACACCGAGCTCACCGGCTTCGAGCCGGGCCCGTGTGGCGGCTTCCTTGTCGAGACGCTGCTTCGTCGCTTCCAGCACGGAAGCCGCCTCGTCTCGCCGGACCACGACGACCCCATCGTCGTCGGCCACGATCACGTCGCCGGGACTGACCGTGGCCCCGGCACACATCACCTTCACGTTCACCGACCCCGCCGTCGCCTTGGCAGTTCCCGCCGAGTAGATGCCCCGGCTCCACACCGGAAAGCCCAACTCGTTGAGCTCGGCGCTGTCACGCACCGCAGAGTCGATGACGAGCCCCACGCAACCGTGGGCTCGCATCGAGGTCGCCAGCAAGTCCCCCACCACGCCGTACAGAGCGGGCTCGGTCAGCGCCACCACCAGCACGTCGCCGGCGCGGAGCACCTCGATGGCGGCATGGACCATCAGGTTGTCGCCGGGAGCCGATGAGACGGTGACGGCGGATCCGCCTATCCGCGCCCCTCGCTGGATGGGCCTGATCTCCGTGTCGAGGAGCCCACGCCGACCCTGGGCCTCGTACACCGTGGCGACCCCGGCAGTCGCCAAACCAGCGATCACCGCTTGGTCGGCCCGGTCGATCTCGCGGATGACGACGTGCTCGCTCACCTCAGCCCAGCTCGGCTGCGACCTGGGGAAACACCCGCTGGTAGGCCTCACCCATGGTGTCTGTCGTCAATCCGAGGTTGGGGCCAGAGTTCCTTCGCGCCTGAACGCCGCGGCGCTTGGCGACGTCGGTGTAGTAGTCCCAAAGGTGTTGCTGGCCTTCCATGGCTTCCATTGCCGCCCGCTTCTTGTCCCAAACCCCGGTGATGTCGAGGAGCACATCGGGCATGAACCCGCAGTACTCGCTCTGGTGCGGCTCGAACATGAACACCGGTGGAGCGCCGATCACCTCGCCCCCGGCGTCGTATCCGGGTGCCTGGGCCAGGATCCGTGCCTCCTTGGCGAGACGGGAAGCCGTGGCGTGGTCGAAGTTCCACGGATCCTCGGTGGTGTGAGTGAGCACGATCGTGGGCTGGACGGTGCGGTACAGCTTGGCGAGGCGGTCGCGCAGCTCGGTTGTCGCCTCGAGTGGATAGTCCCCGGCGTCGAAGGTCACCAGGTTGGCACCGAGCAGCGAAGCGGCCGTGGCGGCCTCGTCGTGACGGGTCGCCTTGATCGCCTCGATATCCATCCCCTCGCGCCAGTAACGGGCCGACTCGCCGCGCTCCCCGTAGGAAAGGCAGACCACCGTGACCGGGTGGCCGCGGCTCGAGTGCAGCGCCATGGCCCCACCGGCACGCCAAACAAAGTCGGCGGCGTGGGCGCTCACGACGAGGACCGATTCGCTCATTCGGTCAAGCTACACGGAAATCGCCTAGCAATCAGCCGGCACGTTCTCCTACTGGTCGAGAAGCCACCCGGGTACCGACGAGATCGAGTGGTACTCCTGGAACTCGAGCACGCCCTCGTATCCGAGGTTGCGGCCGAACCCGCTCTGTTTGAAGCCGCCGAACGGTCCCCTGCTGTCCTGAGCAGTCGGCCCGTGGGCGTTGAGATAGGTATATCCCGCCTCCAACTGTCGGGCGATCACAACCGCGCGGTCACGATCCTCGCTCCACACCGACGAGCACAGCCCGTAGTCAAAGGCGTTCGCCTGGGCGATGGCATCGGCGTCGTCGCTGAATTTCATGATGGGCACCGCGGGCCCGAACTGTTCGTCGGTAACGATGCGCAAAACCGGCTCGGGATCGATCACGAGTGTCGGTTTGATGAAGTATCCGGCCTCGAAGTCGGACCCATCATGGACACTGCCCAACTCGCGCACGTCGGCACCGGCCGCCTTGGCCTCGTCGATCAGCCCGGTCACGATATCGAACTGCTCCACGTTATTGACCGGGCCCATCGTCACCTCGGGCTGGGTCCCGTCACCGATCACTTGGCGTGACGTGAACGCCGAGAAGCCGTCGACGACCTCGTCGAACCGCGACTCGTGCACATAGAAGCGTTTGGCCGCCATGCAGATCTGCCCGCTCGACATGAAGGTACCGATGTACATTCGCATGAAGGCCTCGTCATCGAGCTTGGCGTCCTCGAGCACGATCGCTGCATCGTTGCCGCCCAGCTCGAGGGTGATGTGCGCCAGGTTGTCTGCAGCGACCCTCATGACATGCTTACCGGTCTCGATCCCCCCGGTGAAGTTGATCTTCCTCACCAGTGGGTGGGTCAGCAGCGGGTCGCCGATCCTCGACGCCGGGCCGGTGACCACATTCATCACGCCGGGCGGAAGGATCTCCGCCATCTTGCGCAACGTGATCATCGGGGCGAGGGCGGCGTGGCTCGACGGCTTGACGACAACGGTGTTGCCGGCCATCAAGGCCTGGGGCAGCTTCGCACCCAGAATCGACAACGGCCAGTTCCAGGGGACGACGAGAACCGCCACACCGCGCGGCTGTCTGGTGATGATGGTGTCGAACGGAGGGCCCGCCAGCTCTTCATCGGCGGCCAGGCGATCGGCGTACCCCGCGACCAGATCGAAGCGGAGCCCGAGTCGGGTCAGCTCGAGCCCGGCCTCCTTGAGGATCTTGCCGTGCTCTCGGGTGAAGAGCTTGGTGCGATCTTGCAACTCGCCCTCGTCGGCGACCACGGCCTCGTTGATCTTCTGCAGGTAGGCGCCGCGCTCGTGATAGGACAAGGCGGCCCACGCCGGAAAGGCGGCGTGTGCGGAGCGAACGGCGGCGTCGACATCGTCGGGCGTTGCCGCCGCCGCGGTTCCCACCAGCTCGCTCGGCCGTGCCGGGTTGTACAGCTCGTATCGCTCCCCGCCTGAAGATGGCACCCAATCGCCGTCGATCACCAGCTGCGTCTCAACCGGTGCGGTGTTGTAATTCGTCATTCTCGACCTCCTCCTAGTTCGTCCGCTTCAGCGGAGCCTGATTCGGGTTCTCGATAAGCATGCTCTCTCGTTCCCAGATATGCGGCCTCAATGTCGTCAATACGGCTGAGTAGCTCGGCAGCAGAGCCCTCGGTGACGATGATCCCCCGCTGCATCACATAGCCTCGATCGGCCACGGCGAGGACCTGATGGGCATATTGCTCGACGAGCAGGACCGCGTCGCCGCGGTCGGCAGCCTCCCTGGCCAGGGCGAGCATCCGGTGAACGACCAGCGGCGCCAATCCGAAGGAAAGCTCGTCCGCCATCAGGATCTCCGGCTCGATGGCGATGGCCTGGGTCAGCGAGAGGATCTGTTGCTCTCCGCCCGAGAGCAACCCGACCTTGCGATCCATGAGCGGTTCCAGCTCGGGGCTGATCGCAAGCACCGTATCGGCGTCGGCTCCGCTGAGCCGGAGGTTCTCGGCGACCGTGAGGCGGCGGATGATGGCGCGCGACTCGGGGAGAAATGCCAGGCCGCGCTCGGCGCGCTTCACCAGCCGCCCCGCCACCGGCGCACCGAACATCTCGATCTGGCCGGAGGACTTGATCGCACCCGCAAGCGCCAACAGGGTCGTGGTCTTTCCCGCGCCGTTGGGCCCAAGAATGGCAACGAGCTCGCCGGGTTCTACGTGGAAGTCGACGCCGTGCACCACCTGTTGACCGCCATAACCAGCCCTGAGATCCCGCACCAGGATCCCGTTGCCGGCCGTCATGCCGGCTCTCCAGCCTGTTCGACTTCGACGCCCAGGTATGAGGCCCGCACGCCGGCGTGTTCCATCGCGTCGGGAGCGGTTCCCCGAAAGATGGTCTTGCCGAAATCCAGCGCAATCACCTCGTCGCAGATTGCGGTCACGATGCTCATATCGTGCTCGACGAGCAACATACCCACATTCGACTCGTTGGCCACCGTGCGTAACTGTTCACCAAGGGCACGGGTCTCGGCCGCATCGAGACCGGCGGCGGGCTCATCGAGCAGCAGCACCGCCGGGTTGGCCGCCAGCGCTCTGGCCACTCCCAACAGGCGACGTCTGCCCTGTGGCAGCTCGCTGGGAAAATGGCCAAGCTCGGAGTGGAGGTCA
Source organism: uncultured Kiloniellales bacterium (assembly GCA_964195155.1). GTDB lineage: Bacteria > Actinomycetota > Acidimicrobiia > Spongiisociales > UBA5794 > JACZST01. Next base: position 15,780 of record CAXMOP010000034.1, on the reverse strand, counting down.
AATGCATCGATGACGCGCCCGGTGAGGGAATCAAGGCTGAGACGCGGCACTCGTAAGAACGACATCAGCCATTCGACAACGCCGAGCCGCTCGGTGGCAGCAGCGAGATTCTCGGCGACGGTGAGATCGTCAAACGGTTCGACCGTCTGAAAGGTGCGGCCGAGCCCTGCTTCGGATCGCCGATGGACTTGCATCTCGTCGAGTTGGCGTCCCCCAAGCGTCACGGTTCCGTCGGCCGGCGAAATGAATCCGGTGATGGCGTCGATTGCGGTGGTCTTGCCGGCGCCGTTGGGCCCGATGAGACCAACGATCTGGCCTGGTGAGACGGTGAGGTCCAATCCGGCTACGGCGGCTACTGATCCGTAACGAACGGTGAGGTTCTCGACGACCAGCACGGCCGGGTCCCTGCCGCCGGTCTCTGCCTCATCGATGGCGTAACGAATCTCTTGGGAGCGAGGGAGCGTGCTCTTGACGATCCCGTAACCGAATATGCCCAAGGCCACCGCCAGCACCAGTCCGCTCACGGTCTCGAGCACGCCGCCGTCTGGCCCGAGAAGAAAGAGAACGCCGAGGGTGCCGACCACGTACCACGGTATCCGGTGCCGATGATCGTCGCCGGCTCTGCCGTGGGCCAAAGCCAACCAGACAACGATCAGCAGGGCGGCCACCCCGCCGAGCGTGCCCGCAATGTTGGCCCAGGCGGCCTCATTGACGACCGCGACCAGCACTGCGAGGCTCGCAGCCATCTCCACCGCGCCGATGATCCTCCACTGCCGGGGTTCGATCGACAGGTGCTCCCGGAGTGGCCCCATCATCGCCTGGCGGTTCATCACGTCGTGGACGATGCCGCTTGGGGCCACGATCAGCTGGATGATCACGATCACGCCACCGATGACGATGAGCAGGCGCTCGATGGACTCCATGTCGTTGAAAACGTAGGCCACGATCCCGCTCGGTGAAATGGCGGCGCCGGCGAGCGCTCCCAGGATGTAGCCGATGCCCCCGATCAGGGTGAACACGACGACCAGAAGCGAATCGACGATGCCGAACTCGAGCAGGAGCACATTCTGGAACTTGAAGGCAAGAATCATGCCGCCGACGGTCGCCAGACCGGCGGACACCGCAAAGGCGATCAGCTTCACCCGCTGCACACTGATCCCAAGCGCTGCGGCTGCCCGCTCGTTGGAGCGCACTGCCAGCATGCGGCGCCCCACAGGACCGGCACGCAGGTTTGCCACCACGAACATCACCGCGATCATCAGGACGACCGCCACCGCTGCGTATCGCTCCGGATACTCGATGGCATTGATCGGCCAACCGAGGATGTCCGGGTCCCTGACCGGCACCCCACTGAAGCTTGCTCCGGAGATCGCCTGGTTGGTGAAGATGGTCTTTTCCACGGTCAATCCGAGTGCCAGCGTGGCAACGGCGAGCGTGGGGCCTCTGGTTCGAAAGGCCGGCAACGCAAAAACGAAGCCGGCCGCAACCCCGGCGACGATCCCGATGACGGTGATCAGAAGGAAGGGGACGCCGGCCTCGCCGCTCAACCGCGCCGCCACCAGCGCACCAATACCCGCCATGGTCATTTGCGCCAGCGAGATCTGACCGGCGAGCCCGGTCACTACGAGGAGCGACAAACCGACGATTGCAAGGCCGGCCGTCGTCGCAATCGCATCCGCCAGCTCCTCGGTCGTCAGCAGTACGACGAAGAACAGGCCTGCCCCCCACAGAACGGCATGCAACGGCAGCAGGCGGCGACGGCCCACCGTCGGGAGCGATGCTGCCACCTCGTCACGGCGAGGAAATACCGAGCCCCTGGTGGCGAGGATGATCAGCATGACGATGAGCGGCACCGCGTCACCCCAACCAGAGCGCCATCCGGTGGGCAGCTCGGGTTGCCAGAAGATGATGAAGCTCTGGGCAACGCCGAGGGCGACGCCGCCAAAGATCGTTGTCGAATACGAGCTGAATCCCCCCAACATCGCCGCCACGAGGGCGGGAACGATGAGCAAGATGAATGTCGAGGGGACGAGTGACGCCCACGGAACCATCAGCAGCCCCGCCAGCCCGGCCAGGCCGCCGCCGATCGCCCAGTTGACCAGCCCGACACGATCTGGGTCGACGCGCAGGGATTGTGCCACTAGCCCATCTTCAGCCACAGCGCTCGTCGCAAGCCCGAACCGGGTGCGCGCCATTGCCTGAGCGAGCAGGACGCCGATGATGACGACGATGACCAGCATCGAGAGCCGGTCGAAGGTGACTTTGGCACCGTCCTCAATGAGGGTGATGCCTCCCTTGGGGTAGTAGTTGAAGACCACCTGGGCGCGCTGCGTGATATTGCCAAGCACGAGCGGCACCAGTTGCTCGAGCAGCACCAGCACCCCGACCGTGGCGATCATCCGAACGAGTACGGCCGCGTCGCGCAAGGGTTTCATCACCAGGACCTGGATCAGGATGCCAACGAGTACCGACGCCAGCAAAGCGACCAGGAACGACGGCACCCACGGCCAGTCCCAGTCTGTGCTGAATTGGGCGTACAGGGCGGCAGTGAAGAAGGCGATGCCGCCGTGGGCGAAGTTGATGACCCCGGAGCCCCGGTAGATCTGGACCAGGCCCATCCCGGCAATGGCATAGGCCGCCCCGGCCCCTAAGCCAATGAGGGCAAAGACCAGCGCCTCGGTCATTCAGCACTCCAATTCAGCGTCTGTTCGATTCCCGCAAGGGGTGCCTCGCCGGGCGAGGCACCCCTCAACGTCATGGAGCGTGGGTCAGCCGATCGGGTCCCCACTGCCGAAGGTCACGATGACGCCGTCTTCAACGATTCCAGCAAACCCCTGCAGCGAGAAGATCCGAGAGAAACACGGACCTTGACCGGTCTCGCAGCCAGCGGTGAGGGGATGGGCGGGCGTGATCGTAAAGTCGATCGTGGGGGCGATGCCGCCGGCATCGAACCCGGACAGCGCGTTGAGCGCCTGAAGGGCTCCCACACGGCTGATCTCACAATCGGCACAATCACGGAACGCCTGATCGAGCGTGAGCACCGAGACCCAAGCCGCGGTGCCGAACTCGTCGGCAATGTGCTTCAGGCCGTCCACCTGACCGAGGTATTCGCTGTAGACGTCGTATCCGGGGGCGCCGCTGTCGGGTGCGGCGTACCAGCGTGCCGTCATGACCCCTTCGGCGCTCTCGCCGGTGTTGTCCAGGATCACCGAGCTCATGTTGGTCGGCGTGAATACCAGGGTCGCTTCCAGGTCCTGCTGGTCGGCGGCGATGATGACCGGGGCGGGCTGGGGCGGAGCGAGCAGGTTCAACACCACGTCGGCGCCGCCCATCTGGGCAACGGCGGAGGCGCCGTCGGCTCCGGCGCGATCCATCTCGATCGTCTTGGCCGAGGGCGCGCAACCCAGCGCCTGCAAGGTTCCGTCGTACACGGGTTGGGTGGCGAGGATGGAGTCGGCGTTGACCAGGTTCAAGTAGACCGTCTCGGCCCCAAGCGCCTTGCAGGCAATGGCGGCCTCGATGGCAACCGCCCCTTGAATTCCGGCGTTGACCGAGAAGGTGTTCTCAGACTGGAATGTCGAGGGCAGGCAGGTCAATGGCCCGATGTTCGGCACCATGGCCTCGTTCAGGATGGGATACGCGGTGTCGTTGGTGCAGATGGCCGATCCAACCGCCGCGATTGCCGCCGAGTCGACGACCTCGCGCCCGCACTCGGCGTTGACATTCGGGTCGACCTCACCGACACAGATTTCGATTTGCACCGGGCGGCCGGTTCCACCGAAGCCGCCGTTGTCGTTGATGAACAGCGCGGCTGCTTCCAGCGCCTTCCGCGACTCCGGGAAGAACTGCCCGAGGGCCTCGTTTTCATCGAGGATGCTGTACAGCACAACCGGTTCGGGGGCCGCCGTGGTCGTGGTCTCCTCCGGCGGAGCTTCCGCCGTGGTGGTGGTGGTTTCCGCGCCACCGGCGTCGACGGTCGTCGTCGTATCGTCGGTGTCGGCACATGCCGAAGCGACGAGCGCGAATGCGAACAGCATCGCTACGAGGGCTGCGGGTCGGTTCCGTCTCATCGGATGGTTCCTCCTCTATCTGCTCCGCGGACCATTTGCGTTCCGAGGTGTTCATTGACGATAAACCCTCTTCCCGGCCTGCGCCGCTGCGAATGCCGCCGCAACACCGCCGCGACCGGGCGCATCACCGGTGAGCGCTGAGGGCTGGCCGCTACAATCCGCCCAACCCTGCGGGAGGAACAAAACTATGGCGCGAGCGCATCGTGATTACGACGACATCCCTGGCACCTACGTGTTCGACGCCGACCACCACCGCAAGGGGTACGACTTGAACATGATGTGCATGTCGCTCAACGACCCGGCGAATCGAGCGGCGTTCGCCGCCGACGAAGCGGCCTACCTCGACAACTGGACGCTGACACCGCAGCAGCGCCAAGCGGTGCTCGACCGGGAGTGGCTCGAGATGCTCCGCCTGGGTGGAAACATCTACTACACCTTCAAGATCGCCATCTTCGACGGGCTAACCATGCAAGCGGTTGGTGGCGCCATGTCGGGTGTCAGCGAGAACGAGTTTCGGCAGATGATGATCGACGGCGGGAGGGGCAACGATGGCTGAGGTGCTCTACGGCGTCGCCACTTCCCACGTGCCGGCCATCGGCGCCGCCATTGACAACGGCAAGGAGGAAACGCCGTATTGGCGTCCCCTCTTCGAGGGTTACGAGGGGGCCCGCAAGTGGATTGCCGATGCGCAACCCGACGTCATCATCCTCGCCTACAACGACCACGCCTCCGCCTTTGACCTCGACTTGATCCCGACCTTCGCCATCGGCGTCGCCGACGAGTTCCCCATCGCCGACGAGGGATACGGGCCGCGGAACGTCCCGGCGGTGATGGGGCACTCGGACCTGGCCTGGCACCTGGCCGAGTCGCTCATCCTCGATGAGTTCGACATGACCATCGTCAACGACCTGCCGGTCGATCATGGCCTGACGGTGCCGCTGTCGATCATGTACGGGAAGCCGGAGCGGTGGCCGGCGAAGGTGATCCCGCTTGCGGTGAACGTCATCCAATACCCGCCACCCACCGGGCGACGCTGTTACGCACTCGGCCGGGCAATCCGTCGTGCGGTCCAGTCATTTCCGGACGGCGACAATCTCAAGGTGGCGGTCTTCGGGACCGGCGGCATGTCCCACCAGCTCCAGGGCGAACGGTCCGGGTTCGTCAACACCCCCTTCGATACTTCCTATCTCGACCGCCTTGGTGAAGACCCCGAAGGGCTCATCGAGATCTCCCATACCGAACTGCTTCGCGATGCCGGCTCGGAGGGCATCGAGCTGGTGATGTGGCTGATCATGCGCGGCGCCCTCGGCAGAAACGTGCGAGAAGTGCACCGCCACTATCACGTGCCCGCCTCCAACACCGCGGCAGGCCTCATCATCTTCGAGGGGGGCGAAGCCCTCGTTTCAATGTAGATCGCTCAATGTAGATCGCTCGATGTAGATCGCTCGATGGAAGCGGTCTCACTGGAGCCCATAGTGCTTGAGGGCGAGATGGGCTCCCATGCCGCCGTCGGGGGTGAGGTTGGCGCCGCGAAACCAGGCGGCCTCGTCTGACAGCAGATAGGCCACGACCGGCGCCACATCTTCGGGTGTCCCGAACCGGTCCATCAGCTTGATGCTTGCCTGGGCCCGCTCACCGAGGGTCTCGATGAAGTCGGGGAGGATCGGCGTGTCCACCGGGCCCGGGCTCACCGCGTTCATCCGGATTCCCCGATCTCGCCAGGACCATCGGTGCTGCATGGTCCACACCACGACGATCTCCTTGGACAGGAAGTAGCTGCGGGCGTCGTAATCGAGATGATGACGCGCCACGAAGTCGCCAACCGTGTCCCAGTCGACAGGCGCGAAGTCCTCGATCTGTTCGACATTGTCCCGCCACCGATTTCCCGCCATCGAAGCCAGATTGACGATCGAGGCGCCGTCGGCCAGCTTTGGCACCACACCAAGCGTGAGGCGCTGCAGGCCGAGGACGTTGACCTTGAGCACCAGCTCCGCGGGTTGGGACGGGGCCACCCCGGCGATGTTGCACAGGCCATCGGCGCCTGCGGGCAGCTCATCGATCAGACGATCGATCGAATCGGGATCGGAGAGGTCGGCCTCGAAGAATCGGTCGACGTCGGGGGCGGCGTTGCGATCGACCCCGATGACGGTGGCGCTGCGACGCTGCAGTTCAGCGGCGGTTTCCTTGCCGATCCCAGATGCGACGCCGGTCACGATGACCGTCTTGCCGGTGAGTGACATGGATTGGACAGTACCTCTCGTCGCGTATGCCTGGATGCACACGGATACGTGCACTCAGGCCCACCGGGCCGTGATTGGACCCGAGGTTCCGACATCCGAACCGCTCGTAATGCCGGTTGACAGTCTGCGTGACAGCCTTGGGATCAATCGGCCGGGTGAGCAATGGGTAAGCCCTGTCTCGCGCGGCTTTGACAGCGGGCAAGATCCGATCGTCTGTTATCCGACAGGGCTGAGCCACTTAGGATCGATCCGGTGTCAAGTAGGGCCGTTGCAAGTGTGTTGCGAAGAGGGGCTACGACGCGCCTTCTCGAAGGTGCCACCGGGACCGATTGGACTTGGGAACTGGTCGTGAACCACGACAGCCTTGAGCTGATGAACAAGACGCGAGGTTTCCATGTGGCAGCTGACAACGTGTACGCCCAGGTATGGGAGCTCTCGGGGCAGCTTGGCCCAGCGCCGACGTGCCACGCCGAGAGAATCGCTGACGACGGATCGTGGGGAGTGTCGTGAACCGGGTTTCATCGGCTCTGCTCCCCGATACCTCGGCAGTGTCGAGTGACGGCGTATTGGTTATCGGCGGCGTCGACACGGTTGATCTGGCAGCCGAGTACGGCACACCGCTGTTTGTATATGACGAGGCTCATCTGCGGGCGCGGTGCCGGGAGGCGGTCGCCGCCTTCGGAGACGGTGCGGTGTACGCCACGAAGGCGTTCTTATGCACCGCTATGGCCAGACTCGCTCACGATGAGGGAATGCGACTTGATGTGGCCTCGGGAGGAGAATTCGCGGTGGCCAGAGCCGCCGGCGTCCCCGCGGCGGCCTTGGTGTTCCACGGCAACAACAAGAGCCTCCCTGAGCTGCGACTGGCCCTCGAACAAGAGGTGGGCTGTCTGGTCGTTGACTCGTTCGACGAGCTCGATCGTATCGAGATGCTGGTCGGTGGAGGGTGCAAGCCGCCGAACGTCCTATTACGGATCACCCCGGGCGTAGAGGCCCACACCCATGAGTTCGTCCGAACTGGCCAGGACGACTCGAAATTCGGGTTCACGGTATCCACCGGGACGGCATCCGAGGCAGTAGCACGGGCCGAAGCATCGCCGGCATTGACAATGCGTGGCATCCATGCCCATATCGGCTCCCAGGTGTTCCGCGGCGAGTCGTACGCCGAGGCTTTGGGCGTTGTTGCTGAGTTCACCGGCCCGGACCGGTTCGAGGAGGTGTCGATCGGGGGTGGGCTCGGGGTGGGATACGTGGAGGGAGAGGAGGCGCCGACGATCACCGAGTGGGCGGAGATTATCAGTGCGGCAGCTGCGCACTACGGTCTCCGATCGAGGCTCTCGGCGGAGCCGGGCAGGGCGATTACCGCCTTGGCGGCGGTGACGTTGTACACGGCTGGCACGATCAAGGACATCCCAGGGATCCGCACCTACGTCGCCGTAGATGGCGGCATGAGCGACAATCCCCGACCGGTGCTCTACGGCTCGGGTTACGAGACATTCCTCCCCGGTGCCGTCGAAGCCCCTCGAACCCGAGCAGTCAGGCTGGTCGGAAAGCACTGTGAAACCGGTGACGTGCTCGTTGCTGACGGCTGGCTGCCGCCGGACGTCCGAGTGGGGGATGTCGTGGCCACCCCCGTCACCGGGGCTTACGGCCACTCGATGGGCTCCAATTACAACAAGGTGCTCCGCCCTGCTGTCGTCTTCGTCGCAGATGGCGACGCCCGGCTTGTGGTGCGGCGGGAGACATATGACGACTTGCTGATCACCGACCTCGGTCCCTGATCCGGGCCAATAGTCGACAGGGCCCATATGCATCCTGATCACGATTCCGAAGAACTCGCCGGGATAGACCGATGAGACGAATGGGCGAAGGAGCCGTCCGCGATGATGAATGGTGCGTCGATAACGACCCGCGCCACGTCGAGCCGAACGATCGCGCTCTGTTCGCCGATACCTTCAACATCCAACCCACCTTCGTCAAGATCGCATCGCTTAGCGGGCCACCTAGTCCGTCCGGGAACATTGGCGCACCCTGGCCCGCGCGACGGGAAAGGCGAGGCGGCTACGATCGGTATCGTGACCGAGGTCAGGCCAAAGCCGAAGGCACCCAACCTCCTTGCCGAGTCCGGACTCCCTCTCGTCTACCGAGTTGCGGCCGGTGCGGCTCAGATCCCGAAAAGGCCGGGCACCGACGGCTTCGACGTTTCCTCGAGGGCCGCGGTCAGGACGCTCACCGTGATGCAGAAGGAGGCGGTGGTTGTTCGCTCCGGCTCCTCAGTCGCCTGGCGGTTATCGAGCGACGAGGGCCCGTACCTCCAGGGCCACGACTACTCCCCGGCCCCGCTGGCTCACACGACAACCGGGCTCGCCGCCGACCTCATGCTCAGCATCGAACGGGCTCTCGACACGAGTGGAATCCCGGCCAATACCCTTCGGGTAGAGCTGGACACCCGATTCACCATGGAGGGGTCGCTGCCGCGGGGCACCATGGTTGGCGGCGCCATCGCACCGGAGATCACGGTGCACCTCGATCACGATGACCGCTCGGCCGTGACGGGCTCCGTGCTCACGGGTGTCCTTGCGTCGGCGACCGCCGGCCTGGTCGGGCAGCCCCTGCAGGGCCTCTTTAGTCTCACCAGCCATGGGGCACAGATCCCTGTCGGGCGAGTCGCCCCGCTGGATGAGCGGCCCCCGAAGGCCGATCCAGCACCGGTGTCTCCGCCGGTCGGCGCCGATCCCGACGAGCCGATCATCGTCAAGACCGCCGAAGTCGAGGAGCGACCCCCGGATGCCGGGGTGGGCCTGCAGAAAGAGCAGCGACGCGAGCTCCACCTCCGGGCCGCGGTCAGCCGAAGATCCGACGGGATGGCGGTCATCGAAACCCGGGTCCATCGCCCGAACGGCTCGACCTTCCGGTTCCTTTCCGATGAGCGGGGCCGCGCACCGGACGCGATCACGTACATCAGCGCCGGGATCGGATTTTGCTTCATGACCCAGATCGGCCGATACGCCAAGATCATCAATACGAGCCTTGGCGACTACCACATCGTCCAAGACACCCGGTTCTCGCTTGGCGACCCAAAGGCCGACCCTCCATTCGGTGGCCGAGCGGATGCTCCCCGAACCCATGTCTACCTTGCACCCGATGGGGACGACGACTTTGCCAGGAAGGCGCTCGACATGAGCGAACAGACCTGCTTCAACCACGCCTTGTGCCGCACCGAACTGCGCCCGAAGGTGAAGGTGGTTTTGAGTCGAGAGTCATGAGTCGCGAGCCTTGAGTCCAGAGCCCGACGGCCCTGCGTGACTCTTCGTCTCCCCCGCAAGGCGGTGAACGGTCGCGCTGGGGTGCGACCGATGCAGCAGCGCGACTCTTTGCCTCCCCCGAGGGGAACGGTCGCGCAGGGGTGCGACGGTTGCCTCGGCGGGGCTGTTTCCTTGCCTCCCCCTCAGGGGGAGGTGCCGAGCGCCAGCGAGGCGAAGGGGGTCAAGGCGTTGTCGCGACCACGGTTTGACCCCCCTCCCCGCCTGCGGCGGGACTCCCCCCTGAGGGCGGAGCAAAGAGAAGACCGCGGCGGTGAGAGCCCGATCGTCGCACTGTCGCGAAATGCGACACCGCAAAGCGGCAGCGCCGCGGCGGAGACAGCGAGCAGGCACAGCCTGCGAGCGGAGGGGGCACCGGCTCCGATGCCCCCTCTGCGGTATGAGGGTTGATAGATCGAGTCCCTTCTTAAGTGGGCATCGTCTCGATCTATCAACCCTCATCGGCTAGCGCCGCAACGCGTCTCCCCCGCCAAGCGGGGGAGACGAAAGGCCGACGGCACGACTCAGTACTTGCTCCGCGGTCGACGATCCTCCATCGCTGGTCCAGGCCACGTAGTGATCTGGCCTGACCAGCACCATGCGCGACCGATAGGCCTCCCTGCCCCCATCAAAAGTATCGCGAATCACGCTCAGCGGGATCCCCATCGAAAGGGCGGCCTGGGCAAAGTCGTCGGTCGCTTCTTCATCGGCGCCGAGCGCAATCAAGGAAAAGCCGGCGCCGAGCTCCGCGAAGAGATCCCGCTCGTCGGACAACGAAACGGGCGGGAGATGATGTCCGGCCCGGGCGGCGGGTTCGTGAGACCCCCGCGCACTGGTCTCGCCGCCCTCTGGACCGAAGACGATCGACGATCCCTCGTAGTGCGGTTCGAAGGTCTGAACGTCGACGTTTGATCCAGACGCCCGGCCGCCCCAGGCGGCCTCGAACTCGGTGCGGTCGCGGTCGGGGTCGTAGCGGATCAGAAAGGCGCGATCGTCGGCGATGAAAGCCTCGATGAAGTCCCGTGCCGTCGAGGCAAACACCGGCCTGCGCTCCTCATCGTATGTGGCCACAAGCGAATCGGTCGCCCAGCCCTCCAACCTCGCGGCGAGTTTCCACCCGAGATTGCGGGCATCCTCCAGCCCGGTGTTGATCCCGTAGCCCCCGTATGGGGGGTGGCTGTGTGCGGCATCGCCGGCAATGAGCACCCGGTCCTGCTGGTAGCGGTCGGCAATGGCGATGCGCAGATCCCAGAATCCGCGGTACTCGTAGTCCACCGGGAACTCGGAGCCCACCGCCCGGTGAATGATCGCAGTGATCTCGTCGTTGTCGGGGGTGGTCCCTGGAGGGACCGGAGCATGGAAAAACCACTCCTCTCCGACATCCACTCGACCAAGGAACTGCCAATACCCGTCGAGGGATGGATGGAGTACGTTGAAGAACGAGGCGTCGAACCTCTCCAACAACTCATGGAGTCGGCGTGACCGGAACACCACCAAGACCATCGTCCGTTCGTGTTCCGACCGCTCCTCTCCGATCCCCGACGCATCGCGGACGAACGAGCGACTTCCGTCGCACCCGACGGCGTATTCGGCACGGAGAGTTCGATGTTCTTCGCCCGCGGCCGCAGTGATCACGACTTCGACGCCGCCGGAGGTTTGATCGATCTCAGCAGCGCGCCATCCAAAGAAGGCGTCCACACCTGCGAGGCGGGAAACCCGTTCCCGAAGCACCGCTTCGGTTCGGTATTGGGGCAGCCGCTCATTGTCGGCGAAGTAATACGGCCGAACCTGGTCCCGCCGGTACCACGGGTACGAGTAGGGACCGAGCAGCGTCCCGTACGCCGTGACCCCACCCGTCGGGTAGTCCGCCGGCATCACCCTGGCGGCCCGCACCTCATCTTCGACCCCCCAGCTCTTGAAGTGCTCCATGGTGCGCTGGGTGAGGTTCTGCCCCTTCGGGATCCGATGCAGAGATTCCTCCTTTTCAACAAGGGCGCAGGAGACCCCGCGAAGACCGAGGTCGATGGCCAGCGCCATCCCCACCGGCCCGCCACCGACAACGATGACCTGATAGTCCATTCCCAACGCGCCGTCTCCTCCTAACGGCTCATCAGGTCGGGCAACCAGGTCGCCAACCCCGGGAAGAAGATGACCAGCATGATGGCAACGGCCAGGGCACCGACGAAGGGGAAGATCCCGCGGAACACGTCGCTCAAGGGAACCTTGGTCACCCCGGCTACCACGAACGTGATCAACCCCACCGGAGGCATCAGCAACCCGGTGAGCAGCATCATGATGGTGAGCACCCCGAACCAGACGCCGCTGTACCCGAGGCCGATGATGACCGGGTACATGATCGGGGTCATGATCACGAGTATGGCGATCTCATCCATGAGCGCCCCGAGAATGAAGTAGACAATGAAGATCAAGGTGATGATGAGCCAGGGGGCGACGTCCAGACCGGCGACGAACTCACCAAGCTCGATCGGGATACGGGACACCGAGAGGAAGAAGCCGAAGATCTTGCCGGCGATCACCAGCATGAAGATGAACGAGGTCGTTCTTATGGTGCGGCTCAGCGCAAAACGGAATCCACTCCGGGTCATCCGGCGAGTGAGCAACGCATAGAGCAAGGCAAGGAAGGCGCCGGCGGCTCCTGCCTCGGTGGGCGTGAAGATGCCGAAGTAGATGCCGCCCATGCTGATGCCGAAGATCACCGGGATGGCCCACACCAGGCGTATCGCCTTCCACTTGCTCAGGTTGGGTTGGGTGGCAGTGCGCGGCGCGTAATCCGGCCGGACGATCACGACGATGTAGGCGGTGACCATCAGCAGAACAGCACACAGCAGGCCCGGGATGATTCCCCCGATCAGCGTCTGACCGATGGGCTCTTCGGTGAGGACGCCGTAGAGCACGAGCACGGCGCTGGGGGGAATGAGGGCGCCGAGCGTGCCACCGACCGCGGCGGTGGCCGCAGCGTGCCCGCCGTCGTAGTCGAATTTCTTCATCTCGGGCACGGCGACGACCGACATCGTGGTGGCCGAGGCCACTGCGGAGCCGCTCACCGCACCAAACAGCGCGGACGCACCGATGGTGGCCACACCGAGGCCGCCGCGCATGCGCCAGAGAAACGCGTCGAGCGCCTTGTACAGGTCCGAGCCGAGCCCGGATGCGGCCAGGATGAGCCCCATGAAAACGAACAGGGGAATCACCGACAGGCTGTACAGCGATGCCCCGAAGAAGGCGTCGGCCCCGAACCGGGCTAAAGCAGCGTCCTTGTTCACGATGACGGCAAATCCCACCACCCCGACAGCGATCATGGCCACGGCAACCGGAACCCTGATCAGGAGGAGCCCCACCATGACGGCCAGGCCAATGAGCCCGATCAGCTCCGGGCTCATATCTCCGGCCCCGAGAACTCACCCGGCGCCGTCGACTCCGCCTCGACCGGCTCGTTGAGGGCCATCAGCACGAGCTTGGCGCCGATGGCAAGGGTGTACAGGGCTGCCCCGAAGGCGGCAACGAGCACAAAGGGCCAAATGGGCCACTCCAAGACCGGCGATTCGAACCCACCATTGCGCTGGCGCAGGGCAAAGTGATAGATCTGAAAGGCCATGAGACCGATCACGAACAGGCTCAGCACCCTGGCAAACAGGTTCATAGCCGTTTGGGTACGTAGCCCGACCCGCACGTAGATGAGGTCGATGGTGATGTGATCGCCGAGATCCTCGGAGTGTGCCAGCGCGAGGAAGACGACCACGACCAGGATCAGGGCGGTGACCTCGACCGTGCCGGGGACGGGGTTGTTGAACAGGGTTCGGCCGGCGATATCGGCAATCGTCAGCGCCAGCATGATCAGCAGCGCGCCTCCGGCCACCCAGTGCATCCACGTGTCGAAAGAGCGCAGCCAGTCGATGGCACGCAGCACCCCGCGCGCCAATGGTCCGTGCTCTACCGAGTCATCTTCCGGCCGGGTCTCCAGGCGCTACCTCCTCGAACGGTCATGCCAGCGCGTCGCCATCGCCGACATATCGCAATGAATGGCGAATGCGGTGGCGACCTCAGCCGCCACCGCACTCACCATACGAATCAGCCTGCGGCGATCAGCTCCTGCATCCGATCGAACATCGCTTGGCCCGGTAGGCCCTGGCCCTCGCGTTCGGCGATCCAGTTGGCGATGACGGTGTCCCCGACCGCATGCCAGCGGTCCAGCTCGTCCGCAGGCAGGACGAGCTTCTCCACGCCCTCCTCGACGGCAATCTCGGAGACCCTGGCATAGGCACCGTCGTACACCGTGGCCGCCTGCAGCGAGACGGTGCGTCCGGCTTCCTTCTCGATGACGGCCTGGGCATCGGGGGTCAGAGCATCCCACGAATCCTGATTCATGGTGAGCCATTGCGCCGCCACATAGCAATTGCACTCGACCCCAAAGGCGAGCTCGTCATAGAGCTGGAAGCTCTGCAGACCGGACACCGCGATCATCAGCCCATCGATCACCCCGGTGCTGAGCGAGTCGAAGATCTGTGGCGCCGGCATTCCGACCGGGACTCCACCCATCTCCGCGATGAGATCGCCGATCACCGGCGTCGGGAAGCGCAGGTTCAGTCCTTGGATGTCCTCTAGCGTTTCGACCTTCTTGTCCTTCGTCCACAGATCGCCGATGTCGTGGACCCATAGACCGAGCAACTTGGCATCGGCGTACTCCGCCTGCAGCTCAGGGAATTCGTCGTACAGCGTCCACAGGATCTCGGTGGCCTGGACCGCCGACTCGAACTGGAACGGCAGCTCGATGATCTCGGTCGCCGGGAAACGCCCGGCGCTGTATCCCTGCAGTGCCCAACCGATGTCCTGGCCGCCAACCTGCGTGTTGTCGTAGACCTGGGGTGCCGGCGCCAGTGCTCCACCAGGGTGGAACTCGACGGTCACGGTGCCGTTGGTTCCCTCGTTGACCGCCTCGGCAAACGGGATCAGTGCTCCCTGGTGAATGGGATGCTGTTCGGGGAAGGGATGCCCCAGCGTCAGCGTCACCGGATCACCAAAGTCCATGGCCTCGGCCTCGGTTGTCTCCGTTGCCGCGGTCGTGGTCGTCGCCTCCGCCGTTGCCGCCGTCGTGGTCGGCGCCTGGGTTGTCGTCGTGTCGTCGGTGCCACCGCACGCGGCAGCCACCAAACCGAGAGCAAGCACCAGCAGGCTTACTCGCCAAAGACCTCTCGATCGCTTCACGTCGCCTCCTCTAATTCGTGTCCATAAACGCCCCGCCGCGATACTCGCAGCGCCGCGTGACGGTGAATCGTATCCCATCGCACCAATACATGCTTGCGGTTATCGTGAGCCCGTTCCCTGGCGACACAAATGGAAGTTATTCATGGCACGATTCGTGATCCAACCACATGAGCGACTGGCCGACTGGGTTGCGCACGAGCACGGCTATTTCACCGAGGCGGGCCTCGACTATGAGATCGCCGGTGACGGCATCAAACGGGAACGAACAAAGGCGGTCGACCCGTCGACCGGATCGATGCAGGCGGTTACCGCGGGCGCATTTGAGGCGTACGAGGAAGGCAGGGGCGACAAAGGTGAGCGTTCGGACATCAGCTGCGCCTGCCACTGGGCGGTGAACCAGGCGGCGGCGTCTGATATCGGCAAGATGTGGGGCCGCGCCTATACGGTGGCAGTGAGCGCGATCATGGTGCACCCGGACTCGCCGATTCGCACCCCGGAGGATCTCGCCGGCCGGGAGATCGCGGTCGGTCGGCACTCGGGAAGCCACTTCGCCACCTTGCAGGCGCTTGAGCCGTTCCTCGATGACGACGAGATCGAGCTCAGCTTTGTCGGGTTCCCCTGGCAACGAGTCGATGCGCTGGTCGATGGCGACGCGGCTGCGGCGAATGTTTGGGGTCTGTCGTACTACGTCGCCGAGGCGCTCGGCATGCGCAAACTCATCGACTCCACTTTCATGGTCGGCTTCATGTTTCCCGAGCGCGTCGACGAGGCCGATGTGGAGCGCTACTTCGCCGGCCTCGAACGGGCCCAGGCCGACATCGACCTCGAGCCCGATCGCTACAAGCATTACTACGAGCGCGAGCTGCCCGAGCGGTACCGGGATCGGGTCGACGTCCGGCTGTTCGGTCCGGGAGAGCGGGTCGTCTTCTTGCCGTATACCGAAGA
>CAXMOP010000033.1:0-53527 GCA_964195155.1 uncultured Kiloniellales bacterium | reverse complement strand
CTCCGCCTCGCTGACGCTCGGCACCTCCCCCTGAGGGGGAGGCAATGGAGTCGCCTTACTGGGGCATGCGTTACAACTCGGGGAAGGGGGTCGGGCGTGGCGCCGCGGCCCTTTCTTTGCTCCCCCCTCAGGGGGGAGTCCCGACCGTAGGGAGGGGAGGGGGGTCTAGCCGTGGACGCGACAACGTTTTGACCCCCTCCGCCTCGCTGCGCTCGGCACCTCCCCTGAGGGGGAGGCAAAGAAGAAGCCTCGCTAGCCGAAGATCGCTGTTTCGAGCCAGTAGGTGTTGAGGATGCCTTTGCCTTTCACTTCGACCGGTCCGTGTGCAGTGGTGCCGAAGTTGTCCTCGATGAGCTGGTGGGTGGCTTCTGAAACTTGGATGCGATCGGACTCTCAGTGGGATTCCATGCGCGACGCGGAAGCAGGGACGGGCGGGAGTCAGCCTTCGGTGATCGTCACCGAGTTGATCGACACCGGGTCGTGGGGACGATCCTGGGCTCCGGTTGGCTTCTCGGCGATGGCGTCGACGATGTCCATGCCTTCGGTCACCTCACCGAAGATCGTGTAGGCGTTTGGCAGACCGGCGTTCTGGTGGACGATGAAGAACTGACTGCCGTTGGTGTTCGGACCGGCGTTGGCCATAGCGACTGTGCCACGCGGGTAGCTGGTCTTGGCGTGAACCTCGTCGCGGAACTGATAGCCGGGGCCTCCCGAGCCGGTGCCCGTTGGGTCGCCGCCCTGGATCATGAACCCCGAGATGACGCGATGGAAGATGACGTCGTTGTAGAAGTCGTCGCCTGCGAGGAACACAAAGTTGTTGACGGTCTGCGGCGCATCTGCCGCATAGAGCTGGATTGCGATGTCGCCCTCGGAGGTGTGAAGGGTGGCACCGTATGCCTTGTCGAGATCGATGGTGAGCTCGGGTGCGCTGTCGTACTGGGTACCCATTTGTTGTTCCTTTCGATTGGTCGGTGCACCCTAGGAGGATGGTCGGCAATACTCCGCCGAGCCCTGGGACTCACCCGAAAGCCTTACGGATCAATACATCTGGGGCGGGAGGCTCTCAGTACTCGTCATTGGCGACCACCCTCCTACCGGGGCGCAAGGTGGGCGATCACGTCGCCGAACGCCTCGATGCTCCCGTCGAGGTGCACGTCGGGCACAGCGACGATCGAGTGTGAGGCCCCGGCGTCGGAGTACGCCGAGAAAAGCTCGGCGTGGTCGTCCGGCGTCCCGGCGGCGTTGCGACGGGAGAACGATTCGGCCGAGGTATTACGGCCGCGCAGCTGCTCCACCCGTTCCCGGAGCGTGTCGCGGTCCCGTGCGACGAGCGCGCTGGTGAGGTGGGTGACCTCGATTTCGCCGGGGTCGCGGTCGACTGCTGCGCAATGACGCTCGAGAACATCGACCTTGTGTCGGACCCGGTCGGGATCACCAAACACGTTGCAGGCGTCTGCGTACTCGGCGACGAGTCGGAGCGTCTTCTTCTCCCCCGATCCCCCAACGAGGATCGGGATGTGCTCCTGAATCGGGCGCGGGTAACAGACGAGCTCGTCGGCATGAATCACTTTGCCCTCGAAGCGTGGTGATCCTTTTCCCCACAGCAGGGGCAGCATCTTCAGGGTGTCTTCGAGCAATTCGTACCGATCGCTTGTCGGGGGAAAGTCCCACCCATAGGCGCGATGCTCGGCTTCGTCCCAGGCTGCGCCGATGCCGCAATTCGCTCGCCCCCCGGACAGGGCGTCGAGCGTGGCGACGATCTTGCCAAGGTGAACGGGGTTGCGATAGGTGATGCCGGCGACAAGGGCACCAAGGCGGATGGTGCTGGTGACGCCCGCCAGGTAGGCGAGGGCGGTGTAACTCTCCGGCATGTCTTCCCAAGCGCGCCCGACCTGTGGAATCTGGCGGAAGTGATCCATCACCCACAGGTCGCGGAAGCCCGCGTCCTCGGCCCTACGGGCGATCGACGCACGCTGTGGTGCTCGCTCACTTCGCTCGCCTGGCCAGTCGAAGCGGCTGATCATGAGCCCAAAGGTGTGGCCGGCATCTGAGATTGTCTCCACCGCCTGCTCCTGGATGAACTGGGGCGCGACCACGGCAACGGCCTGTTCGTTCAGTACCCGGTCGAAGCCTTCGTCCGCGATCGCATCAGACACCTTGGCAAATCGGGCGACCTGCTTGCGCAGTACGGTCTTTGGGATCGGACGGTCGCGCAGAGCGTTGCGCCGCTCACACTCTTCACCCGGAGTGTCGAACAAGACCGCGTAGGCCGGGATCCCGGCTTGGCAGGCGCGTTGAATCCAGCCCGCCCGGCGCTTCTGGTCGAATCCGAGCGTGTCGATCACCGTGGTGAGCTCGCGGCCGAGCCGCTCGTCCACGATCTGTTCGAGAAGCTCGAACGCGGTGGTCCCGGCCTGCTGATCGTCCGCGCCGGTCCCGGCCATGGCGCGCAGGGCGTCTGAGGAGATGACTTCGTTCTGTGCGAAGTGCTCGAGGGCCCAGGTGGTCTTGCCGGACGCGCTCGGGCCAACGAGAACCACCAACGACGGCGCGGGGAGTCGGGTCTCCATCTCAATCCATCTCAATCCGTTCTTGCGTAGCAGGCGGCCATATATGGCCGGAATCTACGCAAGAACGGATGTGTCAGAAGCGACGGCGTCTCCGTTTGCGTTGGGATCCCGGCTTGAACGGTGTCAGCTCCTCGGGCGGCTGCCATGACGCCAGATCGGCCACGCGCTCGTCGTTGGAGAACATCTTCACGATCGGGACGTTGAGTCCCGCCCGGCGCTGGATGCCGAGCACTTCGTTCACCTGGTCCCACTCGACGAGCGTCACGACCAGGCCCTCCTCCCCGGCACGGGCGGTGCGGCCGGATCGGTGTAGGTAGGTCTTGGGGTCGTCCGGCGGGTCGTAGTGGACGACGATGTCGACGCCTTCGATGTGCAGTCCGCGCGCCGCAACGTTGGTGGCGACCAGCACCGCGGCCTTGCCGTCGCGGAAGCGGTGCAATGATCGTTCCCGGTGCTTCTGTGGCAAATCGCCGTGGATGGCCTCGGCGTCGATCCCAAGGCCCTTCAGCTTCTTCGTCACGTCGTCTGCCGCCCACTTTGTCCTGGTGAACACCAGCGTCCGATCTGACGACCGCGACAGGGCTGCTGTCATCTTCGCCTTGTCCAGGTGGTGCACCTTGAGGAACCGATGCGACATCGTCTCGACGGTCTCGGTCCCGGATGTGACCTCGTGGCTGATCGGATCGGTCAGGTAGCGATCGACCAGGGTCTGCACCTGGGAGTCGAGCGTCGCCGAGAAAAGATACGTCTGGTGATTCTCCGGCACCTTGTCCATGATCTTGCGCACCTGGGGCAGGAAGCCCATGTCGGCCATCTGGTCTGCTTCGTCGATACAGACGACCGTGACGTCGGCGAGGCGAGCCATTTTGCGCTCCATGAGATCGATCAGGCGTCCCGGGGTGGCGATGAGCAGCTCGACACCGGATTCGAGCGCGTCGATCTGCGCGGTCATCGACGCTCCCCCATACACGGTGACCAGATCGAAGCCGCGCGACGCGACCAGCGGTCGAAGATCCTTGGTCACCTGCCGCGCCAGCTCTCGCGTCGGTACCAGGACGAGGGCCTTCGGATGAAGTGGCTGGGCGACTACCAGGTCCTCGACGATCGGGAGCCCGAAGGCAAGGGTCTTGCCGGATCCCGTCTGCGCCTTGCCAAGCACGTCATGGCCGGCAAGCCCATCGGGGATCGTCATCGCCTGGATGGGAAAGGCTTCGGTGATCCCTCCGGCTGCGAGCACATCGACGAGGTCTTGCGCAATGCCGAGGTCGGTGAAGGTCGTGTTGGTATTGAGGTCTTGGGTCATGAGGCGGCCGACGAGGTCGGTCAAGCAAGAAAGCTAACGTCCCTGGGCGGATAGACCGCGGATCTGGGTGCTACGGTCCTGACGACCGAGTGGCCGAGGAAGCAATAGGGAGGACCATTCGATGCCGTGTGGATGTTGTCTGCTCGCGGTTGCCGGGTCGATCATTCCCAGGATCACCCTTATCTTTTTGTGGATCTTCACCGACCTGGTGCGGCCGGATGCTTTCAACGGCATCATTCTGCCGATCCTCGGGATCATCTTCCTTCCCTTCACCACCCTGATGTATGTCGGCGCCTACTGGTTCTCAGACGGCAACATCACCTGGGCCTGGGTTCTGATAGCGATTGCGGTCTTCGTCGACATCGGGAACTACGGCAGCGGTGCCTATGGGCGGGGCCGAACCGTCACCGTCCCGGGCACCAGCGGCTAGTTCAGCCCCGGACCCGGTTGATCAGGCTGCGGCTTGCCATTGCTCGCTTTCCCGCGCCCCGACCGACCGCAAAGGCAAGCCCGGCAACGGCGGCGGCACCTGCCGCGGCGGTGGTTCGCTTGACCACCTTCTTGCGGGTCCTCGAAAACTCGACGATCGGCCACCCGCGTGATCCGGCGATCGCCTCGAGTGCACGGTCAGGATTGACCGCGACGGGATGTCCGACCGCTTCGAGCATAGGGAGATCGCCCGCCGAGTCCGTATAGGCATACGACTGGCCGAGATCGTATCGCTTCTCCTCGGCGATACGCTCGACGGCGTCGGCCTTTCCCTTGCCATAGGTGAACGGCCGGGCGAGTTCGCCGGTGTAGATGCCGTCCTTGACCTCGGCGACCGTCCCGATGCCGCCCGTCATGCCGATCGCCGTGGCGAACTCGTCGACGATCTCCACCGGCGACGCCGACACGATGTAGGTGTCACGTCCCGCGGCATGGTGCAGGTCGATCAGACCTCTGGCTTCGCGGCGAACGTCATCGACGAGGGAGGGGATGATCTCATCGCCGAGCTTCTCGAGTTCGGTAACCGGCACTCCTTTGATTGCCCCCAGTACGCGGTCTTTGACTGCATCGGTCTTCTCGTCCGAAGCCCCCATGAAGAGAAACGTCATGGCGCTGAGGGCATCGCCGAGCAGATCCGACTTGCTCAGCATGCCCGCCCGGTAGGCGGCGACGACGAAGGCGAACACCGACGATCCGCTGATAATCGTTCGGTCGAGATCGAAGAACGCCGCGCCCGCCGCCGGTTCGGATGGCGTCATTGCGTGCTCAGATAGGCACGATCCACCGCGAACAGCGCCGGTGCGCCCGCCGTGGCGGCTGCCTGCAGGCCGGCAGCCTTGGGAAGGATGTTTGCTGCGTAGAACACCGCGGTGTCGATCTTGGCATCGAGCCAAGGGTCATCCGATTGGGGAGCGGCGGCGATGGCGAGGCGCGCAAGGTAGGACCCGCCCGCCACGACCCCGAACAATTCGAGATAGGGAGCCGCGCCGCTGAGCGGGTCGTTCGGATCGTCCTGGGCCAGCATCCAGGCCGTCGCCTGCCGCAGATGTTCGAGCGATTCGGTCAGCCGGAATCCCATCGATCTGAGGCGTTCGTCGGACGCGGCGGCGAGTTCAACGCCGACAGTCGCGATCTCGTCGAGGTAGGCCCCGACGACTTCGCCGTTGCTCATCGGCAGCTTTCTCTGGACCAGATCAATGGCCTGGATCCCGTTGGTGCCCTCATAGATCGGGGTGATCCTCGAGTCCCGGTAGTGCTGGGCCGCGCCGGTTTCCTCGACGAACCCCATGCCGCCGTGCACCTGGATTCCCAACGAGGTCATCGCCACGCCGACATCGGTGCACCAGGCCTTTGCCACCGGCGTCAGCAGTGCTACCCGCGCTTCGGCACCGTCCCGGACGTCCTTGTCCGGGTGGCGGTGGGCACGTTCGGCGGCAGCGGCGGTGTCGTAGAGCAAGGCCCGGCATGCCTCGTTGTATGACTTCATGGTCATCAACATGCGTCGAACGTCGGGGTGGTCGACGATGGGGGAGGTGCCGGGGGGTGTAACGCCGATTGCTCGGCCTTGTTGGCGCTCCAGCGCGAAGCCAAGCGCCTGTTGGTAGGCACGCTCCGAGATGCCCAGACCCTCGAGACCAACTTCGCGCCTGGCCTGGTTCATCATGGCAAACATGTAGCGCATGCCGAGGTTTGGCTCGCCGATCAGGTAGCCGGTGGCGTCCTCGAAGGACAGCACGCAGGTCGGGCTGCCGTGAATGCCGAGCTTGCGCTCGATCGACACGGTGTCGACGGTGTTGCGCGCGGCGACGGCACCGTCATCATCGACGAGGTACTTCGGCACCAGGAACAGCGAGATGCCCTTGGTGCCGGGAGGGGCGCCGGGGATGCGGGCCAGAACGAGGTGGATGATGTTGTCGGCCAGGTCGTGGTCTCCCCAGGTGATGAAGATCTTCGAGCCGTTGAGCCGATAGGAGCCATCGTCGTTGGCCGTTGCGCTCGTGCGGATGGCGCCGAGGTCCGAGCCGGCCTGTGGTTCGGTCAGGACCATCGTCCCGGTCCACTCGGCGGTGACCAGCTTCTCCAGGTAGCGGTCCCGCAGGGCGTCGCTTCCGTAATCCCGAAGCAGCGTGATCGCCGATCCGGTGAGCATCGGGTTGAGTGAGAAGGCGAGGTTGGCGGTGACGAACATCTCTGCGATGGCAAAACCAACGGTCTCCGGGAAGCCGTGACCGCCGTACTCGGCGGGCCCGGTCACCGCGCTCCACCCGGCTTCGACGTACTGGCTCCACGCCTTCTTGTACTCATCGGGGGTGGTGACCTCGCCGTTGATGAACCGGGCACCGATCGTGTCGCCGACGCGGTTGGTCGGGGCTACGACCTCGGCCATGAAGCGGCCGGCTTCGTCGAGGGCACTGTCGATGGTCTCCCAGTCGACCTGCTCGTAGTGGGGGTAGTCGACGATCTCGTCGATACCCGCGATGTGATGCAACACGAGCTTGATGTCACGGAGGGGAGGGGAGTATTCGGCCACGGGGCCAAGGATAGGCGCCGACCCGAAGATGGCGCCTTGGTCAGTTTGCGGTGGCGACGGCGGCGACGGTGTCTTCTTCGGATCGCTCGCGATCCGCGAGTACTCCTCTGACGTCGAGGGCAAAGTCGATGGCCCTGCTGTCAGCCCACCACGAGTGTTCGCTCAGCCAGGCGTCGATGAGGGCAACCGCTTCGCCGGTGCGGTCCTGGCCTTCTATCTGTGTGGAGGTGGTCATCGCTATCCAAGGTTACGTCGTAGGATCTCGTACTCCTCCTTATCGACCGGGAGCTCCCGATGCCTAAGCCCGCGATCATTGTCCTCATCCTCATCGTCGCGATGTTCGCCGCTGCTTGCGGATCCGACGGTGGCGCGGAGACCACGATTGAGGCCACGCCCGAGACGACCGCAGCGGCGGCACAGGGAAGTTTCATGGTCCAGGACGGCGATGCGGTGGAGGTGCATTACACGGGCACGCTCGAGGACGGGACGGAGTTCGACGCGTCCCGCCCACGGGGTGAGCCGCTCACCTTCACGGTGGCAGCCGGCCAGGTGATCAAGGGATTCGACGACGCCGTTCGCGGCCTCAAGGTCGGCGAGACCCGCGTTTACACGATGCCCCCTGAGGATGCATACGGCCTGGAGTCGGACGACAACATCCTCGAACTTCCCTACGGGGAGCAGCAGCAGGACGTGCAGGTCGGCGACCAGGTGACCCTTGGCAATGGTCTCCCCGCCGTGATCCTGGAGGTACGGGAGACCACCGTGCTCCTCGACGCCAACCACCCGCTGGCCGGCGAGGCATTGACCTTCGAGGTCGAGATCGTCTCGATCACCCGGCCCTGAGGGCTCGCCGGCTACGCCTGCGCAGCAATCGCTCCCAGGCTGGATGCTTTTGGTTGCGGTGCCTCAACCGGTGACGGAAATCGCTACGACCTCAAGGGACGGCGACGATGCGGTGCAGGCTCCCGTCCTGGGTCGCAACCAGCACCTCGCCGTCGGCGTCGACGCCGAACGTCGTGATCTGCCCGGGAAGGCCGAGATCGGGCTCCCAGTCGAACTCGGCGATGACCCTGGTTCCGTCGAATACCAATGAGCGGACCCATCCGACGCAGTAGTCCGCGTAGAAGTAATGGCCCTCCAGAGCCGGGAGCTGGCTGCCCCGGTACACGGGCCCGCCGATGACGGCGCATGCCCGTTGGTGGGGGATGATGAACGTCGGTGCCACCAGACCCTCGTCTGCGCAACCCTCCGCCTCGATACAGGCATCCCCCTCTTGGATCGCCCATCCGAAGTTGGATCCGGCCGCATCGATGGGGACCACGTTGATTTCCTCGGACTCGAATTGGCCGACGTCGGCGATGTAGACAAAGCCACCGTCGAACGTGAACCGCCATGGGTTCCTGAGCCCGTAGGCCCACACCTCGTGTGCTGCGTCCTCGGTGCCGACGAACGGGTTGTCCGGGGGGACGGCGTACGGGACTCGGGCATCGACATCGAGCCGGACGATCGACCCAAGGAGGCTTGCGGTGTTCTGGCCCTGGCCATCGGGGTCACCGATCCGGCCGCCGTCGCCGAGGCCGATCCACAGATATCCATCCGGGCCAAAGCCCATTCCGCCGCCCTGGTGATAGATGTGCGGCTGTTCCACGGTGAGGATCGGAGTGGCCGAATCGATGATGACCTCATCCCCGTCCACGGCGTAGGCAGCGACCTGCACATCGAACGACTCGTCGGTGTGAAACACGAACAGTCGATCGCCGTCGTCATCGAATGCGAACCCAAGCAGACCCTGCTCGGAGATCGTGCTGAACACGATGTCGCGGAGATCGACGAAGAGTGCGATCGCGTCACCGTCGATGACCATGATCCGGCCGAGTCGCTCGGCGACGTACACCCGGTCGTCACCGGGACGCAGGACGAGGGCGACCGGTTCCTCGAGCATGTCGGTGATGAGCTCGAGCCGGAGCTGCGGCACCTCGGTCGACGCGGTGGCCACCGACGCTGGTGTTTCGATCAGCGCCGTGGTCCCCGGACCGACCGGTTCCAGATTCGGTGGCGACGCGCTGCACGCCGCGGCGGCGAGCGCGGTACCCGCCAGGAGGATTGCCAGCTTCATCACCGGGACGCTAGAAGGGCAATCGCCATACATGGGAGTACCGGGGCGATGTGGAATCTCCAAGCGAACGAACCCCGGCTTGACTTCCGGGAAGCTGCGAGGTCGAAGGAATGGAACATCAAAACCCCGCTCTCGTCGGCACAGGTTCGCTACCCGCGTTCAGGAGACGAGCCGCTCATATTGCGGTTCTCTGACGCCGCGACGTGGGTAGGTGAGCCGGCGCGTGCGTCGTCATGTGCGGTCTGCGCAGACGGTGGAAACCGACCACCTTGACAGGAGTCAGGGAGCGCATATTGCCGGCGGTTCAGGGGGTCATTGCAACGTTTGGCGAGTTTCTCTGATGGTGTCATGTCGCCGAGGGTTTGTCGAGGTCAAGTGCTAAGGGAGTGGGCAGCGTGATCGAGTTGGTCTTGGGTGACCTCCGAGAGGTCAGTGCCTTTGGGGAAGTTAAACAAACACTGCATCGCCTTGAGCCTCGACAGCTGAAAAATCGGTTCGACTGAGCCCAGGATTGTCTTGAGGAGGTCTGCAACTACATCCTCGGCATGAGTCAACTCGGTGCCGCTTAGGTATCCGGTATACCCGGTGAGGTCGGCGAGAAGGAGACATCCTCTCTCCGACGCTGCCAGATCTGCCATCCTCAGATTTTCTTGTGGTCATTCTGTGCCCGCCACGGCTTATATCAGTGAGACCGGAGGGGCGTCTGCAGAGCGAGAAACCTGAGATCACGGTTGCGGCGACTGTTGAGTCATTCGACGCTTTCGTGGCTCGTGTCGAGCCGGGACTGAAACAGGCATTTGTGGCTCGCTTTGGTCGCAGCGACGGCGTTGAAGCCGCCTCCGAGGCGTTTGCATACGCCTGGGAGCATTGGGGTCGCGTTTCGGTAATGGAGAACCCGGCTGGATACCTCTATCGGGTAGGACGGAGCCGGACCCGTCGTATCCGTCGTCGCACACCCATCCTCCCAGCGGTGGAAGTCTTTCGGATGCCGGAGGTGGAACCGCAACTCCCAGCCGCCTTGGCGTCACTTCCTGAACGGCAACGGGTCGCAGTGATTCTGGTCCACGGCTTGGACTGGACTCAGCGCGAGGTAGCAGACCTTCTGGGGGTCTCACGCACGACGTTGCAGAACCATCTCGAACGAGGCATCGCTCGGCTGCGACGCGCCCTGAAGGAGTCGCCATGAACGAAACCCCGCTCTTGGATCAGATCCGCGTCTACTCCGAGGCACTCGTCGAGGACCTCCCCAACCCGGCAACCAACGTCGTGAAGGCACCGGAACCGCTCGCACCCCTCCCAGCGCAACGCAACCTCGGGTGGCTGGTCGCTATGGCGGCTGCCGCGCTGATTGTGATCCTGGTGGGTGCTGCGGCTTGGCTATCACCACTCAGCGGTACGGCTGTGCCGCCCTCCGGCGAGCCTGCAGAAACCACGATTCCCGTCGCGACCACCGCTCCTGAGGCTGAGGGTGTCACCGAGACCACTGTCACAGCGACCACCGAGGCGACCGTACCGGTGCCGCCCCCCGGTGAAGGACCGAAACTCGAATTCGTGCAAACCGATGCGCCCCGGCTTTTCCAGGACGGGGTCTGGTTCAAAGGTGCGTTGTACGCGATCTCGGGTGATGACCTGTTCCGGTCCAGCGACGGGGTTACTTGGGATCTGCTGCCTGGCTTCCCGGCAGGAGATGGCCGTGAACTCAAGACTGACGGCGTTCGCCTGGTGAGCGCGGCGAGCGCCGTGCCAGCTATTGGCAGCGGGTGCGCCGGAAGCGACGCGTTCTTCGAGGTCAACACATCAACGAACGGCGTTGACTGGACATCGAGCAAGATCCCGTTGCCTGTAGCTGAAGAAGCCAGTGTCGCCGGGTGTTTCCAGGCTGATGTCGGCGAGATGGCGACAGTGCCACAAAGGATCATCGTCACCGGGAGTCTCGCGTTGGTGGTAGGTGGCGGGTTTGGTTCCAACCTGATCGATCCCGATGACGGAATACATGTTGAGACGACGGTCGACCTCGACCGGGGTGTCATCATCGCTGAGTTCTTCAACGAGCCCGACATGGAACCGACAGGCGAGATCGTCGAGATCAGCCTCGACGACGCGGGGTTCACGGAACTCTTCAGCTACATGGAAGCTGATCCCGGTTGGGAACCGCTCATCGAACCGCTCCTGCAGAGCATCAGCAAGGATCCGGAAGGAAGTGTCTCCCGAGGACTCGCATGGTTCAGCCCAGACGGAAAGACATGGCAAGCCCTGGACGCTGCCGGACCCCTGGATGGCGCAAACGGTGCTGGGATCTCCGAAATCGAGGCGACACCGGACGGCTTCATCGCCACCTCTGGTTCCCGTTTGTGGGAAACCACAGACGGTACGGCCTGGACAGAAGGAACCCTCCTGCCTGAAAGAGATTTTTGGAGGTTGGGCCCCCTCGCGGTATGGGCCGGAACGCCGATCTCTTTTTCGAACCAGGGTGTGTGGACGATCGAAGCCACACCACAAGAGTTGCTGCCTGGGATCGTCAGGAACGACATGGACTACTGGGTAGGCGACTTCGGGTTGGTCGGGTTGGTGCCGGAGAAGGGTGGCGGTGCAACCGCGGACGAGATCCTCTTCTCCGAGGATGGAACCACCTGGAACCGCTGGAACCCGCCCGAGCTCGATCCAGAAGCAGGATACCTACATATGGTGGGAATCGCCGATGACTTCGTCGTGCTACAGCAAGGACACTTGGATACCGCCGTCCTTTGGATCGGCACGTTGCCCTGACGAAGCCGCGAGATCGAACGGAGGATGAAAGTGCAGCTTCACCGATTGACGACCGTGGCCGTTGCCTTGGGTTTGTGGCAGCCGCCTGCAGCGGAAGTGACACCGCTGAGACAACTGCCGCCACCACGACGTCGGCCACTACCCAGCCGACTGCTACGACTCAGATCGAGCCGACCACGACGACCACGACGACCAGCGAGCTCTCGGAGGAATCGTCCGCTGCCGCCTTCGATGCGGCGTTGAGAGTAAAGGACGGCTACTTCGCGGCATTCAACGCCGGCGACAGCGAAGCAGTGATGGGCCTGTTCACCCCGGACGCCACTTTCGCATTCCAGCACGTCGGTGATTCGGCTGAGCCGAACTTGCGCGCCTTTTGGGAGGAGAAATTGGTCTGGAACACGGCTCAGGGCACGATCATGACCACGCACGACTGCGTGGTGATCGACGAAGCCCCGGGAGTGGTGACCGTCGAATGTGACCACGGGACTCACGATGCTCCCGCACAGGCTGTCGAAGCGGTTGCTGTGCCAACAACGACGACGATGAAGATCACGCCGGACGGCATCGGCGAATTCCACGAGCTGTACGGCGACCCCGACTGCACCTTCGTCTGCGTCTTCGTCGAGGCGTGGATTAAAGAGAACCACCCCGATGACGCTCTCGCCGCCGGCTTCGGCAACTGGTCGTCGCTGGAGGAAGCCAACGAGCATGGCCGCATCAACGCACAGTACGCGGACGAATGGGCCGCCGAAGTCCAAGCAACCGGCTGCCCGTTCAATCAAGCCAACTGTTGACGCGGTCAGGCGCGGCCTGAACCCCGAGCCACCGCAACAGCGTCCGGCAGCACATATGCGCTACCTGTAAGCGGCTTGTTAGGGGCATCTGTGATGATCGCTGCGTAGAGTCGGAGGACACAGATGGCGACCGCAGAAGCCGACACTTCGCAGGAAGAGCGTGGGGCGCCCGGGGGCTTGGTCTATGACGGGTTCATTTCTTACAGCCACGCCGCCGACGACCTACTGGCTCCGCGTCTCCAGGCCGGATTGCAGCGGTTTGCCAAGCCTTGGTGGAAGCGCCGGGCGTTGCGGATCTTCCGCGACGAGTCGTCGCTGAGTGCCAACCCGCATCTGTGGTCGTCGATCACCGATGCACTCGACCAATCGGGCTGGTTCGTCCTACTCCTCTCTCCTGATGCTGCGGAGTCGCCGTGGGTGAACAACGAGGTGGAGTACTGGCTGGAGCACAAGGATCCCGGTCGAATCATTCCTGTCCTTACCGACGGCGACAGACTTCCCCAAAGGCACCGACATGGCCGGCCTCACCCAAGCCGAGCTCGATGCTGCCGCCGACTCACTCAACAGACGCCCTCGACAAACCCTCGGCTGGATGTCACCATCCGAGAAACTCGCCGACCTGTTGCCATGACCCCCTGAGACCACCGCCGATATGGGCGCGTGGGGACGGTTCAGGTTTCCAATGCTGCGAAGAACAAGGCGGCCGCTTCGTCATATGAGCCACCCTCGAAGGCCGTCTTCGTAGCGTCATCAAGTTGGCCTTCTGTCCACGTCTCTCGGTCGGAGGCCCATCCGATGGACTCGGGAGCAATGACAACGACAGTGCCTTCGCCGACGACGAACTGGAAGATCTGTTCGGCGAGGTCGGTGGCGCCACCTGGTGGCTCAGAGCCAAGGGCCACCATCCAAAGCCGGGCACCTGTCTCTTCGACTTCTTCTAGCGACTCTTCAAGAGCATCCACCTCGGAGATGGTGTCGGGGTCGATCAGGTAGCCCTGGATCGAGAACGCGGCCGCTGCCTGGAACAGCTCGTTGAAGCTCGGATAGCGCGCGGCATCCATCACTGCGGGCACGAATCGCTCATACGGATCGCCTGGGTCAAAGAGCACTGCAGTCGCCCCGACAATCAGCGCGACCGAGGCGCGCCATTCTTCAGGATCGACACCTTCGGGGGTGTCACTGGTGGCAGCGAGTTCCATTGTGGTGGCGAAACTCTCCGCGTCGGTGCCGTCGTCCACGGCTTCAATGACCCGGTCCTGCCAAATCGTTAGAGCTTCGATGATGGCTTCGTCGTCCAAGCTTGATAAGTGCTCGGGTTGGAATACCCGAACGATCTCCAGGGCTACTTCCTCAAGGCATTCGCCCTCGAGTACAGAGGCGACCCAGGCGCCGTCCGCTGAATAGACGACCGCGGCGCCGCTCACGATGAAGTTCCATTGATCGTGGGGAAGGGCCCCATCCGTGTTGTCGTACTCGTCGAGTAGCTCACTCACCGCGATTTGTAGCTCTATGCATTTCAACTCAGCGGCTAATTCGTCCCTTCGCTTCACATGATCTCGAACGAGGACGATCATCTCAGCATCCGGTGTGAACCCCCATTCCTCTTCGACCATCTCAACGAAGGTCGCATCGAGCGGATCAATGCCCAAGGTGGTCGATGGAGCCTCACTTGACGATGTCGATGACACCGTGGTGACCGGTGTGGCGGAGTCGGGCGCGCTCGAGGATGTGTCAGAAGACGCTGATCCTGAAGAACACGCCGACGTCCCCGC
This sequence comes from uncultured Kiloniellales bacterium, assembly GCA_964195155.1. Taxonomy (GTDB): domain Bacteria; phylum Actinomycetota; class Acidimicrobiia; order Spongiisociales; family UBA5794; genus JACZST01. Next base: position 39,187 of record CAXMOP010000033.1, on the reverse strand, counting down.
CGTCAAGACAGCCAACACCAGCAACAAGGCTCGACGCTGCAAACCGTCGCTTCGGATTATGCCCACGGCATACCTCCGTTCATCCACAGACTCGCTGCGCTACGCCCGAGCATATTCTGTGGGACTCAGATCGATATAGAGGGTTCTCCCCACCCCAACGCCCGCGCGACCCCACAAGCAACCTGCCATGCCTAGAACTCGCCCGGCGAAGGCGCTGATTACTGCTTGCTACGGAGAGTATCGGGTACTTCGCGGCCGGGTTAGGGTCGAAAGCCCCTGGCTTAGGTCCGGTGTGGGCTTTGGGTTTCACGCCGCGACCCTCTCCGATCGGACGGTGTGCGCCTCCTATTTCGGGCGATTCGCCGAGCAGCGCGACATCTCCGCTCGGTGAGCAGGGCTACTCGGAACCGAAGTCACCCGACCACAGCCGGCGGAACTCCTGGCTGGTCTCGAGCAGCTCGTCGGCGGTCCCGCTTGCCTCGATGCGCCCGTCGTTCATGACGATCACCAGATCGGCGCGTCGTAGCGCCGGCCTGCGGTGCGAGACGACGAGGGCCGTGGCGCTGCCGGTGTCGGTGAACAGCCGGTCCCACAGCTTCTGTTCGGTCTCTACGTCCAGGGCGCTCGACAGGTCGTCGAACACCAACAGCTCCGGCTCTCTGGCGAGCATGCGTGCCGCCGCCGACCGTTGCACCTGACCGCCGGAAAGCCGCACGCCGCGCGGGCCGACCATCGTCTGCAGGCCGGCGGGCATCGCCGCCAGATCGTCTTCCATGGTTGCGGTGTAGATGGCCCGGTCCAGCTCGTCGTCATCGATCGGGAGACCGAGCAGCAGGTTCTGTTCCAGGGTCAGCGAGAACAGCCGCGGCACCTGTGGGGTATATGCGGCCCGGGGCGGCACCATGAAGGTCGCCGGGTCGTCCACGGCCGTACCGTGCCAATTGATCGAGCCGCTATTGGCGGGGAGCAGGCCGAGGATCGTCCGCAGCAGTGTGGTCTTGCCTGCGCCGATGCGGCCGGTGACCACCACGAAGTCTCCGCTCGGCACCGTGAGGTCAACGCTCTCGATGCCCTTGCCAGAGCTCGGATAGCGAAAGCTGAGGCCGCTCGTCGACAGAAGCGGCGCCCCGTTTGGCGAGATCACGGTCGGGGCGACCGGAGCCGATGCCGCAGGCGCCGTCGGGTCGCCATCGAGGTCGTGCGGAATCACCAGATCTCCCCACTCCGCTCCGCGCATCAGCAGCAGCATTCGCTCCGCGGACACGGACGCCTGTTTGAGCCTGGCGATGTACATGCCAATGAAGTACATCGAATCGGTGACGGCGGCTAGCAGGAACACGAACAGGCTGAACTCCCCGATCGTGAGCCCGTCCTCGCCGCCCTGGGCAAGCGAGGCAGCAGCCAGCACCAGGATCAGGCCCGTGCCGATGCTGACCGTGTTGCGGAAAACCGCCTCGAGCGCCGAGCTGAAGGTGCGGTCGCGCACCATCATCTTTCTTCGCTCCTCGTTGAGCTCGTTGAAGTGATCGACCATGGTCGCTTCGGCCCCCGCCACCTTGATTGACTGCACCGACCCGAAGGTCTCGCCGAGGAAGCCGGTGATTGCCTCGGTCGCGTCGCGGGCTGCCCTCCGGTACCTGCGAACGGTCGACCCGGTTCGGCTGACGACGAGGATCACCACGACCAGCGGAGCGAACACCGCCAGGGTGATGACCGGATCGATCGTGAAGAGGATGACGATGGCAATGATCGCCGAAATGGTCGCACCGGCGAGATCGACCGTGAAGTCGACGGCCTCGAGGGTGTGCTCCACGTCATCACGGAACCGCGACACCACTTCGCCGGGTGTCTCTTCTACGGACTGCGCACCCGGCAGCGAGAAGATCCAACCAAGCATGGTGCTGCGCAGTCCGGCCCCGGCGCGAAACAGCAGCTCCGATTGGAGGCGCATCCCGATGAAGACCACGACGATCCGTGCCGCGACATAGGCCCATATCGCGGCGATGAGTGTCAACACGTTAGACCCTGCGGTCTCGTCGGTGAGCATGTCGAAGAACGCCGCCCCAATGAAGCCGGCGAGGATCGGCATCGTCCAGATGGTGATCCACATGGCCAGGCTGAAGCCGTATCGGACCGGCTGGTTTCGGATCAGCGCCCAGACGATGCGCCCGATCGGTACGTCGGTTCGCGCCGTCATGCCAGCACCTCCTCCATACCCGTGGCAAGCAGCCGGGAGAATCGCGATTCGGCATCGGCGGCGAGGCGAATCCTCGGCCCGTACTCAACGACCTGGCCGCTGTCGAGGATGAGGATGTCGTCGGCTCTCGTGACGGTGCCGAGCCGGTGGGCGATGACGATGCCGGTGCGGTCCTCGAGGAGGTGATCTACGGCCCGCTCGATGAGGGCCTCGGTCGCGGGATCGAGCCGAGAGGAGGCCTCATCGAGCACAACGATGCCCGGATCCTCCAGGAAGATCCTGGTGAAGGCCAGCAGCTGAGCCTGGCCTGCCGACAGACCCCCACTGCCCGACTGCAGCACGGTTTCGAGGCCATCAGGCAGTGAGGCGAGCCAGTCCTCGAGCTCCAGGCGATGGATCGCCTCCAGGATCCTGGCGTCCGGGATGGTCGCGTCGAAGAAGGTCAGATTGTCCCGTACCGATGCACGGAATAGCTGCACGTCCTGGGTAACCATGCCGACCCGCTTGCGGAAGTAGTCGATCGGGGCGTCCCAGGTCGTTACGCCACCAACGCTCACCGTGCCTCCCTGCGGCTCGTAGAGGCGCGTGACGAGTCTGGCGATCGTCGACTTGCCGCTGCCGGTGCGCCCAAGCAAGCCGACGACGCGTCCCGGGGCAATATCGAAGCTGACGTCGTCGAGGACGATCTCATCCGACTCGCCGTCGTTGTAGGAGAATTCGACCCGGTCGAAGACCACGCCGAGGGCGCCCTCCGGCACCGGGGTATCTCCCGCCGGCTTGAGCCGTGTGGTCTTGTCGAGCAGCTCGGCGACCCGATCGATGGCCGCGCTGGCCTTCTGAAGGTCCTCGAGCTGGTTGCGGATCTGGTCCATCGGGTACCGGGTCATCTCGGTGTAGTGGAACACGACGTAGACCGCGCCGATGGACAGCGTGCCGATGCCAAAGAGCCAGGTGCCGAGGACGAACACGATCGTCATCGACACCCCGTACAGCACGATGTTGGTTGACCACATCATTGCCCAGCCCATCCAGGCTCTGACCGTCTGGGGCAGCCAGCGCCGATGAAGATTGTCAAACCGTCCGCTGATGTAGGGGCCGGCGCCGTTGGCGGTGATGTCCTCGGTGCCCTCGACGACTTCTCCGAGGAACCCGAAGGTCTCGGCGGAGGTCGCCCGCACGGCCTTCCACCATGGCACCGCGATGTGGTGCAGCACCGACATGGCCAACATCGCGAGGACGGTGAACACCGCGACGGTGAGCCCGATGATCCAGCTCTCCAATGCAAGCATCACCAGGATGCCGACGAGCAGGGCGCCGTTGGCGACGACCTTGATCATCATTGCCGAGAAGAAGTTGGAAAGCGATGTCACGTCCCCGTCGATCCTCTCGATGAGCTCGCCGGGAGAGGTGCCCTTGTGGAACCCCATGTCGAGGCGCATCGTGTGGTCGGTGAGCTCTGATCGGAGCCGGTTGGTCGCGCTCCAGCCGATGTCCTCGGCGAGGTAGGTCGACCAGATCGCCAGCGCCTGCTGGATCACCGCAATGAGCACGAATGTCACCGCAAGCGGGATCAGGTTGGAGGTGTCCCCGCCATCGATCGCGGTGTCGATGAAGCGCTTGATCAGCTGCGGATTGATCAGCTGAAGCCCGATCACCCCGACGAGCAGGATGCCGAGCAGTACCACGCGGGCGCGTTGTGGCCGCAAGTACTTGCTGAGCAGTCTGAAGTAGCTTCGTACGGGGATCATTCCTGGGTCCTGATCTGGTGTCGGGCGGATGCGGCGGCCATCAAAAAGGCCGCCCCGGTGGCGGCTTCTCGCTTGGGCGCTGCTTCAGGTCAGAACCGGAAACGGGCGCGCGCGTAGGCCGCTGGCTGTGGGTTGGGTGCGATCTTGTTGAACACCGTATCGGCCTCCTCGCTCATTACCCGGGAAACTCTCGCGGATCTCGAAGCAGGTGTCAAACACCGCAGCCGCGGATCGCGCACCGGGCCTGGGCAGGCCGAAGCGCCGATCGGCGCGGTCCGTTGGCCCGGCAGCGTTCGCTCACCGGCATCCCGGGAATCTGAGCGGTGATCCTGCTTACACGGTGATGACGGTTTTTCCCTGGGCGTGACCTTCACCCTGATGGCGCATGGCTTCAGGGGCATGCGCCAATCCGTACTGGCGATCGATCACCGGTGTGACCTTCCCCGTTTCGAGAAGATCCTTGAGATACAAGAGATCCTCTTGGGTCCGGCCCGTGAGCATCCCCACCATCTTGTGGCTTCCCAATCGCGAAACCAACAGCAACCGAAGCGTACGCATCAGTGGTCCGAGCAGTCGATTCTTCTTCGGCCCAGAGACTGCCACGTAGACCCCATCGGGGGTCAAGACGTTCCCGCACTCGGACAGCGACCGATTGCCAACGAGATCGAGGAACAGGTCATAGTGCTGCCCACGCTCGGTGAAGTCCTCGGCCGTGTAGTCGACCACATGGTCGGCCCCGATCGACCGCACCATGTCCACGTTCCTGGTGCTGCAAACCCCGGTCACTTCCGCCCCGAGCGCCTTGGCGATCTGGACGGCAAAGGTGCCGATGCCACCCGAAGCACCGTTGATCAACACCCGGTGCCCGGGCTGAATCCGCCCCTTGTCGCGAAGCCCCTGGAGGGCGGTCAGTCCGGCCAGGGTTACCGCAGCAGCTTGTTCGTGGGTCAGATTGGCCGGCTTCAGCACGATCCCTTCTGCGCGGGCGCGTGCATATTCGGCGAAGGCGCCGGGGCTCCCGCCAAACACTTCGTCGCCCGGTTGAAATTGCGTCACGTTCTTGCCGACGCTTTCGATGGTGCCGGCGACGTCCACTCCCGGCGTCGTCTGCTTCGGCTTGAGCAGACCGGCCGAGATGCGGGCGATGTATGGCGTGCCGGTCATCATGTGCCAGTCGTACGGATTCACCGATGTAGCCCGCACCCGAATCAGCACCTGATCGTCTCCGATTGCCGGCTTGTCGATATCCCGGAGCTCAAGAACATCCGGCGAGCCAAACTTGTGTTGGACAATCGCCTTCATCTGTGTCTCCTGAGCAGCTGCGGGCCTGGTGGATGGTTCCATGATCCTGTCTCTTCCTTCGTAGTTGCGAGCCCGGCTTGTTGCGGCGGTTGCGCCGCGCTACACCGTGATGACGTTCTTTCCTTTTGCATGCCCGCCGCCCACATGGCGCAGAGCCGTTGCGGCCTCGGTGAGCGAGTAGGTGTTTTCGATGACGGGTTTGAGTTGTCCGGACTCGAGAAGCTCTGCCAAGAACGTCATGTCCTCCTGGTCCATGCGCGCCACGAACCACGCCAGCCGCTGGTTCCCGAACCGGAAGGCGAGCGCTGCTCGGACCAAGCGAGGAAGCGGCCCGAGCACCCGGCCCATCCGCCCGCCGACGGGGACGTAGGTGCCGCCTGGCTCCAACATGCTCTTGCAGTCGGCCACAGAACGGTTCCCCGCCACGTCGAACATCAGGTCGTAGCGCCGTCCCGTTTTCGTGAAATCCTCTCGGTAGTAGTCGATGACGTGGTCTGCCCCGATCGATCGAACCATTTCGACGTTCGCTGTACTGCACACGGCGGTGACCTCGGCCCCGAGGGCCTTTGCGACCTGGACGGCAAACGTGCCGACGCCGCCCGAAGCACCGTTGATCAAGACCTTGTGGCCGGATTGAAGCCGGCCATGCTCACGAAGGCCCTGCAAGGCGGTGAGCCCCGCAACGGGTACGGCTGCGGCTTCCTGGAAGGTCAAGTTGGCCGGTTTCAGCACGATATCGTGTGCGGGGACCGCGACGTACTCGGCGTATGCCCCACCCTCGATCTCGCCGAATACCTCGTCGCCCGGTGCGAACTGGGTCACGTCGGCGCCGACCGCCTCGACCCGTCCGGCGACATCCCCGCCCGGGATGTTGCGTTTCGGTTTCAGCAGCCCTGCCATCGGGCGAATCATGTAGGGGGTGCCGGTCATCATGTGCCAATCCCCGGCGTTCACCGAAGAGGCGTGGACTCGGATCAAAACCTCATTGTTTCCCACAACCGGCGTGTCGATCTCTTCGAGCGCGAGCACATCGGGCGTGCCGTACTGGTGGTAGACGATCGCTTTCATCGTGGTCTCCTGAACCGTTGGCTTGCTGGCCATTGTTGCTCTCCTTGATTGCATATGTACATTGTAAGCGTATGCTGTAAGTGTATGGTGTAAGCTACACGTACGACGTAAGTTCGTCAAGAGGGTGCAAAGACCTTGGCCCAAACTTACCTTGTACGTTAGAGTGTGAACACGAGGAGGATGCAGATGGCCACCCAAACCGACCGGACCGCCGAGCCCCGCATTCCCCTGACCAGGGAGCGGGTGCTACGCGCCGCCATCGACCTCGCCGATGCCAACGGGATCGATTCCCTCACCATGCGCAAGCTCGGCGAGGAACTGGGGGTCGAGGCGATGTCTCTGTATAACCATGTGGCGAACAAGGACGACATTCTCGACGGCATCCAAGATCTCGTGGTGAGCGAGTACGAGTTGCCCCCCCGCCAGGACGACTGGAAGGCGGCCCTGCGACAGACGGCGATCTCGGCCCGCGAAGTGCTGTTGCGCCACACCTGGGCAGCCGGCCTCCAGTTGACGGGGCCCGACGCAGTCGGTCCCGCCAGGTTGCGATATATGGACTCGATCCTCGGAACGCTTCGGCAAGCGGGTTTCTCGGTGGTGATGACCCACCACGCCTTTCACGTCCTCGACATCTACGTCGTGGGCTTCACCATCCAACAGATCAACTTCCCCATCGAGGCCGAGGACCTCCCCGATCTCGCCGCCCAGTTCCTCCTGGGAATCCCGGTCGACGACTATCCCTATCTCGTCGAGCACATCAACCACCACATCGAGTCGGCCGATTACGACGAGAACGACTTCGAGTTCGGGCTCGATCTGATCCTCGACGGCCTCGAGCACCTCCACCCCACCGCCTGACTCAAACTCCGGTCGAGATTGGTCGGGACCACACTTTCGCTTGACGAACTTACGGCGTATACAGTAACTTACGCCATACGCTTACAATGTACCCTTACAACGTATACTTACAACGGTTACGCCGATCAGAAAACGTGCTGTGAGGAACGCTGCGGCGTCCCTCCGGCGCGTCTGCTTCCGCAAGATGTCCTGTTTCGTGATCTGCGACGCATGGTGTCGACTTCTCTTTTGCCCCCCCGCAGGGGGGAGTCCCGCCGCCAGGCGGGGAGTGGGTCAAGCCGTGGTCGCGACAACGCTTTGACCCCTCCGCCTCGCTGCCCTCGGCACCTCCCGCTGAGGGGGACGCATTTCGCGATAGTGCGACGATCTCGCTCTCAACGCCGCGGCCTTCTCTTTGCTCCCCCCGCAGGGGGGAGTCCCGCCGCCAGGCGGGGAGGGGGGTCAAGCCGTGGTCGCGAATACGCTTTGACCCCCTCCGCCTCGCTGCGCTCGGTTGCCTCCCCCTGAGGGGGAGGCAAAGAAAGAAGCCTCGCTGCGCTCGGCAGCTCCCCCTGAGGGGGTAGGCAAAAAGAGGCGGGGAGGGGGCGAGCCGTGGGAGCTACAACGCCTTGACCCCCTCCGCCTCGCTTCGCTCGGCACCTCCCGCTGAGGGGTGAGGCAAAGAGGCGTCAGTCCCGATGGTCGGCTACCACGTCCCCCAACACAACAGGGGAGGAGACGAACCCTGCACCGCCTCTCCTTGGCTACAACGCGCGCACCACGAAGAGGGCGGCGAGGAGCGCAAATGAATTCGTTGCGATATGGGCCAGGATGGGGGCGATCGTGCTGTTCGCTCTGAGTCGGAGCCATAGGAACCCGAGGCCGACGATGGCGGTGCCGACGACCGCCCCGAGGGCGGCGACGACCAAACCGGCGACACCGTTGAACAAGTCGCCGGCCGGGTTCGTGTCCAGGGTCTCGATGGTCGGAAGGATGTGCCACAGCCCGAACAGCAGCGACGACGCCAGCCCCGCCCACAGCGGCGGCCACTTTCGAGCGAACATGCCGAACAGCACGCCGCGAAACAGCATCTCTTCGTAGAAGGCCGTTGCGATCGGAATTCGGATCAGAGCGTTGAACAGCACCAGCCACGTCGACGCGTCGATGACGCGATCGTCGTGAAAGAACTCCCTGGTGACCGGCAGGGCAACGCCGATCAGAACACCAGCGCCAATGATCGCCATCACCACCCCGCCGATCTTCAGCCCTTTGCCGAATCGCTCCGGCCACATACCCATGTCGACCCAGGTGACGCCGGCATGGCGAGCGATGGCAATTGCCACACCGACGATGGCCAGGTTGAACGGGATATACCAGAACGAGTCGAGGAAGCGATTGGCAACCACGTTGGCGTAGCCGGTCAAGGCAACGATCCCCAGAATGTGCCATGCATGGATCAGGTGCGGGTTCGGTGGCCGTTGCAGCCATCTCGATCGGCGCCACATCCGATCCCAGTCATCGAGGGTCCAGGAGTTCCGTGGATCCCTTGGAACGAGGGCTGGGGGCTGGCCGGCCGGTGGACGCGCTGCGGGTTCGTTCGACATCCGCCGGCACCCTACCGGAGGCCCGGAATCCAACTCGCTACCCTGAGGTCATGGCACTGCTCGAAGCGTTCAAGCAGAAGGTTCTAGAGCTTGGCCGCACTGAGGCGCGAGCCAAGGTCAAGCCGTTGCTCGTGGGAGGCGAGACGGTTGACCGGTCGGCGGCGGGTCTTGATCGCCGCGACCGGGAGGGCTTCGTGCTGTTCTGGTTGCTTTCGGATGATGCACTCTTCGTTGTGGCCGGTGGCCCGCTCCGCGATTGGGCCTTCAGAATCCCATTCACCGCCATCCGCGAGATCTCGGTCGACTTCGACGAGAGTGCAACGGTGCTGCCCTGGTACGTCAGGCTGTCGCTCCGCGACGTCGGGCCAGGCGTCGTGACCACCCTCGACGAGGAGCCGGATCCGGAGAACCCCCTGGCCGCCGCACCACCGATCCCCGTGGACAGTGACCAGCTCGCTCGCCTCGCCCGCGGCGAGCTTGTGCCGTTGAGCGGCTTCGCCGCCTTGCCCCAGAAATTCATTGAATCCCTGACCGCCGAACTCGAGTCGGCGGGTGCTGCGTTCAAAGTGAGCGGAATGGACGCATACGAGGCGAAGCGCGCCCGCCGCAAGAAGCCCTCCAGGGCCCGATGATCGTGGAGGAGGCAGCGAATCCAGGGTTCGATTCCCCCATGTGCGCTGACCTGAGCCCGGGGATGCCTTTTTGTCACGATGGGGGCGTCCGTCCGGCAGCGCCTCGGGGGAGGAGACCGGCCCGGTGGCGCGCAACTCGCTCGGCAAGCTCTGGGAAGTCGGGATCGATCTCGTAGGGATACCCATCCCACCAGCCATCACGGTCGGGATCGAAGCGACGGGGCTCGTTTGTTGATTTCAAGGCCCGCTGCTTGATGGCGCGCTCGACCTGTCGGCTCCTATCGGCGATGTCGGTCGGTGCTACCGGTTCGAGCACGTCGAAGCTGACATGCACGCCCCTACGCACGGTTGGTCCGAACGGATGCTCCCAAACCCGGTGGGTTCCGCTGACGGCGATCGGAAGCACGGGCCGGCCAAGCTGCTCTGCCACCCTGAACGCGCCCGGTCGGAAGGAGGTTTCGATGCCGAGGATCGTGCCTTGTGGGAAGACAACGAAGCTCTCGCCGGCATCGAAGGCTCTCTCGGCGCCGCGCCGGATTGCCCGATATGCAGCCGGCCCGTGGTTGGTGGGGATATTGGCCTGACCGGCGGCCTGCAGATATTTGCCGAGGGTCGGCCAGTCGAACAGCTCATCTCTCGCCGCAAAAGCCAGATCCAGCGGGAGTCCGAGGACACACAACGCGTCGACGAAGCTCTCGTGCAACGGTGCCACGAGATACTGCTCGGCTGGGTCGACGTTGTCGAGTCCTCGAGCCGATACGTGCAGCCCCAGCGCCCTCGAGGCCGCCATCGCCCACGTCCGTTCCATCCGGTGGAGCCGACCGCGGTCGCCACTGCGGGCGGCCTTGATCAATGCCATTCTCGCCGGGCCGAACAACACGGCTCCCGCCGTGGTCAGCCGGAGCCACGAGGAGGTGTCGACGGCCTCCACGCGTTTGCCGGCAAAGGGGACGGCGAGCCGGGTCATGAGACGACCAACCGCTGCTCGCAGCGGCGGATTCCGAGTCCCGAGTCGCGAGTCGCAGGCCCGACTTTCGTGCTCGTATCTTCGCGTAGTGACTGCCCGCTTCGAGACGACCGGGACCGATCGGTGTGCGCCGTTATCGCCTGCTGTCGAACTTGTCGTTGTCCTTTGGGTCGGTCTTCGCAGCCTCATCTGGCTCCGGGGTAGGCGGCAGGCCGGTCAGGACCTCGATGTCGTGAGAGCCACACACGCGGCACTCATACTTTGGCCCCGTAACCGGTATGACCGGTTCGACGACGAGTCTCGTTCCACAGACGCGGCACGACTTGAGCGAGACGTGCTGGTTGGTCCCGCACTCGGGACAGTCCACCCAGACGTCGCTGTCGAACTTCGTTGTCCCCCAGGAGGCCGACGTCACGACCTCTTCCTCTTCCGGCGGGATCGCGAAGGGTGCGGGTGGCGTCTCGAGCGGCATCATCATGACGGCGTGCCCGGTTTCGGCATGTACCGAGCCGTCTGCTCCCATCGTGAAGAGTGCCAGGCCCTGTGTTTCGCTGACGCTGATCGCCCCGGGGCTGTAGCCGGTGGCGGAGATGATGACCTTCTTGCGTTCGTCATCGAGCTGCAGGAACGCGATGATTGCCCGTTGTGTCACCTCGGCCCCTGCCCGGACCCAGATGACCAGTTCCTCAGAATACAACTCGACCATCTCGGGGGGCTTCTCGACGACGTTGGTAGGAGCCTGGTCGATATGGAACAGCCACAGATAGGCGGCCTCATAGGCCTGTTCGAGGTTCAGTTTTGAAGGTGCGGTGGGGCGCACAGCAAGCCCTTTCCCGGTTCGTCTGGTTTATCGGTCGATCATTTGGCTTTCTACAGCCGTGCGCGCGGGACCGAATGTTCCCAATCGGCCAGGAGCGTGCGAAGCGCGGCGACAAAGGCGAGCGGCTGGTCGACCATGAGGTGGTGATAGGCATCCGGTATGGACGCGACCGGGGCGTTTCGATCCATGAGGTCGTACATGTACTCGGCGACGTCGTCGGGCACGATGACACTGTGCTCGCCACGGAGTAATGCGATGCGGCCTTTCACCGATGCCAGCTCGTCGTGAAGCGAGACGAGCGTCTTCTCGAACACCCGCGGGTCGAACTTCCACGTCCAACCGGCGTCGGTCTGGATCAGCGAGTGGTTGGCGATGTAGTCGAGGATGAATTGGTTGGTCGCCGGCTGTTCCGGGATCAGCCGGAAATGATCGACGGCGGTCTGCTTATCTTCGTACACGCCGGGCTTGCGGAACGGGCTGTCCCCCGACGCACCCTCGCGCGATTCTGGGTCCGGGCCCCTGACCGGGCTGTCCACGACGACGGCGCCGGCGATTCGCTCACCATGAGAGGCCGCGGTCTCGATCGTCACTACACCGCCAAGTGAGTGCCCGACGACAACCGGCGGTCCGGAGAAACGAACATCCTCAGCGACCGACAGCACTTCGTGCGCCCACAACTCGTGGCTGTAATCGGACCGTCTCCCGCTGTCGCCGTGACCGGAGAGATCGAGAGCGACGGTGTGCCACCGATGTGCGAAAAACGGTGCCAGATACGACCACCAGTGGGCGTGGGCGGCACCGCCGTGCACGAAGACGAGGCCGGGGAGCCCGCGCTGGCCCCACTCGAGATAGTGGATGTCGGTTCCTTTGACCGCAACGGATCCACTCTCGTACGGGGCCGCGATTGCCTTCCGGAACCAGTCGGGTTGCTTGGTCGTCACCGGTTGAGAACCTCGATCTCGTGGGGCAAGGGGAACCACCGAAGCGACTCGAACTCGATCGAGACGTCCGGCGGGCTCAGGTCGTCGCCGCTGTGGGATTCGGCAAAGATCTCCTTCGCTTCTTCGAGGTAGTCGGCGAGCACCGAGTCGGCATCGTGGTGTGGCTGGACGGTGTAGTGCATGGCGCCGCCGTCGTAGTCGATCTCGGACAGGCTCAGCGGAGGATCGCCGCGCCCATCGCGGTGCTCCCAAAGACCCGAGTCCATGTCGTACCGGTAGCTCGGGAGGAGGCGCCACCCGTCGTTGGCGACCGCGTGAACGGCATCGACGATGAACTGGAACACTGCTTCTGTGATGAAGTAGTTGAAGCTGACCCGAACCCACCCCGGCTTGATCAGCTCGCAGCCCTTGGAGATCTCCCGCTCGAATTCGAGCGAGGTATCGATGTCGATGCCGAGCAGGCGATGCCCGTAAGGGCCGGCACACGAGCAGCCGCCGCGTGACTGAATACCAAAGAGGTCGTTCAGCAGCGCCACGATGAAATTGTGGTGCAGGTAGCGGTCCCCGTGGCGGACAACGAACGACACGATCGAAAGCCGATCGGCCTCATGGTTGCCAAGAATCAGGATGTTCGGATCGGCGCTCCACGACGCGATGGCTCGCTCGATGAAGTCCTCCTCGAGGGCGCGGATGCGCTCGGTCCCAACCTGTTGCTTCAGTTGGAACGCCAACCCGGCGCGGATCGAGCCCACGATGTTCGGGGTACCCCCCTCCTCGCGATGCTCGATGTCGTCGATATAGCGGTGTTCGGTCGGGTTCACGAAGCTCACCGTGCCTCCACCCGGAACGACCGGGACGCGATTGGCGAATAGCTCGCGGCGTGCCACGAGCAGGCCGGGCGTGCCCGGCCCTCCGATCAGTTTGTGGGGCGAGATGAAAACGGCATCCTGGTAGGCCTGGGGATCATCGGCCGGCGACATGTCCATCGCCACGTACGGCGCAGCGGCCGCAAAGTCCCAAAACGACAGCGCACCGTTGTCGTGGAGGAGCCTTGCGATATCGGCAGTGTTGGAGATGATCCCCGTGACGTTCGACGCCGCAGAGAAGCTCCCGATCTTGAGGCGCCGATCGGCGTAGGTGGCCAGTTCGGCGGCGAGCTGGGCGAGGTCGATGTGGCCGTCCTCGTCCTCGTCGATCCTCACCACATCGGCGATGGACTCTCGCCAAGGGAGTTCGTTTGAATGGTGCTCGAACGGGCCGACGAAGACGACCGGCCGTTGCTCCGCGGGGATCATCGACGACAATCCGTACTCGTCCTCGAGCCGGGATGGGATGCTCAGACCGAGCGCACCGATGAGGTGGGCCACGGCGCCGGTGGCACCGGAGCCGGTGAACAGGACGACATACTCGTCACCGGCGTTGACCGCGTCCTTGATCAGCCGGCGGGCGTCCTCCCGCAGGCGCGTGGTTTGTAGCCCTGTTCCGGACGATTCGGTATGGGTATTGGCATACAGCGGCAGGACGACGTGGCGGATGTAGTCCTCGATGAACGTCAGAGACCGCCCGGAGGCGGTGTAGTCGGCGTAGGTGACGCGGCGAGACCCGAACGGCCCCGGTACGGCATAGTCCGAGCCGATCACCGACGCTCGAATGGTCTCAACCAGGTCCATGGCCGGAGAGGGTAGGGCGTTGGACGATGAGTGCGACTAGGAGTGAAGATTCCAAGATCTCGGCACCACCATTTCGGTTGTGCCGACGTGCTCGGCATAGACGATGACGTTGCCAAGATAGGACCCGGCGTTTCCATCGAAGGCGCCCCCGCAAGTGATGAGGCGCAGCTGCGACCCCTCGACCGACCCGTAGACCTTCTCGGTGGGGAACTGGTCTTTGAGGACCAACTCGGAATCCGTGACCCGAAACTCGGCCGTCGAGCCATCGGAACGGTCGATGATGATCCGGTCGCCCACCTCGAGCTCGCGGAGCCGGTAGAACACACCGGCACCCTGCGCCGCTGAGTCGACGTGGCCGACGACAACGCTGGGCCCCGATTCGCCGGGCACGGATCGACCGGTGTACCAGCCGCTCACCTGAATGTCTTCCGGTACCTCGAGGGTGTTGTCGGCCTTCTTGAACAGATCGATCATCGGGGCATCGACGCCGATGCTGACGATTCGCACCCGGGTCGGCACCACGTTGACACTCGCCGTCGGTGTCGGCGTCGCCGCCGCCTCGACCGGTTCGATGGCCTGCGGGGTGGCGGTGGTGGTCGCGGTGGTGGTCGAGGTCGTGGTTGGAGGAGCCGGGTCGGTCGCTTCCTCGATGACCGGCGCGGTCGACTGCGCTGGGACCTGCGGTCCTGCGGCCGCCGGCGTGTCGGCGGTTGGTTGAATTGAGCCTTGCGGTGCCACCACCACTGCGCTGGTAGCGAGGGCAATCACGACCCCTGCGACGATCAGCAACAGCGACGCGTAAGGGTTCCTGGCCCCACGAATCATCCGTCATCTTCGACGTGTTCAGTCGCCGCTTGAGATCCTTCTGCGGCCGCCAGCCGCCAGTCCAAGGGCGCCAAGAAGCGCCAGCGCGCCGGCGATCGTCCATGCCACGCTGACGTCGATCGTTTTGGCTTCCGCACCGCCACCGGCCGATACGCCACCCACCGGCGGCGGCTCCGTCGTTGCGGTAGCGATCGTAGGCGGCGGAGTCGTAGTCGCTGGCGGCTCAACGGCCCGCGGCGGCAGCGTCGTCGTGGTCGTAGTTGTCGCAATGGTCGTCGTCGTGGTTGTCGTGGTCGTGGTTGTCGCAGTGGTCGTCGTCGTAGTCGTCGGCGGCGGCACGGGTTGACAGGACAAGACCAGCCGTAGCCCTGCGCTCGACACGCCGCGCGGGCCAAGGCGAATGCTCAGGGTCACGGTATCGCCAAGGACCACGGTCCCCTCGGAAACGGTGGTCGCGTGCGCCACCGCCTCGAAATCGTGGATGACCGTGCTGGTACCTCCGGTGGCGATGATGAGGTCGTTGCCATCCCATTCCGATGCATTGTTGGCGGTGGATCCTTGGCCATCACAGGTCCCGCCGACGAGCGCCGGTTCGACGGCTACCTCGGCGACTTCGATGACCTCGCCTGCATCGCCGAAGATGGCGACGTCGATATCAATGACAAACTCGACCGCATAGCCAAGTGCCGGTGCAGCCCCTACCAGCACGGCGAGTACGGTGAGCGCGATGAGCGCCTTCCGCATGTTTCATTCCCCTTCTCCCATCGGCACACTCCCCCTGGCCCAGGTAGAGCGCGCTCCCTTCCCACCACGTTAACACCAAGGGTGGCGGTGAGAATGTTTTCCGTAGCGGACTAGTCAGGACCGGGAACTCGGAGCCTGACGGTTGCCAAGAAACTCGGCGTAGACGATGACATTGTCGTCATAGGAGCGGACGCTGCGGTCGAAGTTGCCGCCACAGGTGATCAGCCGCAGCGTCGGTTGCGCGGTCGAGCCGTACACCCGGTCGGTCGGGAACTCGTCCTTGGATACTGTGGTGATCTCGGTGACCCGGAAGGCGGCAATGGTGCCGTCCGAGCGTTCGATCTCGATCGAATCACCGGCAACGAGCCGCCGGAGGTCGAAGAACACCCCCCTACCGGCGACGGCCGAATCGATATGACCGACGACAACGCTCGGCCCGATCTCACCGGGGACCGATCTGCCGGTGTACCACCCCGTGACGCTGATGTCCTCGGGCACCTCGAGGCTCCGGTCCGGCGCCAGCCCGAGGTCGATCACGTGTGCGTCGACTTCGATGGAAGGGATGCGCACGCGGATGGGCACAACCTCGAGCGCCGGGAGCGGCGTACCCGATGCCGGCGCAGCCGCATCGAACACCGGTGCGGGCACGTCGATCGGTGCGGTGCTTGCTGCTTCCTGGGGAAGGCCCTCGGAAGGGTGCAAGCCATCGGAGGTGCTTGCTATGGAAGCCTCCAGATCGGGTGCACTGCCCGCTAATGCGACATAGCCGAAGACGAGCAACACCATTCCGGCTACCGCCAGCAACGCAGATGCGACGTAGAGGCCCCGCCCTCGAACGCTCATCGATTGGTTCTCGTTTCGACTAGTTCCGCTTCGTCACCAGCTGTCGTCCGAGCGCCACGGCACCGAGAGCCGCGGCCAGCAGCAACGCCCCTCCGCCGACCCACGGCGCAGCCGGGCTGCCACCTGCCGTTCCGCCTCCTCCGGCGGCCACGCCGCCCGTCGGCGGGGGCTCAGTCGTGGTTGTTGCCCCAGGTGGCGGTGCGGTTGTTGTCGTGGTCGTCGTCGGATCTGGGGGCGGTTGTGTCGTCGTCGTCGTGGGCGGCTCCGGTTGCGAGCACGACAAGACGATCAGTACGCCCCCACTGGAAATGTCGTCGGATCCAAGCCGAAGCGTCACGGTAATTTCCGCCCCAAGCGTCACCGTTCCGGCCATCGGGATGGTTGCACCCGCGGTCGATTCCCAATCGAGAATTTCTCCGCTCGTGCCGCCCGAGGCAACGATGAAATCGTTGTCGGGATGCTCTGAGGCATTATTGCTAGTAACTGCGATCCCAGAACAGGTCGCCCCAACCAGATTCGATGGAACCGTCTCCGTCGCCACAACCCTTTCCCTGGGTGGGAATCGGGCAGTCCCCTCAATAAAGATCTCGATGGTGTCCGTCTGCGCGAACACCGGTACCGACGCAAACACCGTGCCGAGCACAACTAATACAAACAACCCCTTGCGCATACGTGCCTCCCCCTCCTGCTCCAGCGGCCCCATCGGGTACTGTCCCCCGCGCCTCCATACCCTAAGTCTATCCGTTCACGGCCCGGGACCCCAATATTCGAGACCATTCAGGCCGCGGGTCGGCACACCTTGCACGCACGGTATCCCTGGTCCTCGGCGTGTTCCGTCGAGCGGAACTCGACGCGGTAGCGGGCGAACGATCGCTTGGCATGGCGACAGGTGGGATAGCAGTAGATGCCGGTGGTCTCGGTCCCGACGACACGCGTGCCCCGTCTCGCAGTCGCTTCGATCGCAGACGGGTCGAGCCCCTCGCTCTTGAGCAGCTCGCGCTTCATGTCCGTTCCCCAGGCGTACTTGCCGATGGTGCCATCGCTTCGGACCACCCGATGGCACGGGATCAGGATCGGGATCGGATTGCGGCCAAGAGCGGTTCCGACGGCTCGCGTTGCCCCAGGATTACCGATCTCGGCCGCTACCCACCCGTACGGGCGAATCTCTCCCGGCGGGATCTCGGCACACTTCTCGAGCACCTTGCGCTGGAACTCTCCGAGCGAATCGAGGTCGATGGCAAGCTTGCCGAGCTTTCCGGTCTCCAGTGCCCGGTCGAGATGAATCGCGAGCGAACGGGGTGGGGCATCGGCGTAGATCGCCGGTCGCGGGTGCATTGCTGCGAACTCCTCCGGCGAGGCCGCAATGGACTGCGGGACGTAGGCGGTGACCCCGTTGCGGCTCCAAGCGACGTAGGCGGGTTCAAGCGGCCCGTCGACGAGGGTGAACTCGTCGGCGAGCAGGCCAACCTCGTCGAGCACGCCGTCGAGAAGCGTGTCCGGGGCGTCGATGGCCAGCCGTTCCAACCGCTGGCTGATGTCGATAGTCATGAAGGTTCCTCCTCGATGATGGTGCGGAGCGCGGCGAGTCCCCTACGGAGATCCGAGCGTGTCGTGCTGGGGTTCCTCCCGGTGATGTTGGCGATCTCGTTGTGCGGCAAGCCGACGACGTGATGGAGCACGACCGCGTTGCGTTGCGGCTCGTTGAGCTGCGATAGCCACTGCCTCCATTCGGCTCGGTCGGCGGACTCGGAGGCGGCGGCTGCGGGGTCTCCGTTCGGCGCCGGCTGCTCGATTGCGAGGCCGAGCACCTCGGGGCGCCTCGCCTGGGATCGGGCCCGGTTTCGGCACAGGTTGATCGCGATTGTCCAGACCCAAGCCCGCAGCTCCAGGCCGCGGATTCGGTCGCTGTCGTACTTGGTGAGTGCCCGGTAGGCACGAACGAAGGTCTCCTGCGTGACGTCCTGGGCATCGTGCCGATTCCGTGTGAGTTGCAGAGTTCCCGAGTAGATCCCATCCTGCAACAGCCGCACCAGGTCAGCGAAAGCGTTGTCGATGTCGTCGGCAAGACGGCGGTTGAGGTCTTGAGCGGTGATGGTGGTCATCTCTCTGATAAGAACCCCGCACCTACGCTCGGTGTTGCATATCGCGACCACGAATCGTAGTGAGGAGACCCATGGCCGCGGCCCGCACGACACAAACCGGAGTGCTGCTTGCCCTGTCCGCTGCATTCATGTGGGGTGTCAGCGGCGCGGTCGCCGCCGACCTCTTCAGCGAGGTATCCCCGGCCAGGGTGGCGGAGGGCAGGGCCTTGATCACCACCGCGGTCCTGGTGCCCGTGGCGTGGTGGCGCGGTTTGCTAAACCCCCAAGATGGCCTGCGTTGGTTCTTTCTCCTCGGGGTAAACCTTGCCCTGGTCAACGTCACCTTCTATTGGGCCATCGACCTGCTCGGCGTCGGGCCCGGGGCGACGATCCAGTTCCTCGGACCGATCCTCGTGTTGATCTGGATGGTGGTCGCCGAGCGGAGGCAGGTCCGGCCGGCGGCGTGGGCGGCCGCCGTGATAGCCCTGATCGGTGTGTTCATGGTGACCCAGGCGTGGCAGCTCGAAGGGGCCGACTGGATCGGGGTGCTCGCCGGCCTGGCCGCCGCGCTCACCTTCGCCACCTACCTCGTGCTCGGAGAGCGCCTGAGCCACCGCTACTCGATCATCACCGTGATGACGTGGGGTTTTGTGTTCGCCTCGGTGATCTGGGTGCTCGTCCAGCCGCTCTGGACGTTTCCGACCGACCTGTCGGGCAAGGCCTGGGCCCAGTTGCTCTGGATCGGCCTCATCGGCACGACCGTGCCGTTCTTCGCCTCGTTTGCCGCCCTGCAGCGTGTTGCATCCGGCATCGTCGGCGTGATCGCCACCACCGAGCCGGTGTTCGCTGCCGCCGCAGCCTGGGTGCTGCTCGATCAGGGGCTCGCACCGGTCCAGATCGTCGGCGGGTTGCTGGTGCTGTTTGCGGTGGCGTCCATCCAGCGATGGGGGATCCCCGAGATGGAGTCGCCGTTCGAGGCGGCCCGGTAGGAGGGTGTACTTCGGCGGGATCGATGTGCGGCACCCAACCGTTCTTGCGTAGCCAGGAGCGAGATATGGCCGTCTGCTACGCAAGAACAGATGAGACTCTCTCCGGCGCCGAGTAGACGTTGAATGACTCGTCGCGAACGAAGCCGATGACGGTCATCCCAAGCTCCTCCGCCAGGTCGATCGCAAGCGACGACGCCGCCGAGATCCCCGCGATGATCGGGATACCGGCAACGGCAGCCTTCTGAACGATCTCGAATGAGACGCGTCCGGAGACGAACAAGACGAGGTCAACCAATGGGAACGCCGTCCCGGAGGCAAATCCGATGACCTTGTCCACGGCGTTGTGGCGACCAATGTCCTCGCGCAGCGCCAGCATCGTGCCGTCGGAGCGGAAGAGCGCCGCGGCGTGGAGACCGCCGGTCGCGTCGAAGCCGGGCTGGGACGCACGCATGGTGGCGGTGAATGACGTGAGAACATCGCTGGTGATGATGGGCCCTGGGGGAGGGGCGGCGGCGGCGATCCGGACCGCATCGATTGATGCTTTTCCGCATACCCCGCATGACGAGGTGGCATACAGGTTCCGTTTGAAGCGCTCAGGATCTACCTCGACACCGGCGGCGAACTGGAGCTCGTATCGGGCATCCTCAGTGTCGTCGCCCACCGCGGCGATACCCGCGAGCTCGTGGGGGTGCACCACGATCCCCTCGGTGAGCGCGAATCCACGTACCAGCTCGGGGTCATCGCCGGGCGTCCTCATGAGCACGGCAATTGGGGTGCGGCCGATGCGAATCTCCATGGGTGCCTCCGCGGCGACCCGGTCATCGACGGTCTCACTTCCACTCGGGCCGATCCGGTCGACGGTCCGGGTGGTGAAGTGCTCGTTCATTTCGGTGTGGAGGTGAGAGACTGGCGCACGATCTCGGCAAATCTGATCACCTCAGCGGATGGGCGGCCCCGGGAGAACACCGTTTCGAGCGTCACTGCCGCGGCGTCGAGGTCGCCGAGCTCTCGTTGGGCAATTGCGCGGTAGGCAAGCGTGAGCGCGGCGACATCGTCGGTGTTGATGACCGCCTCGGTGAGCTCGACGGCATCTTGATGCCGTCCGGCGGCAACGAGCAGCTCGGTCAGCGACAGGGTGACGTGAGTGGTTCGTTCAACGGGCTCGAGTGCGGAGATCGCCCGCTCGTACTCCTGGGCTTCCTGGTGCAGCTCTGCGGTGGCCAATGCCACCGCCGTGCGCATCAGCGGCAGGGCCACGACGACGCCCGGGGCAATCGGGACCACGATGCCGGCGCCCGGGAGATAGCTCTCGATGAAGGGATCGTCCTTGGGCTCATAGCCGGACTGGATGGCTCGGTCGAGCAGCTCCCCGGCGTATGAGCGCCGGGTGTTGAGCGAGAGCAGGCCGGCCAGCGTGTCTGCAGTCGAGCGGTATTGGGGGTGCTGGCCGGCGACGAGATCGATGGCATGGGGGTCGCCGGACACGATCGCCTCGCGCAACGCCTTCTCTCCGGCAGGTGCGGTCCACCCCGGACGCTGCTCTGCCGCCAGCTCGGGGTATTGCTCGGGACCAGGGAAATCCCAGGTCGTGTCGGCCCACTCTCGACGCTCGTCGCCACCGAGGCGGTAGCCAAAGGCGTTGTCGTGCTCGTCGTACCACCAATTGCCGTCGAGAAAGACCGGCTCGGCGGCGTGCCAATCGGCTCCGAAATTCCACGGCATTGCTAGAACCTCACGCAAGGGTTGCCGAACCCTATCGCGCCCGATCGCGGTACCCTGGTGCCATGGCAGTCGATCTGGCAGGCACGATCACGTACCTGAAAGACCACGCCGTCGAGCATGGCTTTCACGTCCACGACGAGCGGCACTTTGTTGAGACCTACACCCTTCGCCAAGCATGGGAAGTCGACGTTCACCCGGCCGAGGCATGTGAGGGCCCGCTCGACCTGCACGTCGCCATCGATCTCGATCCACGGGTCGTGCTCGACCTGGAAGACGCACTGCTCGACACGACTGACGTGCCGGAGGATCCCACCGGGAAGTTCGTGGTTCCGTTCCTGTTCAACTGGTCGCTGCCGCCCCTCGGTGACCATCCGGACCTCATCGTGCTCGCCGCCGAGCTTGCCGGCAAGGGCGGCCTGGAACTTCCGATCGAAGTATCTGCGGTCAATACCTTTGGGGCTTTGTCGGCAGGCGAGGAGCGGCAACTGTCGCTCGTCGCCAAGGTCGACGTCTCGCTGATCGACCTCATGTACCGGCAGGACACGCTCTGCGACGTCCTCGATCGGGTCCACGACGTGTCGATGTACCTGATCGACGAGTCCCGCTCCTGGATAACGGAGTAAGTCGTCAGTCGTCAGTCCTCGGCCCATCGTCGAGGACGCGACTGCGAAGCGAGGTGAGCATTCGACGGACCTCAGATAGCTCCCGAGCCAGTTCGCGGTATCCCTCTTTGCGCAGGTAACCGAATCGCGCGAGAGTTCGAGCTGATAGTCCAACTCGTGGGCTGAGCCTGAAGCCACACTCAGGAACCTTCCATAGTCGGGTCGGGTGTCGCGGCCGGCTCCCTCAGCGATGTTCGAGGGCAATGAGACGGCACCTCGTCTGATCTGTGAAGTCAGCCCGAATCTTTCGGCTCGTGGAAACGACTGGGTGGCGGAGAACACGTCGAGTGTGAGCTGATGAGCTCGATGCCAAACTTCAAGTTTCCTGAAATCCCGCACGTAGCTAGGTATACCAAACGGGATCGTTCGTGAGAAGCCTGATTCCTGTTGACTTTCGGCTCAAGACTCTCGACTTACTCGTACGCGATCGCTTCCAGCACGTTCATCCGCGACGCGCTCCACGACGGGTATATGGAGGCGATGACTCCCGCGAGGCCGGCGGCGATCACCAGGAACCCGATCTGCCCCCACGGGATGGCAAACGACCCGAGCCCGACATCGGCAAGCGCTCTCACCGTGGCCCAGCCGAGGAACAGTCCAATGCCCACACCCATCACGGCACCGAAGAGGGCGATGATGACCGCCTCCAACCGCACCATCCGCCGCGTCTGGCGGCGGGTCATGCCGACGGCGCGGAGCAACCCGATCTCGCGCGTGCGCTCGATGATCGACAGCGACAGGGTGTTCGTGATACCGAGCACGGCGATGATGATGGCCAGGAACAGCAGTCCGATGAGGAGGCCCAGCAGCTGATCGATCTGCATCTCGGCGTCTGCTACGAGCTCGTTCTTGTTCTGCACGTTCACGTTGGCGTAGGGCTCGGCAACCGCATCCGCCGCGGCCCGGGCATCGGCGACCGCGACTCCGGGAGCGTATGTGGACAAGACCAGCGAGTCGAAGGGATTGTCGTACAGGGTGTCGTAGTAGGAGCGGTCGATGATGTAGGAGCCAAAGTCTCCGCCGCCGAACGTCCCGACGATCTTGACGCTGGTATCGGGTGAGTTTGGGAAGCCCATGACGATGACGTCACCAACGACCCAGCTGTTGGTTTCCACGATCTCGTCGAACACCAGAACACCTTCGCTGCCGGTGAGCGCTTCGTAGGCGCCTGGGGCCGGGTCCAGGTTCACGACGTCGCCGACCAGCACCGGATTGACGGCAACGAGCTGCACGCCCTCGTCCACACCGAGCTCTTCGCCGTCGACCACCTCGGTGGTGTTGAGGGAGGCCTCGTCGAATACCAACGGGGTCACCGTCTCGAGCTCCTGGAGCTCGGCCAGCTCTGTGGTGAATGCCTGGCTGACCCCGATCTCGAAGTTCGTCGAGGACGCGGTGAGGTCGGCGGGAAAATCGCTGAGGATGGTGTCCTCAATCGTCGATTTGATCGATGCCGCGAGGATCGCGACGAACACCACGAGCGCCACCCCGATCATCAACGCAGACGCCGTTGATGCGGTGCGTCGGGGCTGTCGTGCGGTGTTTTCCTTTGCCAACTGCCCGGTGGCGTTGAACAGCCTTGGCAGCGGCCAGCCGATGACTTCGGCGACGGGCTTGGCGGCAAGCGGCGCCAGGATCGAGACGCCGAGGAAGAAGACCAGCGCACCGATGCCCACCCATAAGACCGGGGTCTCGATCGAGGCGAACAAGCCGACCAGCAGCGCCGCTACCCCGCCGACGGAGACGGCCGCACCCGCAAGTGCCCGGTTTCTGAGCGACTTGCGCGGCGGCCTGATGAGCTCCTCGTGCATGGCGGCGACCGGGGGTATCTTCGCCGCCTTGCGGGCTGGGAACACGGCGGCGACCACCGTGACGACGATGCCGACCGCCATGGCGATCAGCACGGTGCGCGGCGCAAGCGTCAGCGGCCCGTCGGGCAGGTTGAAGCCGATGGCGTTCATGGCCGCGGCCAGCAGGAGGGCCAGCCCCACGCCTACGACAACGCCAACCACCGACGCCAGCACGGCGACAACGAGCGCTTCGATGACCACCAGACCGGTGACCTGCCGTCCCGTGGCCCCGATCGCTCGGAGCAAAGCGAGCTCCCTCGTTCGCTGAGAGACGATGATGCGGAAGGTGTTGGTGATGATGAAAGCGCCAACGAAGATCGCAACGAAGGCAAAGGCCAGCAGCGCCGTGTTCAAGAATCCGAGCGCCTCGCCGATGTCGGCGAGCTGCTCCTGATTGGACTGTTCGGCGGTCTGCACGAGGAATCCATTGCCGAGGGCGGTCTCGACGTCGGAGGCCAGTGTCTCGGCCTCGACACCCTGATCTCCAGCCACCGAGATCTCGGAAAATTGTCCCTCGAGGTCGAGGAGGCGTTGTGCCTCGCCGAACTCGAACGCCGCGATCGTGGCGCCGGCCAGGTTGTCCTCCTCGCCGAAGTTGGCGAGACCGACCAGGACGAACTCCTCTGGCGGGCCGAGGGTCAGCACCGTGACCGTGTCACCGATGGCGAATCCCGCGGTATCGGCAGTGCCGAGGTCGGCGACCACTTCGCCGGGTGCGCTCGGTGGCCTACCGTTCCCTGCAGCGATGCTCAGCGGGTTCAACTCGTCAGCCATGACCCAGGAAAAGCCGAAGGTGGGTGGACCCTGTCCACCCACTGCATCGCCGTTACCGTCGACGAACTGGGCGTATCCGCCTACTGCGCCCTCGGCGACTCGCACGCCCGGCACGGCGAGAACGTCGTCCAGGGTGTCTTCCGATATCGAGCCGACCTCGGTGAATTCGTTACCGGTTTCCGGCGGCTCCGGGCGCACATAGACATCGATTCCCGCAGAGACATCGGTCAACAGCGACTCGAACCTGGCGTTGATCGTGTCGGTGAAGACGAAACTTGCTGCGACGAAGGCGACCCCGATGACGATCGCAAACGCGGTGAGGATCAAGCGCACCTTGTTGGCAGCGACCCCCTTGAGGGCGGCTCGGATCATGCGTCTTCTCCGAGCCTCTTCATCTGGTCGAGGATCGAATCGACGGTTGGATTCAACAACTCGTCGACGCAGTCGCCGTCGTCGAGGAAGATGATGCGGTCTGAGTAGCTGGCGGCAATGGGGTCGTGGGTCACCATCACGATCGTCTGCTCGAGGTCGTCGACGGCGCTGCGCATGAACGAAAGCAGCTCGGCCTCCGCCTTCGAGTCGAGGTTCCCGCTCGGCTCGTCGGCGAACACGATGGCCGGTTTTGACACGAGGGCCCTCGCTGCGGCGACCCGTTGCTGCTGTCCGCCTGAGAGCTCGGCGGGACGATGGTCAAGCCGGTCTTCGATGCCGACGGCGGCGACCACTTGGTCGAACCACTCTTTGTCCGGCTGATCGCCGGCGATCGACAGGGGCAGGTTGATGTTCTCCTCGGCGTTGAGCGTCGGGATGAGGTTGAAGGCCTGGAAAATGAACCCGACCTTCTTGCGGCGCAGGATCGTCAGTTCACGGTCACTGAGGCTGCCGAGTTCGGTATCGCCGATATGGACGGTTCCCGAGGTCAGATTGTCGAGGCCGGCAAGCGTGTGCAGCATCGTCGATTTCCCCGACCCGGAAGGACCCATGATCGCGCTGAATTGACCGGCGGCGAACTGTTGTGTGACGCCGTCGAGAGCCCGCACCTCGGCATCGCCCATTCCGTAGATCTTGACGCCGTCGGTCATACGTGCGGCAATGCCGTTGCTCGCTGTGCCTTCCATGATGTCCCCTCGGTGAAGCGGAGGCCCAGACGGTAGGTGACTCGGTGTTTCAACTGCCTGGGGCCGTTTGTTGGGGGCGGCTCGCGGGGCTCGCTACCCCGACTCCGTGCTCGAGGCTGCGGTATCGAGAAGCGATTCGGTCTCGTCGCGCGCTGGGGCCCCGGGATGGCGGTCCCGGGGCCCAGTCAGCCGACACAGCTGACTTGGTCAAGCCGCTTGTCGGACCTCCCGTGGGGCTTGCCCGCAGGAATCGAGGATCACGACCCGGCCGATAACCGCCGGATCCCGGCCGTGGAGCCTGGCGCCGATCAAAACGATCCGGCGTGCCATTACGAGCCGCAATCGGAGGAAAGGCGACCCTCGATTGTGCAGACGCCGCGCCTCGTCCGTGCGGCGGGCGGATGCGATGAACTCATCCATCCGCGCGTTTCCCAGTGCTGGTGTATGCAACATCATCTCTCTCCGTCTTTCGTCTGTATGTATGCCTGAAGAACCGCGGCCGTTTCCGGGACCACGTCCTCGCGCAGTTCGTATTCCTTCTCGTTTCCGATCTGTACTTTCACCAGCCCGGCGGCGCGGAGCAGCATCATGTGGTGATGCAGCGTCGACTTGGAGACGTCGAGCTCTTCGGCGAGCTCGTGGAGCGAGGCCGGGCCCTGCGAGAGGCGGCGCAGGATGCGGAGGCGCCGTTCGTCGCCGAGAGCCTTGTAGGTCTTGATCAACCAGTTGGGCGGTGCGTCCGGATCGGCGTCCATGTACTCATCCGCCACCGGATAGGCCATGATCAGCCGCTCCGGTGTCTCGGTGAAGATCACCCACGGGCGTCCGGCAACCGTCGGAACCAGCAGGATGGGCTTGCGATAGCCGCCCCGTTCGATGGAGATTCCGTTCGTCGTCAGCTCCACCAGGCGTTCGGCGGACAGGCGCGTTGCCATGCTGCGGTGAGCAACGATGTCGCGCTCCAGGATCGAGCGGAAGTCGGTCTCGTATTCGGCGAAGGCATCCTTCTGCACCATGCGCATCGCGGTGACGATCCGATCGGTCGTTTCATCTGGCGGGATCTCGAGAAGGTGTTGCACGGTGTCCCGCCACCGAGGGTGATCGTCGAACATGGGTAGGCCAAGGAATTGCTCGAGCGCTTCCTCGTCGCCCTCGGCAGCGGCATGGAGTAAATCGGCATCGGCGCTTTTCGATGTCTTCAGCTCAACTAGGCGAGAGCGAAGAACGACCGGATCCATCGCCTGAACGTGGTCGATGAACTCGTCCACGGTGCTGCCGTCCGGCATGTCGGCGAGGATTCCGAGGACGGAAACCCAGACGTCGCCGGCGCCGACCAGTCCGACCGATTCAGTGGCTTCGGCTGAGAGTTGGGCGGTGATCTCGGCGAACCAGTCCGAGCCAAGACCGTACTCCTCGAAGTCTTGTAGCGCCTCGTTGCACCCCTCCAGCAACCACAGCACGACCAGGAGGTCGGCCGCGGAATGCAGCGCGAGCTCGACCACCGGCTCTTTCCGTCGCTGAGCGGTGAAGTCCCGCACTCTTGGCTCCATGGTCATCGCAAACCTCTCAATGCCTTCCCGTGGCGCCCCCGAGTGTTCCCTGGGAGCTTCTCGTCGCATTCGAATATTATCGAACGCAGAGGAAGTAGTCAAGAGGATTCGTCGGATTTGTGACATTTCGATTCCGACAATGAGATTCGCCCCCCTGAGTGGGAGGCGAATCTCCTCGGTCGAGCCGAATGGCGTGTGTCGCGAGGGTGAAGTTATCGAGCACCGAGCAGGATGGTGACGGATGCACTGTTGGCAAAGTCGAGGTCGATCGAGTCGCCGACCCCATAGAGCCGGAGCAGCGTGATGAGCTCGTCCATCGTGTGGACCGGCACTCCGTCGGCAGCGGTGATGACTTGGCCGGGGTTGACGCCGGCACCGGCTGCCGCCGAACCTGGGGTTACTTCTTCGACGGTGACCCCAAGCGGGGCGACGCCTTCGTTGTCGATCGGCTCGTAGGCGGTGCTGCCCACGATCCCGAGGAGGGCGTGGGAAGCCTCGCCGTTCGTCAGGATGTCGTTGGCGACCCTCTCAACGATCTCGATCGGGGTGGCGAAGCCGATGCCTTCGATCCCGAGGTCGCTTGCTCCGACCGCGGTGGTGATGCCGATGAGTGCGCCGTTGCCATCGACGAGAGCACCGCCACTCGACCCATTGGTGATCGGGGCATCGGTCTGGATCATCCCGTACAACACGACCGACGGGTTGGTCTGTACCTCACGGCCCAAGGCGGACACGACGCCGACCGAGAGAGACGGTCCGCCATCGAGCCCAAGCGGGCTGCCGATGGCGATCGCCGGGACACCGACGGTCAGCGAATCGGTGGAGCCTCGGGTCAGGGGGACGAGGTCCGGGGCATCGACGCTGAGAACGGCGACGTCGGTGATGGGATCGGTTCCGACCACGTCCGCCGGGTAGACGCGGCCGTCGGAGAGCACGACCTGCACGGCCGTTGAGCCTTCGACGACGTGGTTGTTGGTGATGATGTGCTGGGCGTCGTAGATGACGCCGGATCCAGATGCCGTCTGGAGGAAATCTCCGTTCTGGGTCGTCCCGACCTCGACCGCGACGACGCTGGGAATTACCGCCGCCCCAATCGCCGCGGGGTCGAGCGTGCCCGCTGCCGTTGCCACCTCGACCTGACTCGCGGGAGTGGCGGGCTCGGCGATCGGCTGCTCGGCGATGGCGGCTGGTGCCGGATCATCGATCAGGGTCGACACCGCGGCGCCGGTGATCGCACCGACGAAGAGCGCGGCGGCAAGAAGGAGGACGATCCCACCGCGTCGCCTGTTCGAGCGCCGAGGGCCCGGTGTGTTGCCCGTTCCCGGGGGTTCGTATCCGGTGTAGCTGCTGCTCGTGGTGGTCATGGCGCATCCCCTTCGCGGGTTCGAGGTCTTGCATTCAGAACGCCGCGAAGGGCCAGACTGATCCTGAGAGTCCGCTAAGAATCCGTTTCGACCCTCAGGGGGGAGGTGCCGAGCGCAGCGAGGCGACTTTCTTGCCTTCCCCCTGGGGGCGAGCAAAAGAGAAGTCGACCGGGGAGGGGAGCAAGGTGGCGGTGGCTTGTGGCCTTCAGGTCCTTGGCAGCAGTGCCAGTTGGCGGGATTGGGCGATGAGGCGCCCGGTGGCGTCCCATACCTCGCCGTCCTCCTCCAGGAAGCCGCCGGTGATGAACCGGGTGGTGAAAGTACACGCCAGCCACCCGTCCTTCACCGGAACCGCACGGATGTGCGTGGTGAGCTCCACCGTGGGCGTCCATGCCGGCGGGTGATTGGCGTTGAAGATCGCCGGGGGAAAGCCGTCGACGGCCAGCAGCAGGGCAAACGTGTCAATCGGCTCATCGTCGCGGAGCCGGAACCAGCCCCGCATGCGGGGTTCCTTCGGTGCGTCCGAGATGAACGGCACGTCGTCGGGGTGGATGCGGACATCGACCTTGCCGACGATGGGCGGCGGGAAGGTGTCGGTGGGTTCGGCACTGACGCACTCCCCGGGCGGCGGCAGGTCGGGCGGTCCCGCTTCGAAGCGTTTCAGGGTGCTGGAGGGTTCGAGGGCCCCGAAGGTCCCCTGAAGGGCCACGAGCGGTCGCTCCGGATCGTTGAGCCTCGCCTGGACCGTGGCGAATCGCCGGCCCTGCTTTATCAGATCGGTATCGATCGTGACCGGCCCCGGGCTGGCGGGGCTGAGGTAGTGGGCGGTGATCGTCACCGGGTTGGGGCGCTCCGCAGTCTCGGCCATGGCCCGGGCGGCCATCGCCATGAGGTATCCACCGTTGGCCGCCCCGAAAATGTCCCAGCCTTCCTTGACGGCGGATTGGTACACGTTGCCCATGACATGGCTGACCGCGGTGGCCGAAGCGAAGGACATGGACCCATCGTACGTATGCGGGCGAACCTCAGGGGTGGGTACGCATACTTACGACGGAGAGAAGGGGAGCCCTCCCCCGAGGGACTCCCCTTCGACAACCCTTCCTAGGCTGTTGGCTCCACCACGAGCCCACCGCTCAGCTGCAGCCGGTTGTATCTCCACAGGTCAAGCACACGTAGCACGACCCGTTACGCACGGTCATATGACCGCATGCCTGGCAAGCGGGTGCATCTCCCATCAGATCACCCAGCGATGATTCCGCTGCCACCGTCGCCACCGCTGCTGCGGTAGCGCCGCCGTTGAGGGCCATCGTTGGCTCCTCGATCCGTCCATTCGACGCCCGAGCCGAATCGGTTGGACGGATATCGACGATCTCACTGTCGACAATCTCGGCGTCGACGAATTCTGCTGCCGCCACCTGTGCGGCGATTTCCGACTCCATGGCCGCTTCGGTGAGGTCGAGCTGCATGCCGGCCTCCACCGCAAGGCCCGACGGCGGTTCCGGGAGCGCCCCGGTACGGTCCGGCGGAACCTGGGCCAGCTCATCGCGCCTCAGATACTCGACGCCGAGGGCACGGAACACGTAGTCGATGATCGAGTTCGACATCTTGATGTTCGGGTGGCCCTCGACCATCCCCCGCGGCTCAAAGGTCTGGAAGGTGAATGTGTCTACGAACTCTTCGAGTGGCACGCCGTATTGCAGGCCCTTGGAGACGGCAATCGCAAAACACGACAGGATGCCGCGCAGTGTTGCCCCTTCCTTGGCCAGGTCGATGAACACCTCGCCGAGGGTCCCGTCCTCGTACTCCCCGGTTCGGAGGAACACCTTGTGGCCGCCGACCCGCGCCTCTTGGGTATAGCCCTTCCGACGGGCAGCCAGCAGGAATCGCGGCCGCGGCAGGTCGTGATATGCCTGGGTCGGGGACATTCCTGCGGTGAACATCCCGGCGTGGATTCGCGCTTCCAGTTCGACCGCATCTGCGAGCTCATCATCCATCTCGCCAATCGCCGCGTCGTCGGTGGTCGACGACAGCGGCTGAGAGGCCTTGGACCCGTCGCGGTACAGGGCCATCGACTTCAGTCCGAGCTCCCACGACATCCGGTACGACTCTTCGATCTCGTCGACTGTCGCCTCATTGGGCATGTTGATGGTCTTCGAGATAGCTCCAGAGATGAACGGCTGGGCCGCGGCCATCATGTTGATGTGGCCGTGATGGTGGATGAACCGCTTTCCATACCGGCCGTTGCGGTTGGCCGTGTCGAACACCGAGAGATGATCCTCCTTGAGACCGGGTGCCCCTTCGATGGTCTGGCGGCCGCACACCACGTCGTTTGCCTCGCCGATGTCCTCGGCGCTGAACCCCAACTCGTGGAGCATGGCAAAGCCGAGACCGTTGTATTGCTCGGGCGTGAACCCCAGCCGCTGCATGGTCTCCTCGCCGAGGGTCCATTGGTTGAAGGCAAAGCCGAGTTCGAAGACCGAGCCAAGCGTCTCCTCGATCTTGCCGATGTCCTCTGCGGTGAACCCTTTGGCCATCAACGTTGCCGCGTTGACGTGTGGTGATCGCTGGAGGTCACCGGTTCCAACCACGTACTCGAGGATCTCGACGATTTGGTCCGGGTTGTAACCGAGGCGCTGCAGGGCCGGGGCGATCGAGCGATTGGCGATCTTGAAATACCCGCCGCCGGCGAGCTTCTTGAACTTCACCAGGGCGAAGTCCGGTTCCACCCCGGTGGTATCGCAGTCCATGAGCAGGCCGATGGTCCCGGTCGGGGCGAGCACCGTTGCCTGTGCGTTGCGGTACCCATGCTCTTCGCCGAGTTGCACCGCCCGATCCCATGAGTCGCGGGCGCTGGCGACGAGGTCTTGTGGCGCCTCGGCGGCATTGATGCCGGACACATGGTGCGAGATCTCGTTGTATTCATCCTGATCGGCGTCGTATGCGGCCCGGCGATGGTTGCGCAACACCCGCATCATCGAGTCACGGTTTTCCTCGAACTTCGCAAACGGGCCAAGCACCCCGGCCAGCTCGGCGGACGTCGCATAGGCGTCACCGGTGAGGATGGCGGTCAATGCTCCGGCGATCGCCCGACCCTTCTCCGAGTCGTAGGCAATGCCGATGCGCATCAGCAGCGACCCGAGGTTGGCGTAGCCCAGGCCGAGCGTGCGGTAGTCATAGGAGCCCTGGGCGATCTCTTTCGACGGGAACTGCGCCATCGTCACCGAGATCTCGAGGACGATCGTCCACAGCCGGATGGCGTGGCGGTAGCCGTCGAGGTCGAACACTCCGGACGGGTCGTCGTAGAATTGGCCGAGATTCAGCGACGCCAAGTTGCATGCCGTGTTGTCGATGAACATGTATTCGCTGCACGGATTCGACGCCCGGATCTCACCGCCCGCCGGCGAGGTATGCCACTCGTTGACGGTGCCGTGGAACTGCACGCCGGGATCGGCACTTGCCCAGGCCGCTTCTGCAATCTGATGCCACAGGTCGCGGGCCCGGACCGTCTTGACCGTGCCGCCGGTTCTGGCTGTGAGATCCCAGTCCTCGTCGTCCATCACGGCTTGCACGAACTCGTTGCTCACCCGAACCGAATTATTCGAGTTCTGCCCGGCGACCGTTGCGTAGGCCTCACCGTTGAAGTCCGACGAATAGCCGGCGGCTACCAGAGCGCGTACCTTGTCCTCTTCCTTGGCCTTCCAGGCGATGAAGGCTTCGACGTCGGGATGGTCGATGTCGACGATGACCATTTTGGCTGCGCGTCTGGTGGTGCCACCCGACTTGATGGCGCCGGCAGCACGGTCGCCGACCTTGAGAAAGCTCATCAACCCCGATGACTTGCCCCCGCCGGAGAGCGGCTCGCCCTCAGCGCGGATGCCTGAGAAGTTGGCTCCGGCGCCTGCACCCATCTTGAACAGTCGCGCCTCGCGGACCCACAGGTCCATGATGCCGCCCGGGTTCACCAGGTCGTCATCGACCGACATGATGAAACATGCGTGGGGAGCGGGACGGCTGTAGGAGTCTGGAGACTCTACGGCCTCGCCGGTATCGGGATCGATATACCAAAAACCCTGGGCGGGCCCTTCGATGCCGTACTGGTGGTTCAGCCCGGTGTTGAACCATTGCGGTGAGTTCGGTGCACCCATTTGGTGCAGGAGCATGTAGGCGAGCTCGTCTTGGAAGGCATCCGCGTCCTCTTCCGTCGCGAAGTAGCCGTGTTTCTGGCCCCACCAGCGCCACGTGGTCGCCAGCCGATTAATCACCTGACGGGTCGAGGTCTCGGTGCCAAGCACTGGTTCGCCCGCATCGTCGAGCACCGAGTGGCCCTCTTCATCGCGTATGGGAACACCCGCCTTGCGGAAGTACTTGGAGACCATGATGTCTCCGGCCACCTGCGACCAGGAGGCCGGGACCTCGGCATTCTCCATCTCGAACACCACAGAACCGTCGGGGTTCGTGATGCGGGAGTCCCTGCGCACCCATTCGACGGTGTCGAAGGGGTCTTCTTCGGCCGTCGTGAATCGGCGCTCGATCGTCAGGCCAGTGTTGTTCGGGCCCGTGTTGGTCGGGCCAGTGTTGGTCAGGCCCGGGTTGGACTGGGTGTCGGCTGTGCCGCCATCCCCGTTGTTTGCCACCGTCGTCATCGGTCCTCCCTCGGCCGGGCCCGTGTCCCCGTCCTTGTCGTCTGCGTGCTGTTGGTACTTATCCACAGTTCTGCCTACCACCACTAGATGTTGGGGTAGGGAAGTGTCAGAACCCCTAGATCTAGCGTGCTACACGAGTGTAATTACATCGGCGTAGTCCGTCAACTCTTTAGCAACTTCGTCGAACATCTCCCAGACGCGACCACCCCGGCCGGTGGAATCCGCCGGTCGGGGAAGTTGATGACTTTCTAGACCATGCACTAGCAGTGGGCAACTAGATGCGCTCTGTGTTTTTCGCGATGATTGAATCGTTTTCGCGATATGCAGTTTTCGTCGCGTGCGCCTGGGACCCCTCTATATGCGAGGTAGCAGACGCACGCGACGGAAGTTAGGTGGGAGAGACGGCGGTGGCGCGCTCTTCCAGGAGCGTGCTGACCTCGTCGATATCTGCAGGGCAAGTCTCGCTGGCCTTCCAATAGCTGTAGCCGGTGGGAAGGAAGAAGAACTGGAAGAACGACAGGCCGAGCGCCCAATTGAACGGTGGCGGCACTGCACGCTCGATGGCGGATGCGACGCCTGCAGTGAGGACGGCCCCGACCGACCGACCGACGCCATTGACGAGATTGCCCATTCCGTACACCGTTCCCCGATGCTCCGGCAGGTTGACGTCGGTGATCAACGCAAACCAATTCGGCGAGTCGGCCGAGGTCAAGGCAAGCGCGATGAGGGCGGAGAGGAAGGCTGCCGCAATCCATGGATTGGTCACCACGCTTGCCAGCACCTCGCCGATCAGCGTGATCGTATCGGCCCCCTCGGTCACCTCGAGCCCGCGCAGCGGCACCCAGAAGAAAATCAGGAAGAAGGGGATCGCCGCAAGGATCCCGACCATTGACAGCAATGCTCGTCCCCGCGGCGTTCTGCGCTGGAGGCGGTCCCCGACGTGCCCGAACAGGATCGAGAACAACGCCCCGACCGTGAAGATGGTTGCGAACAACCCTCCGACCTTGGTGCCGGTGACCGGGTCGTATCCCTCGGCGATGACCTTCTCCTGGTAGAGCAGGGGGACCCAGATCAGCGATCCGTAGGCGATCTGCGCGGTGAGACCCTGCAGGATGAGCCAGACATTGGTTCTCCGACGGAGCAGCGACGGAAGCTGCGAGCGATCGATGCGGTATTCGTAGTCGCCGCCGGCCTCATAGAGATCAGCGAGCGCCGGCTCCTTGTAGCCGCGAGGTGCCTCGTAGGTCGGGATGTACAACACAGCGAACACGAACCCCGCAATGGCGATGACCACGAGCGGAACCCGGAAGTTTTCCGCACCGAGCTGGGATGCCAACAGCGCACCGAATACGACACCGAGACCCTGGGAGATCCCCCAAAAGCTCATTGCCAGGCCGCGACGGGCCGGCCCGATGAAGTCGGAGATCACCGAGAACCCGATCGAGGCGATGGAACCAAGACCGATCGCAAGCACGAGCTGCCAGAGCGCCAGTTGCCAGAACGTTTGTGCGGTCGCGGACAGCAGTGAACCGGTCGACCAGATGATCGTGCCCCAGAACAACAATGGCTTGCGGTCCCGCGAGTCTCCCACGTAGCCCCAGAACACCGCCGTGATCGCGACGACGAGGATGGTGACGCCCGCCAGGACACCAATTGCCGCCCCGGATGTGCTGAGGCCGTCGCGCAGGGGCAGGACCATCGAAGGAAGCATCACCAGCGCGGCATTGTCCAACGAGGCCAGAACGATGAACACAACGACGGTATAGGTGACGTGGACGGGGCTTCCCCACCACGAGGGCCGTCGTAGCGTCATCGCCGTCGACGACGTGTGGCGGTGGTCAGTCTGTTGGCTCGCGGTCTGCGGTCCCCGGGTCGACGTACTCCGGCTCGCTCGCATCGCCGGGCGCCGCGGTCTCCGCCGGCGTTTCGTCCTTCGACCCGTCGAACGGCGCCCACCAGGCCAAGACCAGGCCGAGCAAGGTGCCCAAGATCGGAAGGATCAAGAGCAGATCGGAATGTAGTGGGACCACGCCCCACAGCCACAGCGAGATGCCGAACAGCAGACCGAAGAAGAATCCAGAAATCGCACCGAGAATGGGTCTGCCCTTCATGGCTTCTTCCTTCCTGCTGCGAGGGTACCGGCGCCGGCGAGCAGGGTGAGGCTTGCCGCGGCGACGGCCGCGATACCGGGACTTCCCGAGATGATCACCGTCACGACGGCTTCACAATCGCCGTGCCCGGCGTGGTTGTGCCAGGCAGTGACCTCCAGACCACCGGTGCCTTGTGGCACGAAGTCGGGCAGGTCGTAGGTGTACGAGCCGGCATCGCTGACTTCCACGGTTTCTCCGCTCCAGCCGGCCACCGGGATGGACATCCGGGGAATCCGCAGGGTGACGCCACCCTCGAACGGCACCGGTTCGTCACTTTCCGCGGCACCCGCGCCGAGAGTGCCGGCGTAGCCGACCGTTGCGCTGAGCGGTGCCTCGAAGACCAGACTCCTCGGACGGGCCGCATCGAGGACCTTGTCCGTCGCCTTATCGGGGAAAGTCGCCGATCCACCACAGCTCCCCTTCGTGATCTCCGCCCCCGCGGGGACGGCGAATAGGCCGACAAAAGCCACGGTGAGCGTGGCTAAGAGCAAGACGCTGCGGACTCGATGGTGCATGGCCGATCCCTCCCTTGGTCGATCGGATTGTACGGCCTCCTTGCCACGCCCGCCGGTATTCTCAGCGGTTCAGATGAACGAGCTCTCCCCAGCATGGCGGCCCACCGATGAAATGATCGCCAACGCCAACTTGACCCAGCTGATGTTCGCCGGCGGGTTTGCGCGCTACGAGGACTTGCATCGTTGGACGGTGCTTGATCCGACCGGCTTCTGGGGTGAGGTCATCGATCGTCTCGGAATCGTCTTCGGCCGGGATCCGGATGCGATCGTCGAAGGCCCTACCGAGGATCCAAACTGGTTGCGGGGTGCCAAGTTGAACATCATCGAGTCGTGCTTCACCGCCCCGGGCGATCAGACGGCAGTCATGTTCCGGCGCGACGGCACCGACCATCAGATGAGCTACCACGAGCTGCGGGTGCAGGTAGCTCGTTTCGCCAACGGTCTGGTCGAGTGGGGGCTCCGGGCCGGGGACCGGGTGGCGATCGCGATGCCGATGACGATCGAGTCGGTCGTGGCCTATTTGGGAACGGTTGCTGCGGGTGGGGTTGTGGTGTCGATCGCCGACTCTTTCGTCCCCGAGGAGATCGGCACCCGTCTCCGGATGACCGATCCGGTGCTCACGGTCACCCAGGACCAGATGGCGCGTTCCGGCAGGCAGCTTCCGATGTATGCCAAGGTGGTCGATGCGGGCGCTGACGCGTGCGTCGTAGTCGAAACCGGGGCCCGGATTGCGATCCGTGACACCGATATGGCATACGCATCTTTTCTCAGCGACGAGTCCAGCTTCGAAGCGGTCCCGGGGGACCCGACCGACCACACCAACATCCTTTTCTCGTCGGGCACCACCGGCGAGCCGAAGGCGATCCCATGGACGCATCTCACCCCGATCAAGGCGGCAATGGATGGCCGCTATCACCAGGACATCCACCCCGACGATCTCATCGGCTGGCCAACCAACCTGGGATGGATGATGGGGCCCTGGCTGATCTACGCCGCGCTGATCAACGATGCCGCGCTTGCGCTCTACGACGACGTGCCCACCGGCCGCGAGTTCGTCGACTTCGTCGCCGACACCGGGGTGACCGTGCTCGGAGTGGTCCCCTCGATCGTTGCCGCCTGGCGAACCGCGGGCGTACTGGACGACTCGCCGTGGTCGCGGGTGCGGGTGATCTCTTCAACCGGCGAGGCATCGGTGCCCGCCGACTGCGCGTGGCTCATGGCCCATGCGGGAGGAGTCCCGGTGATCGAGTACTGCGGCGGAACCGAGATCGGCGGCGGGTATGTCACCGGCACCGTACTCCAGGCCGCGATACCTGCCACCTTCACCACACCGACCCTCGGGATCGACGTGCGCATCCTCGACGACGAGGGTGATCCGAGCGACAACGGCGAGCTCTTTCTGGTCCCGCCCTCGATCGGCATGTCGCAGTCGCTGCTGCACCAGGATCACCACCAGGTGTACTACGGGGACCTGCCCAACATCGATGTGCCGCTTCGCCGCCACGGCGACCAGATGGAGCAGCTTCCCAACGGCTATTACCGGGCGCTGGGACGGGTGGATGACACCATGAATCTCAGTGGAATCAAGGTGTCATCTGCGGAGATCGAGCGCGCCATCGCGGCGATCGATGGCGTGGCCGAATCCGCAGCGGTCGCAGTGCTACCACCCGAGGGCGGCCCGAGTCGGCTGGTCGTGTATGCGGTCGCCGATGATCCCGCCGAGGCCGACGTCGACCGATGGAAGGAAGAGATGCAGCAAGCGATCCGGTCGCGGCTCAACCCGCTGTTCAAGGTTCATGACGTGGTGCTCATCGATGAGCTGCCCAGGACCGCGTCGGCCAAGGTGATGCGGCGGAGCCTGCGGGCGGAATACGAATGAAGCCCGTCGCGGTCCTCCGCAACGACGCCGAAGTGCCGCCGGGCTATTTGGCGGCGTCGTTGCATCGAGCGGGAGTGGCGTGGCAGCTGATTGCGCTCGACGATGGCGAGGATCTGCCGGCGCCTGAGGGTGTGGCCGGCGTCGTCGTGCTCGGGGGGTTGATGGGCGCCTACGACGTCGCGGAGTACCCGTACCTGGCAAACGAGAAGCGGTTTCTCGCCGCAGCCGTCGAATCCGAGGTGCCGGTGCTCGGCATCTGCCTCGGGGCTCAGTTGCTCGCCGACGGCCTTGGAGGTAAGGCGTACCTGGCGGACGGCCCCGAGGCGACATATATGCCGGTGCGGCTCGGTGAGGCCGGCCGCGGGGACCCGGTGCTGTCCCACCTTGCCGATCGCCATGTGCTGCGTCTCCACCAGGACACGTGGGATCCGCCGCCCGGGGCCGTCTCCCTCGCCACAGCGGGCGGCGTGGAACAGGCGTTCCGGCTCGGTAGCGGCATCGGAATTCAGCCCCACCCCGAGGCGGAGCCCGAGATCGTGTCGAGCTGGCTATCGCACGCCGGGGTCCGCAACCTCGTCCGGGAGGCCGGGACCGATCCCGATGAGCTGATCTCCATCGGCGAGGCCTGGCGCGGCGAGGGTGAGGCGACCGCCACACGGATCTTTGCTGCCTGGCTGAATGAGTCGCGAGTAGCGAGTCGCGAGTCGTGAGCCAGACCGTCACCCCGCTGAATGAGTCGCGAGTCGCGAGTCGCGAGTCGTGAGCCAGACCGTCACGCCGGACGCTATCGAGGATACGTATCGGGTCATCCAAGGGCGCGTTCGGCGCACGCCGACGATCACGATCGAACCCGGCGACCTCGGCGTCAAGGCCGGGCAAGTCACGTTCAAGCTGGAGCACTTGCAGCACACGGGATCGTTCAAGCCGCGTGGTGCCTTTGCCAATCTCGTGCTCCGCGACGTGGGATCTGCGGGAGTGGCCGCAGCCTCCGGTGGTAACCATGGCGCGGCGGTTGCTTATGCAGCAAAGCAGCTCGGAATATCGGCCCATATCTTCATCCCAACGGTGTCGCCGCAAGCAAAGGTCGATCGGATACGCTCTCAGGGTGCGGAGCTGGCAATCGTGGGCGACCGTTATCACGACTCACTGCTGGCGTGCATGGAGTTCGTCGGCGAATCGGGGGCGTTGGACATCCATGCGTTCGATCAGCGCGAGACGATTCTCGGGCAGGGCTCGCTGGGATTGGAGCTCGACGCGCAGGTGCCCGATCTGGACACGCTGCTGGTGGCGGTTGGCGGCGGCGGGCTCATCGCCGGCATCTCTGCTTGGTTTGGAGGCCGCGTCAAGGTGATCGGCGTCGAGCCAAGGCTGTCTCCGACCCTCACCGCTGCGCTCGAGGCGGGGTCTCCGGTCGATGCCCCGACCGACGGCATTGCTGCGGACTCACTGGCGCCAAAGCGGGTGGGCGAGCTCGTGCTGCCCATCGTCAAAGAACATGTCGCCGAGGTGGTTCTGGTCGAGGACGAGGAGATCGCCGCCGCCCAGCGCACTCTGTGGGGCGTCGCACGCATCGCCGCCGAGCCCGGCGGTGCCGCAGCTGCTGCGGCGCTGCTTTCCGGCGGGTACGTCCCGGAACCGGAAGAGCACGTGGGGGTTCTGGTGAGTGGTGCCAACACCGATGCGGTGGACTTCTAG
>CAXMOP010000032.1:0-2753 GCA_964195155.1 uncultured Kiloniellales bacterium | reverse complement strand
CCCAGTACACCCGGCCCCGGTCTCTATTCGACTCATCGGCTGGGGCATTATTCGATGACTGACCACCGTCTCAAGTTCGGCTCGGTCCCAATCGATGCCGGTCATTGCAGACAAGAGAACCCCCCCGGAAACGTCCCATCGGCCCGGGGGTTTCTCGCGTCCACGACGTTGCCGTCTAAGCCGATCCTGTCGGGCCGGTGGTATCAGAGTCCGCGGGTCTAGGCGGTTGCCGAGAGATAGCCCCTCGGTCGCCACCTCACGCGCTCGGACCCCGGTCACCGCGGAGGGAACTGCGGCGTCCGGGGTCCGGCGTGACGGTCCCGACCTCTGGTGGGACGGAAGGGCGGCCTGGGACCCGTCACCGGTAACGCTACCCGAACCAGAGGTAGAGCCGACGGCCCCGCCGGAGCCACGCAAGAGGCTGGCAACCAACTCGCTAAAGGGGCCGGGGCGCGTCGGCAAGTGTGAAGGGTACCCGCGGCGGACCCGGGCGGTCAGGGTTGGCAAGGCTGGCTGCCGGCCACCAGTCCGACGCGATGCTCAGCGTGTACACCCGGCTGCGTGGCCCGTTTGAATCCTCGGCCGGGGCGTTCTTCGATGAGGACTGACTGGCAGGCGATGATCCCGGAAGCGGCGACTATCGCGGCCAGTTCAACCCGCGGGCGGCACGATTCGCCGTCGCGCAAGTCCTCGTTAAGTACCCCCTTGTACGTTCGCCCCGTGGTCGGTTCTCGATCCGAGTCAGACGACCCGGAGACCGGCTGCAGGAAGGAGTGAGTCTCATGAGGAGACTTCTTTCGGGCCGGCTATCGAGCCGACGCTTGGCACATGTTCGGGTATCTGGCGTAGCACCGGAAACAGCGGGAGGAACCATGCGGAGAACGCCAGCGAGACGGATTCTTGTACTACTAATGGCAATAGGGTTACTACTCGCCGGGGCCGTGCCCGCGAGCTCTGGACCACCTGAGGAAGGAGTGAAGGTCGACGGTGCCGTCGGGGATGGGACGGCATCCATCGTTCGGACGGGCAGCGGCGTCTCGGTGCAGGTGCATGCAACGGGTTTGAATCCCGGCGACGCCTACACCGCGTGGCTGTTCACTTTTGACGACGGCGACCCGGCGGGGAAGCCAGACATCGCTGTGAACGTGGCCGGACACGTAGTCGGGGGGAGCGGAAACGCGACCTTCGCCGGTCGTGCTTCCGAGGGCTTCCACGCAATCAACGGCCTCACCTCTATTAACCCCATGGGCAACATCGGAGACTCGTTTTTCGCGTCGCCGATGGGCGCGGTCGTAGAGGTCCACATCGTCAATCACGGACCGGCTGCAGAATACCCTTACGTCGTAGGGGGGCCCACTGCTGCCACTTGTGGGTTGACGAGCCTCAACGAGGCGATCAACACGATCTGCGGCCTGCGGCCACCGGCCCACCAGGTATGGAACTTCACTCCCTAGGTCCCGTTACCGTTCCAGGTGACCAGGTGGAACCCCACAGGGGCCATCGAACTCGAGCCCCCCGGTATGTCCGGGGGGTTCGACTTGCTGGGGGCGGCGTTGCTTGCGCCCGGTCGTAGACACCGCGAGTGACGGGGGTCGGGTGACTTGCAGACTGTCTGCTAGTGACCGGACTGTCCGCGAACTGTCCGAGAACTGTCCGCGAACTGTCCGCGAGACCCCAGGATTTCGACGGATCTCAACGAATCCCAAGAGAGGACCGGCCGCTTCCGATTCAGCCAGCGCTGAATGTCTTTGGGGCGTGTACCACCACTGCCACACAGAATGGGAACCCAACGGAGCTGGCGCTATCAGCTCAACCGGCGTCTCACCGCCTGACAGGGTGCGGGCCATACAGCCAACATCATCCCTCCCAGCCGGTTATGCGCTACCTCGAAGGTACGCGTGCCAAAAGCTAGATTTGTCGCGGGCCGCTGCGTGGTGCGGTCGGCGCCCGCGGGGTCCAGTGGGCTGGTTAGCGGATGAGGTTGGTGGTGGGGTTGGTGGGGAAGGTGACGGCGCGTCCGAATTCTGGTGCGACGACGAGTGCTCCGTTGCCTCCGGCGTGGAGTCGGTGGGCGATGAATTGGGCGCGGACTTGTTTTTGGCTTCCGTTGCCGGTGTATTCGATGGTGGCGAGGGGCGCGAAGAAGATGCCTTCGAGGGTGAGGACGGCTTGGCCAGCGAATTTGTGTCGGATGGGTGAATCGCTCCATAGTGCCAGGTCGTCGAAGTCCCCTTGGTTTGGCGAAATCCAAAGGACCTCGCCGGTGCCTCCGGTCAATCCGATGGTGGAGGTTTTCGACACATACAGGGTGGTGTTGTGTAGGTAGAGCGATCCTTGCCCTGCTTTCTTGAGGGCGCCGTTGCGGAGGAACACCCAGGCTTCGGGGGTTGCAGCGACATAGGTGGACGGATTGGTGGGAACTGGGGCGGTGGTGTTGACCGCCAGGGTTCCCGAAGCCTGTATCGACACGTCGCCGCCGAAGATAATGTTGCCACCGCCGAAAATTACCGTCGAGCCGATTCTGAATTGTTCGCAGTTGATATACCAATCTCCGCTCAGTACCAGCGCAGGGTCTGAAGCCGCGACCGTGCAGGGGTGATCGGTTTTCCACCTCTGGTACCCGGGTGGCGTTCCGCTTTGTTTGACCAGGTTGATCAGGTCGTGGATGTGGGGTGCGTCAGTCGCCGAATCGGGACATGGTGGTATGTCTTGCTGGTTGGCGGCGGTGAGCGGGTCGGTGGCCCACACCAGCA
>CAXMOP010000031.1:0-52804 GCA_964195155.1 uncultured Kiloniellales bacterium | reverse complement strand
CAACGCTTTGACCCCCTCCGCCTCGCTGGCGCTCGGCACCTCCCCCTGAGGGGGAGGCAAGGAAGTCGCCTCTCTGAGGGGGAGGCAAAGAAGCCGCCTCTCTGAGGGGGAGGCAAAGAAGCCGCCTCCCTGAAGCTGCCTCTCTGAGGGGGAGGCAAGGAAGCCGCAAGGAAGTCGCCTCTCTGAGGTGAGGAGGAGGCAAGGAAGTCGCCTCCCTGAGGAGGAGGCAAGGAAGTCGCCTCTCTGAGGGGGAGGCAAGGAAGGGGGAGACGCGGCGTCGACTAGCGATTCCACAGAAGGGGCATGAGCGCACGGGCCATCAAGCCAGCGTCATCACCCGATCGGGGCGTAGGAGGAATGGGGGCAGGTAGGCAGGGATGTTGGAGAAGGGCAGGACATCCTCGTGCAACTCGATCCCTAGGCCCTCAGCCATGAACTTCCGACGCGCCTGGATCCTGTCCCAGGCCTCGGGGTAGTCCGTGGCGAATTGGTCGCGAAGTGCCTGATCCGCAAGTGCGATGCCGTCCTCGATGTTGGTGGTGAAGTAGTCGGTCCCGGTTGCCGGGATGATGTCGACCTGGAAGGCCATCCCCGATCGGAGCTCGATGGTGGATCCCGGCGAGATGGGGGAGTTGACCCACTCGTCGAGCGAGATTTGGTGGCCCGGGTTGAGGAAGATGCCGAAGAAGGGGTCGCCGAGACGCCGGTCGACGATCTCTTGGAGAGCGCCGCCGGTCTGGCCAACGTGCAGCGCTTCGTACCACTCGGCCACCGCACTGAAATAGGGCCCGACCAGCCGCTCGACGTAATCCTGGATGTCCGGGGGCAGCTCCGCTGCGGCTTCGACGACGAACCCGGCGCGGCAGTTCAACGCACCCCAGATCCCAAAGGCGACGGTGAACCGATCGCCGCGCTCGATCGGGCGGTCACCCGGGCTGAGCAACCCAAGGCTCGCTCGTTCGCCACCGGTCAGCATGAGGTGACACGAAAGCGGGCTCCCATTCCATTCGAGCAGGCGGACCGCCTCTTGCTCGGTCATCCCGGGCTCGAGTCCGAAGAGCAGCCGCCGCACGCCGTTCGAGGTCTGGCAGGCCGCGTATTCGAAAGCGGCGAGCTGCTCGACCTCGTTGATGACTCGGAGCCCGTCGGCGGGGTCGATGAGCAGCCCGATGGCGTTCTCCACCGAGCCTGCGTTGCCGCTGATCGCGCGCAACTCGTCAACGAGAAACGCTGGCACGTCGAGCAGTTTCGGGCTGGCATAGCCTTTCCACCCGATCACGCCGATGCTGCTGCCACCGCCGATTCCCTCGTCGGCGAGGATCTCA
Source organism: uncultured Kiloniellales bacterium (assembly GCA_964195155.1). Lineage (GTDB taxonomy): Bacteria > Actinomycetota > Acidimicrobiia > Spongiisociales > UBA5794 > JACZST01. The sequence continues at coordinate 51,479 of CAXMOP010000031.1, read as the reverse complement.
CCAAGGAGTCGTGATCGATCGCGCGGCTGGCTTGGCAGACTCAAATCCTGGAACAGCTCGACCCGCATCGAAAGCGGCGCCGCCTCCGCCATCCCGACACACTCGTTGCCGACCAAAACCAGGGGCTCATTCGAGCTACCGACGACAAGGAGCGCTTCCTCGAATCGCGGATCAAACCCGGTCAGATATGACAGGTTTGCGCTGTGCTCACGGTCCGCATAGACAACGATGCGGTCGAAGCCTGCATCGGTGGCCCGCTCTTGCAGCCGGGCCATGCGATCCTGGTAGGTGGCATCGGGGATTTGCGGCACGGCTCCCGGCATGCCGAAGTCGGGCAGCGCCACCTCTGCGACACGCGGCTTGCTCATGCCGTGCATGATCGCACGCTCAGCCGGGCCGATTCCAGGGAACCGGGGCATCGGCTCCGCGTTCGATCATGCGATGAGCGGCAGCGAAGAGCCAGAACCATGGACGCAGGTCTGGCACCGGCAGTGAGGTGCTCACCTCTCGATGACGGATATCTCGTTGGAGGCGAGGGTCAGCCACGGCCCGACCTCGCCGTCCGGCCATTGAACGCGAACCTCCGCGGAATTAGCCGCGCCGAGCCCAAAGTGGATCCAGCCGAGCTGACCTCCGGCGTGGCCACCGCCGATCGTGACTTCTCGATGGGTTACCTGGTCGCCAAAGCGCACCTCGATCCAGGAGCCAATGGCATCCCTGTTGGTGCCGGCCTGATCGAGTTGGACCGCCACCCAGTTGCCCATCTGGATCGGGACCGCGGCATCGCCCCATCCAACGTTGCGCCACAGTTTCACGTTGGCCCGGCGATTGACCTCGACCAAGTCGAGCATGCCGTCGAGGTTGAAGTCGGCCAGGGCTGCCCCGCGACCCCGGTCGAAGCTCAGGATCCCCGCCTCTGCGGCGCTTTCCGTAAACGTGCCATCCGAAGCGCCGAGGAGGAGGTTGCTCGGATCATTGGTGGCCGCCTCGGGCATGGCGTCGACGTTGCCCTTAGCGATGTAGAGGTCGATGAACCCGTCGTTGTTGACGTCCTGGAACTCGGCGTGCCACGCGGTCGACGGCATCGTGGTGTCCCCGACGAATGGGCTGTGCGCGGTGACACCGCTGCCCAGTGCGATGTCCTTGTAGGCGGGCTCCCCCGCGCCATCGGAAAGCGTCTGGAGTTTGTTGTCACCCATGCTCGTGAGAAAGACCTCGGGCAGCCCGTCCCCGGTGACGTCGTGGCTGGCGATGCCCATACCGAAAATCTGCATGTGTTGCCAACCTTCGGCTTCGGTATACAAACGCGGTGGTCGGTCCTCCTCGACTCGCCACAGCTGCTCCTCGCCGTCGCGGTAGTACTGGCGGTCGTTGGTGAGCCGCAGATCGCCCCGACCGGAGCGGTCCCAGTCGCTGAACAGGATGGAAAGCGTGCACCAACCGGGAGCGAGGGGATCAGGCGCTGCGTACAGCCCTGCGTCGGTCGGCCTGATCAGGGCGTGATCGGAGCACTCACCGGTCTGCTGCCCGTCCTCTGCGATGTAGTTTCCGAAAGCCAGGGTCGGGAGGGCTGCTGAGCCCTCCCATTTTGCGCTGAACGCCGTCGTCCACTCGTCACCGCCGTCGATGCCCCACGATTCGTTGGCGCGCTCGAACTCGCAACCTCCGAGCCCCCTGAGCACCACGTTTTCCCCAAACCGCAGAACCGCAAGATCGGTCATTCCGTCAGCGTCGACATCGAGCGGATATGCACCGGTCACCATCGTCAGGTCGGTGATGGGGCTGGCGATGGCGTCGAAACTCAAGGCACCCCCGACGGTGCTGTGATTTCGGTAGAGGGCCGCCGGATTGCTACCGCCTGCGAAGTAGAGGTCGAGCTTGCCGTCGTCGTCGCAGTCGAGGACGGCCACACCACCCCCGACGAAGAAGCTGAACTCGCCGTCATAGGTGTGCACGATTCCCGCGGCTGCTGATTCTTCGATATATCTCGGCGGGTCCATCGCCGCGGTGTCGGCATCGTTGCTTCGGGTCAGGATCACGAGGACTACTCCCACGGCCAACACGGCGGCAGCACCGACCCAGCCGAGTGCTGCTCCGAGGTTCACGCCGCCTGACCGCCTGGCCTCATCCATTGGCACAGTGTTCCACAAGTCCTTTTCTGGGCGTGCGGGCGGGAAGATAACTAGCCATTTGCTTTCCGGGACTTGGCGGTTCGGGGGTGATAAGCGACCGGCGGTGGGGTAGGGTTCGCGCGGCGCCGCCTGGCCGGTTGGCGCATTTTCAGAGAAGGAAGGAACAGAATGTCTAGAACCCGTTTGCGGGCGTTCGTACCGATCATCGCAATCGTTGTCGGTACGATGGCGCTCGCAGCCTGCGACTCAGGCGATGATGACGGCGGTGATGACGGCGGTGACGGTCTCACCGTCGGCGTCTCATGGAACAACTACAACGAGGAACGCTGGGCGAAGTCGGATGAGCCGGCAATTAAGGCGGCATTGACGGCCGCGGGAGTTGAGTACATCTCCGCGGACGCAGGTTCGTCTGCCGAGCAGCAGCTCGCCGACATCGAGAACCTGATCGCCCAGGGCGCAGACGCCTTGATCATTCTCGCCCAGGACGGCACTGCGGTGCTGCCAGGCGTGCAGAGCGCTCTCGAGCAGGGCATCCCGGTCATCGCTTATGACCGTCTCATTGAAGATCCGGGTGCGTTCTACTTGACATTCGACAATGTCGAGGTCGGCCGGATGCAGGCCCGCGAGGTCTTCAAGCTGGTGCCTGAGGGGAACTACGTGTTCATCAAGGGCAACGCCGCTGATGCCAATGCGGACTTCCTGCGTGGCGGCCAGCAGGAGATCCTGCAGGAAGCGATCGACAGCGGTGCGATCATCAACGTCGGTGAGTCCTATACCGACAACTGGGATCCGGCGGTTGCTCAGACCAACATGGAACAGTTCCTGACCGCGAACAACAACGAAGTTGACGCAGTCGTCGCATCCAACGACGGCATGGCCGGCGGTGTTGTTGCAGCACTCGAGGCCCAGGGTCTCGCAGGCGTCGTGGTGGTTTCCGGTCAGGACGGCGATCAGGCCGCTCTGAACCGGGTTGCACTCGGAACGCAGGCGGTTTCGGTGTGGAAGGATGCCCGCGATCTTGGCAAGGCGGCCGGTGAGATTGCCGTCGCCCTCGCCGGTGGAACGGAACTCGGTTCCGTGACGGGCGCCATCGTGTTCGTCACGCCGGGCGGTAACAGCATGAGCTCGATCCTGTTGCCACCGATCCCGATCACTCAGGACAACCTGAATCTCGTGGTCGACGCTCAAGTGCTCACCACTGAAGAGCTCTGCCAGGGTGTCACCGCAGGCTCCGTGGCGGCCTGCGGCTAACAGAGAAACGGAAAACGACTACACGCTGCGCCCCCGGAATTATCCGGGGGCGCAGCCGCGTTTCCGACATGCTTCAATGGCATCCGCATGGGTGACACCACGCTGAAACAAGATCCGGCGCCAGGAGGCGGCGCCTTCTCGCTCGCTGACACGATCCGAGCCGTGGAGGTCGATCTGCGCATTCTTGGGATGTTGGTCGCCCTCGCCGTCATCTGGCTGGGGTTCCACATCGCTTCCGGCGGGCTGTTCCTCACCCCCCGCAACCTTTGGAACCTATCGGTCCAAACCTCAACCGTCGGAGTGATGGCAACGGGGATGGTGTTGGTCATCGTCTCTCGGAACATCGATCTGTCGGTGGGCTCGATGCTCGCGTTCATCGGCGTTGCGACGGCGGTGCTCCAGAAGAACATCCTGTCCGACATCATCGGGTTCGATCATCCCGCGATTTGGATCATCGCCGTGGGGTTTGCGCTGATCATGGGAGCGATCCTGGGTGGCTTTCAGGGCTGGGTCGTCTCCTATATCGGTGTTCCCTCTTTCATCGTCACGCTCGGCGGGCTGTTGGTATGGCGCGGTGCGTCGTGGCAGGTCGCCAGCGGGCAGACCGTTGCACCGTTGGATGGGATCTTCCGGCTGCTCGGTGGCGGATCGCGTGGTTCGATCGGTGCCACCTTGAGCTGGATCGTCGGCATCGTCGCCTGTGTGGGCATCATCCTGCTGTTGGTCAACAAGCGCCGGCAGCGGCATCAATACGGGTTCCCGGTGCGACCGCTGTGGGCCGAGATCGGGCTCGGTGTAATCGCCTGTAGTGCCGTGCTGGGTGCCGTTGCGATCGCCAGCTCATACGCGCCGCTCGACCGCGCGCTCGGCATCTCCAACCCGGTGCTGATCCTGATCGGGGTCACCGTGATCATGACCTTCATCGCCACCCGGACCCGGTTCGGCCGATCGGTGTACGCCATCGGCGGCAATCCCGAAGCTGCCGAGCTGGCCGGCATCAACACCCGCCGAACGATCCTGCTGGTCTTTGCATTGATGGGCGTATTGGTCGCCGTGGGGGCGGTCATCCAGACCGCTCGGCTCAACGCGGCAACGAGTGCGCTGGGGACCGCGCTCGAGCTCTCGGTGATCGCAGCTGCGGTTATCGGAGGAACCTCGCTTGCCGGCGGCGTAGGCAGCATCCCGGGGGCGGTGCTCGGGGCGCTGGTCCTGCAGTCGTTGATCTCGGGCATGGTGCTGATCGGGGCCGATGCGCCGGTCCAGCGGCTCGTTGTCGGCGTCGTGCTGGTCTTCGCCGCTGCGATCGACGTTTTCTACCGGAAGCGAACCGAGCGGCTGGTGGCTACGTGACCGACGCCAGTCAGGATGGGACGCCGCTGGTCGAGCTCCGCGACGTGAGGGTTTCCTTCGGCGGTGTGCACGCCGTCGATGGGGTCACGATCGACCTCTACCCGGGTGAGGTCGTGGCGCTGGTCGGCGGCAACGGCGCCGGCAAGACGACGCTCGTGCGCACGCTTTCCGGCGCCCATCCGGCGGACTCGGGAGAGATCCTGATCGAGGGCAAGCCCGCCGATATCCGCACCCCGAGGGATGCCAAGGACCTGGGAGTGGAAACGATCTACCAGACGCTGGCGCTTGCGGAGAACATCGACGCTCCGTCGAACATGTTCCTGGGCCGGGAGTTGACCACGCGCTGGAGAACGCTCGACGACTCGGCAATGGAGTCCGAGGCCAGGACGATCATGGGGCGCCTCAACCCCAGGTTCCAGAACTTCAAGATCGCGGTCGCCTCACTCTCTGGCGGCCAGCGGCAATCAGTGGCCATCGCAAAAGCGGTGTACTTCAACGCCAGGATCCTCATCATGGACGAGCCGGTCGCCGCGCTGGGACCCGCGGAGACCGCGCAGGTGAACGAGCTGGTTCTTCAGCTCAAGGCGGAAGGCATCGGCATCTTCCTCATCAGCCACGACATCCATGATGTCTTTGATCTGGCGGACCGGATCAGCGTGATGCTCCATGGACGGCTGGTTGGCACGGTCAACAAGGACGACGTGACGATGGACGAGGTGCTGGCCATGATCATCATGGGCAAGCTACCGACCGAGGTCACCGATGTGGAGCTCGAAGAGCTGCACGGGTAGGCAGTCCAGAGTCTTGAGTCCAGAGTCTTGAGTCCAGAGTCTTGAGTCCAGAGTCTTGAGTCCAGAGTCTTGAGTCCAGAGTCTTGAGTCCAGAGTCCGAACGGGTCTTGCTCTTGACTCAACCGCTTTCGAGATCACCCAACTGCTGAAACGGCGCCTTCAGCGCTGGATACAACTCCCGGTAGATCCCGTAAAACTCTTCGTACAAAGCTGCGTCGGCGGTGGGCTCGATCACCGTACCCAGGCTCACCCCAGCAGCTGCTGCTTCCCCGACGGTGGCAAACGCCCCGTCACCGGTGGCGGCGAGGAGGGCGGCGCCGTGCGATGCGGACTCGCTGGTCTCGACCAGCCGGACCGGGCGACCGATGACGTCGGCGATGATGCGGACCCATACCTCGCTGGCCGCCCCACCACCCGAGACCCGAACTTCGCCGAGTTCGATCTCTGAGGCCATCAGCTCCACCGAGTCGCGGAGCCCGAACGCCACCCCCTCCATGACCGAACGGGCGAGATGACCGAGCCCATGGCGAATGGTCAGCCCAACGAACGCACCGCGTGCCAGCGGATCCGGATACGGCGTTCGCTCACCGGTGAGATAGGGCAGGAACACCAGGCCGTTCGACCCGGGTGGCGCCGAGGCCGCCGCTTCGTCCAGATCCGCGTAGGTCCAGTCGGGGGCGATCGCGTCGCGGAACCAACGGAAGCTGCCGGCGGCCGACAGCATTACTCCCATGAGGTGCCACGTGCCTGGAACGGCGTGACAGAACGCGTGGAGCCGGCCCTCGGGCTGGATGACCGGCCGATCGGCCGCTGCGAACACGACGCCGCTGGTTCCGACGCTGATCGCTGCGATCCCGGGTGCCACCGCGCCGACGCCGACTCCATTGGCCGACTGGTCGCCGCCCCCAGCCACGACGGGCGTCCCTGCGTTGAGCCCCAGGGCGGAGGCCGCGTCGACGGTGAGGGTGCCCGTGACGTCTGGGCCTTCGTGGGTGAGAGGAAACCACTCCGCCGGGAAGTCGAGGGTGTTGAGCATTTCGGGAGACCAATCCCGGGCGGCGAGGTCGAGCAGCAGGGTGCCGGAGGCGCCCGCCTTGTCGGTGGCGAATTCGCCGGTAAGCCGGTAGCGCACATAGTCCTTCGGCAGCAGGACATGGGCTATGCGGTCGTAGATCGCGGGCTCGTTGTTCCTGACCCACAGCAGCTTTGGTGCGGTGAACCCGGTCAGTGCGTCATTCCCGGTGAGGGTGATGAGCCGTTTTCTCCCGATCAGCTCCCTGATCTCGTCGCACTCGGCGTGCGTTCGTTGGTCATTCCACAGAATTGACGGCCGCAGGACAGCACCGGCATCGTCGAGGATCACCAGCCCGTGCATTTGCCCGGTCAGCCCGACCGCACCCACATCGCCGCCGCCGACTCCGGCCGTGGCCAGTGCATCTGCGATGGCCAGTCGCGTCGCCTCCCACCACAGCAGCGGCGACTGCTCGCTCCACAGCGGTCGCGGCGTCTCGAACTCATACTCGGAACGCCCAATCGCAAGCACAGAACCGTTGGCGTCCATCAAGAGCGCCTTGGTGGCCGTCGTCGACGCGTCGATGCCGATGTAGTAGCTCAATCGGGGCCCTTCGGCGGCTGTTCCGGCAGTGAGGTGAGAAGCTCCTCGAGCGTCCGCCCTTGGAGATCGAACAGCCTCCACACCTCGCGATGCTGTACAACCCCGCCCGGTGCGAGATCGGTGAGCGGCCCAAGCGTCTCCAGTTCGAGGAATCGGTGGTCCCGATAGCACTGCATCGAAGCACCAAAGTCGACATAGTCCATCGTGTCATCATTCAGGGGAGCCCACTTGACGAACACCTCGGCTCCGAGGGCGTATGCCAGCCAACCTCGCCGGTTGTCAATCGCAAGCTTCGCCCGTCGTTGCGAGAGCGATGCTTGGATGCGAATCTCCTCGGTCCTGAATTCGAATTCCGGTGCTTGCAGGTCGGTGTATGGCCAGAGCGCGACGATGCGATTGGGCAGGACGCCGGCGGTGTCGATCGGATCATGCGACTGCGGGAGCACCGCGACGCCGCCCGGAGTGAACTGGGTGATCGCCCAGGCCGCGGTACGCACGGTGCGCTCGCCCTGGTTGACGAGTGCGTGGTCGACCACGACGTGCTCACCTCGCTGGCGGAGCTCGATCGTCTTGGCTACCCCATGACTGTCGGCGGCGCCGGTCAGCCGAACGCCGTCGTCGAACTGATCTGCCATGATCGGGTGGTCATCCGGCTGGTAGGTCACCGCAGGGATCTCAGGCGCTCGCCACAACCGGTGGCCACCGAGGAGCGACAAGCGCCCTGCAGCCGATTCGATCACCGCTCCCGGCAGCGATGCGAACAACTCCGGGCCGCTGCGGCGTTTGAAGCCGAGGATGCGCGGGGCGCCGAGGGCGATCGTCACGGTATACGGCCCGAGTTCGAGGGCTTGGGTCTGATGACTCAACTAACTTGCCTTTCACGACTCGATGGGAAGTTAGTTGAACATCAACCCCGTGATCGAGATGATGGGCCGACGCCTCCGTCTTGCCGTAATCGGCGGCGGGCCCGGGAGCTTCATCGGCTCGATGCACCGGGCCGCTGCTCGTATCGACGACCGTTACGAGCTGGTTGCCGGTGCCCTCTCCTCTGATCCGGAGCGCTCTCACACTGCAGGCGTCGCAATCGGGATCGAGGCGGATAGGGCCTACGGTGATGCCATTGAGTTGCTCGAAGTGGAAGCGAAGCGTGACGACGGTGCGGACGTCGTCGCAATCATGACACCAAACGACAGCCACCACCGCTACTCAACCGCCGCCCTCGAGAGCGGTTTCGACGTCATCAGTGACAAGCCGATCGCCAACACGCTCGACGAGGCGCTCGACATCTGGCGCTGGGTCGAGCAATACCGGATGGTGTTCTGCCTCACCTACAACTACACCGGCTATCCAATGGTGCGCCAAGCCAGGGCCATGGTGCACAGTGGTCAGCTCGGCGAGATCCGGCTTGTCCAGGTCTCCTATGTGCAGGGCCACAAGGCTGCCGACGACGACCCGGAACCAGGGGGCGATCTGCCTTGGCGTTACGACCCGCTGCGGGGCGGGCCTTCCTTGGTGCTCGGCGACATCGGGACCCACGCACACAACCTGGCTCGGTTCGTCACCGGGCTCGAGGTGTGGGAGATCGCCGCCGAGGTGGGTCACATCGCACCGGATCGGCTCGTCGATGACTACGCAGCCGCCATGCTCCGATTCAACAACGGTGCCCGCGGCACCTTCTGGGTGACCCAGGCCGCGGCCGGTGTGGAGAATGACCTGCGGTTCAGGGTGTCCGGCACCCTTGGCACCCTTGAGTGGCAGCAGGAGTTGCCGACGCAGCTGATTTTTCGACCCATCGACGGACCGGCACAGATCCGAACCCCGAACGGTCCCGGCACCCTGCCGCTGGCCGCGCGCGCCAGCAGGATCGTCGCCGGTCACCCGGAAGGGTTCCATGAGGGGTTTGCCACGATCTACGCCGATGCGGCCGAGGCGATCGCCGCTCGGCGCTCCGGCAAGAAAGCCGACCCGCTCGCCATGCAGTTTCCCAATGCGACCGATGGCGTGGTCGGGGTGCGCTTCGTCGAGGCCGCCGTCGAGTCGAGCGAGTCCGGCGGCGCCTGGACGAGCGCACGCCTGGACCAGGAGATAGAGGAGCAATGACTGTGGTGCGCTGGGGTGTACTCAGCACTGCCAACATCGGCATGGAGAAGGTGACTCCGGCGATCCAGCGGGCCGAGAACTGCGAAGTGGTCGCCATCGCCTCGCGATCAGCGCAACAAGCGAAAGACGCGGCGGCGCAACTTGGGATCGCCGACTCCTACGGCAGCTACGAGGCGCTGCTCGACGCCGCCGACGTCGATGCGGTCTACATCCCGCTCCCAAACGACCTTCACGCAGAGTGGACCATCAAGGCCGCGGCTGCGGGCAAGCACGTGCTGTGCGAGAAGCCGATTGCACTCGGCGCCGCCCAGGCTGAGGAGATGCGCGCCGCCTGTGAGGAAGCAGGCGTCAAGCTCCAAGAGGCGTTCATGTACCGGCACCACCCGACCTGGGTCGAGGCGGTCCGGCTGGTGCGCACCGGTGCGATCGGCGAGCTCCAGGCGGTGCAGACCTGGTTCAGTTATTTCAACGATGATCCCGAGAATATTCGCAACAGGGTCGAAAACGGCGGCGGAGCGCTCATGGACATCGGTTGCTATTGCATCAACGCAGCGCGGCTGCTGTTCGGCTCGGAGCCGACCCATATCGAGGCAGCGGTGCGCCGCGATCCGGAGATGGGGATCGACATCGTCACTTCAGCCGTCCTCGAGTTTCCCGGCGGAGGACAATCGACGTTCACCTGCTCGACACGGTCGGAAGACGACCAACGGGTCCACATCGTCGGTACCGAGGGTCGCATCGACATCGAGATCCCGTTCAACATCCCACCCCACCGCGAGACCCGGATCTTCGTCACGATCGGCGGCGATCCGGCAACGAGTCCATCGACCGAAACGGTGAGCTTCCCGATCGCCGATCAGTACACGATCCAGGCCGAGCGGTTCGCACAGGCAGTGCTCGACGAATCCGACGTGCCGGTCTCCATGGACGACGCCATCGCCAACATGCGGGTCATCGAGGCCGTCCTCGGCGGATAACCTGAAATCAGCGAGCACCAGGAGGAACGCATGACGGACTTCTTCCCAACCGAGCCCGTTCGGTACGAGGGGCCGAACACTGGAACCGAGCTGGCGTACCGGGTCTACAACTCAGATCGTGTCGTGCTCGGCAAGCGCATGGAAGACCACCTGCGCATTGCCGTGTGCTATTGGCACTCGTTCAACTGGCCCGGGAACGATGTCTTCGGGGTAGGCACCTTCGACCGACCGTGGCTTGCCTACGACGTCGATCCCATGAAGGCGGCGCATCAGAAGATGGACGCCGCGTTCGAGTTCTTCTCCAAACTCGGCACGCCCTTCTTCTGTTTCCACGACATCGACATCGCTCCGCCCGGGGACACGTATGCCGAGACCAAGCGCAATCTCGAAGAGATGGTCGACTACGCCGAGGAGCATATGAGCCGCACCGGCGTCAAGCTCCTGTGGGGGACCGCAAACCTGTTCGGCCACCCCCGGTTCGCTGCCGGTGCCGCAACGAACCCAAACCCGGAGGCCTTCGCCTACGCCGCCGCCCAGGTCAAGAACGCCATCGACGCCACCCACCGCCTCGGTGGTGCCAACTACGTGCTTTGGGGCGGGCGAGAGGGATATGAGACGTTGCTCAACACCCGTATGCGCCAGGAGGCAGACCAGTTCGCCCGATTCCTCCACATGGTGGTCGAATACAAGCACTCGATCGGCTTCGAAGGCACCCTGCTGATCGAGCCAAAGCCGCAGGAGCCTACGAAGCATCAGTACGACTATGACTCCGCAACGGTCCACGGATTCCTCGAGCGGTACGACCTGGTTGGTGAGCTGTTCGTCAACATCGAGGTCAACCATGCAACCCTCGCCGGGCACAGCTTTCACCATGAGGTGGCCTACGCCATAGACAATGGGGTGTTCGGCAGCATCGACGCCAACCGTGGCGACCCAGAGAACGGGTGGGATACCGACCAGTTCCCAAACTCGGTCGAGGAGATGAGCCTTGCCGTGTACGAGATCTTGCGCGGGGGCGGCTTCACCACCGGAGGGTTCAACTTCGACACCAAGCTGCGCCGGCAGAGCATGGCGCGCGATGATCTGTTCCACGGCCACGTTGGGGGAATCGACACGCTTGCGCAGTCGCTGCTGGTGGCCGCCGCGCTGATCGAGGACGGAGAGCTCGAACGGGCTCGAGACCGTCGCTACGAGGGTTGGCGGAAAGGTCTCGGCAGCGACATTCTCGACGGGGATCTGGCCCTCGCCGATCTCGAGCAGAAGGTCACTGCCGGTGAGATCGACCCGATGCCGGTGTCGGGTAGGCAGGAGCAGCTCGAGAACCTCGTCAACCGTACGCTGTGGCGGTCGTTGGGAACGGAGGAGCGATGAGAGACTTGAACGGCACCGTGGCCGCCATCACCGGCGCGAGCGCCGGTATTGGAGCGGCGACCGCCCGGGCGCTTGTCGCCGAGGGCGCTTCCGTTGTCTTGGGGGCGCGGAGGAAGGATCGGCTAACCGAGATAGCGGCCGAGCTTGGCTCGCAGGTCGCTGTCGTCGAGATGGACGTGCGGGAGCCCGACGACTCGAAGCGGTTGATCGACCAGGCGTTCGAGAGCTTTGGCCGTCTCGACGCCATCGTGGTGAACGCCGGTGTGGGAATGTACGGCGGGATCATGGACCAGACCGACGACCAGATCCTGGCAATGATCGACACCAATGTGGCGGGAACCATCTGGCCGATCCGCGCCGCCGTGCCCCGATTCCGCGAGGCAGGTGGCGGCGACATCGTGATTGTTGCCTCGGTTGCGGGGCTGCGCGGCGAGGGGTTCGAAGCCGTCTACGCGGCCACCAAACACGCCCAGGTCGGTCTGGCGGGTGGCATGGACCGCGAGCTCCGAGCCGAGAATATCCGGGTGAGCATGATCGCCCCGGGCGGTGTTGCCACCGAGTTCGCGATGGGAACGGGTCGGACGCCCGACATGCCTGGGCTTGCCGACATGATGAACTCCGAAGACATCGCGGCCGCCATCGTCACCGTGCTCCGCCAACCCTCCACGATGCGAACCCTGCTGTGGTCGATGCGCAACATCAAAGAGGCGGACTGAGTCGCGAGTCGCGAGCTCCGGGTTTGACGCTCTTTGGCTGTGCCAAAATATGGGTCCCCGAGCAAAGGAGCAACCATGGGGACCGCTGGCAAGTTCAATTGGGCCGACCTGACGACGAGTGACCGTGAGGCCGCCGTTGCGTTTTATGGTGAGTTGTTTGGCTGGACGGGCGACGACCAGCCCGCCCAGGAATCACAGATCTACACCCTGTTCTCGAAGGACGGCAAACAGGTCGCCGGAGGGGGAGAGGCACCGCCCGAGATGCCGATGCCCCCGGCATGGACGCCGCACATCACCGTTGAGGATCTCGACACCGCAGCCGCTGCTATCGAGGGCGCCGGCGGAACCGCGATTGTTCCGCCGATGGACGTCATGGACGCCGGACGCATGGGGATCTTCTCCGACCCGTCTGGCGCACCGGTCGCACTGTGGCAGGACGGCAACCACACCGGCGCCGATCTGTTCAACGAGCCCGGCTCGATCAGCTGGGTCGAGCTCGGCACCGGCGACATCGCCAGCGCGACGAAGTTCTACAAGGACGTCTTCGGCTGGGGTTCGGAAACCGCGCCGATGGGCAGCACCGGGGGCGAATACACGTTGTTCACGCAGGGCGAGGATCAGATCGCCGGCGGATACGACAAGACCGGGGTCCTCCCGGACGAGGTTCCGCCGCACTGGATGGTCTACTTCGCCACCGACGACATCGACGCCACCGTTGCTAAGGCCAACGAGCTCGGCGGTACGGCAACCGACGTCATGGACGTGGAAATGGCCGGGAAGATCTCGGTCATCCACGACCCGCAGGGCGCGGTGTTTGGAGTGATCCAAGGCTCGAGCTAGACATCTGCCTCCCCCTCAGGGGGGAGGTGCCGAGCGCAGCGAGGCGGGTTCTTTGCCTCCCCCTCGTGGGGAGGTGCCGAGCCAAGCGCGGCGACGCTTTGACCCCCCTCCCCGCCTGGCGGCGGGACTCCCCCCTGAGGGGGGAGCAAAGAGAAGGCCGCGGTGGCGCGGTTTGACCCTCCCGTCTCGGGGGGAGGTGGCGAGCCCAGCGAGGCGACTTGTTTGCCTCCCCCTCAGGGGGAGGTGCCGAGCGCAGCGAGGCGGAGGGGGTCAAGGCGTATTCGCGACCACGGTTTGACCCCCCTCCCCGCCTGGCGGCGGGACTCCCCCCTGAGGGGGGAGCAAAGAGAAGGCCGCGGTGATGAGAGCCCGAACGTCGCCACGGTCGCGAAATGCGACACCCTGAGGGGGGAGCAAAGAGGGTCTGCGACCACGCCTTGACCTCCCTCCCCGCTAGCGACGTTCCAGAAGCCCTTTGACGTACGCGGCCTGGCCGGCGTGCTGCAGGTCGTCGCCGATGACGCTGACCAGCCGAACGCCAACCGACACGGGTGGATCCCACCCGAAATCGATGATGCGATCCAGCTCTTCCGGCGTGATCGTGTGCAGGTATGTGACCGTCTGCTCGTGCACCGCGTCGTGGTACTCGGCGAGGACGCCGGCGTCCGCGCGGAACGATGCCACCTCGTCGGTGGTATGGCCGTAGCCGGTGTTCTGCGGATCGGGCTCCATACCAAAACGATCCGCCCACGCAGCCCATGCCTGCTCCCGGCCGGCGATCTCGGCGACGTGGTCGTCCTGGACCCGCGTCAGATGCCAGACCAGCCAGCCGATGGAGTTGGCGTCGGCATCGGGCCGGAATGCCAGGGCGTCGGCGTCGAGCCCATCGCAGATCTTGTGGACGAGCTCGCGGATGCGGCCGAAGGCATCTCTGAAGGTCTCACTGGTGTTCATGGGTCCCGTCTCTCGTTTGCGCGCATCGTAGAGACACCTGGCGAAGCGGCGGCGATAATGCCGTCATGACCGGCAGATTTGATGGCCACAGCGTGGTGGTGACGGGGGCGACCGGTATTGCTGGGGCGTCTGCCCGCCTCATGGCAGCCGAGGGCGCCGCGGTCTTTCTGATCGCGATCGACGCCGCCGAATGCGCCGCCCTTGCCGAGGCGATCGAGGCCGACGGCGGATCGTGCCATTGGGCGGCCGCAGACCTCACCAAGGAAGCGGCCACCGTGGCGTCGTTCGACGAGGCGGTCGACCTCCTGGGACGGATCGACGGCGTGCTGGCGGTGGTGGGCGGAAGCGGCCGCCGGTTCGGCGACGGGCCGGTGCACGAGATTCCCCTCGAGGGCTGGGACCGGACCCTCGAGCTCAACCTCACGACGACGTTCCTGACCAGCCGTGAGGCCCTCCGCCGGATGCTGGCCCAGGACGTGTCCGATCATGGTCGAGGGTCTCTTGCGCTCATGAGCTCGGTGCTGGCCGAACATCCGGCCCCCGAGCACTTTGCGACCCATGCGTATGCCGCGGCAAAGGGTGGGGTGATCGCTCTGACGCGCGCCATGGCGGCTCGATACGCCCCCGATCAGGTTCGTGTGAACGCCATCGCCCCTGCCGCAGTTTCGACACCGATGTCGAGCCGCGCATCTGACGATTCTGCGATAGTCGACTACGTCGCACGGCGTCAGCCACTCGCCGGGGGGTTCCTGGAGGCGCAGGACGTCGCCGCGACCGCGGCCTTCCTGCTGTCACCTGACGCCCGACACCTCACCGGCGAGGTCCTCCGAGTCGACGGCGGATGGGCCGTGACGGGCTGAGCAGTAGCTGAGTAGCTACGGGTGATCTACTGATCCCTGCGCATTGCCGCGCTTGGTATTTCCCCGATCATGAATTGCTCATCGGCCGACGGCGCGGCGACCGCAGCCAACGCGGAGCCGATGGCGCCCGCCTCGGGACCGAGCTCGGCCGGGACGATCTCGACTTTCTCAGGAGGAACGAGTGTGACCTTCGACCGCACCGCGGCCCGGATCCGGTCGAACAACACGTCCCCCGCCGCGGCGACCCCGCCGCCGATCACGATCCGATCCGGGCCAAAGACCGTGAGCAAGCCGGCAAGACCCACGGCCATGTGATCGATCGCAGTGTCAAGGGCTCCGATCGACCGCTGGTCGCCTTTGGCCACTGCGTCCAGAACGTCTTCGATGGTTTCCTTGCCGGCGGCCTCGGCGATGACCGGCGCCCTCGTTACGGCCTCGAGGCAGCCGGAGTTGCCGCACCCGCAAACCGGGCCTCCCGGCTGCACGGTCATGTGGCCGATCTCGCCCGCCGTTCCGAAGGCACCGAAATGGAGCCTGCCATCGATCATGATGCCGCCACCGACACCCGTTCCGAGCGTCATGCAGATGAGGGTGCGACTGTGCCGCCCTGCACCTACGGTGCCCTCGGCAAGGGTGAAGGCGCGGGCATCGTTGATCATCGTGGCCGGCACGCCCAAGCCGCCGGCGATCGCCGAGCGCAGCGGATAGCCCTCCCACGGACCGGGAAGATTGGTGAGGAAGATCACGGCTCCCGTCGCAAAGTCGAAGAGGCCAGGGACCCCAATACCGACGCCATCGATCGGCCCGGTCGCGGAAACCGCGTCCGCACCGAGTTGGATCATGGTCTCGGCCACATTGTCCGGGCCCCGCTCGGCGAGGGTCGGCTCGGACCCCGTCCACACCACGCTGGGAACGTCTCCCGTGGTCTCGACCACGGCTCCCTTGATGTTGGTGCCCCCCAAGTCGAGCCCCAGATAGCGCATGTGGTCGAATGTAGCCTGGCCCGACAGAACCAGGAGGTCATCGGTGAATGTCGCAGGTCGTTGGATGGATGAGGCCAGAGTTTTGCTCGACCACCTGGAGGCCACGCAGATGGATCCGATCGCCGAGGCGGCGGCGATCTGCTCCGATGCCATCTCGCCAGGCGGGCTGGTTCACCTGTTTGGCAGCGGCCACTCTCGCATTCCCGCAGAAGAGATGTTTCCGCGGTACGGCTCCTACCCGGGGTTCCATCCCATCGCCGAGCTGTCGATGACGTTCCACACCCAGATCGTGGGTTCGAACGGCCAGCGTCAGGCGATGTTCATCGAACGTGTCGAGGGACTCGCTGAGGTGATCCTGTCCAACTACAACTTCGGGCCCGATGATGCCTTTGTCGTATTCAGTGTCAGCGGGCGCAGCGCGGTCCCCGTCGAAATCGCCATGGGCGCCCGCCAACGGGGGATGCCGGTCATCGCGGTGACTTCGGTGGCCGAATCAATGGCCTCGGCGGCGAGCCATCCCTCCGGAACCCGGCTGCTCGATCACGGAGACGTCATCATCGATCTCGGCACGCCACCTGGTGACGCCCTCGTCGAGATCGACGGCGTCGATTCCAAGATCGGACCAGGATCGACGTTCGCCTTCGCTGCCGTCGCCAACGAGCTCAAGGTGCAGACCGCCGGGCTCCTCGCCGCCCGCGATGCGATGCCTGCGGTGCTCACCAGCGCATCGGTGGTCGGAGAAGAGCGCTCGGCCGCCCTGTTCGATTCCGCCTATGCCGATCATGCCACCCGGCTGGCGCGGGTCATCGACCCCCAACGCGGGTAACCAGCGCTTTCGCGCTTTCGCCTCTACCTGCCAAAAGCTGCCAATCTTCTGGCAGAAGCGGGCGGACTTTGTACTTGACAACTCCAAAAGTCCGTGCTTTGATGCTCAAACGTTGGAGGGCAGTTTGGGAAGACAGACCACCATTGCAACCGGCACACCCGGTGATCTGCTTCGCCTCATCCGCAGCGGTGAGGCCACCACCAGAGCCGAACTTGCCTCATCGACCGGGCTGGCTCGCTCGACCATTGCCCAGCGCATCGACAGCCTGGTCGAGAACGACCTGATAAAAGAGCTCGGTGACGCGCCCTCGACCGGCGGACGACCGCCAACGGTTCTCGGCTTCAACGTACGAGCAGGCATCGTTCTGGCGGCCGACCTCGGCGCCACCCACTCACGTATCGCAATCGCCGACCTCGGCGGCTCCGTGATCGCCGAGATGGCGGAGGACATTGAGATCGCGTCAGGTCCCGAGCCCGTTCTGGCCTGGGTCGAGGAGAGCTTCCAGCGGTTGATAGCCGACTCGGGAAAGATCGTCGCCGACGTGCGCGGCATCGGGATCGGTGTTCCCGGCCCCGTGGAGTTCGCCCAGGGCAGACCGGTGAGCCCTCCGATCATGCCGGGATGGGATGGCTACGACATTCGGGGATACTTCTCGGGTCGATTCGACGTTCCGGTCCTCGTCGACAACGACGTCAACATCCAGGCGCTCGGTGAGCACTGGGTGATGGACCAGCCGGTCGACGACATGCTGTTCATCAAGGTCGGCACCGGCATCGGTTCGGGGCTGATCCTGGACGGCAGCCTGCATCGCGGGGCCAAGGGCGCCGCAGGGGACATCGGACACGTTCCGGTTCGTGACTCCGACACCGTGTGCCGCTGCGGCAACGTGGGCTGTGTCGAGGCCGTGGCCGGCGGCGCCGCGCTCGCCAAGGCGCTCCACTCGAAGGGACATGGCACGGCGAACAGCCGTGATGTCGTGGCACTCGTTCGCAGCGGCGATCGAGATGCCATCCAGGCGGTCAGGGAGGCGGGCCGGCTCCTCGGGCGCGTGCTGGCGGCAACGGTCAACCTGCTCAACCCGGCAATGATCGTGATCGGTGGAGACCTCGCCGGTGCCGGTGACCAGTTGCTGGCCGGCGTCAGAGAGGTCGTCTATCAGCGCTCGACGGCGCTGGCCACCAACGAACTCTCGATCACCTCGTCGACGCTTGGTGATCGGGCCGGAATTATCGGAGCCGCCGCGATGGTCATCGAATACATCCTCGATCCCGCATCCGTCGATGCGGCGCTGAGCGCGGAGGCATTGGCCTCATGAGTCTTTTTCGCCACAGCAAGCCCGAGCCGCGAGATCCGTGGCAGAACGGGAACAGGTCGAACCTGGTCGCGAACGGCGTGGCCGATTCGAGAAACAGAGGAGGAAAGTAATGAAAAGGAAGGCATTGCTGAAGATCGGCGTGTTCATCGCCGTCTTCGCGCTCTTCGCCGCTGCGTGCAGCGACGACGAGCCGAGCACCACGGCTGCAGCAGTCGGCGACGAGACTGCGAGCGAGACGTACACGATCGCCGTGTCCAACACGCTCGTCGGGAACTCCTGGCGTGAGCAGATGGTATGCGCCATCAAGGCCGAGGCTAGGGCCAGTGGCGTCGTCGATCAGGTGATCCTGGACAACAGGAACATGGACACGACCGAGCAGATCGCCGGCATCCAGGGATTCATCTCCCAGGGCGTCGATGCGATCATCATCAACCCGTCCGACCGGTCGGCACTCGACCCGGTCATTGAGGAAGCGAGTGCCCAAGGTATCGTCGTGGTTTCGATCGATGCGCCGGTGACGGCACCAAGCGCCTACGTCGCGACCAACGACCAGGTTGCATATGGTGAGTTGGGTGCTCGTTGGCTCTTCGAAGAGCTGGGTGGCGAAGGTCACGTCTGGTATGTCCGCGGCATCGACGGGCATCCTGCCGATGACGATCGTCATGTCGGTTGGGAAGCCGCGTTGGCGGACTTCCCGAACATCGAGGTGACCCAGACGTTCACGGGCTGGGACCCGAGTGTCGCTGCGCAGCAGGCGCTCGATTTCTTCGGCACCACCGAGTTCGACGGCATCTGGACGTCCGGGCTGGCCTACACCGTCGTCCCGACCTTCGAGGTCGCCGGGGTGCCGTTCGTGCCGGTCGTCGGCGCCGACAACAACGCGTTCGTCGGTCAGCTGTTGACCCAGGAAGAAGCCGGGCTCACCGGCGTCTCCGTCACCAACCCGCCGGCCATCGGCGGCGTGGGCACGTCGATCGCCATCGCGGCGCTCAAGGGCGAGGACCCGGAACAGGTGACCATCCTGACGCCCGAGGCTATGGGCGATCGGGCGACGCTCGAGGCGAACTACATCCCTGCCCTGGCAGGTGGGTGGAGCTCGTACATCGAGATCCCGCCCTACACCCACTACGCGGCCGGTGATGTGGCCGGGTGCAAGGGCCCGGGTGAGTGACCTGAACTGACACTGAGTGCCGGGCGCCGCAAGGCGCCCGGCACTCCCTACTGCAAGAGACAACATGGACACTCCGCTGCTGGCCACCAGGAACATCGCCAAGCGCTACGGCTCCGTCGTCGCCCTCACTTCGGTCGACCTCACCGTGAAGCCCGGCGAGATCCATGCCCTGCTCGGTGCCAACGGGGCCGGTAAGAGCACCCTGGTGAAGATCCTCTCCGGCGTGCTGTCCGCCGACACCGGCCAGATCGAGGTTGCCGGCTCGTCGGTGCGGCTGCGCCGACCCGACGATGCAATGGACGCCGGGCTCGCCACCGTGTTTCAGGACCCGGCGCTCATTCCCGACCTGACGATCGAACAGAACCTCAAGATTTCCGGGCTCGCCGAGTCCGACGTACGCGACTGGCTCGACCGCATGGAGCTTGGCGACCTCGACTTCGACCTCATGGTCACCGACGTCCCGCTCCCCGTGCTGCGGCTCCTCGACTTGGCACGAGCCCTGGCACACGACCCTCACCTGCTGATGCTCGATGAGATCACCGCGGCTCTCACCCAGGACCAGGCCGATCACGTCTTTGCGGTGATGCGGGAGTGGAAGGAGCGCAACCGCTCGGTGCTCTTCATCTCGCACCGTCTCGGCGAGGTGCTCGCCATATGCGATCGGGCCACGATCCTGCGCAACGGACGGGACGTCGAGTCGCTCGCCCCCGGCGAAGGTGGAGAGGCCAGGCTGGTGGCCGCCATGCTCGGCGATGCTGCCGGCCAGCCGGCCGAGGTCTCGGAGCGAACCGCGAGCGTGGCGGCCGACGGCCCGGTACTGCTCCAGGCCGAAGCTTTGACCCGCGACACCCGGCTCGACGGTGTGTCGTTCGAGCTTCGTGCCGGCGAGATTCTGGGTCTGGCGGCGCTCGAAGGCCAGGGACAGGAGCAGCTGTTTCAGTTGCTTTCGGGCGACCGCAAGCCCGACTCCGGAAACATTCTCGTCAACGGCGAGCCGATGTCGGCGCGATCGCCGTATGACGCGATCCGCAAGGGCGTCGTGCTGGTCCCCGCGGATCGGCTCCAAGCGTTGCTCCCGCAGCGATCGGTCCGCGAGAACCTGGCGACGCCGCTGTACAACCGCATCGCCCGCTGGTTCTCGTTGGCCGGTGATGAGACCAAGCGGGTCGCGAATGCCATTGATCGGCTCGACATCGATGTCCGGGCCGGGAGCCAGGTGCAGCGACTCTCCGGTGGGAACCAACAGAAGGTCACGATCGGCCGATGGCTGGCCTCCGGGTTCGCAACGCTGCTCTGCTTCGATCCAACTCGCGGTATCGATATCCAGACCAAGGCCCAGATCTACGACCTGTTGCGCGAGCTCGCCGACGAGGGTGCCGCGATCTTGCTCTACACCAGCGAGCTACGCGAGATACCCCTGGTGTGTGATCGCGTTCTCGTGATGTACGACGGGCGCATCGTGCACGAGCAGGATGCGGCGACTTCGACGGAGGAAGGCCTGCTCACCATCGCCCATGGCCTCGAGGAGGCGCCGGCATGACCGCGACCACGCCGGAGATCATCACGGCATCCACGACGCCCGGCTGGCAGCGCTGGTTGCGGCGGCACGGCTGGACCACCGGGGTCTGGCTCCTCCTCGTCGCGATGACGATCTGGTACTCGACCCTCATTCCCCGCTTTGGTGCGTTCGAGGTGAGCACGATCGTCAACAACAGTCTCCCGCTGGTCTACCTCGCCGTCGCCCAGGCCGTGATCGTCATCGCCGGCGGGATCGATCTGGGCGTCGGCGGCATGCTGGTTCTGGTCAACGTCACCGCGGCCCGCTTCATGCTCGACCAGCCGTTCGGGATGACGCTGCTCATCGCCGTGCTGGTCGTTATCGGAGCCGCGGCTCTCAACGGTGGCGTCGGCTGGGTCATCAACGTCTCGCGGGTGCCGGACATCGTGATCACGCTGGGAACCCTGTTCATTTACCAGGGCATGGCGCTGGCGATCCTTCCCAACCCGGGGGGTGGCACCAGCGACGGCTTCCGGTGGATTTTCACCGGCTCAGAAGTCGGGATCGGCCGCAACCCGTGGCCTGCGATCGTCATGATCATTGTCCCGGTATTGCTCGTTGCATGGTGGATGGGCAAGACCCGCAGCGGGCTCTCGCTCTACGCCATCGGGAGCAATCGAACCGCCGCGTACCTCTCGGGAATCAATGCGGCGCGAGCCAAGATCACCGCCTATGCGATCGGTGGAGCGTTCGCCGCCATGGCCGGGCTGGCGGTCACCGCCATTGCGGGGCGCGGGAACCCCAACATCGTCGGCGGCAACTTCACACTGAACTCGGTCGCTGCGATCGTGCTCGGGGGCGTTGCCCTGACCGGTGGCATTGGTTCGGTGATCGGTGCGGTCGCCGCAGGCATCGTCTTGTTCTTCCTCAACCCGATCCTCACCGCCATGGGGGTCGATCCGAACCGTGCCCAGATCATCCGCGGCCTGCTCATCGTGCTGGTGATGATGGTTGCCGGGCTGCTCGAGTTGAGGAGGCAGCGCAGGTCATGAGCACCGATATCGCACCGATGGAAGCCGCCGCCGAGAGCCGGGTCACGACCGCGATGCGCTGGCTCGCCGCCCACCCGAATGTTGGGCTCATCGGGGTGCTGGTCTCCCTGGTCCTGGTCACCACGGCAATCGAACCAAACTATCTGAGCCTCACCGGGTTCCGCGGAACTGCGGTGTTCGCCGTGCCGATCGGGATCATGGCCGCAGGCCAGACCATCCTGATGCTCACCGCCGGCATCGACCTGTCGGTGGCGATGATCGCCACCGGCGCCGCCTACGCCGCCGCCAACCAGTCGCCGAACGGTGCCGTTGTCGCCATACTCCTCGGCCTCCTCGTCGGTGTGCTGGCCGGATCGGCGAACGGGATCGGCGTGGGGGTCTTCCGGGTCAACCCGCTGATCATGACGCTGGCGATGGCGGGCATCCTGCTCGGGCTCTTCACCTCGTGGGCGCAGACAATCTTCTCCGGAGCAACCCAGGCCGTTGGCTTCATTCGCACCATTGGCGGAGGCTCAACCCTCGACGGGCGGCTGCCGTGGTCGGTGCTCGTGTGGGTAGCGGTTGCGGTGTTTGTGATCTACATGCTGCGCCGCACCGGGTTTGGCCGGATGTTGTATGCACTCGGCGACAACCCGGTGGCAACGCGTCTCTCCGGTGCGCGTTCCTGGCAGGTCCTGCTCCTCGCCTACGCGCTGAGCGGATTCCTTGCCGCCATCGCCGGGATCCTGCTGGCCGGCCGCATTGGCAACGTTGACCTCTCGCTCGCCGGGTTCCTGCTATTGCCGTCGGTAGCCGCTGCGGTCATCGGGGGAACCTCTATCTTCGGCGGATCCGGCACCTACACCGGGACGATCCTCGGGGCGCTCATTCTCGGTGTGCTGCAATCGATGCTCACTTTCCTCGGCGCCGGCGTTGCTGTGCAGCAGATCGTCTACGGATCGATCGTGGTGGCCCTGGCCTGGCTCTACGCCAGCATCGCGAGGTCGGCATGAGGTTGACCGACATCAAGGCAGGCGTGGTGGGCGTTGGCTTCATCGGCGTTGCCCATGTCGAAGCGCTACGGCGGCTCGGTGTCGAGGTCGGAGGCGTTGTCGGCTCCTCCCCCGAACGCGCCCGTGCCAAGGCCGAATCGGAGGATCTGCCCCAGGTCTACGACAGCCTGGATGCGATGCTCGCCGATCCCGAGATCGATGTCGTCCACGTAGCCAGCCCCAACTACGCCCACGCCGAGCAAGCCCTGGCGGTGATGGCCGCAGGCAAGCACGTCGTGTGCGAAAAGCCGCTCGGCTTGACCTCCGCGGAGACGGCCGGGCTCATCACCACAGCTGATGAAGCCGGAGTCGTGAACGCCGTGTGCTTCAACATTCGGTTCTATCCACTCAATCATCAGATGCAAGCGATGGTCGCCGACGATGAGATCGGCACCCCGATGTTCGTC
Organism: uncultured Kiloniellales bacterium; assembly: GCA_964195155.1. Lineage (GTDB taxonomy): Bacteria > Actinomycetota > Acidimicrobiia > Spongiisociales > UBA5794 > JACZST01. Next base: position 28,239 of record CAXMOP010000031.1, on the reverse strand, counting down.
ACCGGCAGCTACCTCCAGGACTGGCTCCTGCTCGACACCGACTGGAACTGGCGGCTCATCCACGACCAGGCGGGAGCGCTCCGCGCCGTCGCCGACATTGGTTCACATTGGCTCGACCTGGCGCGGTTCGTCACCGGACAGAACGTCGTCGAAGTCATGGCCGATCTGCACACCTTCGTCGAAGTCCGCAGGCACCCGGTTGGGCCGGTCGAAACCTTCGCCAGCGAAGTATCCGATGCGGACCTGATCGAGGAGACGATGTCGAGCGACGACGGCGCAGGGATCCTGCTGCGCTTCGATGGCGGAGCCCGCGGCATGGTTGCGGTCTCGCAAGTCTCCGCCGGGCGCAAGAACAGCGTGTCGATCGAGGTCGACGGCTCAGAGTCGGCTGTGTCGTGGAACTCGGAGACCCCCGATCATCTGTGGATCGGTCATCGGGGGAGGCCAAACGAGATCTTGCCGCGTGACCCGTCCCTGATGAGCGAAGCCGCCGCGGGAGTGGCCCGCTACCCGGGTGGCCACGTCGAGGGATACCCGGACACCTTCCGAGCGCTGTTTGGAGAGGTCTACCGTGACATCGCCGACGGTGGCCCTTCGGCGACGCCAACATACCCGACGTTTGCCGACGGCCACGACGCTTTGCTGGTCACCGAGGCGGTAGCCAGGAGCTCAGCCGAGCAGCGCTGGGTCAAGGTGGAGAGATAGGAGCAACCATGCAACTCGGACTGCTGACCGCACCGTTTCCGGAGACACCGCTCGACGAGGTCGCCGACTGGACCGCCGACAACGGGTTCACCTCCATCGAGATTGCGTGCTGGCCCGCCTCGAGCGGCGACACCCGACGGTATGCCGGGACCAGCCACATCGACGTCGACGGCATCTCCGATGCACAGGCCTCTGAGATCGTCGACGCCATGACCGCGCGAGGCCTCGACATCTCGGGGCTCGGCTACTACCCGAATCCCCTCCATCCCGACCTCGACCACAGCCGAATGGTGATCGACCACCTGAAGAAGGTGATCACCGCCGCCGGCAAGATGGACGTTGGCGTGGTCAACACGTTCCTGGGGGCCGATCCGGGGAAGACCCAGGACGATAATTGGGAAGAGGCCACCAAGGTGTGGCCGGAGATCATCTCGCACGCACAAGAGCACGGGGTGCGTATCGCCATCGAGAACTGCCCGATGATCTTCTCCAAGGACGAGTGGCCGTCTGGCAACAACCTCGCTTACAACCCCAAGATCTGGAGGCGGATGTTCGACGAGTTCGGGGAGACGATCGGGCTCAACTTCGACCCGTCACACCTGGTGTGGCTCATGATCGACATCGAGAGCGCGATCGAGGAGTTCGGAGCGCGCTTCTATCACTTCCAGGCCAAGGACGTGATGATCGACGACAAGGGGCTGTATGACAACGGCTCGCTGAGCTCGGGCATCGGGTGGCAGATCCCGCGTCTCCCCGGCCTGGGGGATGTGGAATGGAGTCGTGTCTTCTCCGCCTTGTACCGGGTGGGTTACGACGGTCCGATCATCATCGAGCACGAGGATGCGGACTTTGAGGCGAACGACGAGCTGATCAAAGACGGTTTCCTGCTCGCTCGCAACGTGCTGGCTCCGTACGTCGTCTGAGATCAGGGCATGATCGTTCGCACCGTTCACGGCGATATCGATCCGGGCGCGCTGGGTATGACCTATGCGCACGAGCACTTCATCATCGACAGCCCGATGGTGGAGGCCGAGCTGCCGGAGATCCATCTGCCATCGGTCGACGAGGCCGTCGCAGAGATCGCACGGTGCAGGGATGCTGGTCTCGGCGCTGCGGTCGACGCCATGCCGGGGCCCGCCGGACGAGATGTGGCCAGACTGGCCGACGTCAGCGACCGCACCGGCCTTCACATCATCGCCGCGACCGGGCTGCACACGAGCCGGTATTACCCAGAAGGATCTTGGGCCGCCGAAGCACCGTCGGAACGACTTGCCGACCGCTTCATCGCGGATATCAGTGAGGGTGCGGACCACACCGAGCACCGGGCCGGCGTCATCAAGGTGGCCACGATGGGCGAATTTACCGACCGCGATCTGAGGGTGTTCACCGCCGCTGCGGAGGCTCATCGCCGTACCGGGGCGCCCATCCTGACCCACTGCGAGGGCGGCCTCGGCGGTCTGGAGCAGGTCGAGCTGCTCGGCAACCTCGGTGTCGGGCTCGATCGGGTCGCCCTGTCGCACACCGACAAGGTGCTCGACAGCGTCTATCACCGCGACCTGCTCGCCACCGGTGTTTCCCTCGTCTACGACCAGGCGCTGCGACAACCGTCACAGGTCACGGAGAGCACGTCGTGGCTCGTTGAGGAGATGGTCGCCGCGGGATACACCGGCCAGTTGATGCTCGGCACCGACGGAGCTCGACGCTCGATGTGGACGACCCTCGGCGGCTCCCCGGGGCTCGACTGGCTGTTGATTGGGTTTGCCGCGGCGCTGGACGATCGCGGCATCGATGCCGAGTTGCGCACCATGCTGTTCATCGACAACCCGGCCCGGTTCCTGTCTTTCGAGCCCGCATGAGCTCGCCGACGACCACCATCGCCCTGGGGAAGCTGGCCGCGGGCCCGGGCAATCTCGGGCTTCGCCACCAGGAAGTGCGATCGCCCGACGAGGGAGAGGCCTTGGTCGAGGTGATCGCCACCGGGATCTGCGGCACCGATTTGCACATCGAAGATGACGAGTTCCCGTCGAATCCGCCGGTGACGATGGGTCACGAGGTCACCGGCGAGGTGGTTGCGGTCGGCTCACCGGGTGACGATGGCCTGGTTGGCCGTCGGGTCGCCTCGGAGACGTATTTTCACACGTGCGGCGTGTGCCAACACTGCCTGGCCGATCATCCGAACCTCTGCGCCGAGCGCCAATCGATCGGCTCGGCCGTCGACGGCGGATTCGCCCGTTTCCTCACGGTGCCTGCGCGCAACTTGCATTTGCTTCCCGACTCCGTTGCCGACCACGCCGGTGCCCTGGCCGAGCCGCTGGCGTGCGTGTGCCAAAGCTTGTTCGATCCGGACGTCGTTGCCGAGCGCGACCGGGTGCTGGTGATCGGTCCCGGGACGATGGGCCTCCTCACCGCCCAGGCGGCCACGGCCGCCGGTGGCGATGTCGTGGTCGTCGGCCTCGAGCGTGACCGGGACCGCTTGGAGGTCGCGGCGAGCCTGGGAATCGCCGCCTCCGTCGTCGATGAGCTGCCGGGAGACGAGACCTTTGACGTGGTCCTGGAGTGTTCCGGAGCCGAGGCTGGGGCCGCGCTCGGCCTTGGTCTCGCCGCCAAACGCGGCCGGTACGTGCAGATCGGCATCTTTGGCAAGCCGGTCACACTGCCGTTCGACGAGGTGCTCTACAAGGAGCTCACGCTCACGTCAGGCAACGCCAGCACGCCAACGTCTTGGTCAAAGGCAATATCGTTGCTCCGTGAGGAGCTCGTGGCCCTTGATCCGCTGGTGACCGACGTAGTACCGCTCTCCGAGTGGGAGCGGGCATTCCAGGCGACGCGTCGCGGTGACGGGGTCAAGATCGTGCTCGACCCGCGAGAGGACTGAGGAGGAGACATGACGGTGACGGTGAACCTGGTCGGGCCGAGCGCCGTTGTCACCGGGGTGTCGAGGGGGATTGGGCGAGCAACCGCGGTTGCTCTCGCTGCCGCCGGCGCCAACGTCGCCGGGTGCTACGGGACGGATCACAAAGGAGCCGATGCGGTGCGCGAGCTGATCGAAGCCGAGGGTCGCGAGGCATTCATCGTGCAAGCAGACACCGGCGATCCGGCGACCGCCGATCGACTCGCTGCGGAGGCCATAGAGCGTTGGGGAAGCCTCGACATCTGGGTCAACAACGCCGCAAGGATGATGGTCAAGCCCATCGTGGAGACGAGCGAAGATGACTGGCATGGGCTGCTCGCCGCCAACCTCCACGGCTACTTCTACGGGGCCAAGGCGGCGGCTCGTGTGATGTACCAGCAGCGCCGCGGACGAATCATCAACGTCACCTCCGCGGCCGACGTCCAGCCCCTGGCCAACCTCGGCGCCTATATCACTGCCAAGGGTGGCATCCTCGGACTCACTAAGACGCTGGCGCTCGAAGCGGCGAAGCACGACGTGACGGTCAACGCCGTTTCGCCTGGTGCCACCGACACACCCCTCAACGCCAGGGCGTACACCCCGGAGGTGCGGGCGAACTATGAGCAGCGCATCCCGCTTGGCAGGATCGGGACCGAGGAAGAGATCGCCGACGTGGTGGTCTTCGTCGCCTCCGAATCCTCCCGCTACATCACCGGCCAGGAGATCCTCGTCGACGGTGGGCTGGTGATCAACGGCAGTGTCGGCCACGCCCTGGACGACTGATGGCTGATGAAGCGCGCGCCGAGGTGCTGGTCGATGGCCTGGATCACCCGGAAGGTGTTGCCTACGACCACGGCAACGGTGTCCTCTATGCCGGGGGAGAGGCCGGCCAGATCTATGCGATCCGCACACGGTCTGGCTCCTTCGAGGAGGTGGCACGCACCGCGGGATTCGCTCTCGGCCTCGCCGTGGACGGCGCCGGCAGGGTGGTGGTCTGCGACGGAGACGACGGAGCCCTTTGGGTCGTGACCGACGGTCGACCGGTGCGCTACCTCGCTCGGGCCGCCGACCGGGATCTGATGATGCCGAACTACCCGGCGTTTGCGCCCGACGGCACCCTCTACTTCTCGGACTCCGGCCGCTGGAAGGAGGATGTCGGGGCCGTGATCGCCGTGCCGCCTGATGGCGAGGCCTACGTGCTCGACACCACCCTGAACCGGTTCCCCAATGGATGTGCGGTCACCCCCGATGGGGGCGAGCTGTGGATGATCCAGTCCGAGGGCCCGGATGTGAGCCGGTACGACCTGACCACGGGCGGCCCGCCCGAGACGGTGGTGCGACTGCCCGACACAGTCCCGGATGGGATTGCCCTCACCGCGGACGGCGGTGCAGTCATCTCGTGTTACCGGCCCGATCGGATCTACTACCTCGATCCCGACGGGGATCTCAGCGTGCTCATCGAGGATCCACAAGGCACGATGCTCGCGGCACCGACCAATATCTGTTTCATCGGCGATGAGCTGAACCTGTTGGTCAGCGCCAACCTGGGGCGATGGCACCTGACCCTCATCGAGACCGGGCTGGTTGGGGTTAGACCGCACGCCCCTGATCGTTGGGCGTTCGACGGGCAGCCTCCATGAACCTCTCCGGGGTGATCTTCGACCTGGATGGAACCATCGCCGAGAGCCACCCCATGGCGATCGAGCTCTTCGGGTCCGCAATCGCCGACTACGGGGGCAACGATCTTTCCCCTGAGGAAGTGGTCGCATTGTTTGGGCCGAACGAGCAAGGCATCTTGAGGGCCGCGGTCGGTGACGAGCACTGGGAGGAGGCATGGGAGGCCTACCTCGATGGGTACCGGAGCCGTCACCACGAGTTGTGCCCCGCGCCGTTCCCCGGCATAGCGAACCTGCTTTATCGGCTGCACGACTGCGGGTGCCGGCTCGGGCTGGTCACCGGCAAGACCAAGACGACCGGGACGATCTCGATCGAGTTCTTCGGCCTGGACCGGATCTTCTCGGGCATCGAGGGAGGAGCGATGGATGGCGTGGTCAAGGCCGAAGCCATCGATCGGCTGCGTGCCTCGTGGGAGATGCCGCCGGAAGCCGTGGCGTATGTCGGGGACACCACGCTGGACATACGCGAGTCGAGGAAGGCGGGGGTGATCGCCGTTGGCGCCGCCTGGTCGGGGTTCGCCGATCGAGCCGGGCTGGCCGGAGAAGAACCCGATGCCCTGTTTGACGCGGTCGACGACTTCGCCCGCTGGATCGAACCACGGGCCTGTTCCTAGTGGTCTGTCGCGGATTTGATGACGCGGTTTTCTGCCGGGCGCGTACGCGACGGTGGCTGACGTGGCTGCGGGCTTGGGTCACTAATTGAGCGACCGGCCACGAGCTTCGCGCGGCACCTCGCCTGAGAATGGAGGGGGGTCGGGCCGTGGCGCGGCGGCCCATTCTTTGCTCCCCCCTCGGGGGGGAGTCCCGATCATGGTCCATAGATCGAGTCCCTATCACTCAGCAGCGTTGGCTCGATCTATGGACCATGACACGACGAGGACTCTTGGATCGCATCGATCGCCGGCACGGCAACATGTGTCCGATGCAAGAGCCCTCGTTGAGGGAGGGGAGGGGGGTCAAGCCGTGGTCGCGACAACGCTTTGACCCCCTCCGCCTCGCTGCGCTCGGCACCTCCCCCTGAGAGGGAGGCAAAGTACTCGCCTGGTGGTCTGTCGCGGATTTGATGACGCGGTCTTCTGCCGGGCGCGTACGCGACGGTGGAGCTGATGTGGCTGCAGGCTTGGGTCGCTAATTGAGCGACGGACCACTAAATCGAATCGCGGGCCTTGGTTGCGCCGTCGACCATGTTCTCGAGCTTCCGACGCGACGCCCAGCGTGCGGTCTGGGACAACCCGCAGTCGGGGCTGACGCTGAGCCGTTCGGGAGTGACGAACTCGAGGCAGCGCTCGATGCGTCGCAGCACGTCGTCGGGCGTCTCGATGTAGTAGTTCTTCACGTCGATCACACCGACACCGACGTCGGTGCGGTCGGCGATCTGCTCGATCACTTCGAGCTCTGAGAACTCCCGGCTGGCCATCTCGACGTGGATCTCGTCGACGGTGAGCTCGAGGAAGGCGGGGAACATCGGGGCATAGCTGCGCGGAGCGACCGCTCTGCCCTTGAAGTTGCCAAAGCAGAGATGGCTGCCCAGATAGCACTTGCCGTGGATCTGAGCCACCGTCCGGTTGAAGATGTCCACCAGCCGCTCGGGATCCTCTTTATGGGCGTAGACGCTCATCGAAGGCTCGTCGACGGTCACGATGGCGCAGCCGGCATCGACGAGTCTCACCAACTCTTCGCTGACGATGGGGATGAGTGCCTCGGTTATCGAATAACGATCGGGATAGTCGCCGCCGGGGACGACGCGTCCGGAGAGTGTGTAGGGCCCGGGGATGGAGGCCTTGAGCTTCACGCCCTCAGGGGCGAGTTGGACCAAGCGCTCATACTCCTCGACGACGCCGAGCCCTCGGGGTGCCCTCAGCTCACCGATGATCTGGTGGCGTCCCCGTTGGTCGTGGGCGGGAGGCCCGTAGTGTCGCGTGGGCTGGGGTTGCCGATCGATCCCGTCGAGGTGGGCATAAAAGGACAGGTTGAAATCGAACCGGGACTGTTCCCCGTCGGTGATGACATCCAAGCCGGCCCGCACCTGATCCATGACGGCGGCGGTCACCGCATCGTCCTGAAGCTCGGCGATGTCGTCTGGCCCGAAGTCGTCGAGGTGTTCGGAGGCGTGTTCGAGCCAACCGGGAAACGGGTAGCTCCCAATCACTGTGGTGAGGATTGGCCTGCGCTCCATGTCGATGAGACTAGGAGGGTGTTGAGCAATCCTCCAGCGGGCCGGCGCTGACTGGAGAAACCGAGTCACCACAACGCTCAAGCGAGCGGCGGCTCATGGCAGTCGTCATTGTTCAACACCGTCCTAGCGATAGGTCCCAGGCCAGAACGGGCGGCTCAGAGCTCGACGGTGGTGGTTTCGCCAGAGACCAGCTTGATCTCCTCGTCCCTGACCCAGACCGCCAGGTCATTGCCGTCGCGCAACGCGAACTCGAGCCGATCGTGGGTGAGTCCAACGTCGAGGACGCGATTCTCCACGGTCAAGGAGAAGTCGAGACTGGGCCACTCCGCGGGAAGGTGCGGGTCGAATGTCAGGCGCCCGTCGTAGTCACGCAGGCCCCCGAATCCGTAGATCAGATTCATCCACACGCCCCCAACCGAGGCGAGGTGGACTCCGTCCCCTCCGTTGCCGTGGATATCTGCGAGGTCGGCGTAGACGGCAGACTTGAAGTACTCGCACGCCTTCTCATCGAGCCCAACCTCGGCGGCAACGATGCTCTGCACCGAAGCCGAAAGCGACGAATCACCGGTCGTGAGCGCGTCGTAGTAGTCGAAGTTGCTCCGCTTCAGCTCGGGGGAAAACTCACCGCCCCGCAGGAACATGGCCAGCACTACGTCTGCCTGCTTCAGCACCTGGTGGCGATAGATCACCAGGGGGTGATAGTGCAGCAGAAGCGGAAAACGGTCGGCAGGTGTCCCGTCGAGATCCCACGGCCGTTTTTCGAGGAAGGTCTCGTCCTGCGGGTTGATTCCGCGCTCCGCGTCGTACGGGACGTACATATTGTCTGCGGCCTTGCGCCATCGCTCGGCCTCGTCGTGGGTGAACGCTGCCGAATCGATCAGTGCGGCGTGGCGTTCGGGATGCTCGTCCTTCAGCCACTCGAGGACATCGGCGGCATAGCGAAGGTGCATCTGGGCCATCAGGTTGGTGTAGACGTTGTCGTCCACGATCACCGTGTACTCGTCTGGGCCGGTCACCCCGTGGATGTGGAATCGGCCCTGTTCGTTGAAGAAGCCGAGGTCGTACCAAAGCCTGGCGGTGGCCAGGAGTAGCTCGGCCCCGGTGTCGGCGAGGAACTCCTCGTCGCCGGTGACTTCGGCATACCGCTTGATTGCGTGCATCACGGCTGCGTTGATGTGGTACTGCGCGGTGCCCGCAGGGAAGTATGCCGAGGCCTCTTCACCGTTGATGGTCCTCCACGGGAAGAGCGCGCCGACCTGGTTCACTTCGGTGGCGCGCTCGCGGGCCCGGTCGAGAATGCTGTGGCGGAAGCGCAGCAGGTTGCGGGCGATGTGGGGCTGGGTATAGAGGACGAACGGGAAGGCGAAGATCTCGACGTCCCAGAAGTAGTGCCCCTGGTACGCCTGCGAGCTGAGCCCTTTTGCCGGGATGCTGGTGCCCTCGGCGCGGGCGGTATTCTGGATGAGCTGGAACAGGTTCCAGCGGATCGCCTGCTGCAGCCGGACGTTGCCACCTACCCGAACGTCGGCGCGGTCCCAGATGAGGTCGAGGTGGGCGCGTTGACGTTCGGCGAGCGCCTCGAACCCATCTTCCGCGCTGCGGTCGAGCGTTCGATGCACCCGTTCCGCCAGCTCGGTCACTGGGACGCCGGGCGAGTCGTGGTAGGCAAGCAGCTTGGTCACCCGGAACGGGCTGCCCGGCTTGGCATCGACGGTGTAGACGACCTTGCCAAGGTCGTCACCAACTTCCTTCGCGGTGTGATATTCGCAATCCGTGGAAACGATGTGCTCGACACCGCAAGCCAGGGTCATGCCGCTGTTGTGTGCCCGATAGCCCATCACGATTCGCCCGCCGACCAGTTCCTGGAGCTCGGGGTCAAGCACCCGATGCTGCATACCTTTCGCCCGTCGGGGGTCGAACATCGTCGGCTCGTCGACCGAGCGGGCGTCCTGGTGATTGAACAGCTCGGAGCTGATGACGAGCGGCGCTTCGCCATCCTCCACCTCCACTTCCCATGAGATCGCCGCCAGGTGGCGATCCGACAGCGAGACCAGCCGCCGAGACCGGACCCTGACGTGCTTCCCCAGCGGGGTTCGCCACACCAGCTCGCGTTCCAGCAAGCCGTTGTGCATATCGAGTATCCGCTCGGAGCTGACCAGGTCGACGTCATCGACCAGGACCAGGGGCTCGTCGTCGACGTAGAGGCGCATGATCGTGGCATCAGGAGCGTTGATGATGGTCTGCCCGCTCCGGGCGAAGCCGTAGGCGTCCTCGGCGTACACGATGGGCCACGTCTCGTGGAATCCGTTTACGAAGGTACCCCGTTGATGCGCCGGCCTGGCCTCGTCGTAGGAGCCGCGGATTCCCAGGTAGCCGTTGCTGAGGCCAAACAGGCTCTCGAGACGGCCCAGGAGGTCGTCGTGATGGCCTCGTTCGATGAGCCGCCATTCGTCTGCAGGAAAATCGGCTTCCGGGAGCCAGCGGAACGGACGCGGAATCATGTGGGTCCCTCTTCGACGAGCAGGTCGGCGAGGTCGGCGACGACGATATCCGCGCCGTTGTCGAGCAGTGCCTGCTCCCTAGCTCGCCCGCCGACACCGACGACGAGTGCGAAACCGCCCGATCGACCGGCCTGCACTCCCGATATGGCATCTTCGATCACGATCGCACGGTCCGGAGGAGCGTCGAGGCGGCGAGCGGCTTCGAGGAACGCATCCGGGGCTGGCTTGCCCGGCAATCCGAGCTCGGCGGACACGGTCCCGTCCACCCGTGCGTCGAACAGGTCGGTGATGCCCGCAGCGCCGAGCACGGCTTGTGCGTTGGCACTCGATGACACCACTGCGGTCTTCACGCCTCGCTCCTTGAGTTCCGTGACGAGGCGAACCGCCCCCGGGAAGGCCTCGACGCCTTGGTTCTCGATCATTTCAGCCACCAATTCGTTCTTTCGGTTCCCCAAACCCGTGATGGTGTTCGCGGTGATCGCATCGGTGGTCTCACCTTCGGGTAGCTCGATGTCGCGGCTTGCCAGGAAGCTGCGAACTCCGTCGTAGCGCGGCTTGCCATCGACAAACGCTCGATAGTCGGTGTCGGTGTCGAACGGCACGAACACTTCCCCCTGGTCCTCTGCCTGTTGGCGCAAGAAGCGGTCGAACATGTCACGCCACGCCGCGGCGTGGATCGAAGCGGTCTCTGTCAGGACGCCGTCCAGATCGAACAGCACCGCATCGAAGTATTCGCGAGTGAGCGGGGGATGGTTCTTCATGCTCAACGGCAGCCTATTCGTGGTCTGCGGTCTGGATGCGCCGGCGGGTTCAGGGCCGGAGAAGCCGGGCCGCAGGCTCGTCTGCGAATACCGTGGTATTGGGGTGATTTTGCAGATAAGTCGCAGGCACCTCGCGTCCGATCGGCCCGTCGACGGTGCGTGCCAGCATCTCGGCCTTGCCCGATCCGGTGACCAACAGCCACACCGCTTCTGAGCGGAGGATGTCGGCCACTCCCAGCGTGACACCCCGGCGGGGTGGCGGATCCGCCACGGCACTCATCGAGGCCACCGTGCCGGGGTGAAGCGTGACGACCCGGGCGCCGTCCTCGGGCGTGGAGCCCGGCTCGTTGAGCGCAATATGTCCGTTGGCCCCGAGGCCGAGCATGGTCAGGTCTATGGCACCGGAGGCGACTGCGGTGGCGAAGCGGGCCGCTTCTGCATCGAGATCTTCTGCCTCCGCATCGAGGGCATCGAGGATCGGTGGCTCGTCGAGGAGGTCGATGAAGTCTTGCTGCATCATCACATCGCAGCGTGCAACGTGTCCGGGTGGCAGCCCGAGGAACTCATCGAGGACATACACCTTGCTGCTTCTGAGGTCGGGGGAACGCCGCGCCATCTCCCGGTACAGCGGCCGCGGTGTCGCGCCGGTTGGCAGCACCATCCGCATCCTCGGATTGGCCTGCAGCCGCTCGCCCCACTCGTCGGCGACGCGACCTGCCCACTCCTCCTCTGCGAAAACCTCGAGGTGCATCGGGTCAAGTCACGATGTCGAAGATTGAACCGGTGTCCTTGTCGCTGAGGATGAGCTTGCGCCGACCGTCCGGGAGGACCTCCTCCTTGACGATGGCATGACCGTCGTGAGTCTTGACGTCCTTCTTGATGCGTTGGGTGCTGCCGCCTCGCCACTCCACGTCGACCGCCTCCCACTGCCGGCTCTCCGCCGACCGATAGGAGGCGTCCATGATGGCGTTCACCACGTATCCGTCGTAGAACGTCTCTCTGGGGTCGGTGCCGCTCTCCATCGAGTCGAACATGTCGCTGAACATGTCGACATAGCCGAGCTCCGACACCTCATCACCAACCGGGAACAGCCAACCCTCCGCCGACTCGATCTTCTCGGCGACATAACCCGAACCGCCGCCGGACGTGTACATCTCGTACCCGGTGCGCAGGAAGTGGTTGAGCCATATCGTGCCTTCGGTTCCGGCGACCTCATCGCGGAGGTCCATCCCTCCCCGAAAGGTCCAGCTCACCTCGAACTGGCCGATTGCCCCGGATTCGAAGCGGATCAACGCCACCGCGTTGTCCTCCGCCTTGATGGGATGTACGAGGGTGTCCGCCCAGCACATCACTTCGAGCGGCCGGTTGCCCTTGCCCATGAAGCTGCGGATGATCTCGATGCAGTGGCAACCAAGGTCGACGATGGCACCGCCACCGGCCTTGTCAGCATCCCAAAACCAAGCGCTGTGCGGACCGGGGTGGGTCTCTCTTGATCGAACCCAGGTGACGTCGCCGATGGCGCCCCCCTGGACCGCGGTGACTGCCTTGATCGTCTTCGGTGTATACACGAGGTCCTCCAGGTAGCCGGCGAACACCCCGGCTGACTCCACGGTGTCGAGAATGCGCTTGGCTTCCTCGGCACTGCTGGCCAGCGGTTTGGTGCACAGCACTGCCTTGCCGGCATCAGCGGCGAGCCCGATCGCCTCCTCGTGGAGAAAGTTGGGCAGCCCGACGACGACGGTGTCGGTATCGGGATGGTTGACCGCCTCCTCGAGCGATGTCGTGTGCGCAGGGATGTCCCACCGGTCGGCGAACGCCTTTCCCCGGTCGTCGCTCCTGGAATACGCGACCTTGACCTGGTCCCGACTGCGCTGGCTGTGCAGCGCCATGGTGTAGAACTCACCGATGAGGCCGGTGCCCAGCATCGTGATCGACCGCGCTTGCATCCCTGGCTCCTGTTCGTTCGTGGTATTGGGGCCGAATCTAGTCGGGTGGTCACCGCCCTCAACTGGCGGCGAAGAGCTCCTCACCGGCCCGCAGCGTCAGCACGACCGCCAGGTCATCGTCAACGATGATCACATCGGCAGGAGTGCCCGGGCGGAGCGTTCCGAGCTCGGGCCGGTTGATCAACCGGGCCGGCACCGCGGTCGCCGCCCCAATCGCATCCTCCATGCCTACGCCCAGGTCGATCAGGTTGCGAAGTGCCTGGTCCATGGTCAGGACGCTCCCGGCGAGCGTTCCGTCTTGGAGCTTGGCCGCTCCACCGTGGACCTCAACCTGGCGATCCGCGAGGGCATACGTACCGTCCGGCATCCCGGCCGCGGCGATGGCGTCGGTGATCAGCGCGAGGCGGCCGGGGGCGGCGGCTGCGGCGATCTGCACTGCCTCGGGCGCAAGGTGCACGCCATCGACGATGAGTGTCACGACGACACTGTCACGGGCCAGAGCGGCCCCGGCGATGCCCGGGTCGCGATGGTTGAACAACCGCTGGGCATTGAACAAGTGGGTGACCGCAGTCGCGCCCCGATCGAAAGCGGCGTTCGTGGTCGCCGCGTCTGCGTCGGAATGCCCACAGGAGACGATCACCTCGCGCCGCCGCAGATGCTCGATCAGCCCTAAGGCTCCGTCGAGCTCCGGGGCGATGGTGACGTGAGTGACCGGCCCGGCAGCCAGCAGCCGGTCCATCATCTCGACGTCGGGATCGCGCATGTTTGCCCGGTCGTGGGCACCGGCATGGGACGGCGACAGGAAAGGGCCCTCGAGGTGGGCCCCGATGATGCGCGGCCCGGAGAATCGGGCTTGTGCCTCGGCGACGGTCGTGAGGGCACGCACATAGGTGTCCTCGGGAAGCGTGATCAGCGTTGGTTGATATGCGGTAACTCCGGTGGCGGCGAGGGCCGCCCCGGCAGCCTCGTAGTCGTCGGGGGCGGCGGAGGCGAAGTCCACCCCGGCGAAGCCATTGACCTGCACGTCGACAAGGCCGGGGAGAGCCACGCCGTTGCGTCCTGCAGGGGTGAGGCCGACGTCGGCGACGACGTCGCCGGAGACATCGATGTCTCCCTCGACGAGCTCACCATCCACAAACGCTGCACGAGCACCGAGCCGCACTCCGCCACCTCGATTCGGCGCCAGCTTGGCAGATCGAGAGCAGAAGACTCCGCGGTGACACGGCGCCACGCTGGCCCGGGCGCGGGCCGGAGGCGCTAGGTTGTGGCACTCGGCGAATGGAGTCCGTGTGGCTGAGATTCGGATGGATGGCCTCACGAAGATTTACGAGGACGGCACCCTTGCGGTCGGGGAGCTCGATCTCACGATCGAGGACGGTGAGTTCCTCGTGCTCGTCGGTCCCTCGGGCTGCGGCAAGTCGACGGTGCTGCGGATGATCGCCGGTCTCGAAGACATCAGCGGCGGCGAGATGCACATCGGCGAGCGCCTGGTCAACGACATGGCGCCCAAGGACCGCGATATCGCCATGGTCTTCCAGAACTACGCCCTGTATCCACACATGACCGTGCGCGACAACATGGCGTTTGGTCTGAAGCTGCGCAAGACGCCGAAGGCCGAGATCAACCAGCGTGTCGAGGAGGCCGCCGACATCCTCGAGATCAATGACTTTCTCGATCGCAAGCCGAAGGCGTTGTCGGGTGGGCAGCGGCAGCGGGTGGCGATGGGACGTGCCATCGTCCGCGAGCCGGCGGCCTTCCTCATGGACGAGCCGCTCTCCAACCTGGACGCCAAGCTGCGTGTGCAAATGCGCGCCGAGCTGGAGCGGATCCACGGCCGCCTGGAGACGACGACCGTCTATGTCACCCACGACCAGGTCGAGGCGATGACGCTCGGTGACCGCGTTGCGGTGCTCAGGGCGGTGTCGGCGGCCAAGCCATACAACCTGCAGCAGGTTGGGCCACCGTATGAGCTATTCGACAACCCGGTGAACCTCTTCGTGGCCGGGTTCATCGGCAGCCCGGCCATGAACATGGTCTACGCCACCCTCGAGCGCGACGGCGAGGATCTGTGGGCCAGCTTCGCCGACCAGCGCCTCAAGGTCGACCCGTACGCCATCGAGCGGCATCCGGGCCTCGAGAATCACACCAACGAGGAGCTGGTGATGGGCGTGCGACCCAGTTCGATGGAGGCGGCCGAAATCGCCGGGGCCGACCCGGACCGGGCCATTCACATGACCGTCGAGGTCGACGAGAACCTCGGCGCGGAAAGCTACGTTCACACCACACTCGACGCCCGCCCGGTCGTCACCCCCGACATCGAGGAGCTCTTGGCCGACACCGGCCAGACCGCCGAATCGCTCGGGGATAGCACCGAGTTCGTTGCCAGGATCAGCAGCGACATTCGCGTCCAGACCGGCCAGGCATTGGAGGTGGTGGTCGACACCGCAAAGCTGTATTTCTTCGACCCTGCAAGCGGCGATCGCGTCGGGGCGAAGGCAACGGCAACGGCGGCTACCTAGGAGGACGATGACGGCGACCGTTAGCGAAGAAGCGGCCCCGGCGCCCGCTCCGGCGGAGCCGAAGAAGCCGAAGAGTCGGGTACGCTGGCGCCCCTGGCTGTGGCTGGCTCCTGCGCTCTTCCTCTTGTCCGTGTTCCTGGTGTGGCCCGTCATCCGCACCATTTGGATCAGTTTCCACGATGGGTCGACGATCAACCCCACCCGCGAGTTCATCGGCGTGGACAACTACGTGCGGATGTTCACCGACGACGCCGCCTTCATTCATTACGACCTGCCGCCGTGGTCGGCGTTGTTCAACAGCGCCCTCTGGGTGGTTCTGTTTACTTTGGGCGTCATCGCCTTCGGCCTACTCGTCGGCGTCCTCGCCGACAAGGTCAAGTACGAGAAGACGGCAAAGGCGATCGTCTTCCTGCCCCTGGTCGTGTCGTTCACTGCGGCCAGCGTGGTCTTCCGGCTGGTGTACTCGACCGATCCGAATATCGGTCTGATCAATGCCATGTTGGGGCTGATCGGGCTCGGCCCGGTGGCATTCCTCGGTGAAGCCAACATCGTCAACTTCGCCATCATCGGTGCCGGTATCTGGGTATGGACCGCGCTAGCGATGACGATCCTCGCCGCCTCCTACAAGGCGCTACCCGAGGAAACCCACGAGGCCGCGTCGGTGGATGGCGCAAACGAGTGGCAGGTGTTTTGGAGGGTTTCGCTGCCGCAGATGAAGGGGCCGATCATCGTGGTCGCGGTGACCATGATCATCAATGCGCTGAAGGCGGTCGACCTGGTGCTGATCATGACCACGGGAGGTCCCGGCTTTTCGTCGCGCATCGTCGGCTTCACCGTGTACTGGGAGATTTTCAACAACAACTTTGCCGGGTACGGCAGCGCGGTTGCGGTGGTGCTCCTCATCATGATGGCCCCCTTGATGTGGTGGCAGATGCGCCAGATCCGAGCCGCGGAGGCGAGATGACCACCGTCGAAGCACCAAAGGCGCCGAGCGGCCCGAAGCGCCAGGGGTTCAGCCGTTGGCTGGTGCCAACCGTGCTCATCGCGGTCACCATCACCTGGCTGGTCCCGACGCTTGGGCTGTTCATCACCTCGTTCAAGAGCCGCGCTGCTAGCTCGCAGTACGGCTGGTGGCAGATCTTCCAGGGTGGCTGGACCCTCGACAACTACAACGAGGTGCTGTTCTCACCCGATCTGCCTCCGCCCGGGTTCGCAGACAACTTCATCAACACGATCATCATCACGATCCCGGCCACCATATTCCCCATCCTGATCGCGGCAATTGCGGCCTACGCCTTTGCCTGGCTTGACTTTCCCTTCCGCAACTGGATTTTTCTCGGCGTCATTGCCCTGCTGGTCGTACCGCTCCAGGTCACCTGGGTGCCGGTGCTGAAGATCTTCAACACGTTCAACCTCACCGGCACGTTCCCGGGCATCTGGCTGGCCCACACCGGATACGGGTTGGCGTTTGCGATCTTCTTGTTACGCAACTTCATGGCCGACATTCCGAAAGATCTGATCGAATCGGCCCGCATCGATGGCGCCACCGACGTGAAGATCTTCACCAGGATCGTCTTGCCGCTTTCCCTCCCGGCCATCGCCGCCCTGGCCATCTTCCAGTTCGTGTGGGTATGGAATGATCTGATGAACGCCCTCATCTTCCTCCAGACCCCGGACAAGTTCCCGTTGACGGTTGGAATCCGCAACCTTCTCGGCCAATACGGCAACGAGTGGAACCTGCTTTCCGCCGGCGCCTTTGTCTCGATGGTGGTCCCGCTCATCGTGTTCTTTGCGCTCCAGAGGTACTTCGTTCGAGGCCTGACCGCTGGTGCGGTCAAGGGCTAGGAGGGTGCGGGCTCTGGCGATCGGCGCCGCGCTCGTCTTGGCACTCACCGCGTGCAGCACCGAGACCTCATGGGCGCCGGTCATCGCAGTACCCGCCGAATATTCGACTTTGACTGCGGCCATCGCCGCTGCGCCCGACGGGGCGACGATCCGGTTGGCCCCAGGTACCTACGACGGCCCGGTGGCCATCGTTCGCCCGCTGAGCATTCTCGCCGAGCCCGGTTCCGTGGAAATTGTCGGAGCACCCGGGACGACCGTGTTCAGTGTGTCCGGCACTGAAGGCGTCACTCTCCAGGGACTGACCATCGTCGGCGGCGACATTGGCGTGGCGGTGACCCTCAGCTCCGAGGTGACGATCGCTGGCAACCTCATCCTCGAAAGCGGTCACCGGGGAGTCGAAGTGGTGTCTGCTGCGGCGACCGTGAAGGGAAACCACATCAGGCCTGCGCCCGGCCCGTTTGTCATCGGTATCCGGGTGGCGAATTCCACTTCCTGGCCGGACTCGATGATCTTGGACAACGTGGTCGACCACGCCGGCGGCTACGGCATCGCCGTGAACTTCGCCAACGCCACGGTTCGGGACAACGAAGTGACGGGCGGAGACCGCGCCGGCATTGCGATCAACGAGATGTCGGTCGGGAACGTGACCGGCAATAGCGTCAGCGACGCCCCACGCTACGGCATCCTCGTTCACGACATGTCCCATGCCGTCGTCTCCGACAATCTGATCGTTGGAGCCCAGGAGCCGATCAAGCTCACGTTCCATTCGACCGTGGAGCTGAGCGGGAACGAGAGCGAGTAGTCGCGAGTCGCGAGCACCGATTGGGGCTTCGAGCCGTAATGGCGGCCCTTTCTTTGCTCCCCCCTCAGGGGGGAGTCCCGACCGTAGGGAGGGGAGGGGGATCAAGGCGTGGTCGCGGCAACGCTTTGACCCCCTCCGCCTCGCTGGCGCTCGGCACCTCCCTGAGGGGAAGGCAAAGAAAAGTCCCCCTCAGGCGGAGGCGATCCGGAATAGACGCGCCTGAGCGGGTGCGCGAGGCACCCGCTCAGGTTTCGCTTTTCGTTGTCTAGTACGCGCCGTCTGCTGCTGATTGGATGAACTCGAGCACGCCCTGAATGTCGTCCGGGTTTGCGATGAAGTTCTGTAGACCGGTGAACATGGCATCACCGCCAACCGCACCAGGTGCCAGGTCGGATCCGTCGAACACGAAGATGTCCGCATCCTTGATGAACAGCGCCTCGCGGCTCGTGAGCGGATCGACGAAGATATCCGCCGAGACGGCCTGGTTTGGCGTGATCCGAGCTCCCGCGGCTGCGGTCCCCCAGACCTCGCTTGCCGCCGGCGTGGCCAGGTAGTCGATGAACGCCCTGGTCGCCGCCGTGTTGGTGAAGGCAACCGCAAAGTCGCCGCCGCCCACCACCGGCTTGCCGTACTGCGAGTCGATCTCGGGGAAGTTGAAGAACGTGTAGTCCGTCCCACCGACGAGATCGGGGAAGTTCTCAGCACCGAAGCTGCTCATGAACCCGCCCTCGTAGTACATCTCGGCATCGCCACCCAGCACCAGGTCCCAGGCATCGATGAAGCCCGTTGAATTGGTACCTGCGGCACCGCCGACCAGCTTGACGTCCGTCGGAGCGACTATGTCGCGGAACAGCTCCATAGTTGTCACCGCGGTCTCATCGGTCCACTTCACCTCGTTGGTCACGAACAGATCGTTGTACATGTCGGGCCCTGCGACCCGTACGTAGATGTTCTCGAACCAGTCGGTCAGCGTCCACCCGTCGAGGCCGCCGATCGACAGCGGGGTCTTCCCGGCCGTGACGTACCCGTCCGAAATGGCTACCAGCTCGTCCCAGGTATTGGGCTCGGAGAAGCCCTGCTCCTCGAACGACGCCGGCTTGTACCAGAAGGTGCTCTTCGAGTTGGAGGCCGTCATCAGCCCGTAGAGCTGGCCGTCGAAGGTTGCAAGATCTTGTATGCCGTCCGAATAGTTGGCGTCGATGGCGCTCTGATCAACACCGAGATCGGCGAACGAGATCGCCACCCCGTCGTCGACGAACCCACTGATGATTCCTGGTCGGGGGATCATGGCCACATCCGGTGCATTGCCGCCGGCGACGCGGGTCGGCAGCACGATGGGCAGGTCGCGCTCGGACACGTAGGTGACCTCGACTCCGGTCTCCGCGGTGAATGCGGCGAGCACTTCCTCAAAGCCGGCCTGCTCTTCGTCACCCCACGAGGCCATGACCTCGATGGTTTGCCCTGCGAGGTCCTCGGTGGTGTCGGTGCTGTCGTCGCCGTTGCCATCGCCGTCGTCGCTGCCGCACGCAGCGGCTACCAGTGCCAGCGCAACGATGGCGATCGCCCATCTCGTCTTTGATCTCGTAAATCGCATTTTTCTGTCCCTCCTCGTCCAGCCGGGTGTTATGGGAGCTTGTCCCGAGATCACTTTACCGTGGCAGGATGGCGCTCGCGGACGTGATATGTGTGGTGGAGCCGGCAGCGTGCATCACTCGGGATACATCAGCGTATCGACCAGTCGGTCCTCGACCACCGAGCCCATCGGCTCGAGTCTGAAGTGGGCCAGATCCTTGGTGAATTCCAGGTCGATCGGCGCCGGGCCTCCCCGGTTCTTGTCGATGCTCAGCACCACCTTGGAGGTGAATTCCTGTGCTCGTACCGGGTCGAAGGCCGAGTGCGATTTGGAGACCGCAAGAGCCTTCTCGTTCATCATCAGCACGAGGTCTGCCTCATAGGCGAGACCGGCCGAGCCTCTGAGATGCTGGAGCCGCAACCGGCGTGCCGACAGTGCAGACGAATCGCCGGCCACAATTGCGACGACCGCGATGTCGCGATCGAGGGCTAGCTCCTTGAGCCCTTCGGCGAGGCGAATCGCCCGATCGGATTCACTCAACATGTCGCTGCCGCCTGGGATCTTCTGGAGATAATCGATGAACAGGATCGTCCCTGACCCAAAATCATCGACGATCGCCTCTAGTTCGGAGAGGCTGGTGGTGATCCCCGAGGCACGGAGCAGCCATAGGCGGTGGGCAAAGTCGTCGAGCCTCGAATACGCCGAGCGAAGAAGCGGGTCGCTCGACAACTCTTCCTCCAGCAACGCCTCCCCCCTGGTCACCGCCCGCACGGCCGATCTCGTGTAATGGGATGCCGGAGCGTCATCGCCAATCTCGCCGATCTCCTGGGCGAGGAGCCGCCCGAGCAGTGACACTTCGTCGTGCTCGTAGCAGGCGAATACTGCAGCTCTTCCCGATGCAGCAGCCTGGCGAGCCCATTGCAGAGCGACCGACGTCTTGCCCACTCCCGGAGGGCCACCCACGATTGCGAGCTCGCGGGTTCTGAACCCGCCTTCCAGTGCGCTGTCGAGCGGCTCGAATCCGCTCGGAATCGGCCTGGACATCTCGCCCGACGTGTCGAGACCGGCAACGACCTCGGCGACGGTCCTCGGCGATCGCAGGTCTCGTGGGGCTTCGATCATGTGGTCACCTCAGGGAGCGATGAGTCCGATGTCGCGATAGATCCGAATAAGGGCCGGGCCGAGCAGAATGATGAAGATGGTGGGGAAGATGCAAAAGGCGAGCGGAAAGATGAGGAGCACCGGGATCCGCAATGCGCGCTCCTCGGCCCTCTGCCGGCGCTTGTCGCGGAGCTCGTCGGCCTGGACGCTCAGCACCTTGGTGATCGGGAGGCCGTACTCCTCTGACTGGACGACCGTGACCACGAAGCTCTTAAGATCGGGGACCTCGGTGCGCTCGGCGAGGTTGCGCAGTGCATCGGTACGGGAGACTCCGAGCTGCATTTCCTGGACGGTCCGACTCAACTCGTCGGCGAGCGGGCCCTCGCCGACCTGCGCGGCCCTGGCGACGGCAGCCTCGAAGCCGAGGCCTGCGTCCACGCTCATCGTGATTTGGTCGAGCACGTCGGGGAGCTCGATCTGAATCTGATGTTGGTGCTCTTCGGCGCGGCGGCGGACCCAGATGTTGGGCATCGCAAATGCGACACCGGTGATCAGCAGAGTGACGAGCCAGCCGAGGTCCATCTGCGAGATCGGTCCGAACCATCCGAATAGGAACGCCAGGACTGCCGATCCGGCCTTTGCCAGGATCACCTGCTCAACCGAGAGTCTCCGGGACCATCCGGCCAAAGCGATATTCCGACTGATCCTCTCGGCCCAACCCTGCGGCGATAGGCGCACCAGGGCCGATCCAACCCCCTCGGTCAGAGGCTGGCCCAACCGATCCCACGCACTTTTTCCCAGAACGTGCTGGCGAACGTCGGTCACGTCGCTGAGGACATTCCGCCTCTTTCCCGGCCATCGCTGGCCGGTAGCGGCGAGCGAGAACAGAAGCAGCGGGACCGCGGCGGCGACTGCTAGCGCGCCGGCGATGACCTGAATTGGCATAGCTCCTCCTAGAACTCGAGTCGGACGATTCGCTTGATCCAGATGACGCCCACGACCATGGCTGCGGCCGAGAAGGCGATCAGGAGGCGGCCGATCGATGAACCGGTGAGCTCGCCGATGTAGTCGGGGTTCACGAGCGTGATGAACACGATCAGCACGACCGGCAGGAGGATGAGCACGATGGCCGAGGCCCTGCCCTCGGCACTCAGCGCCCGGATCCGTCGGCGTATCTGGTTGCGGGCACGGATTGTCGAGTTGACCGAGTCGATGATCTCGGCGATGTCACCGCCGACTTCGCGATGAATCTGAATGCCATCGGTCACCCATGCGAAATCCTCGCTGCCGACACGCTTTGCCATCGCGCCCAGAGCATCATCGAGATCGCGCCCAAGGTGGACCTCCACCTTGACCCTCCGGAACTCCTCTGCGGTGGGCGACGGCGCCTCGGAGCCGATGACCTCGATGGCCTGCAGCAGCCCGAAGCCGGCTCGAAGACTCCCGGAAATGAGATGGAGGCTGTCTGGCAGTTGTTCGGCGAACGCCGCTTGGCGCTTGGCAGCCTTCCGCTGGACCACCAACCGAACGAGCAGGAGAGCAAGCAGTCCGCCAACGACCGCTCCAGGAATACGGAGGATGAGGTATCCGAGGGCGATGCCAACGATGGTTGCGATGGCGGCGAGCACGACGAATTCGGCCGGCCGCATGGAGATGCCGGCTTTTTCGAGCCAGCTGTTGATGCGGCCTCCGCGCTCGCCCTGGAGCGATCGTTCGGCGAGACCAACTGCACGCCCCGCAATCCCCGATAGCGCCGGGCTGCTCGTCATCCTCGCCTTTGGCACGTCGTCGCTCAGGACGGACTTCTTCTTCCTCACTTGCACGCCGCGAGTTGCGAATGCAACACCCACGAGGCCGGCAGCGGTCAGCAGGAGCGCGAGGTAGAAACTGGTGCTTTGTTGCCACAGGGTGAGCTCGACGAACGATCCGGCTCGAGGGGCTGCCAGTACGGGTTCGGGAGCCGGCTCGGGTTCCACTGCTGGCTCCACCGGTGCGGGAGCGGCAGGCAGGCGCAGCGTCTCGGTCGTGGCCGCCGTGGTCCCCTCCACCTCGACAGAGACGGCGACGGCTACGGGTCCGAAGGCCTCCGAGACGTACGTGAGCTGGTACCGGTTGATGAGCTGAGCGGCGATCTCGTCGAAGATGCCTTCGAGGGCGTCGGGGTCGGTTGCAGCAACGATCGTGCCGCCGGTGGCGGCCGCTATCCGCGCCAGAGCCACTGGATCGTTCTCTGCTGTCTGAAGCTCGATCGCATAGAACGAGATGCCGCCGTCGATGAGAGCCACCAATGCATGTTCCAACGTGGCCTCGCTGACCGTATCGCCTCCATCGGAGAGGAGGATCACGGTCCGCCGCGCCTGGGTGGCCGGATCGAACTGTTCTGCGGCGACCAGCAGACCGTCGTACAGCGCCGTCTCGCCGGATGCCCGAATGCCAAGCACAACAGCCGTGGTCTCGTCCACCTCGGTGGTGAAGCCACTGGCGGCCGCCGTGCCGTCGGCGAAGGTGACCACCGCGACGTTGACACCCGCCGGCATGGCCTCGACGAAGCTGAGGGCTGCCGATTGAGCAGCAGCGAGGGGGCTGCCGGCCATGCTGCCCGACGTGTCGAGCACGAGGACGACCTCGAGGTCGTCCGATGGCAGCCGGGTCACGCCGGTTGCCACCACGATGCCATCCTCGACGACCGTGAAGGCGTCGGGGTCAATGTTCGTACCAACGAACTCGCTCGGGACACTCACCGTCAACACGACCTCGGGATGACCGGTGACGTCTGTGTCTTCCACGCGAAGCGGGAGAGGATCGCTGGTCTGTCCGGCCGCAGGTGCCGCCGTCAACAGCAGCAACATCAGCGCCACGGCCCAGAGAATGTGCGCGGATGTGCGCCGGCGACGGCTCACCCGTCGACCTTCGAGATGTTGCTGATGACGATGCCGGGGTCGCCGAAGACCTCGGGGGGCAAGTGGATTCCAATGTCCTTGAGCCGCTCGGTGAAGCGCGGCCGGATACCGGTCGGGTTGAGGGTTCCGAGGTAGTTCCCGCTTGCGTCGACTCCCGCGGCATGGTCGAAGGTGAAAATGTCCTGGGTGGTGATCGTGTCGCCCTCCATCCCGACGACCTCCGTCACGTGGGTGATCCGGCGGCTGCCATCGCGCAGACGGCTCAGGTGCACGATGACATCGATCGCAGAGGCGACCTGCTCGCGAATCGCACGGGACGGCAGATCGATCCCGGCCATCAAGACCATCGTCTCTAGGCGAGAAAGCGTGTCTCGCGGGCCGTTGGAGTGGACCGTCGACAATGAGCCCTCATGTCCCGTGTTCATTGCTTGCAACATGTCGAGGGCCTCGCCGCCTCGAGCCTCGCCGATGATGATCCGGTCCGGTCGCATGCGCAGAGCGTTGCGCAGCAGATCTCTGATCGTCACCTCGCCACGCTGCTCGACGTTTTGCGGACGACTCTCCAGGCGCACGACGTGACGCTGGTGCAGTTGAAGCTCCACGGCGTCCTCGATGGTGACGATGCGCTCGCCTTCAGGAATGAACCCCGACAGGACGTTCAACATCGTCGTCTTGCCGGTACCCGTGCCGCCGCTGACGATGATGTTGAGCTTTCCGGCGACCGCTGCGGTGATCAGGTTGGCGACGGTGTCGGTCATCGTGCCCATGCCGATCAAATCGTCGACCTTGAACGGATCCTTGGCGAACATCCGGATCGTCAGCGCCGGCCCGTCGACGGCGAGTGGCGGGATGATCGCGTTGACGCGTGAGCCGTCGGGAAGGCGGGCGTCGACCATGGGTGATGACTCATCGATTCGCCGTCCGACCTGCGCCACGATCCGGTCGATAACCCGGCGCAGGTGCTGGCGCGACATGAACCGGGTATCGGTTTCGATGAGCTTGCCGTCCCTCTCGATGTAGATCGAGTACTCCGCGTTGACCATGATCTCGGTCACGCTCGGGTCGTCGAGGAACATCTGCACCGGCCCGAACCCGAGGATGTCGTCGCGAATCTGCAGGGCAAGCGCCCGACTCTCCTCGGATGTCAATTGGATGGCCTCTCCCGCCATCACATCGCTGAGCTCGGTCGAGACGAAGTCCTGAAGCTCGGCGTCGGTCAGCGATGAGTCGTAGAGGCGGGCACCGAGTTTGGCGAACAGCGCCTGTTGTGCTCGACGCTTCAGATGGGCGAGCGGGTCGGTGTCGGTTGGTGCGGCGGCCGGGCGGAACGATTGCGACGTTCGCGTTTCATTGGCCTCGGTCCGCTTCAGGCGCTCGTTCAGCTTCATGATCTGCTCCTCACCGATCGACGTCGAGAACGGTTGGCGGGTTGTTCGGTGAACAGATCCGCTACCGAGAGGAAGCTCTTCCCCACCCGGGTTCGCGGCGCCGACTCCACGACCGGAACTCCCAGATTCATCGACAGCGGCACGTCTCGTGCGCTCGGGATTTCAATGGCCACCGGCAGCCCGACCACCGCGGCTGCCTCGTCGACCTCGATGCCGACCCTGCTGTCTGCGCGGTTGAGCACGAAGTGACGTTTCGCTCCGTCCATCCCGAGCCGGTCGAGTGCATCGATGACCTTCCGCATCGCTCGTACCGCCGCTGCAGAGAGGTCGCAGATGAACAGCAGGTCGGTCGAGAGCTCAATCGCGGCCAGCGTTGCCTCGGTGAGGCCGGCCGAGGTATCAATGACGACGTAGTGGAACTCCTCGCCGATGAGTTGCACGGCGCGCTCGACGGCCTGAACGGTGACTTCCTCGCCCTCTGCGGGTGACTCCGGAGCGCAGAGCACGAAGAGGTTCTCGTTCATCGGTGTCAGAAAGACCTTGAGCGCTGTGACACTCAGATGATCCGGAGCCGAAGCGAGGCTTCCCATGGTGTTCTCGGGGTGCAAGCTGAGACAGCCGGCAACGTCGCCGAACTGGAGGTCGAGATCGATCAACACGACCTTCTCCTCCCCGCGGGACAGCGCCACCGCCAGGTTGGTGGCTAGCGCGGTCTTTCCGGAACCTCCTTTTGGGGCGATCAGTGTGATCACCTTTCCGGAGGGCTGCCCATCGGAGATCTCGTCGAGGAGGTTGGAGCGGCGTCTCCTCGATGACTCCGACACCCGATCGAAGACCCGTTTGATCTCTTCGTCGTCGGCCTTTGTCGTCAGGACGTCGCGGACACCGGCGCGCATCGCCTTTTGCCAGAACCCCGTGGTCGGCTCGGCGATGAGTACCACCGAGATCTCCGGGTGGCTCGCATCGAACGTGCTCGACAGTTGCAGAGCGATGTCGAGATCGATGTCTGGTCCGATGCCGACTACGTCGGCTCCCTCCGCGATCAGCTCTTTGACCGCGCGTGCGGGGTCGGTGAGCATGATCTTGTCGTGCCACCGCCGCAGCGATCCGTTGTGGTGCGGAGCGATCGCACGCCGTATCCGTTGTTCAACCGCGGCGCTGGACGTCGCCAGGATGATGTTGCTCATTTGATGCTTGCCTGGTCGATGCCGGCGTTGGGATCGTCGTAAACCGTGGCTCGGGTTTGGATCGAGGTCGTGTCGCCGCTGGCGGTCTCGGATTCGAGGGCGAGCCAGACGGTGCCGAACTCCGCGGTGAACACGGTTCGCTCGACATCCTCTGGATCCATGGCAAGCGACACCAGCAAGTTGCCGGTCGGGGCAAGCTCGACTCCGGTCTCTTCGGCGGTCTCCTCGTCGGTCGTCGTCGGCAGGCGCTCTACCTGGACGTTTGTCACGACGGCCTGGTGGATGATCAGGTGCGTGGAGCTCGGTGTCTGCGTGCTGACGGTGATGGTTTGCGTTTCCAACGTTGGCTCCGAGACTGTGCCCTCGTCGGCCTCGGCGCTTTCACCAACCGAGGTCTGGGTCTGAACGTCGACCGGCTCTTCTCCCGTCAGCGTGAACTGGTCAAAGGAGGCGATCACTGCCACGGCATCGCCGGGGCGCAGGGAACCGCCGAGCGCCCGCTCGGGCGACAGCGACAGTGTGACCTCGAGCAGACCGTCCGGCAGCGGATAGTCGTCAAGCACGGCAAGCGATCCGGCAGTGACAAAGCGGCTGGAGAGCAGCTGCTCACCCGGCACAAGGTCGACCGAGGCGAACGTTCCTTCGAGGGTGCTGAGGTCTGCAACGCTCCCCGGTGTCTGCAACTTCACCGGCACGAGGGTGATCTCCACCTTGCCGTCGAGGTCCTCTGCGGCGGTGCCGCGGTCGACCGCAGTTGTGACGACCAGCACCTCGACGGTCTCCTCGCCTTCCAGGGCTCGCTCGTCGGCGCCCTGGACGTAGCGCACCAAGAGGAACGCACCGACTAGAGCGAGAACGACCGATGCAGCCACTCCCAACCATCGTTTGCTCATACCGGGTCTCTCCTCATTATTCCCCTACCCAATCAACTTGATTACGGTGACTCCGCGGTCTGCGCCACCGAGGCCCCCTGGGCCGCCGCCGTGGCTCACGAAGTCGACAAACCAGCCGGTCAGGCAACTGGTACCCGGGCCACAAGACACCGACCCGGCCTTGTATTGCCCGCCGAAGTCGTAGCCGGCGACGACGAAGCCTGCGAGCCCGGCAACCTCGTAGTCACCAATGGTTCCCTGACCTTGGACGTCCGAGAAGTAAGGAATCAGCACCGGCTCGCCCAACAGGTTGGTGAAGCTCCCCGGGCTGCAGCTATTGGGTGGCGTGTTGCCGGTAGTGGCGCCGATCCACGCTCCCTCCGACACGTCGGAGACACAGGGCTCGCTGGTGTCGATCCAGCCGAAGCCGCCAGGGAGATCGAGACCGGGTTGGATCGTGCACCCATCGTCGGGGGCAAAAGGGCCCTTGTGGAGGATGATGGTTGCCATGGGATAGCCACTGAGGTCTGCGCCCGAATCGGGGAGTATGACCGAGCCGGCGCCCGGCCAACCCGGATCGAGCGGGGGTCCCTTGGCCCACTCACAATCGGAGATGATGAGTGGAATCGTGGCGGCATCTAGGGGCGTTCCCCAAGCAACGGCCGCACTGGCGCCGACGGTGATCCGGTCGAAGCCGACGATCTTGGCAAAAAGCATTTCCAGGGTGTCGCCCCCGCTGGTGTTCTCGGTGGCGGTCACAACTTCGACTTCTTGGGCGGCGAGGTCGAGGTCGATGGCGAATATCGATGCGGCTCCGTCGGTGGCGTTGGCGTCTGCGTAGGCCTCGGCGGTGCTGAGCTCGCTGTATCCGCCGACGCAAAGGTCACGTGCGCAGTCCTCGCCAATCGCAAGCGCGCCTGCAGTGGCGCCGAGCTGAAGCTCTCGCCGTTCCTGCCAGATCCTGCCGAAGTCGATGACAAATGCCGTCATCGCCAGGAGCCCGAGGAGCACCACCGCGATGAAGACGATCGTCGCTCCGGATTGGTCTGTCGTCCGAGTGCCGATCCGGATGCGGGCGCGTCTCAACCACCGCATCGCATGACCCCCTCTCCGCTCAATGTGACGATGTCAGACTGGAAGAAGGGGATGGCCATGCTGAAGGGGTAGGTGATCGTCATCGTGGCTGGATCGCCCGGATCACATGCCGAGGTGGCAAACGCCATTTGCGTGGTGACGAGGGTTGGTGATGCGGCGTCCCGAGCGACGCCCTCCGCCTGGGAGGAGTCCTGGTGGATTGCGTAGTCGCGAATACCCTCACGAGCAGCGTGGGTCAGCGTCACCTGGGCGTTGTACAGCCTGCCGAACTCGATGGTTCCGAAGACCAACAGCATCAGGAC
>CAXMOP010000030.1:0-1661 GCA_964195155.1 uncultured Kiloniellales bacterium | reverse complement strand
AGTTGGTCGAGCGTATCGGGCAGGCCTCTCAGGATCAGCTTCTGGCGCTCTCTGCCGCGCGAGTAGAGGATCATGTCGACCAGGAAGTAACCGAACAGCCCTCCTGCGACGCTCACCCCGAGCTCGGAGAGACCAAACCCGCCGCCCGCCCAAGTCCAGGCACCGAGCGTGCCGGCGACCCCTAAGGCCAGCTTCAGGGCCAGCGCCCGCTCAACCGTCCAGGCATCGGGTGACCCGGCGAGCTTGATTCGGCGGTCGAGCGACTCGATCCAACCTGCGGGGGTAATCCTGTGTACACGGTTGCCGAGGTAGCGGGCTATCGGAACGATGATTCGGTCCAGCGGTCCTGCGCGCAGGTTTACCTGCCGCTCGTCGACCTGACCGACGTCGAGATCGCGGTGAGCCATCTTGGGTTGGCGGGCTCCGCCGACGGACCAGGCCAGCAAAGGCACGCTGGCCACAACCAGCCCGGCAGCCGCATAGATGTAGAGGGGGACATCGAACATCAGAACTCCACCCGGATGATCTTCTTGATCCAGCCGGCGCCGGCCGCCATCAGAAGAAGTGCCACCACCAGCATGATCCGCCCCGGGTTGGTGTTGGTGAGTTCGGCCAGATACTCGGGACTGATGATGGCGATAAAGCCAGCAATCACGACGGGAAGCGCCAGCAGGATTACGGCAGAGATCTTGCCCTCAGCACTGAGCGCCTGAACCTGGCGCCTGACCTGGTTGCGTTCCCGGATCGTGCTGGTCACGGTATCGAGCACCTCAGCAAGATTGCCGCCCACCTCGTGCTGGATCTCGATGGCTTCCACGACCCAGCCAAGATCCTCGTTCTCCATACGATCGGCCATGCCCGCCAGTGACTGCTCGATCGAACGGCCCAATCGAGACTCGACCACAACCCGGTTGAACTCGTCGGAGGTTGGCCGGGGCGACTCTGAGGCGACCGTCGACATGGCCTGCACCAGCCCGTAACCGGCCCGCAGGCTTCCGGCAATCGTTTGCAGCGACCCCTCCAACTGATCCGAAAAGGCTCGACGCCGACGACTGGCCAGTGAACGCAGGATCGTCCTCGGCGCGGCGGCTGCGGCCGAACCGAACACGACGGCGCCGGCCGGTCCCCCGAGTACGAGACCAGCGGTGGTGCCCACGACCACGACCGTTGCTGAGACCACAACGAACTCCCCGGGGCGCAACGCTATTCCAGCCCGATCAAGAGCCCGGTCCATCGCTCCTGCCTTGGTCTTGCCGGCGATCCGCTCCCCCATCGCCTTGGCCCGCCGTCCGGCCGCACCGATGAAGCCGCTCCGCTCTGTCGGTTCGTCGAGTTCGCTCGGGGTAGAGAATGAGACGACACCCGAGTCGTCCCGTGATGTCAGCCAGAGTGTCACCACCGCCCCAAGAAACACCAGACCGATGCCCACAGGCAATGTCCAACCCGAGCCCAGACCTGCCGGTTCGGACCCAATCATGGGAACCAACTCGACCGGTTCGCCACCAAAGCCGACCGGCGCGGGACGCGGGGCGGTTCCGACGCTGACGTTGCCGCTGGCGAAGTCGATTACACGCGAAGCTGTCAACGCACCCGCAGGACCATTGACGAACAGATCGATCTGGACGGACCCGACGGATGCCGCCTGGAAGGTGAGCCGATAT
>CAXMOP010000029.1:0-2994 GCA_964195155.1 uncultured Kiloniellales bacterium | reverse complement strand
GCATCCGATGACCACTACGTGGTGCTGCGCTCCGGACTCGACCAGATACGCCAATCCCTGATCGCAGCCGGATTTCAGGCCGAGGTGCTGTACGACGACAACCGGCTGGTCGATCGGGCGGCGGCGGTGCGGGCCGGGATCGCGTGGTGGGGCAAAAGTGCGATGGTGCTTGCTCCCGGTTCCGGCCCTTGGATGTTGATCGGATCGGTCGTCACCGACGCCGAGCTGTCGCCCGATGAACCGATGAGACGCGATTGCGGGACCTGTGACGCCTGCATCCCGGCCTGTCCTACCGGAGCCATCATCGCTCCGGGTGTTCTCGATTCTCGGCGGTGCCTCGCCGCCATCTCTCAGTCGAGCGGGTCGATCCCGCTTGAGTTCCGCAAAGCCATGGAGGACCGCGTTTATGGCTGCGACGACTGCCTGGCAGCCTGTCCGCCTGGGGAGCGACTGGCTGCGACGGCCACGGTCGAAACAGGGGATGTGGACTTGCTCGAATTGCTGGCGACCGCCGATCGACCACTGCGGAAGCGTTTTGCCCACTTCTACGTGCCTCGCAATCAGGCTCGATTCCTAAAGCGCAACGCCATCGTCGCCCTCGGCAACTCACGGTCCCCGGAGCACGCTGGTGTGCTTGCGGGTCTGCTGGGGCATCCCGACGCACTGCTGCGGGCCCACGCCGCCTGGGCTCTCGGTCGGTCGGGTGCACCCGGGACGACCGCCATCTTGCGTGCGGCGCGGGACTCCGAATCTGCTGCAGATGTGGTCGAAGAGATCGACCAGGCACTGAGTACGCTCGGCTGATGCTGCTCGTCTCCGACATCCACGGTGCGTTCGATGCCCTGGCTCGTGTGGCCGCGATGGGTGAGCCGCTGCTGGTGTTGGGGGACTTGCTCAACTTCGTCGACTACCGCACCAACGAGGGAATGCTCGCTGAGGTAGCTGGCAAGGAGTTCGTGGCCGAAATCTCCCGGCTGCGGAACTCAGGCGATACCGATGGCTCCCGGCGATTATGGGCCGAGTTCCACGAGGGCCGCGAGGAAGAATTCACGGCCCGCTATCGCGAGCTCATCGGAGCGGCCTACGAGTCGGCCGCCGAGGCACTTGGTGACGCCGAGGCGTATGTCATCTTTGGGAACGCCGACCGCCCGAAGCTTCTCCAGGCTTCGCTGCCGGCGGCGGCGCGATACGTGGATGCCGAGGTGATCGAGATCGAGGGGCACGCGGTTGGCTTTGTCGGCGGGGGCGTTGAAGGCATCGGGGTTCCCGGGGAGGTGTCTGAAGCCGTGATGGCAGAGAAGCTGGCCAAGCTCGGTTCCGTCGACATCCTCTGCACCCACGCGGCCCCAGCGGTCCGCCCACTGAGCCGTGACGTGATCGGGGGACGTCTCAAGCAATCGGAGGCGATTGGCGACTATCTCCGGGAATTCGAACCGACCTGGCACTACTTCGGTGACATCCACCAGGGACAGGCACGGACCTGGAGAGTCGGCCGGACGACATGCCGCAACGTGGGCTACTTCAGGGCCACCCATCGGCCACTGCGTCATGGCTGAGGTCGATCTCTCTCGACTCGCCGACGCCTACCGGTTCCGCTCCGACGACGGCGGCAATGAAATCGCCGCGATGCTGTCCGTTTGCGGCGTCGGTGCCGACAGCCACGTCGTCGACGTCGGTGGCGGTCGGGGAGCGCAGGCCGCATCGGCGAGAGCCCTGGGGGCTCGGGTCACCGTGATCGACCCCTCGATGTCGATGCTGCACCACGCGGTGGCAAGGTCGATCGGGCTGGGCACGGTGCAGGGAGTCGGAGAAGCACTCCCGCTTGCTCCCTCGTCGGCAGACCTCGTGTACTTCCATCTCAGCATCCATCACGGCGACTGGAAGGCGATGCTGGACGAGGCATGGCGGGTGGCTCTGCCCGGCGGTTACGTGTGGATCTGGTCGATGACCGACGACCATCACCGGGCCTCGGTTCTGGCCAAGTGGTTTCCCCGCGTCGCCACACTCGACGAAGCCCGCTTTCCCAAGATCCAAGCGATGTCGGAGCACCTCGCCGGATTGGGTGGGAGTGTCACCACGATCGAGCGGCAGGAGTCGATGACTCGCACCGCGGCCGACTGGATCGCGGCCGTCGAAGCGGGGTACGTGAGCACTCTCCATCTGTTGTCGGATGAAGAGATAGCCGGCGGTCTCGAGCGCTTCCGCGCCGCCCACCCCGACCTCTCTGAGGTGATCACCTATCAGCTCAGATACGCCGGGGTGTCGCTGCAACGGCCCCCGCTAAGGTCGTAAGCGTGGAAGGAACGATCAGAAGTACCGAGACCTCGGCGCCACTCGAGGTGGTTTTTGCTGTCGCCTGTGATCTCGATGCGTACCCCACTTGGGCGACTGGCGTCGTCGAGGTCGAGGTACTGGAACGCGACGAAGACGACAGGCCGGCGCGGGCCACATTTGTCGTCGATGGGTTCGTCAAGAGGATTTCATACGAACTCGAATACGCGTACGAACCACCCCACGTGATTTCGTGGAAGGCGGTGCCCGGCGACGACATAAAGGAAATGGAAGGCTCATACGAGTTCCGCGAAAGCGAGGGCGGGGGAACCTCGATCGCCTACGCGTTGCGGGTTGCGCCCAACTTCTCGGTTCCCGGGTTCCTCCGCCGTCAAGCCGAAAAACAGATCGTTCAGGCCGCGTTGCGCGGGCTCCGTCATGAAGCCGAGGAGCGCGCCGCGCCCGAATGAGGGTCCTGCTCATTACCGGCAAAGGTGGAGTCGGTAAGACGACGGTGGCGGCGGCAACCGGACTGCGATCGGCGGATCTGGGATATCGCACCCTGGTGATGTCGACCGATCCTGCCCACAGCCTTTCTGATGCCTTTGCGATGGCCCTTGGCGATGAACCCTCCGAGGTCGTTCCCGGTCTGCTTGGTCAACAGATCGACGCACAGCATCGCCTTGAAACCCATTGGGGAACGGTGCGCGATTATCTCGCCGA
>CAXMOP010000028.1:0-24039 GCA_964195155.1 uncultured Kiloniellales bacterium | reverse complement strand
CAATACCCCCAATATCTCTCTTGTAAAGAGAAGGTCGTGAGTTCGAACCTCACACCCGGCTCTCGCGCTGACCCGGGTTTGGGGTCGTCGTATCCGCCGACCCGGGCCCACCCAACGGCAAGGCGCCGGTGTCCTCGTCATCAATCGCTAGCGTGGCAGCTCGATTGCTAGGACACCGGAGCGCGATGGACGAAGCAGCCCTGAAGGATCTCATCCGCGACATCCCCGACTTTCCCGAGCCGGGGGTCATCTTCAAGGACATCACACCGCTGCTTGCCCACGCCGACACCTTCCGGTCGGTGGTGCTCCACCTGGCGGGTCACTACGCGGACGCCGGCATCACCAGGGTCGCCGGCATCGAGGCCCGCGGCTTCATCTTCGCCGCCCCGGTCGCTACCCAGCTCACCGCAGGATTCATTCCCATCCGCAAGGCGGGCAAGCTACCGCACGATGTCGAGAGCGAGGACTACGCACTGGAGTACGGCACCGATCTACTCGAGATCCACAAGGACGCCGCTGGACCGGGGGATGTCGTACTGATCGTCGATGACGTGATTGCCACCGGAGGCACCGCAGTTGCTTCCATCACCCTCATCGAGCGGCTCGGCGCTGCTGTGGCCGGCGTCGCCGCGGTGGTCGAGCTCGACTTTCTCGGCGGACGGGCGAAGCTGCCATCGGGCATCGATCTACTCACCCTGGTCAATTACTGAGCAGCACAAACGTCAGCCGAGCACCCGGTTGGCCTCGTCGATGAGATCGCCGAGATCCGCCCCGCTTTCTTCGTCGAGGACGCGGCGGACGCCTGGCGAAGCCTCGTCGATCACCCGGATCAGCTTGCGCATCACCGAGCGCTGCGCCTTCATCCGCGCCGCCTCGTCCGCAGGAGTGACCAGATCGTCGATGATCGACCCTTCGGCCCGCGACGCCACCATCGGATCGGGCACACCCCGGATCCACACCAGGGAGCGCCGCCCTGGGCCACGGCCGTCGGTGATCGGCTCCACGGCGATCACGTCATCGGATCGGGCGTATTTCCCATAGCCGAGGGAAACCAGTTGTCCAGCCTGAATCCGCATGATGCGACCAAGGTACACGACGGGTGCGACATGATTGCGTCCGGCATCGCGTCGCCGGAGGCGATGCGTCTACAGAGGTCGGCTGACTGCGATCAGGCGCTCCCACACCGCACGGGCGAACGAGCGCGACATCAGCAGTAGGTAGGACGGGTTGCCCTCAACATCGTCGCGGACCATCTCGGTTGCCACGCCGGCCACCAGGGTGCGCGCCGCCGCACCGTGCGGGGTGAATTGGTCGCTCAGATCGATGCCACACAGATGTTCGAGGATGGCCGTGGCGCCGGGGCCGGTAAGGCGGAACATAGCTCGCACGTGGGTCAGGTCGACCGCGTCGGGCGGTGCCGATCCGCCGATCGCAATCCACTCTCCCGGCGAGATCGAGAAGACGAGGCGGGCCTCGGCTCTCGCCGCTGTCCCGAGCGGCACCGACCAGTGGTCTGCCCAGATTCGCCACTTCGGCGCGGTGGACTCGTCGCTGAGGCGGGCGGCACCCAGATCCACCGCTGCAACCGTGACGGGGCCGGCGAACTCAACCACGAAGGCGCGCTCCTTCCGGGTCGAAGTGAGCGTGGTGCTCCATGACCGCCGCGGCGGCGCTCGTGCCGTCGGGGAGCCGGATCGTCAGCCGCGTGCCCGCCTCGGCGTGGGCGGCATCGACGATGGCAAGGCAGATCCCGCGCTCGAGCGTCGGCGAAAACCGGCTCGACGTCACCCGCCCGACGATGTCACCGCCGGCCACAATCTGGCTGGCTTCGGCCGGAACCAGGCTCGGGTTATCCGGTTGGACGGCGACCAGCATCCGGCCGGGCCCCGCTTCGCTCTCCCATTCCAGTTCGGGCTTGCCGGCGCAGTCCGGCTTGTCGGTCCGCACCGCCCATCCCAAGGCCGCTTCGTGGGCCTTGGTGAGCCCGTCGGTGTCCTGGCCGACGATGAGGTGGCCCTTCTCCAGCCGCATGATCCTCTGTGCTTCGATGCCAAACGGTGCGATGCCGAGATCGGCACCGGCGTCCAGCAAGGCCGTCCACACGTGCACCCCGTATCCAGCAGGAACGTGCAGCTCATAACTGAGCTCGCCGGTGAACCCGATCCGAAGCAACAGGCACTCGGTGACCTCCGCCACGGTTCCGGTTCTTGCCTGCATGTAGCCAAATGCGTCGGCGGAGACGTCGACGTCGTCGACAATGCGCTCGAGCAGGCGTCTCGCGTTCGGCCCAGCGACGTTGATCGCGGCAAACCCGTCGGTCACCGCGGTCATCCGGACGTCCCACCTCGGCGCGGTGGTTTGCATCCATTGATCCAGCCAGTGCCATACCCGGCCGGCGCCGGACGAAGTCGTGGTCATGTAATACCGGTTGTTGCCGACGCGGGCGGTGACGCCGTCGTCGAACACGACCCCGTCTTCGCCGACCATGGCCCCGTATCGGACCCTGCCGATGCCGAGCTTCGACCAGCGGTTGATGTAGACGAACTCCAGCAGCCTTGGCACGTCGGCGCCGCGCAGGTCGATTTTGCCCAGTGGGCTCACGTCGATGATCCCGACGTTCTCCCTCGTATTGCGCACCTCGGCCCCGGCGTCGCCGTAGTTGTCCGGGCGGATCCATTGTCCGGCGATTAGCGGGGTGGCCCCGTGCTCGACGTGCCAGTCGTGCATGGGGGAGCAGCGAATCGGGTCCTCTTCCGGACCGGCGAGGGCGCCGAGGGTGATCGGAGCGTATGGGGGGCGCCACGTCGTTGTTCCAGTCCGTGCGATCGTCGCCCCGGTGGCCGCGGCGTGGGCCGCAACCGCGTTGACCAGCTCGAGCTTTCCCTGGATCGGTCCCATGGTCGCCGTTGTGTATCGCTTGGACAGCTCGATCGAGTCGTATCCCTCGGCAGCGGCCATTGCCAGGTCCTTGCCCTTCACGTCTTCCGAGAAGTCGACGAAGCCGTCGGTTGTTGCCAGGAACGTTTCGGGATGGGTAGCGGGGGGAAGGTCCGGGATCGAGACCGGCTCGGCCGGCGCGGGAGGTTGGGGCACGGCTCGTGGTGTGGCCTGTGCCCAGTCGAACGCCTGCTGCAAGGCGCGGCGGGCGGCCTCCCGTCCTACGGCGGTGCCGTGGGACACGATCTCTTCGAGCGTGCCGTCACCGACGATCTCCCCGGTGGCCATCACGTCGTCCGGCAGCTCGCCGGGGAGGAAACGGGCCGCGTCGGGCCGGTAGGTGGGGAGATCGCCGGCCATGTTCAGCAGGGAGGTCGGTGTCGTCCAGCCGGCTGCCGTTACCAGCAGGTCGGCTTCGATGGTCCGGCCATCGCCAAGCTCTACGGCGGCCAGCCGGCCGCGGCCACGAGCGCGAACGAGCCGCTGCCCTAGGCGGGCGTCGATCACCTCGGCGACGTCGATCCCGATCCCGGCGAGGTGTTCGGCCAGCGCCGCGCCGGAGCCGTTTGCGGTAAAGACGACGGCACGGGTCCCCGGCGCCACCGCCCACAGGTTCATGAGGCGCCGCGCCGCTCCCGACAGCATCACGCCGGGGAGGTCGTTGCCTTCGAACACGTACGGCCGCTCGATCTTGCCGGCGGCGACGACGAGACACTTGGCCCTGGCCTTGACCAGCCGCTCGCCGGCGGGGGAGCGCTCAACGACCGACACCCAGTTGTGGTCGTACCGTCCGGTGACCACGGCGTCTGTCAGCACCTCGATGCCGTCGGCGGCCTCCACCGCGGCACGCAAGTGGCCCAGGGACTCGAGGGCGCTGGGCCCGGCGTAACGGAGATGACCGCCAAGACCGTGCTGATCTTCCACCAGCATGACCCGTGCGCCGGCTTCCGCGGCGGCGATGCCCACCGCCATCCCGGCGGGGCCGCCACCGGCAATTACGACGTCGGGGTGGGCAAAGCGCTTCTCTTGGCTCGGAGCGGGCGCTGCCGATCCCACGGTCCCGCCGGCGCCGAACCGCCGCAGCACGCGCTGGTAAGCCGGCTGGAGCGGGCTCGGGGCCATGAACGTCTTGTAGTAGAAGCCCGGGGTGAGGAAGCGGCCGACCAGCCGATTGGCCGAGCGGGCATCGAAGCGGAGCGAGGGCCACGCGTTCTGGGTGCGCACGTCCATTTCCGCCTCGAGGAGGCGGTGCCCGGCGCGCACGTTGGGCTCGTCGTCGACCTGGAGGAACAGGTTCGGGTCGTGCTGATCTGCGGTGAGGATCCCGCGGCGACGGTGGTACTTGAAGCTCCGGGAGAACACGGAGACGCCGGAGGCGGCCAGCGCTGAGGCGATCGTGTCACCTACGAACCCGGTGCCCGATCGCCCGTTCCAGGTGAACCCTATTGGACGTGACCGGTCGATGACTTCGCCCGGGCGCGGCGGCAGGCGATGCATGGTCAACCCTCCGCGGCCGCGTCGCGCACCGAGCGGATCTCGTTGCTGACCGTATGCCGCTCGACATCGAGGAAGCGCCTGCACCCGGAGACGTGGAACCAACGCTCCTGTTGCCATCCGGCGGCGTTGTGCCGCTCGTAGAGG
This sequence comes from uncultured Kiloniellales bacterium, assembly GCA_964195155.1. GTDB lineage: Bacteria > Actinomycetota > Acidimicrobiia > Spongiisociales > UBA5794 > JACZST01. The sequence goes on along the minus strand of CAXMOP010000028.1, from coordinate 19,461 downwards.
TACGCCCGCCATGCCTCCTCGCTGCATCCCATCAGCGGGCGCTCAACGATCTCACCCTCGAACGAGTACTCGTCGCTGTTGCGCGGCCCGCAGTGCGGGCAGGTGATCAACAACATGAGAGGCCCTCAGTGTCCAACAGCAGCCGCTCCCTTCTCGGCGGTGAGATCACCGCGGGCGAAGCGATCGAGGCCGAAGGGTGCAATCAGCTCCGGTACGACGCCGGTCGCCACCATCGCCGCGGTCTGTTCCCCGGCCACCGGCCCCGCCTTGAAGCCGTAGGTGCCCCAGCCGACGTCGACGTAGAAGCCGTCCACCGGGGTGGGCCCGATGATCGGGGCAAAGTCCGGAGTCAGGTCGCACAGCCCGGCCCACTGGCGCAGGAGGCGCATCTTCGACAGCGACGGCATCAACTCGAGGACGTGGCCGGCCAGGCCTTCGGCGAAGTCGAGCGAGCCTCTGGTCGAGTATGAGGCGAACGGGTCGACGGCGGCCCCGAAGACCAGCTCGCCGCGGGCGGTCTGGCTGACATAGACATGCAGCGAGCCCGAAACCACGACCGGGTTGAGGATCGGCTGCACCGGCTCGGTAACGGCGGCCTGGAGGGGCCGGGTCGTGATCGGGAGCCGCACCCCGGCCATATCTGCGATGAGTGAGCTCCACCCCGCGGTGCAGTTGATCACGAGCGGTGCCGACACGGAGCCCCGTGACGTCTGGACGCCACGCACCTTTCCATTCGAGACGTCGATCCCGGTGACTTCGGTCTCCTGATGGATCTGCACCCCCAGGGCGTCGGCGGTCCTGGCGTATCCCCATACGACGGCGTCGTGGCGGACGATGCCACCGGGCGGGTGCCACAACGCACCGAGGATGGGGTACCGGGGATGGTTGCTGACATCGATGATCGGTGCCAGTCGTTTGACCTCGTCGGGGCCGATGACCTCGGAGTCGATGCCCTGGTGCTTGTTGACCTCGGCCCGCCACCGCATGGTGCGCAGGGAACCGTCGTTGTGGGCCAGGGTCATGTGGCCCCGCTGCTCGAACATGACGTTGAAGTTGAGGTCAGCGGCGAGGCGCTCATAGAGCTTGACCGATCGGTTGTAGAAAGCCGATCCCTCGGGGGTCAGGTAGTTGGAGCGGACGATGGCCGTGTTCCGGCCGCTGCCGCCGCTGCCGATATATGCCTTCTCGATGACCGCGACGTTGCTGATCGAGTGGTTGCGAGCCAGGTAATAGGCCGTGGCGAGCCCGTGGACGCCCCCGCCGACGATGACCACGTCGTAGCTGGGCCGCAGGTCATGGCGCCGCCACGCCTTCTCCCACGGCTGCCCGCTCAGGCCGCGCCGGAACAGAGAGAGTGCTGAGTACTTCGCCGACCGCGCCACCGGGCAACCCTAGGAGGTGTTGAACAATGACGAGTGCGAGGGGCCGCCGCCAGCTCACGGTTGCGGTGACTCGGTTTCTCCCCGACCGCGACGGCCCGCCGGAGGATTGCCCAACACGCTCCTAGAGCTGTGTGCCGAGCCATGGCATGCGAAGCGCTTGGCGGGCCCGGTCCTACCCGAGTACGGAGAAGGACGAGTCCGTGTTGATCTTGCGGTTGCGGCTGAAGAAGCCCAGGTCGAGTTCGAGACCGCTGCGCGGCTGGGTGATCCGGACCGGATCCCCGTCGTGGTCGTGGCCGGCCTCTACCTGTTTGATGAGCTCGGTCATTGCATACGCCGCGCTTGGGGCGTTCTTGAACTGGTTGCCGCTGGTCCCGATGGCGACATAGAAACCGTCGAGGTTGGTGCGGTCGTAGATCGGGATCCAGTCGTCGCTGACGTCGTACAGGTCGACGATGCCCTTCTTCTGGTTCGGTATCCCGAGTTCGGGGAGGCGTTTGGCCAGCCGATACACCTGCGTGTTCCACTGGTCGTCGGTGAGCTGCCGGTTGAAATCGTCGGGGTCAGATACCCATTCCTTCGGATCGCATTCCGGGTCCTGACTGCCGAGCAGCAGGTTGTTGCCGACCTCGGGGCGGAAGTAGGTGCCGAGATCGTCGTCGCCGACGAGGTATCCGTTGTTTTCGAAGTCGAGGCTCTCGGGAGGAGCGACATGCTGCACTTCATGACGCAGCGCCCTGGTCTTGATGTTCATGTCATCGGTGACGCCCGCCATCTCGTTGATCACGAACGAGTGCGGACCGGCGACGTTCACCACGATCGGAGCCTTGATGTAGGTTCCATCGGCGAGCTCGACGCCAGTGACCCGGCCGTCCTCTGAGGGGATCGCCGCCACCTCGGTGTTGAACCGGAATTCGGCGCCCTTGGCCTCGGCGGCACGCTGCAGGTTGTGCGTCGCCAGTTGCGGGTCGGTGACGTAGCCGGCGACCGGTGAGAAGATCGCTCCGCTGAGTTCCTCGGATGGCTCGTCCCAGAAGCGCTCGTCCTCGGCCCTGGTCGCCGGAGCGAATCTCGCGGGGTTGATGCCGGTAATCCGCTCGGCGAGTGTCTCGTTGTCCCAGATTTCGTACGGGATGCCGATTTCGTCGAAGATCGGCAGCACCTTCTCGGAATAGCGTTCCTCGTCGCCCAGGTAGACCGCACCGCACTCGATGTACTCGATCAGTCCCCGCTCGTCGTCGGTCTCGAGATAGTTGGGCCAGTCCCTCCAATAGAAGACGCCCTCATAGGCCAGGGACACTCCTTGCCAGGTCGAATAATGGGTGCGGATGATGGCGCAGGAGTTGGCCGTCGACCCGTATCCGGCGGCCGGCAGCTTGTCGAGGTTGACGGTGCGGTAGCCGGCCTTGGAGAGTTCGAACGCGATGTTGGCGCCGATGACCCCGGCACCAATGATGATCGCGTCGTAACGGTCGGCCATGTGGCGAGCATACCGCCCGTCATCACCGTGCCACCCAGAAACGGCAGCTCTTCACGGCGCACATCTTCGTCATAATGATTCGAGCAACTCCTTGGCCGCGACGTCGTATGAGCGCGCCGAGCCGCGCGCGGATGCGGCCGCGAAACCGGTCGGCTCCATCTCCGCCTCGAGGTCGCCGAGGGCAGCGGCCGCGGCATCGGCGGCCTTGCGGAAGACCACAAACCTGCTGTCGCCTTCGCCTCGGGGTCGCACCGGAATGCCATTGTTGACTTCCGCCGCCCCCTCGATCTCCGCATCGTGCTGTCGGATCGCCGCCATCATCGAATCGGGCGCCTCTTCCCACAGGCGCGTGCTGCCCTCGACATCGGTGAACAGGAACGTGACCACACCATCGGGGAGCTCTGGCATCACGGTGATGGTAATTGGCGCACCGTTCGACGGCCCCGATCCGTGTACCGGACACCTTTCGCGTCCAATTACGGCTTGCATGTAATATGTAATTGTATTACGATAGGCAGATGACCGACGTGATCGACCAGATCAGCAAGACCCTCGCGGAGCACGGGATCGACTTTCGGATCGCGATGGCGGGCGACAACCTCGCCAACTGCACCGTTATGTGCCTGACGGGTGACATGAAGGCCACCGTGGCCGAGATGGGCAAAGCCTCTCGCGACCAAGTCGTGATGGTCAGGGTCGACGAGGAGACGAAGCGTGCGCTCGATGCCTGGGTAGAGACGGGGGCCGTGAAGAGCATCTCGGAGGCCGCCGCCCTCTTCATCAGGGAGGGCATCAACGTCCGCTCCGGAGAGCTCGATGAGCTCAGGGAAGCTCTCGACGAGGTCGGCGAAGCCAGGAAGCGCCTCGAGGAAAAGGCCAGAGAGGTCATTGGTGACACCGGCGTAGCGGACGAATCCGGTTGAGCCTCCGACGATTTCCAGCAACGAAACCAGAAAGGAGCCAGCAATGAAGCGATTCACGATTCCGCGGGTGGCCCACTGCTCAGACGGCTGTAGGCCACTGTCCTCGGCATGACGCGAAACTGCCGATGCGGTGAAAGCCCCGGGCCTTGCGCTCGGGGCTTTCCGGTGTGGTGATCACGGGCACCGGTATCGCCACGTCGTTGCGGCGAATACCTCGTCGATGATGGCGTAGACCATCGGGTCGTACCCGGCGAGCTCGCCGTTGGTGTCGATGTCGTTGTGGATGCCATTGGTCGGCTTTGCCGATGCGTTGGCGTCGAAGGATGGGGCATCGACCGTTCTTGCGTAGCAGACGGCCATATATCGCTCCTGGCTACGCAAGAACGGTCCTAGTTCACCACCCTCCTAACGCCTTGCTGAGATCAGCCAGCGTTCGAGCAACCCTTCCTCGGTCCCGGCCAGGGCGCGGCGCCGGCGCTCCTGGCGCTCGGCAAACTCCTTGTTGCCAATTAGGCGGCTGATTGCGGCCGCTTCGGTATCCCACTCCTGAATCCATGCCTGTTGCGTCATTCGGTACTCGTCGCTCACATCGACGAGCGCAACGTCGTTGAATCCCGCGCCGGCGAGCAGCGCGGGATAGCCGTCTCCGGCCGCCGCATACTCTGGTCCAACATCGAGCGCACGGTCGAGCTGTTCAGCACCCAGGCCGTCGGCGATCGCAATCACCAGGAACGCCACGCGTCCGCCCGGTTTGAGGACCCGCCGCGTTGCTCTCAGCACGGAGAGCTTGTTCGGCAGTCAACAGAAGACGTCGGAGCTCGTCGCCGCGTCGAATGAGCCCGGTCCGAACGGCAAGGAGTCTCCGGCGGTGGCGACCACGGCTCCGTCCACACCGTCCTCATGCATGCGGAGCTTCGCCGTCTTGAGACCCTCCAGCGGAAGGTCGGTAGCCACGACCCGACAGCCGGTCGAGTGCCCGAGATAGATGCCGGGCCACCCGGCTCCGGTTCCGACGTCGAGGAGCAGCATTCCGGGTTCCAAACCGACGACCCGGGCGAGTTGGTCGGCCTGATCCTTCGTGGTGTAGCTCGTCGCTCCGTAGTCCGACCCGATAACCCGTAACTCGGCACGCCGCATCGGCGGCTCCTTGACGACGCGATAGCGTTCGTTGAAATCCGCCGTCGAGTCGTTCGCGGGGTCGTTCATCGCGCCATGATCGACACAACGTCCGTCTTGGTCAATCCGGGTCGATTCGACCGCCATTGATGACAAGACGCAGGGGCCCACTTCGACCGCTGGTGACATCGACGCCCCGTACCTCCGTAGCATCGGCTCATGCGTGCCATGCGGTCCTCTCGTCCCGTTGACGGTGAGCCATCCTCCGACCTCTCGAGGCGCGACCAGCTACGCCAGCTGACCAAGCTGTTCGAGCTCCTGAGGCCGTACCGCGCCTGGCTCGCGGTCGCCATCGTTGGGGTCGTCGTCGCCGCGGCGCTCGGATTGGTTTTCCCCCGCATCATGGGCGGCCTGGTCGACACTGCGCTGGGTGGCACCGGCACCACGAGCGCCTTGGATCAGATCGCAATGCTGCTCTTCGCGGTCTTCCTCGTCCAAGCGGCTTTCAACTATCTGCGCATTTACGCACTGGCAGTCGTCGGGGAAGGCGTCGTCGCCGATCTGCGCCGATCGGTCTACGACCGGATCGTGCGACTCCCCGTTCCGTTCTTTGATGGCCGACGCACCGGCGAGATCACCTCGCGGCTGACCTCCGATGCCGTCGTGGTCCAGGGCACGGTGTCGTCGTCTGCCGCGCAGGCGCTCTCACAAGGCATCACGCTCATCGGCGGTGTCATCCTGCTTGTCGTCATCAGCCCGCTGCTCTCCCTCACCGTCCTCACCTTCCTCCCCGTAGTAATCATCGCCGCCGCCGTCTTCGGTCGGCGCCTGCGGCGAATCTCCACCTCGTTTCAGGACGAGATCGCCGAGGCCAACGCTCTGGCCGACGAGTCGATCGCATCGATCCGCGTCATCAAGTGGTTCACCGCAGAGGACGATGTCGCCGCCCGCTACGACAGCGTCATCAGAGATTCGTACGCGATCGCGTTGCGCAGGGCACGGCTGCGCGCGCTCTTTGTCCCGCTGGTTACCTTCGTCGCCCTGGGGACGCTTGCCGTTGTGCTGTGGGTCGGTGGGCGGCTCGTGCTCAACGGCGACCTCACGCCCGGGCAACTCGTTTCGTTTCTGCTGTACACGCTGATCGTTGCCGGAGCGATCGGCAGCTTCACTGGGCTGTACAGCGAGCTTCAGGAGGCTCTTGGGGCCTCACAGCGGATCTTCGAGCTGCTCGACGAGCCGGTCGAGATGCCACGGCCGGGAGCGCCGGATGCGCCGGCAGCGCGCGAGGGCTCGGTGCGGTTCGACGCCGTGTCGTTCTCGTACCCCGGCCGCAACATCGAGGTGCTCTCTACGGTCAATCTCGCCATCGCACCGGGCGAGACCATCGCCCTGGTCGGACCGTCGGGCGCAGGCAAGTCGACCCTCACGCAGTTGATCCCCCGCTTCTACGACGCATCTTCCGGGGAGATACTGATCGATGGCATCGATGTCCGGTCACAGGACCTGGCCGCGCTCCGCGGCGGGATTGCCGCGGTGCCCCAGGAGGTCTTGTTGTTCTCCGGATCGATCGCCGAGAACCTTCAGGTCGGTCGGCCCGGAGCCACCGAGGCCGAGTTGGTCAACGCCGCCGAGACCGCAAACGCACACGAATTCATCGCCGCATTTCCCGATGGATACGAAACCGTGGTCGGGGAGCGCGGTGTGCAGCTCTCGGGTGGCCAGCGCCAACGCATCGCCATCGCCCGCGCCGTGCTCGCCGATCCGGGCATCCTCATCCTGGACGAGGCCACGAGCTCGCTCGACGCCGATTCGGAGGCACTGGTACAGGACGCGCTCGAGCGTCTAATGCAGGACCGCACCACGATCGTGGTCGCCCACCGCCTGAGCACGGTCCGGGCCGCCGATCGGATCGTCGTCCTCGCCGCCGGGTCGATCGTTGAGGAGGGCACCCACGCCGAGCTGGTCGCAGCCGGCGGCCTGTACACGGAGCTGTCGGCCCGGCAGCTGTTTACCGCGGTGTGAGCGCGGCGATTTCGGCGTGAAGCGGCGCCCTGAACGCCGCGGCGGATTTGGGAAGGTCGGGTTCGGACGCCGGGGCGCCCTCGGATCAACCGCTGGTATTCACGGGGTCGGAGTCATGTCGTTGGCGAGGGCTTCGGGCCTCGCTCGATCGACGCGGATCCCCGACACCAGATTCAACGCGGAACCGACGATGAGGCCGTAGGCGGCGCCGCCCACGACATCCAATGGCAGGTGCGCTCCCATATAGATCCGGGAGAAGGCCACCAGCGCCGCAATGGCGTAGAGCGTCCAGCGCAGCCAACGCGGTACATAGGGAGACAGCATCGCGGCGATCGTGAAAGCGACCGCGGTGTGTCCCGAGGGATAGCCGGGACCGCTCATCGGGATGCCATAGCCGAACTTCACGTCGGTGAGCAGCTGCCCGGGCCGACTCCGGTCGACAACCTCCTTGATGATCCTCGTCCCGAGCGAGCTGAACACGAGCCCGCCCGCGAGCAGAGTCGCCGACGGTCGCCAATGGCGCACCAGGAAGTAGAGGATCGCCGCGGAAACGGGAATCGCCAGTACGAAGCCGGCCTGGGCGATCAGCCACAGCACCCATCCCCACCAGGAGGTCAGGTCATTGATCGTGCGAAACATCGAGGTTTCCCAAGTCGCCGGTGGATCGGTTGCGAGCGCAGTGGCGATGAGCAGCACGACGAGCGAAACGGCGATGCGAAACGACTCGAGGCGCCACCGTCGTACCCAGCCGGCAGTCGTCTCCTGGTCATCCGCCTCATCGAGCATCGGAAGCGACGTTACCTATTTGCTGCCGTGCGCTCGCGGGGTCTGACCCTTCTGCTCATAACTAGTCATTTGGTTGCTGAAGAAAACAGCACGGCCTGACGGTGCTGAGACCCTCATCGGGGCGCGGATGCCGGTCGATACTTTCATATGCTGGGTCTCGTTGGTCTCTCTTCTTGGTTTGGTGTTCCTTTTGGCAGGAGCATCTGGGGCCGTGAGCCGCATCCAGGTCGGCCTCCGATCGATGCGGATCAGTCGGCGCGGCATGAACATCGATGCGGAAATCTTGCGGAGCCAGCCGCTCACCATCGGGCCAAGCGGTGCGCCGTCTGCCGTACTGATCGCCGGCCAGTGGGAGTTGGGTGAAGAGCGCTACAAGGGGGAATTCACCGTCCCGGGCCGCTGGTGGGAGGAGCGTCAGGGTGTGTCGATCGCGGTGCGTGTCGATCCAAACCGGCCGCATGTCGTAGAGCTCGTTGGAGAGTCGCCGAGCCACGTCTGGGCGATTGCCCTCGCCGTCGGCTGGCTCATCATGGCGGTCGTCGGCGCCGTTTTCCTCTTCCGATCCGCAGGCTATGCGTGCGATCCGATCCAGTACGACTTCCTCGAGCCGATGTGTCAATCCGTGCGTGGCGTCGTCGGCTGAGACCTGCAAGCGCACCCAACCATTCCGGTCGCTGCACCCGACCTTCAAGCACATGGGCGAAACGGCCGACATTGCACGGATGATCACCGTCGCCTGCCGCTCCTGCGGCAGTGACCTCGAGGACCCGGACGACACGGTCTGCATGCATTGCGGCTTTGCCGTTGGTTCGCCACGTCACGCGGAATCGGCATCGGATCCGGATCCGGAGTTGGTAGCAGCGGCGGAGTCGTTGTCACCGCCGCTCACCGTCCAGGGTGCGTGGCGGTTGGCGCTGTGGGGGGCGCTCCTGGTCTCGATCGTGGCGGTGGGCGCCATCACCGCAACGCTGCTGAGTGCTGCGTTCCGTTCCCAACCGCCCGAAGCGGCAGTCGTCAGTACCGGCAGCGTCACCACCACTTCCACTGCAACGACCACCGCAACCGTTGCGCCCGTCGGGCTCCGGATACCCGGCTTCGACTCACCCGTTGTGGGGGTCATCACGATCGCCCATCCCAAAATCGATGAGGTCACAAGGCATCACACCGGCGACGAGGTGGTCACCTTCCAACTCGACGGTGTCTTCTGTGGCAGAGGAGCGGGCACGTTGGTCGCCAGCGGCGTGATCCGCAATTACTCGATGGCCCAGCAGACCTTCGACTACCGCATCGCGGTCGAACTCATCCGGACCTGGAATCGGGCGCGTATCGGCTTCCTGGAAGCCACCGTGCAGGATCTTGGACCATTCGAGTCCGCCGAGTGGAGTGTGGAGATGGCGTCGAGCCGGGTGTCGGCCATCGACTGTGCCGTCACCGAAGTAACCGCTACCCCCGCAGGGTGACCCCGACGCTCACCGCCACTTAAACCCGCCTCCATCAGGCCGTAGGCGGGGAGGGGGGTCAAGGCTTGGTCGCGCCAACACTTTGACCCCCTCCGCCTCGCTGCGGTCGGCACCTCCCCCTGAGAGGGAGGCAAGGAAGTCGCCTCGTTTCCGCTCGGTGCCTCCCCCTGAGGTGTCGCAATTCGCGACAGTGCATCGGGCGCTCACCGCCGCGGCCTTTCCTTTGCTCCCCCCTCAGGGGGGAGTCCCGCCGCCAGGCGGGGAGGGGGGTCAAGGCGTGGCCGCGGCAAGGCCTTGACCCCCCTCCGCCTCGCTGCGCTCGGCACCTCCCCCTGAGAGGGAGGCAAGGAAACAGCCCGGCCGAGGCAAGCGTCGCACACCCGCGCGACCGTTCACCCGAGGAGGAGGCAAGGAAGTCGCCTCACTGGGGCAAGCGTCATACACCATGCCGACCGTTCACCGGAGGGGAGGCAAGGGCCGGGACTCCGTTGAGAACGCGAAATCCGCGAGTCCGTCATACCCGGCGGATACCCTGCTCCCATGGAGTCCAAACGGGACCGTCAGGTCCTCGACTTCGAGGGTTCGTGGTGGCTCTATCCGGGCCCGAAGGATCGGGCGATCCGTGAGTACCTCGGCATCAGTGCGACCCGCTACTACCAAGCGCTGCGCCGCCTCATCGACGACGAACCGGCGCTCGAATATGACCCGTTGACGGTGCGCCGCCTCAGGCGAATGCGTCGTCATCGGCTCGATCAGATCGCCGAGCGGGTCAGCGGCGCCCCAGAGTCGTGAGCTCGCAAAGCGCCGATTCGTCCGCCGGATCCGAACACGGGCTGATCCGCCGGATCGGGCAGTTCTCCTGGTCAACCCTCGGCTTGATCGCGCTCATCGGCGTCGTCATCTACTTGATCGACCAGGGCCGGGTGATCCTCGCTCCGTTGTTCCTGGCGATGGTGATCGTGGTCATTCTCAACCCGCTCGTCTCGCTGCTCCAGCGCATGGGCATACACCGAGTCATCGGGACCACGTTCGGCTTCCTGCTCATCATCGGCTTCCTCGTGGCTGCGGTGGCGCTGGTCATTCCGAGCATCGTCGAGCAGGGCCAGATGCTGGCCACGGATTTCCCCGAGCTGTACAACGAGTTCACGAACCAGACGACCACGATCGCCGAGCGCTTCGGTATCGACGTCAGCATCTGGGACTACAACCGTATCGTCGAGTATCTCGAGGATCCGCAGAATCAGGACACGATCCTGTCCTTGATCCTCGACCGGATCGGATCGGTAACCTCAGGCATCTTCGAGTTCATCCTCGTCTTCCTGCTCGGCCCGGCGCTCGCCTTCTACTTGCTCATCGATTTACCGAAGAGCCAGGGCGGCATGCTCGGACTCGTGCCGGAGGACAACCGGGCCGAGGTCGCCTTCGTCGGACGCGAGCTCAACACCGCGGTCGGCGGTTTCCTCAGGGGCCAGCTTCTCGTGGCGATCATCGTCGGCATCATGCTGGCGTTCGGCTACTGGGTCATCGGTCTGCCGTTCTGGCTGCTGATCGGGCTCATCGGCGGATTGCTCAACATCGTGCCGTTCCTCGGCCCATGGGTCGGCGGCTTCCTCGGCGTCCTTGTTGCGGTGATCACGACCGACATTCAGACCGCGTTCTGGGCGGCAGTGGTTGCCTTGATCGTGCAGCAGATCGACAACAACTTCATCAGCCCGCTCGTATTGAAGGCCACCGTGCGCCTCCACCCCGCGGTCACCCTGACCGTGCTCGTTTTAGCCGGGGCGGTCGCCGGGTTCTGGGGGATCGTGATCGCGGTGCCGCTTGCCGCCAGCATCAAGGTGATCGTCGGCCACTATTGGCGAACGAGGCAGCTCGGGCAAACCTGGGAGGAGGCGGGGGAGGCCATCATCGCTGAACCGCCCGAACCCGCAGTGCCGCTGCGATTTCGGACCAGAGAGATGGACGCTATCGATCCGGATGAGAAAGTCCAGAGTCCAGAGTCTGGAGTCGAGAGTCCGACCGACAAGACAGAGGCGGAGCCTCCGGATGGTGATCACGAGCCCGGGCCAGGGCCCGGGTCATGATCGACCTCATCGCCCTGGCGATCCTGGTGCTGCTCGTCGTTCGCGGATGGCGTCGCGGGCTCGTCCGCCAGGCCCTCGATGTGGCGACCCTGCTGATCGGTGCCGCCCTCGCCTTTCGTCTGGCCCCGGTCATCGGCCGGATGATGAGCGACACGTTCGGCTGGTCGCCGGAGCTGGCGCGGGTCGTAGGTGGGGGGATGCTGTTTCTCGCACTGTCGATCGGGGCGGGGTTTGTGGCATCGGCGATCCACGGCTCCATCAAGCGGCTGCCGGGTACCTCGCTGCTCAACAATGTGGCCGGAGCGAGTCTCGGCGGCGTCTATGCCCTCGTGCTCGCCGTCGCCGCGGTGACGCTGCTCTCGGCCATCCCGCTTCCCCCGGCGTTGGCGGCCGAGTTCGAGGAATCCGAAGTAGCCGCCCGGGTCGTCGCTGCCGACGGCCCGGCGCAGCGCGCGGTTGAGGCGGTGTCCGGGGACCGGGCGGTTCAGTCCATCATCTGGCTACGTCGCCTGGCAGATGACTGGCTGCTCGTTGCTTCGGACGACGACGAGGTGGTCCTGCCGGTGTCGAGCTCCGACGACGCCAAGGCGTCGTCAGGGGCCGCCCTGGCTGTGGTCGATGCGATCGATCGGGTGCGAGCCGACGCGGGGCTGAAACCCGTCGAATGGACCGATGGCCTCGCGGTGGTGGCAGTAGCCCGAGCGACGGCAATCTATCGAACGGGGTCATTCACGTCCCGGCAGCCACTCGAAGACCGGCTGAGCGGCGCCGGCATCGATACGTCGCTTGGTACCGAACGGCTGGTGCTGGCACCGACCATTGAAGGTGCCGGCCGGGCGATCGACGCAACCGGTAGGTTTGCGCGCGGCGGCGTGGGCGTCGTCGATGGGCCCTACGGGCTGATGGTCGTGCTGGTACTGGTCGACACCTAGGACGGTGTTGACCAATGACGGGTGCCCTGAGCCGCCGCTCGCTTGAATGTTGCGGCGACTCGGTTTCTCCTGTCAGCGACGGCACGCTGGAGGATTGCTCAACACCCTCCTAGTCCCCTGTGGACGACTCCCCGTCCGCATCCTCTTCCGCAGCGGCCGGCTCCGAGTCGATCGGAGCCGCCTGTGGGTAAGCGTCAGCGGCATCGTCGACTGCCTGGCGCTGCTGGCGCCGACCGAGAATGACCGCGGCGATCACCGCGATGATGCCGACGAGCAACGCGATGCCAAGGATCACCCAAAGCCACGGGAAGCCGCTGCCGCCGAAGTCTGATTCGGCGTGGAAGTCCACCGTTCCCCCGAGCAAGGGCAATGCCCACGCCAGCCGACCATCGGGCAGCACGGTGTCGGCATTGTGAGAAGTGACGTTCCCCGGCATCTCCAGGATGAAGTTGGCCGAGAAGACGTCGTCGGTGAGCAGCGACGGATCGAATCCCCCGAGGTCGTCGCCGGGATCCTGCTCGGGTGCACTCAACGTGGCGTCAAACACGGCGCCGGTGTCGGTGACCTCGAAGGTGAACGTGTCGAATCCGCCGAAGTCGCCGGCCGCGCCGCCGAGCACTGACGAGATCTGGTCGACGTCGTCGAACTCGACCTCGACGCCCTTGAACGACATGTCCCCGTCTTCCCGCTCGATCGCAGTGCCCTCGGCGTCACCTAGGCCCGATTCGAGCTCGCCGAACAGATCCTCGGGGTCGGCGCCGAACGAGGTCATGAACTCACGGAACTCTTCGTCGGTGCCGAGCTCGAAGGCGACCGTGCCTGAGCCGTCCTCCTCAACGTCGAGCGCGATATTCACCTCTGCCCGGCACGACACAACGAGTAGTGCCGCGGTCGCCGCCAGCAGTATCAGACCGGTTCGCATGGAAACCTCTCGATCGAGATCGGTCGATGATACCGAGGCGGTCGGGAAACCCTGGCGCTCCCTATGCTCGGATCCATGGTTCCCGAAGCCCAACGCCTGCACGCCTCGTTGGTTTCTGCCTTCCCTGCCTATGCGATTGGCCGTTTCTCGGATCGCGGCTACCCACTCGACCGAGCGACGGTCGAGGCGATCGAGACGGCCACGGCCCAGTTGGATCTCGACCTTGCCTCCGAGCTGGAACTTCCGTTCGTCGACCAGCGGCGGACTCCGCTCGAGGTGTTCGCGTCCGCCCTCAACACCCTCACGCCGATCCTCGCGTCCGATGGGATCGAAGAGCCTGCGGACGCCAGGGACGGCGATCGGTACGCGTTGGCGCCCGGGTCGTCGGCTGCGCTCGGCGATGCGGTCCATGCCGCCAGCCTGGCGTGGGGCGCGGCAAAAGCGGCAGCGTTCACCGGTGGCGATCCGCGGGGGCCGAGTCGACCTTCGGTGGTGGTCATGACCATGGACCGGGGTGCCCGCGAGGAGCTCTGCTACGCCGCCGTGGAGGCCGGCTACGACTGTGTGGCCGCCAGGAACCCATCTGCGGTCTCGGAGGCGATCGCCTCCGATTCTGTGAAACTTGCGCTGATCGATCTCGCGCATCGGGCCGCCCACGACGCGGTCGCCCGGCTGGGAAAGGCCGGTGTGGCCACGATCGTCTTCGGTGCCGGGGTCGACGACCTCACCGAAACCGGGCTCCTGGCCGCCGGGGTACGGTCTGTCGTCGAGCGAGAGCAACTGCTCAGCGCACCCCAGGACCACCTTCCCAGAATCGGCTGAACGGGTCTGCGAACCCAGGGCTCGGAAACCCAGCATCCGGGCTTGCCAGCCCACAGTTCACGCTTTCGACTCGGCTCGCGCGCAACCGTGGGCTCCCAGCACCAGAGGCCGGGGCTGGGAGCCCTGGGTTCGCAGCGCGGGCTAGGCCGAACCGGCCTGTTCGATCTCGGTGTCGGGGGCCAGCACGCCGTCGGCGTAGATGGTGAGAAGGGTGTGGGCCCCAACTTCGGTGAACGCGTCATAGGCCAGCCGCGCCTGTTCCCTGCCAAGGGGGTGATCGGTCCCGAGCGAGGTTGCCGCCGCCGCCTTCAAGAAGGCGCTGATTCCGAACGGCCACACCTCATCGCCAAGACGGAGCGCTTCGGTCCAGTGCTGTGCTGCGACATCGAACCGGCCGTCGATGGCGGCGATGGCCCCGAGCGTGGCGCTTCGCATGAGGTCGATCACCCGGCCGCGAAACAACGACGCATCGATCCGGTCGCTGACCCGCTGCAGCCGCTCGGCATCCCTGAGTTGCAGTGCGGCCATGGTCGCAAGCCAGAGATCCACCCGGTACGGCAGGATCTGCTCGGTGTCGATGACGATATCGAAGGCTTCCTCGAACCGCCCGTTGTAGAAGGCGACGCCGGCGCGGTCGATCACGTCGCCGAGCGCCTGCTGAGCATCGCCGACACCGGCGTGCTCTTTCCAGATGGCCTGGTATCGCCGCTCGGCCTTCTCGGCTCTGCCATCCAGCTGCATCTTGGCGAGCTCGAGATCGGAGTAGGAAATGCCGGTGGTGAACGGCACCGCCTCCGGGTCGAGCTCCATTAAGACTTCGTTGACCCGGTCCCAATTGAAGTTCCACACTTCCTGCCACGCGTCATCCAGTGTGGTTTCGTACAACTGGCGAGGCTCGCCGCGGCGACGGGCATCCTCGACGCGCTCCTGCATCAGCTCGGGTCGGAACCAGCGGTCGCTGCCGCCGATCACGCCGAGGTTGTTCAGGGCCCGCCACTTTGACTTGCTCAACTGATACTCGCGTGCCAAATCGAGGCCGGCCTCCATGAGCGTCAAGGCTTCCCTGGTCCGGTACACGTTGCCAAGGGCGGTGCCCTTCGTGATGAGCACGTCGGTGTAGACCGGGACGAGATCGAGACGCTCGGCGATGGCGAGCGAGCGATCGGCCCAGGCCAGTGACTCTTGATACTGCTGGTCCATCATGTAGGCGCGGGAAAGCTCTCCATAAGCGGCAGCGTGTGCCGCGGTGTCACCATCGTCGATCGCATCCACAAGCACTTGCCAGCCTTCGTTGCCGCGCCCGCCGTCGTCGAGAATGACCGCAAGCGCGGTCGCCGCACGCAGGCGGCCCTGCCGGTCGTCCACCGCTTCGAAGGCCGCGAGGGCTTGGCGGGCATAGGCCTCTCCTTCTTCGCCAAGACCCGCATGATCGGATCCCGCCGCCCTGATGTAGAGCTCGGCCCGCTCGGCGGCGTCGTCGGTGAGTTCGATGCCGCGCAGGCACAGCCGCACCACCTGCGGGTGGGATTGCAGCGCATCGGCGCGATCCGCTGCCGCCAGCAGGGCGGCGATCGCTCTGGGCCGCAGCTCGTCGCGTTGATCGTCGTGAGCAACATCGAGTGCATCGAGGTAGTGGCTGGCGGTGATACCGGCAAGCTCCGGGTCGCTCTCCGACTCGAAGTACTCGGCCACCCGGAGGTGCCGCTCCAGGCGGTTCGCCCGGCTGATCCGTTCGTGAGCGACTTCGCGGATGATCGACTGGACGAACCGGTATTGCCCGCGCTCGGGAGAGCGCGGATCCTGGTTCACCGAGAGGACCTCGCGAGAAACGAGCGGTTGCAGCGCGGCGGTGAGCTGCTCGAGAGGCTCATCTCGTAGCGCTTGCAGCCCGTCGACGGTGAAGGACTGCCCGAGCACCGCTGCATCCTGGAGCAGCGCTCGCTCGTCGGGGTCGAGCTGATCGAGACGGGCGCCGACCAGACCCTGAAGCGAGTCAGGGATCTCGATGTGGGCAACGTCGCCGGTGACTGCGAACCGGCCGTCCTCGTCTGGTGCGATCAACTCCCGGCTCAGCAGCATGCGCAGCAGCTCGACGGCATACAGCGGTACACCGCCCGACTTCTCGACGAGGGTGGCGACGAGCTCCGGTGGGGCATCGGTGACGACACCGGTGACCAAGTCGCCCATCGTCGATGGCGCCAGCGGGGCAAGGTGCAGGCTGACCGTGTTCGACTTTCCCGATCCCCACGCCGGCCGCCGCTCGAGCAGCTCGGGACGGCCCAGTGTGACGACGAGGATCGGGTGGTCGATGGCCGCCGAGGTCAATTCGTCAATGAAGTCGAGCAGCCCGCCGTCCGCCCAGTGCAAGTCCTCGAACACCATGACGACGGTGTCGATCTCGGCAATACGAGTGAACAGCATCCTCCACGCGGCAAACAGCTCGGCCCGATCTCCGGTCGGTGCTTCGGACAGGCCGAGCAGCGCCTCGAGGCGCGGCTCCATCCACCCCCGGTCGCCGGCGTCCTCGATGTATTCGGCGAGCATGGTTCGCAGCTTGGTGCGGGTCTTGTGATCGTCGTCGGTCTCGGCGATGCCCGAGCGCTGCCGGACCATCTCGCCGAGTGCCCAGAAGGCGAGGCCCTCCCCGTAGGCGGGGGAGCGCCCGTGGTGCCAGTACGTCGTCTCGCTCAGCCCGTCTGCGTAATTCCAGAACTCGTCGGCGAGCCTGCTCTTGCCGATCCCGCCTTGGCCGATGATCGACACCAGCCGGGCTCGTCCGTCCCGCCGGGTGGCGTTCAGCGAGTCGCGGAGGAGGCGGAGCTCGTCGGCCCTGCCGACGAACGGTGGCATCAGCCCGTCGGCGCGGCGGCTCCCAAGGCGACCGCCCACGACCCGAACCGGGCGCCAGGTCTCCACCGGCTGTGCGATCCCCTTCAGCTCGACGGGTCCTGCCGACTCGAACTCGATGGCGGCGGCGGCGCCGTCGACGATCGATTTTCCGACCAGAACTGATCCGGGGTCGGCGGCACTTTGCAGCCGCGACGCCGTGTTGACGATCTCGCCGATGATGAGCCCGGTGGCTTCGTTGCCATCTCCGCCGACCGCCGCTTCCCCGCTGAGGACGCCGGCGCGAGCCATCAGTTCAGCGATGCCCTCGTCCTCGCCGAGCTCTGCGACGCTGTCGACCAGCTCCATGGCTGCACGGACTGCCCGCTCGGCGTCGTCCTCGTGGGCGGTATCAGCGCCCCAGACCGCCATGACCGCATCGCCGATGAACTTGTCGATCGTCCCGCCATATCGGTCGACGGTCTCCCTCGCCCGATCGAAGTAGCGGGTGAGCAGGCCGCGCACCTCCTCGGAGTCCCTGGCCTCGGTCATCGGGGTGAATCCGACCAGGTCGATGAACATCACCGAGATGATCCGACGCTCTTCCGGCCGCACTTGGGTCGGCACCGCCGTCGGGCGAGGCGCTACTGCGGCGGGTGCGTCGTGGCCGACCGGGTTTCCGCATTCGGCGCAGAATTTGTCGTCGGCGGATACGGCGTTGCCGCATTGCGAACAGGCACGCGCGGTCGGCGCCCCGCACTCGGAGCAGAATTTGGCTCCGTCCTTCAGCTCGGTGTTACAGGTGGCACAGTTCATGGCATCAGTTCCCAGGGGAGGAATCTACCCCGTGCCGTGCCGCGGGGTGGGGGGATCTGCAGCCCGCTACGAGCGAAACAGTCGTCTCAATGCCAGCAGCGTCACTGCGAAGGAAGCCCCGATGATGGCGAGATACCGTCCGTCGAGGGCGATGTCGGGGCGACCCTCGATCTGGCCGCCGAGCAAGAAGCCGATCCTGGAGTTGGTGGCGTTGACCGTGTTGGCCATCAGAATGCCGATCCTGGACTGATCGACCGTGGCCTCCTCGGTGACCAGTACGACAGCGCCGGACGAGTTCAGCGTGACGTGATCGGACTCGACCATGACCGCCCCGCCCATCGTGATGTCGGTGAGGGCGCTCGACACGTTCTGGACACCGCCCTGTTTGATCGTCACCGTGCCGGCGGCGACATGAGCCGCACCACCCTGGGTGATATTGACGGTCTCGGCGCGCACCTTGTCGTGGATGGTGCCCGGCGGGTCGATCTTGTCGGTCATGCGGACAGTAAAGCTGGCCCGGGGCGCTACGGCAATGCCCCGGGCTGGCAGGGTGCTTACCGATGATGAGTGCTGCGGGCCGCCCTGTGCTCGTGTAACGCGGTGACTCGGCTTCTCCCGACCGTCGACCGTCCGCTGGGGGGTCGCTCAGCACCGTCCTAGTGCTTGGTCTCCTCAACCAGGCGTCGCGCCAGCTCACCGAGCATGGCGACCGCGATCGTCGGCTCGCGATCGAGCAGTTCCATCAGGTCCTGGCGGCTGATGGCAAGGCCCTTGACGTGGCTCGAACAGGAAACGCGTGCGGTGCGAGGTGTGTCGGTGAGCAGCGATAGCTCACCGACGAAGTCGCCCGGACCCCGCTCGATGACCGGCCCGTCGGGGACCCACACCTCGACCGTTCCCTCCTCGATGATGAACAACCCGGCCCCGGGCTGCGCCCGCTCGGCGAGCACGTAGCCGGCGGGACACTCGAACTCGGTTGCCACCGACGCAATGTGCGCCAGTGAATCGTCGTCGAGCGCGGCAAATAGTGGAACGGTACGCAAAGTCTCTGCGGTGGCGGTCTCCACGGCACGAGGGTAGCAGTGGGGTTTCGGGCCAGTTGGCGGCCGGTAGTGAGACGGTGGGCGTCGGTTGACCGTTCTTGCGTAGCAGACGGCCATATCTCGCTCCTGGCTACGCAAGAACGGTTTGGCGGCGACCACGGCCCACCCGGTGATGACCGGGAGCGCCTCAGCATCGCGCCGGGCGCACTACGGTTATGGCCATGAGCCAGCAAGCTGGTCTTCGGGCGATGGAGCGTCGCGTCCTCACCATGAGAGACGAGGGGATCCACATCGACGAGATCGCCAGGCGCATCGACCGCACCCCGGCCCACGTCGGTCGGGTCATCGCCTGGACCGAGATCCCGCGCACCGGGCCTCGGACGAGAACATCCCCAACTGCGATGCAGCGTGCGGTCCTCCGTCTCCGCGCCGACGGGGAGAGCCACGACGAGATTGCGCGCCGCTTCAACCGCGGCCCGAAGTACATTCGCCAAGTTGAAGGCCTTGCGCACTACACGCAGGGACTCGAACTACTCACGTAAGGGGTATCGATGGCAGAGGCAACCAAGCTCATGGTCTGGATTGATCAGGACCTGTGCACGGGAGACGGCATCTGTGAGGAGATCGCCCCGGACGTCTTTCTAGGCCGCGACGACGGGCTGTGGACGGTCAAGGAAGAGGCCTCGCATTTCGGCCAGACGATCTACTTCGACGGCGGCGACGGCTCGGACCATGGTCCCGACATGGCGCGTGGCGTGGCCAGGGTGCCGGACAAGCTCATCGACGATGTGATCGAGGCCGCTGAGGAGTGCCCGGGCGAGTGCATCATGATCGAGCCCTACACCGA
>CAXMOP010000027.1:0-18018 GCA_964195155.1 uncultured Kiloniellales bacterium | reverse complement strand
CAGCGGCCTTCGTCTGGCTGGGGAACGGTCGCGGCCGAAGGCGGCTACCTCTACGGTATCGAGGTGGCTGAGGGAGCCTCGGCCCTCAGCGTGGAGATTTTCGACGGCCCCTTCTACGACGGAGGAGGGTCGTTCCTGTTTGCCGGGGACAGCACGATGAGCAGTAACGACAACATCGTCACCTGGTTCATGCTGTACGGACCGGATCCGACCCCGCTCGACACCACCGACGGCAATGAGTTGCTGTGCTCGGTCCGATACGAGTCGCGCGACAACCGCGCTGAGGATTTCGCAGGGTGGGACTCTGGCTGGGACAGCTTCGACGACGCCCCACAAGCACTGCTGGCCACCATGTGGGACAGCATGGCCAGCTCCGCCGATCGGGAGGGTTGTCTGGGTAATTTCGACCGGGGCCCCGGCGTCTATCCGCTGCGGGTCATGGTGGAGCACAGCGACACCCAGAAGGGCAGGAACAAGTACTCACTGCGGATCAACAACGGCGGACCAAAGTCATACATCTATGGCCTGGGTGACATCGGGATCTACGCCAACGTGGAAGAGGGCGGGACCAGCGAGTTCTATCTGGCCAGGGTGGAAGAGAAGCACGCAGGCAAGGACCTCATCATCGAACTGTGGGACCCGGGGGACATCTCCGGCGGCAACAACTCGGATAATGTGCGGATCTTCGATGGATTCGGCTCGATCCCCGACTGCACCTGGTCGGCCACCAACGGAAACTCGGGGTCGGGACCATGCATCATTATCACGGGTGGCAAGGTCTTCAACGGACATCTGATCACGATGACGGTGTCCATTCCCAGCGATTACACCTGCGCGGGCGACTAATGCTGGTTCACGATCAAGTACAACTACCCGAGCGGGTCGGTCCACGACTCGACCACCTGGTCCGCCTACATCGCGGGCAATCCGATATCGCTCGTCACCTAGGTTCGATCGCCTCCCCCGCAAGCGGCAGCGCAGCGGGGGAGGCGCGAGGCGACGTAGTCGCCGAGCGGAGGGGGCTTCCGACTGGCGGAGGGGGCTTCCGAGTTCGTGGCTCGTTACGCTGGGCGACATGCCAAAGCTTGCCCTGCTCGACGGTCACAGCCTCGCCTACCGGGCCTTCTTCGCGCTCCCCAGCGATCTAGCCACACCATCGGGGCAGGTCACCAACGCGGTGTTCGGTTTCACCTCGATGCTGATCAAGCTGCTGGACGAGGAGCGCCCCGAGGCCATTGCCGTCGCCTGGGACGTGCGTGGGCCCACGTTCCGATCTGAGGCCTACCCTGAATACAAGGCGCAGCGCGACCGGGCACCCGACCTCTTCAGCGGCCAGCTTCCGTTGATCGACGACGTGTTGACGGCCATGGGCATTTCCCAGGTCCGGATCGGCGGAGTCGAAGCCGACGACGTCATCGCCACCCTGGCCGAGCGGGCCAAGGACGACGGCTGGGAGGTCGTCGTCGTCACCGGTGATCGCGATGCCTTCCAATTGATCGAGCCGGGCGTGACCGTGCTGTACACGCGTCGCGGGATCACCGACACCGTCAAAGCCGACGCGGCGTGGATCAACGAGCGCTATGGCATCACCCCCGACCAGTACGTTGACTACGCGGCGTTGCGCGGAGACCCGTCCGACAACCTTCCCGGAGTGCCGGGCGTCGGGGAGAAGACGGCCGCAAAGCTGATCACCGATCACGGCGACGTTGCCGGGGTCATCGCCGCCGCTCCCGATTTCTCCCCGAAGCTGTCCGAGAACGTGCGGGATCATGCCCAGCAGATCGAACTGAACCAGGAGCTGATGGAGCTGGTGCGGGACGTGCCGGTGGATGCGCAGCTCACGGACTTCACCCTCGCCGAGTTCAAAGAGGATGTCATCCGCCCGGTGTTCGAAGACCTGGCGTTCCGCATCCTGTGGGACCGCCTCGCCGAGCTCGGTGGCATGGAGGCCGCGCCAGTTGAAACCCTCGACGTCGAGGTGGTCACCGTTCGCGACCACGATCGGCTCGCCGGCATCGGCACCGGAAAGCTGATCACTGTCGAGGCGGTGTGGGAGGACGACGCGCTGGTCGGCGTCGCCGCCGCCGGGGCCCCCGTGATCGTCGTCACCGCAGATGACGTCGAGATCCTGTTCGACGAGTCGAAGGGCCTGGTCGGTCACGATGTCAAACCGCTGGTGCGTGCATTGGTCGAGATGGGCATCGACCCGCCGCGGGTGGCCTTCGACACTGCCCTTGCCGCCTGGATCATCAACCCGGCACAGCGGGCCCCCGACCTGCCGGAGCTCGCCGCACGCGAGCTCGGAGTCGCGGTCGACGATGCCGCCGAAGGCTCGGAAGGCGCACAGGGGGCGCTCGATTTCGATGGGACGAGCGGGCCCGATCTCGAAGGGGCGGCCCGGCGGGCGGTAGCCGTGGAAAGGCTGGTGGATCCTCTGCGCTCCCAACTGGACGTCAGGGGAGGGACCGCCCTGTTCGAAGAGATCGAGCTTCCGCTCATTCCGATCCTGGCCCGCATGGAGGTTGCCGGCGTCGGCGTCGACATCGAGTTCCTCGAGGAATTCGGCACCGACCTGCGCAAGCGGCTCGCCGCATTGGAGACCCGCATTCACGACGAGGCCGGCGAGCCGTTCAACATCAACTCCACCCTCCAGCTTCGAGAGATCCTATTCGACCGCCTAGAGCTTCCGGTGATCAAGAAGACACCGAAGGGTGCGCCCTCGACCGATGCTTCCGTGCTCGAGAAACTCCGTGACGAGCACCCGATCGTCGATGATCTGCTCACCTACCGCGAGCTGGAGAAACTTCGCTCTACCTATGTCGATGCGCTCCTCAAGCTCGTCGACGACGACGGCCGCATCCGCGGCCGGTTCAACCAGATGGCGGCTGCCACCGGGCGCCTCTCACAGGAGCAACCCAACCTCCAGAACATCCCCGTGCGCAGCGATGAGGGCCGCGCCATCCGCCGCGCCTTCGTGGCCGACGCCGGCAACACCCTGCTCGTCGCCGACTACTCCCAGATCGAGCTGCGAATCCTGGCGCACCTGTCTGGCGATTCGGGTCTCGTCGAGGCGTTCAGCAGGGATCTCGACATCCATGCCGCTACCGCGGCACGGGTCAACAGCGTCGACCTCGACGCGGTCACCCCGGACCAGCGGAGAAAGGCGAAGATGATCAACTTCGGGTTGCTGTATGGCATGGAGGCCTACGGGCTCGCCCAGCGTCTCGACATCTCGAGAGAAGATGCGGAACTCCATATCGAGGCCTACTTCGCCCAGTTCCCCGACGTCCAGGCCTATCTGCAAGGCGTGGTCGACCAGGCGAAGAAGGATGGGTTCACGACCACGCTGCTGGGTCGGCGCCGCTATCTCCCGGAGCTGACCAGCTCCCGGTTCCGCGATCGTCAGGCGGGGGAGCGAATGGCGCTCAATGCTCCGATCCAGGGCTCGGCCGCAGACATCATCAAGAAGGCCATGATCGACCTGGACGCCGGCCTCGAGCAGTTTGCCGCTCAGATGCTTCTCCAGATCCACGACGAGCTGGTCATCGAGCTGCCCGACGGCGAACTGGAGGAAGTGACCGCGATGACCAAGGCCACCATGGAGGGGATCGTGGAGCTCGATGTGCCTTTGAAGGTAGAAACCGCCAGCGGCCGCAACCTCGGAGAGGCGAAGCAGTGAGCACTCTTCGTCTCCCCCGCTTTGCGGGGGAGACGCGTTGCGGCGCCCGCCGCAACGCAGAGGGGGCCGTTGTCCGGGAGCCCCCTCCGCTGCGCTCCAGCCTGCGGCTGGATGCTCGCGCCTCCCCCGCGGCGCTGCCGGTTGCGGGGGAGGCGAAGCAATGCGCTCAGGTCTGTTGCTTGTTGAGCTCCCACTCCAGTACAGTTCTTCCACCCGATGGGACCGCTGTTGCGCGCCCGCACGGGAAATCCCAGTACACAGGAGTCGATTCCTTTCCATGACCACCAACGAAACCGATCTCGCCGAAAGCGGCGAGGAGACTGCCGACGGCTCGCCTGAGCCAGCAGAGGACATCACCACCCCTCCCGAGCCATCGGCCGAAGAGACCGAGCCTTCGACCGAGCCTTTGACCGAAAAGACTGAGCCTTCGACCGAAGAGCCTCAGGCCGATACCCCGGACGCTCAGGAAACCGCACCCGATCCTGCACCGCCGCAGGCCGAAGCCACGGCCGAGACGGCAGTTCCGGAAGCGGCAAGCGAAGAGCCCCCCACTGCAACCAAGGTCCCCCGTGGTGAGCGCCCCGCCATCTCTGCACCAAAGGAGATCGGGGATATCCCGAACGACCTGAGCGAGGAAGAATTCGCCAAAGCGATCGAACAGACCGTTTTCGAATTCAAAGAGGGTGACATCGTCGCCGGCACCGTGGTGCGCATCGACCAGGACGAGGTGCTCGTCGACATCGGCTACAAGTCAGAGGGCGTGATCCCGCTTCGCGAACTGTCGATCAGAAACGCCGCGAAGCCAGAAGAGATCGTCTCGGTCGGCGAAGATATTGAAGCGCTCGTCCTCCAGAAAGAAGACGATGCCGGTCGGCTCGTGCTCTCGAAGAAGCGCGCCCAGTACGAGCGCGCCTGGGGCCGGATCGAGCGGATCATGAACGAGGGTGGCACGGTGACCGGGCCCGTTATCGAGGTGGTCAAGGGCGGCTTGATCGTCGACATCGGCCTGAGAGGCTTCCTGCCCGCATCGCTCGTCGACCTGCGCAGGGTTCGCGACCTGCAGCCGTTCGTCGGAGAGCCGATCGAGGCCAAGGTCATCGAGCTCGATCGCAACCGCAACAACGTCGTGCTGTCGCGCCGTGCCTATCTCGAAGAGGAACAGGCCGAGCAGCGCCATGACTTCCTGTCCAATCTCGAACCGGGGGACGTCAAGGACGGAACCGTCTCGTCGGTGGTCAACTTCGGTGCCTTCGTCGACCTCGGGGGCATGGACGGCCTGGTCCACGTGTCAGAGCTCTCCTGGCAGCACGTCAATCACCCCGGCGAGGTCGTCAACGTCGGTGACAAGGTGCAGGTGAAAGTCCTCGAAGTCGACAATGACCGGGAGAGAATCTCCCTTTCCATCCGCCAAACCACCGGCGATCCGTGGGAGCAATTCATCGAATCCACCCAAGTCGGAGCCATCCTCGACGGCGCCGTGACCAAGACGGTTCCGTTCGGAGCATTCGTCTCGGTGGGTGAGGGTGTCGAGGGACTAGTCCACGTATCCGAAATCGCTATGCACCATGTGGAAAGCCCCGAGCTCGAACTCTCGATCAGCCAGGAAGTTCGGGTAAAGGTAACGGAGATCGATGCCGACAGACGACGGGTGAGCTTGTCCATCAAACAGGCTCTTCCCGAGTGGGAGGATCGCTCCGAATGGAGCGACGACAAGCCGACCAAGACCAAGGCAAGGGAGTTCCAGCGTGAGGATGAGGCAGATGCAGAGCCTTCCTTCAGTGCGGACGCCTCACTTGAGGCAATCCTTCAGGAACTCAAAGAGCGAGGGATTGGTCGCAACTAACTCACGGATCCTTGACCGGCTAGTTACGCCTCTTCCAGGCTGCGCCGGTACCAGGGACTCGATGGCTCCTCGGGTATACGACACACTCATTAGAAGGGCCAGCTGACCATGGGTCGCAGAACCATCGTTCTCGTCATCGCACTCGTACTCGCCGCAGTATCGGGCTTTGCCATTTGGAGATACCTCAGCTCGATCGAGAGCGAGATTCGCGCCGACATCTCCGAGGTACGCGTCTATCGGACGACAGAACTCATCGAGACCGGGACCTCCGGCGAGGATTCGCGCGGGCTGATCGAAGAAGGGCTGGCGCTGCGCGAGAGCGTGGTCTTTGACGGCTCGACCGTCCTGTGCCTCGGCCCCGCAGCCCAGAACGAGGGTGGAGATCTGAACGTGGTGGGATGCCCCGAGAACCCGCGCGATCTCGACGCGACCCTCGCCGGCAATGTCGCTGCCGGGCCCATCAGCGCACAACAGGTCATCACCACCGACCAGTGGATCTCCCCGGCCGAGATCGCCGACATCAGCCTGTCCGAATCACTCGAGCAGGGCCAGGTCGCCGTAGCGTTCCGGCCGGACGAGGTTTCCGCAGTCGGCGGCTTCATCCGCCCCGGTGACCGGATCAACCTGATGGCATCGTCCTCGGTGCCGATCAACCAATTCCTGGCCATCGTTAGCGATCCGGACCTGCGCGAGCTGGTGCTCGGCGGGGCCTTCGTTGGCGGAGGTACCAGCGGCGAGACCCTCGATCCCGACGGTGACACCGTCACTGAGCTGGCAGCAACGCTGCCGGGGGCCATGGACTTCCTGCAGACGTTCATGCAGGACGTCGAGGTCATCGCTGTCGGTCCCGATACCCTGCCGGCGCGGATCCCAACCGGCCTGACCCCGCAGGGCGCACAGATCATTGTGCTCCAGGTCACTCCGCAGCAGGCTGAGCTCATCCAGTTCGCCAAGGACTACTCCTCGGTGTCAACCATGCTCTTGCCTGCGGACGTGCCGTACACTCCATTCGACTCGGTTGGTGTGATCATCGATGACCTGTTCACCTTGGTGGACCGGATCCAAGCGCAGCTGGAGGACACACTTGGTGGCACTGGGAACTAGCCTTGGGACGAATCGCACAGTCCTCGTCGTCTCCGGCGACCAGGTCTTCTTGGACGGCACCGCCCGTTTCCTGAAGGACCACCGGGTGCTGGCGGCGAGGAACGTGACCGACGCGCAGCGTCGCATCGTCGAGGACGCCATCGACCTGGCGATTTTCGACCCGAGCTTCGCGACCGACGCGGGGGTCTCGGACGGGGGACAGCTGCTCCAGGTAGACCCGGAGCTGCCGCTGGTCCTGGTCGCAGACACCCTGGACATGTCGGTGCTGCGCACGGCGCTTCGCATCGGCTTTGCCGACGTCGTCGATGCGCCGGTCGACCGGGCAAAGGTCGACGCGATGCTCGAACTCATCGACGATCAGGTGCAGAGGGCCGTCCTCAAAGAAGCCAAGGCGAGGATCGGCAAGATCATCACGATCATGTCTCCAAAGGGCGGGGCAGGCAAGACGATGACCACGGCCAACGTGGCCCTCCAACTCGCCATGTGGGGCGACCCGAGCCGGGTGGTGATCGTCGATGCCGACCTGCAGTTCGGCGATATCTGCATTGCCATGCAGATCGACCCCATCCACACCATCGTCGAAGCCGCAGCCGATCTCGATCAACTTGACGACCAGCTGCTGGAGAGTTTGCTTTCTACCCACGAATCCGGGCTGCGCGTCCTGGCCGCACCGCTCGAGCCTTCGCTGGCGGACAAGGTCTCGACTCAAGTGGTCGTTCGGGTCCTCGGGATGCTGAAGCGCATGTTCGATTATGTCGTGATCGACACCGCACCGTTCCTCGACGAGCCGGTGCTTTCGATCCTGGAACGATCGGACGCGGTGCTCCTGGTGGTCGAGATGGACCTGCCGAGCGTCAAGAACGCCAAGCTGGCCCTCGATACCCTCAAGCTGCTCAAATTCCCGCTCGACAAGATCAAACTGGTGCTCAACCGCATGAACTCGAAGGCGCGCCTCGATATCGGTGAGCTGGAACGCTCGCTCGAGCTCGAGGTCCAGGCCGCCGTGTCATCGGACAAGCTGGTACCACGGGCGGTCAACGAGGGTGAACCCGTGGTGTCGCTGTATCCGCGATCGCGCGTCGCCAAGGACTTGCGGGGCGTCGCCAGGTTGGTGGTCGACGAGGAGTCGACTCCGGAAGTCGCCGAAGGGGAGGGCCAGCGCAAATGGTTTGGGTAAGAGAGGACCGACATGAGTCTCGCTGATCGAGTCAAGGCCGCGACCGAGGGCGACGGCGAGTCAGCCGCCGATACCAAACGCGACATCAGCCGCCAGGAGCTGAGGAGAAAGCTGCACTACAAGGTCGTGGAGGGCCTCGGGCCCACCTTGTACGACAAGCAGATGACCGATGCGGAGCTGAAGCTGCGCGTCATGGAGATGCTGGAATGGGCGCTCGACCAGGAGCAGTCGGTGGCGCTCGCCAGATCCGAGCGTCTTTCGCTGCTCCAAGAGATCGCTGACGACGTTCTCGGCTATGGGCCGATCGACCCCTACCTCGCCGACCCCGAGGTGACCGAGGTCATGGTCAACGGCCCGCACAATGTCTGGGTCGAGCGCAACGGGCGCATCAGCATGACCGACACCCGGTTCGTCGATGCCACGCACCTCGAGCGCATCATCGATAAGATCGTCGGCCAAGTCGGCCGCCGCATCGACGAGGCGACCCCGATGGTCGACGCGCGTCTCCCCGACGGTTCCCGGGTCAACGCGGTTATCCATCCGCTTGCCATCGGTGGACCATTTCTCACCATCCGGAAGTTCGCCGTCGACCCGTTCACGGTCGACGACCTCGTGACCAACCGGACCCTGTCGGACCAGGTAGCCGGACTGCTGCGCCGCACCGTCCAGGGCCGGCTGAACATCATCGTCAGCGGCGCCACCGGCTCAGGAAAGACCACGCTGCTCAACGTGCTGTCCAACTTCATCCCGGACGGCGAACGCATCGTGACCGTAGAAGACGCTGCCGAGCTCCAGCTCAATCAGATGCATGTGCTCACCCTCGAGTCCCGCCCACCCAACATCGAAGGCACCGGCGCCATCGGAATCCGCGATCTCGTCCGCAACACCCTGCGGATGCGGCCCGACCGCATCATCGTCGGTGAGGTCCGTGGCGGAGAGTCCCTCGACATGTTGCAGGCCATGAACACCGGTCACGACGGCTCACTGACCACGGTGCACTCGAACTCTCCCCGGGACACCCTGGCCAGAGTCGAGACCATGGTGCTGATGGCCGGCATGGATCTGCCGATCCGCGCCATCCGCGAGCAGGTGTCATCGGCGATTGACCTGATCGTGCACGTGCACCGACTCCGTGACGGCACCAGGCGCGTCACCCACGTCACCGAGGTCGTCGGCATGGAAGGGGACATCATCACCCTCCAGGACATCATGCTGTTTGACTACGGCATGGGCGTCGACGAGGACGGACGGTATCTCGGGCACCTCAAGGCCACCGGCATCCGCCCCGCCTTCAGCGAGCATCTGGACAACTACGGCATCGAACTGCCTGCGGACCTGTTTGCCCCCGAAGCGTTCGCCAACCGGTGATCGGCCGATGCAAACACTGATCATCATCGCGGCGGTAGCCGCAGCCGTCGGAGCCTTCCTCTTGCTCGTCGTCCTGTTCGGCGGAGGCTCGCGCCAGCGCGATGCGCAGATCGCGGGGCGCTTGAGCGCATACGGTGGCCAGAAGGACAGTGCCAAAGGAATCTTCAGCCGGTTCGCCCTGCTGAGAAGGGCCGCCTACAAGGCCGAAGATGTTGCCGCGGAACGCGGTAGTACCCAGATGATCGAAGCGGCACTCGAACAGGCCAATATCCCACTCCGGCCCGGTGAGGCGATCATCGGGACGATTGGTCTCGCATTCCTGGCCGCGATCGTTGTTGGGGCGGTGTCACAATCGATCTTCGTCGCGATCGGAGTAGGGATCGGCATCCTGGTTTTCGCGTTCTTTGCCATGAAAGCGGTCGCCGGCAGAGAACGCAAGAAGTTCGACAACCAACTGCCGGACACCCTCACCCTGACCTCGACGTCGCTGCGCGCTGGGTATTCGCTGTTGCAGGCTGTGGAAGCCGTCGCCCAAGAATCCCCGGAACCGACCAGGCGCGAGTTCGGCAGGGCGCTTACCGAGATCCGGCTTGGCCGGCCGATGATCGATTCCCTCGGCGATATCGCGGTCCGCATGGAGTCCCAGGACTTCGAATGGGCCGTGCTCGCCATCTCTATCCAGCGCGAGGTCGGTGGCAACCTGGCGGAGGTGCTCCAAACCACCGCGGAGATGATGAACCAGCGGAACCGGCTGCGCCGCGAGATGAAGGCCCTCACTGCTGAGGGACGCATCTCGGCGATCATCATGTCCATTCTGCCCTTCTTCCTCTTCGGGCTGATCAGCTTCGTCAACCCGACCTATCTCGTTCCGTTGTACAGCACTCCCATCGGCTGGGGCATGATCGGCTTTGCCGTCCTGCTGCTCATCGCCGGTGTCGCGTGGATGCAGAAGATCATCAATATCGAGGTGTGACATGGACGCATTGATGGTCGCCGTAGTCGCATGCGCAGTCACCATTGGCGCCTTGACCTTCTATGTCGGGAACGGTGTCGTTACCGCCCGTCGCAGCTCGTCACGCCGGCTTGCCAGCCTGCAGACTCGTGATGAGGTGCTCAGCACCGGTGTTTCAGAACGGGCCATCGCGCCGATCATCGAGGGGCTCGGCAAATTCGCCCTCCGCTTCACTCCGCAGGGTTGGGTGAACAAGGCTCAGACGAAGCTGGTCCACGCAGGCATGTCGGAGCGAATGGACGGCAACACCTGGGCGGCAATTCGGATCATCGCACTGATATTCACCTTGGTGATGTTCTTCATGATCCAGGGGGCCTTCACGACGCCGATGACCAAGCTCATCGTGTTCGCCCTGCTGATGATTGTTGGTTTCGTCGGACCTGAGTCGGTCCTCAACCGTCGCATCGACGATCGCCGCAAGGATATGGAGAGGTCGCTGCCAGATGTCATCGACCTGCTCGTGATCAGCGTCGAGGCCGGCCTCGGGTTCGAGGCGGCCATGTCCAGGGTCGTGCAAGCGGTCCCGGGCGAGCTGTCGCGGGAGTTCAGCCGCACGCTCCAGGAGACCCGGGTTGGAGTGAGCCGACACAAGGCGCTGCGCTCGCTTGCCGAGCGCACCGACGTCGATGACCTCAACGCTTTCATTCTTGCCCTGATCCAGGCGGACCAGTTCGGTGTTTCGATCGCAAGGATGCTTCGTGTCCAGGCCGACGAGATGCGGATCCGTCGCCGTCAGCGAGCCCAGGAAAAGGCCTTCGCCGCCCCGGTGAAGCTCGTCTTCCCACTGGTCTTGTGCATTTTCCCCTCGATGTTCGTAGTGCTGCTCGGTCCGGCAGGGATCAATATCTACCAGGTCTTCGGCGGAGCCGGCATCTAGACCTTGAGCACGCAAGCCGATGAGACCCGGCGTCGCGTGTTCGGTCGGCTACAGATCCGTCATCTCTATCCGCTAATCGCCCTGGCATTGTTGCCGCTTGCGGCGGCGGGCCCAATCGGCGACAACTCATTCCTGTGGCATGTTCGCGCCGGTTCTGCGCAGTGGGACCTACGCCGGGTGCTCAGCGTTGACGCCTTTTCCTACACGATGGCCGGGACGGCGTGGCGAACACAGTCGTGGCTCGCTGAGCTTGGCTATGCCGGGCTCGAAAGCGCGACTGGAGGGGTCGGTTGGGCAGCCGCAATGGTCACGATGGTGTGCCTCACCGCGCTCGGGCTCATCGGGCTCAGCGTGTACGCCACCACGAAGTCGACTTTCAGCGTGGCGATCTGGCTGATCATCGGCGTATGGCTGATTGCCCCCTTTGCCAATCCCAGGCCGGTGGTCTTCTCGTACCTGCTGCTGGCGGCCCTCGTGCTCATCCTCCGCCTCGAGGACCGCCTGATGTGGGCAATCGTTCCGCTGATGTGGATCTGGGCCGCGTTGCATGGGAGCTGGCTGATCGGCCTTGGGCTGCTCGTGCTGGAGGGAATCCGTCGCCGCTCGTGGAAGGTGGCCGGGCTGGTCGGGCTCTCCCTCGTCACGGTGTCGCTCACCGCGCATGGTCTCGGTGTCTGGTTGATCCTCAGGGACTTCATGGCGAATCGCGACGCCCTCGAGTTCTTGGTCGAATGGAGCCGACCGGATCTTTTCGATATCGTGCAGGGTCCGTACCTGATCATCGTGGCCGCGGTGGTCGTCGCCGTTGTTCGGCGCAGAATCCCGCTGAATGACCTGTGGGTCGTCGTTCCGTTCCTCGTCGCCGGGTTCACCACGCAGCGAACCGTGGTCCTCGCCGCGATCGTGCTCCTCCCGTACGCCGCCCTCGCCTTCGACGTCAAGGTGCCGGCCGCGGCGAGGCGCCGCAGCGGAATCGCCTGGACGGTGGCATTGGTGGTGATCGCAATCGGAGTTGTTGCCCTACTCACACCGGCGAGCACATTCGACGAAGAGCGCTTTCCGAGTGACGAGCTCATGGCCGCAGTCGAAGCCGACCGCTTCTTCCACGACGACGCAGTCGGCGGCTACCTCATCTATCGGGACTGGCCACAGAACCAGGTCTACATCGACGACCGGGCGGAGCTGTACGGCGCCGACTTCTTCCAGGGCCTCCGCGATGCGAAGGCGGGGGAGTATGAGCAGCTGTTCGCCGAGTACCACATGACCGAGGCAATCGTGAAGCCCGATTGGAAGCTCAGGGAGCGGCTGGCCGGAGACGGCTGGGCGGTGGTGGTCGAGGACGAGTTCTTCTGGCTGATGAGGGCGCCCGACGCGTAGGCCGACCGGACCAGTTGCCAGTTGCCAGTGACCAATGACCAGTGACCAGTGACCGGTGACCGGCGCCGGCCATGAGAGAAGGGGCGCCCCGCAGGGCGCCCCTTCTTGTTCTCGTCTTGTCGCCGATCAGGTGGCGTCGACCGTTTGGCCAACTTCGCTGAACTTGTCGTTGATCTCGGTGCCGAGGAACAACGCGGCAGCAATCACGACAACGGCGATGAGTGCGACGAGCAGGGCGTATTCCACCATGCTGGCACCCATTTCATCTCTGACAATGCGGCTCTGATAAGCCGTCCAGAATCGAAGCATGTTGGGCTCCTCCTACGGGTGATCCACACCCCTCAAGTATCGGCGAGGTCGGCAATTTCGGCGAGAGGTCGGGCGACCTATTTCCCACGGAAGGGCTAGTCACTGACGGGCTGGCCCCAGGAGAGGCCAAAGAGAAGAGGCGCCCCGGAGGGCGCCTCTTCTGTTACTCGGAGTGAGTTCGGTTACGTCGCTTCGAGCGTCGCGCCGACTTCACTGAACTTGTCATTGATCTCGGTGCCGAGGAACAACGCGGCAGCGATCACGACAACGGCGATGAGTGCAACGAGCAGGGCGTACTCCACCATGCTGGCACCTTCTTCATCCTTCATGAACCTGGCCTGGTAGGCCGTCCACAGACGAAGCATGTCTTACCTCCTAAAGGGGTGATCCACGTTGATGAGTATCGACTGGTGGATGGCACCGCTAGATGAGGCGGGCGACCTATTTGGCGTGAGTCGTCAGTCTGATGTCTGAGGATTGAGGACTGAGGACTATGGCGTCTCTCTACGTTGATTCGAGGGTGTTGCCGACTTCGCTGAACTTGTCGTTGATCTGATCGCCCAGGAACAACGCGGCGCCGATCACGACAACGGCGATGAGGGCGACGAGCAGGGCGTATTCCACCATGCTGGCTCCCTGTTCATCCTCGATCATGCGGCTTTGCAAGGCCGTCCAAACTCGGAGCATTTCCTACCTCCTGTGCGGTGTGGTGTATCGGCGTGCCACGCAGCCACCAGAGGGTCAGCCCCGGCGCCTCTACCGGCGTGTGTGGCTTGCGGGGACTAGGTCGCGTCGACCGTTTGACCGACTTCGCTGAACTTGTCGTTGATCTCGGTGCCGAGGAACAACGCGGCAGCAATCACGACAACGGCGATGAGTGCGACGAGCAGGGCGTATTCCACCATGCTGGCACCCTTCTCATCTCTGACAATGTGGCTCTGATAAGCCGTCCATAGTTTGAGCATTGCAACCTCCTTGCAGGCCCGGGGGCGAACGGTATCGGTGAGCCCGTTGCAGAGCCATAGGGCGGGCGACCCAATTTAGAGTCGCGAGTCGCGAGTCGCGAGCAGGATGTGCGCGGCAGTCTCGGGCTCGTGTCTCGCGACTCGAGACTCGGTTCAGACTTTGTTGGGCGGGCGGTCGAGACCGAGGCGCATGGCTTCGACGACCGCCTGGGCGCGATCGGAGATGCCGAGCTTCTCGTAAATGCTGGCCAGGTGGTTCTTCACCGTCTTCTGGGAGATGAACATCTCTTCGGCCAGTTCGTCGGTCCCGGAGATCCCACCGGCGAGCAGAGCAAGCAGTTCCCGTTCCCTCGCAGTGAGGGACTCGGCCCCAGGCGACAACCGGGCCTCTCGATACGGCGCAAGCGCCGACTCTAGGTCGTCGACTTCCAAGAGCACGACACCATCGTGTGCGGCGCGAACCGCTGCGGCCAGTTCCGGAAGGGGTGTGGCTTTCGAGAGAAAACCGACCGCACCCGCAGCTGCCGCACGCTTGCGATACTCATCCTCGGTATGCATGGTCACTACCAGCGCCGGCGGCGGATCCTTGAGCTCGCGTAAGACCGCAAGACCTGTCCGGTCCGGCATTTCGATGTCCACGAGTACGACATCGGGTTCGGTCTGTGTGATGGCCGCAGCGAGCTCGTCCCCGGTCGTGGCGACGGCGACCACCTGAATGTCGGGCAAGGCGTCGAGGGCTTGACGCAGGCCGTCCAGGACCAGCAAATGGTCGTCTGCGATGGCGACGCGGATCGGCTGGCTCATTGAGGCTGCCACGACACGGTGACGGTCGTGCCCTCGGTATTCGACTCAAGCGTGACTTCTGCGCCGATCTCGCTCGCCCGTTCACGCATACCGATCAGGCCGTAGCGTCCGGCCGCCTCGGCGGTCGAATCAAATCCGACACCGTCGTCCCGAATGCGCAGCGTCCCGGAATCGCCATCGACCTTGCCTTCGATCCACACCGTCGATGCATCAGCGTGCTCGACAGCATTCCGCACGGCCTCGGTCATGATCGCCGCCAACTGGGCAATCTCACGCACGCCGAGGTCGCCGTCCTCCCCGATGTCGATGGCGATCGAAGGCCCATCCGGCTCCGCGTCCGCGGCCAGTGCGTGCGCGTGCTCGGTGATCGTCGTCGCCTGGGTGGAGCGCAGGATGGTGACCGTCCTACGCACGTCGTCGACGAGCTTGCCGACCGTCTCGCGAAGCTCGGCGAGGTGGGCGGCGGTCTTGACGTCCACACCGTCCCCCTGGATGGCGACGTCGAGGCCGAGACCAACCGATACCAAGAGGGGCCCGATCTCATCGTGCAGCTCTCTGGCTACGCGAATCCGCTCCTCTCTGACCGATCGATGGGCGATCGTCTGGAGCAGCAGGACGTTGTCGAAGGCGAGGGCTACCGGTTTGAGCACCTGCTCGATCTGACCGCGATGCAGCTCCAATTCGGCTCCGGCCATCGGTCGCAATGTCAGCGTCCCGAGTTGACGGTTGTCCACCTCGATTGGATAGTCGCTCCCCGAGGACCCGGCGGGCGCCTGCCCACGGGTCGCAACCACGGTTTCGCCGTTTGGCTCAAGGATCGACACCGCCCCCGAGGCATACGGGACCGATGCCGCAACGTCGCGGAGAGCGCTTCGACCCACGGTGACCGGGCTGAGGTCGTCGGTGGTTGCTAGATCGGCGAGTTCGGCGAGGAGACGATGCGCTTCCTCGAGGCGGGCGACCTGTTCCGCCGATCCAACCTCGGAGGGAACGGCCTGGGGCTCTTCGATGAGGATCCGGTGCGCCTGGGCAAACGTGATCCCGACCAGGGCGTAGAAGGCAACCATTTGCAAGAACTGTGGGCTCATCAGGTCTTCGCCGGCGTTGCCTGCTGCAAGGGCAAGGCCGCCGACGCCGGCCAGCGCCGTTACACCCCCGAGCACCATGCCCTGGGTGGTGGCGGCGAAAAAGATTGGGACCGCGAGGTAGAGCAGGAACGGGCTGTTTGTTCCCCCGGTCAGCGAAATGGCGAACAGTGAAACGGCGACGCCGAGGGCGGCCAGGAACGCACCGACGAAGGGCAAGCGTTTCTTGCTGGTCGGCGTAACCTGCATGAGAATCGTGTAGACGGCAACGGAGATCGAGGCGGTGACGGTCGCCGCGGAGATCTCCCCCAGTTGATTGACGTCGCCGAGGACGGCGAGGCCGACACCAAGCACGAGCGCAGTCCACTGCAGGATCGTCTCGATCCATTCGAATCGAGTCTCCCACGAAGTGCGCACGCGCCAAGGGTACAGTCGCGAGGTGGTGAATCCGAGTGTTCCGGCTGGAGTGTCGCGCATTGTTCTCGGTGGTGGTATCGGCGCGGGAAAGAGCAGGGTTGCGGAGTTTCTCAAGGGAAAAGACGTCATCGTCATCAGCGCCGATCGAATCGGCCATGCCGTGTTGGAGCCGGCCGGTCCGGCCTTCGATGCCGTAGCCGAACGCTGGCCGTCTGTGGTGGCAGAGGGAAGGATCGACCGTTCCCGCCTTGCCGTCATCGTGTTCGCCGCACCGGCGGAGCTCGCCGAGCTCGAGGCCATCACCCATCCGTTCATCATGGAGGACATCGACCGGCTCACCGCGGAGGCAACGGGTCCGGTGATCCTCGAGGTGCCGGTCATGTTGCCCCTCGACGACTCGTGGATTCGGGTGTATATCGACGCCGACGAGGACGTGCGGATCCGCAGGGCGATCGGGAGGGGAGGCGATTCAAACGACGTCCAGCGCCGCGCCGCGGCCCAGGCGGACCGCTCACAGTGGCTGGAGTGGGCCGACGAGGTGATCGTGAACAACGGATCGCTCGACGATCTCCGCGGTCACGTCGATGCGGTGTGGGAGCGGTCGCAGTGAGTAGCGAGTAGTGAGTAGCGAGTAGTGAGTAGTGAGTAGTGCGTATAGCGTAGATCGAGTTCGATACGCAGTACGCAGTACGCAATACGCAATACGGGTTTGTTGTCACTCGCGCTCGCTACCTTGCGCTTGCAATGGCAACCGAGATGCGCCCCTTCCGTGTTCACTCTGACTTCGCGCCCGCGGGCGATCAGCCCGAGGCGATTGCCAAGCTCAGCGAAGGCGTGCGGCGCGGCGATCGCTTCCAAACGCTCCTTGGGATCACGGGCTCGGGCAAGTCCGCCACCGTGGCGTGGACGATCGAGCAGGTGCAGAAACCGACGCTGATCATCGCTCCGAATAAGGCCCTGGGCGCTCAACTCGCCAACGAGTATCGACAGTTCTTCCCGGAGAACCGGGTCGAATACTTCGTCTCCTACTACGACTACTACCAGCCCGAGGCCTACATCGCCCAGAGCGACACCTACATCGAAAAAGAATCGACGGTCAACGACGAGATCGACCGACTGCGCCACTCGGCAACGGCCGCGCTGCTGACGAGAAGAGACGTGATCATCGTCGCTTCGGTGTCTGCAATCTACGGCCTCGGCTCGCCGGAGCAATATGAGGGACAGGTGCTTCGCCTGGTGCGCGGTGTCGAGTTCCCGCTCCAAGCAGCAATAGCGCGTCTCGTTGATATCCAGTACGAGCGCAATGAAGTGAATCTGACCAGGGGAAAGTTCCGTGTGAAGGGCGACACCCTCGAGATCTTTCCCTCCTACGAGGAGACCATCTATCGCGCGGAGTACTGGGGCGACGAGGTGGAGCGGATCCTCCGGATGAACCCGGTGACGGGTGAGGTGATCGATGAGCTTTCGGAGCTCTGGGTGTACCCGGCGAGCCACTATGTGACTTCACGCGACCGGATGGAAGCGGCGCTCGGTGGTATCGAGATCGAGCTCGC
Source organism: uncultured Kiloniellales bacterium (assembly GCA_964195155.1). Classification (GTDB taxonomy): domain Bacteria; phylum Actinomycetota; class Acidimicrobiia; order Spongiisociales; family UBA5794; genus JACZST01. Next base: position 448 of record CAXMOP010000027.1, on the reverse strand, counting down.
CGATCGGCTCGCCGACCTCGATGAGCAGGGAAAGCTCCTCGAGGCCCAGCGTCTCCGCATGCGAACCTCCTACGACATGGAGATGATGCGCGAGGTTGGCTTCTGTTCGGGGATCGAGAACTACTCGCGGTTCCTCGACGGTCGAGAAGAAGGGGAGGCGCCGTACACGCTGCTCGACTACTTCCCCGACGACTACCTCACCGTGATCGACGAGAGCCATGTCACCATCCCCCAGATCCACGGCCAATACGCAGGAGATCGAACCAGAAAGGACGTGCTGGTTGCCCACGGGTTCCGTCTTCCCTCGGCGATCGACAACCGTCCGCTCACCTTCGAGGAGTGGTATGGCAAGACCAGCCAGGCGATCTTGCTTTCTGCGACCCCGAGCGACTGGGAGCGTCGCGAGTCCGCAGCCATCGTCGAGCAGATCATCCGGCCGACCGGGCTC
>CAXMOP010000026.1:0-7608 GCA_964195155.1 uncultured Kiloniellales bacterium | reverse complement strand
GGCCGAGTTGCTCGCCGATGTGCAACGTGGTTTCACCGTCCCGCTCACCGGAATCGGGTATCCGTCTGGCCACGCCGTGGTGGTATTCACCCTTGCCGTGGTTTTCTCCCCATACATCCCGCGATGGCTGCGATGGACGCTGTATGGCCTCGGCGTGATCGTCGCCTTCTCCCGCGTGTACCTGGGAGCCCACATGCCCCTCGACGTAGTCGGGGGCGCCGCCTACGGAATCGTCATCGGCTCTGTGGTGAACCTGGTGTCAGGCATCGTTTCTGAGAGGGCGAAGCCCGAGGGCCTGGTCGATAGCTGGGCCGACGTGCTCGGCTCATCGACCACCGCCTGAGTCGGCGTCAGGTGGCGGGTGCGGCTTCGACGTCGTATGCGTCGCCGGCGAGTTCCGCCCGTTCCTCGTCGGTCATCTTCCAGCTCTTGTTCACCCGCCAGATGACATAGGAGGCGATGCCGAGCGGAATGGGGAGCAGGTAGGTGATTGCCCTGAACACCAGGATGGCGGCCACCACCTGAGCCTTGGTCATGTCGTCGAGCCCGATGGTGAGCACCGCGGCGTATCCCAGTTCCACAACACCGACCCCGCCCGGGGTGATCGGCACCATCGATATCAGACGCACGAACGAATACGCCGCAAGCACGGTGATCCAGCTCAGCTCTTCCTGCGAGACACCAACGTGGCGCAGCGCCACCAGCAGTACCAGGTACAACGAGATGTGGCTGAGCAACGTGGCAAGGGTGAGGGCCAGCCAGCGGTGCCTGAGGAGCCCGACGGTGTCGAGCCGGAATTTGGCAGCGCGCCCATCCCAATCACCAAGCGGTTCCCTGCGAAACACGCCGCGGAACCAATCCACGACGCGGCCGAAGAACCGACCGATGGCCCGAGCGAGGCGATCGCTCTTCAGCACCATCCACAACAAGACCACCGCCCCAACCAGGACCGCGATCCCGATCGCCGCCGCGATGAGTCGCGCCGGGGTGATGCCGCCTTCCAGAGCGAGCAGCGCCACGGCCAAAACCGGCATCCCGAGCTTCACGAAGTTGTTCCAGATTCCGGTGACGATGGCCGACCGGGTGATCGCCGCAATGGTGAAACCCCATGAGGTGAGCATGGCCAGGGTGAGACCAACGCCGATTGCTCCTCCTGCGGGCAGCGTGTTGGACACCGCCGTGGATGCCTGGTTGACGACGGCCGCCTCTCGCAGCCGAAGCCCGGGAAGCGCCGCAACGATGACGAACCAGTACGTGATCAGGTTCCACAATCCGATGAGCACCAGCGATACGACCTCGCTGGTGGTCATGACGCGGATGGTCGCAAACACCTCGTCGTAGTCGGCGATGAGGGGTATCACGAAGTAGAAGATCCCAACGATGATGACGAGAGAAACGATCGCCGAAACCACGCGTTTCCAGGTCACGCCGCGCCGCGGCGCATCACCATCGGCAGCTTGACTCGACTCGAGTCCCGATTCCGGGATCGCCTCGGTTTCACGTTCTTCCGTCATGGGCCGCCACCCACGGGAGCGCTCGACTCTAGGCGGTGATGCATGAGCGGCTCATCCAGGGTCATATCCGAGGTCGCGAGCTGCCTGACGCAATTCCTCGGCGTCCAGTAGACCGAGGGCCGCCTGAACGTCCGACTCGATGGTGCTGACCCCGCTGCCGTGAGCATCAAAGGTGTAGGTGACGCAGCCGTTGGTGAAGGGGTAGTACCAGGACCCGACATAGCTCGCCTCAGCAGTCACGCCTTCGAGTTCGTCGATGACGTCTCCAAGGTCGAGGAGGGTGGGGTTGAGTAGAGAAGTGTTGACCTTGAGGCCGACAAGCTCGCTATCGCTGCCAGAGAGCAGCAGGGTGAGGGTTCTGTCCTCCGTGTCCCGGGCGCTGACGACGACGACGGCGTGTCCCGATATCTGGGCCGCAGAGATCCGCTGCGACGTGTCGCTGAATGTCCTGTCGACGCTGACGACCACCGTCCGGCCCGAGATCACGGTGCCGTCGAGGTCTTCCTGCAGCCGGTTCGCGTAAATGATGGTTGGCACGCTTCTGCTGTCGGGGACGATCGTGATCGGCACGTCAATGACGACCTCGACGTCGACGAACAGCGGCACCCCCGGCTCATCACTCTCCACCTCGATCGCCTCCGACACGTCGCACGACGGCAGTAGAGAGACCTTGAGGAATGGGTTCTCTTCGAAACCAGGACCGCCGCCCCCGAGGCGATCCGAATCCAGGGAGAAGATCGACTGTCCGCTCTGGGCCTCGAGGTCCTCGTACTCCCACCCCGTCTTCAACCCGTTGATGCATGGGGCGAATGCGGTGCCCGGCACCGACTGCACAGAGAGGATCAAGGAGTTGCGGCGGGTCGAGGAGCCGCTCAGCGGGTCCCCACATTCGGGGACGCTGCGACCGAGGATGCCGCCACACGACGCCAATAGGAGCCCGACGGAAAGGACCAGTACGGGCCAACGGCGGAATCTCATATGAATCCGGCGCCGAGAATGTTCTGGACGAGCAGCTGCAGAAAGATGAGCACGACGGCGACGGTGCCAAACGCGAGAGCTACTCGCCGCACGCTCCAACGCTGAATAGAGATCGGGTCCCTAGGCGGGGCGAGCTCTCGGAAGCGAGCGACGATGTCGGTGCCTTCGGCGCGCCTGAACGTCGCCAGGGATGATCGCGACTGCGACGGAATGGTGACGCTCTTGGTGGAGGCGAAAGCCTCGGCGATGTCGTCAGGGGAGAAGAACCGCTGCGCCCGCTCGTAGACATAGTCGGGATCGGATCGCAGCGCCAGGATGATCATCATGTTGGCCAAGTCGACTGCCTGTCGCCAAGGGGAGGGGCGGACCGTGGCAAATGCGGGATCGATGAGCACCACCTGTCCGTCTCTGACCATCACATTGGCGGGCTTGATGTCGCGATGGGCGAGCCCGGCATCCCAGAGGCGGCGGACGGCGTGGAGCGCATCATCGATGATCTCGTCTGTCACGTCGACGTCGCCCATCTCCTGGGCGTTCTCCAGGAACTCGGTGACGATGAGGTACTCGCGCTCCGGCGTCAGCTCGACGAACCCATAGGGCTCGGGCGACGGCAGCCTGGCATCCTTGAGCTTGAGCAGGATGTAATCCTCGTACTCGACGAGACGCCGTACCGTGGCGAAGCGTACCTCGTCCTCGAGCGAGCCGTACAGCACGGTGCGAGCCACCTTGTACCAGCGATCCGCTCGGACATGGGTCTGGGCGTACAGCTTGCCGAAGACGTAGGTGGGAGGGTCTCCCGCGCACTCGATACGGAGCGGTGTCGAACCGCCCGAGCCCTCCAGGCCGAATGGTTCCAACGACACCACCTCGAAGCCAAGCTGATCCTGCAAGGCATGTCGAATCGCCTCGCCGCGCCGGCCGGTCACATCCAGATGAGCGCTCCGGCCCCGCCCGTAGGAGATGGGGAAAACCGATTCGGGAGCGATCAATCGGAACACCACAAACCCGACGGCCGGTCCTACTATCCATCCGATCCAGACATCGGTTGGGTGGTCGACACCGAGATACATCCGGGAAATGCCAACCAGCGCTACCAGCACCGACGTTGCGATGAACCAGTAGGTGCGCCACCGGCTCTTGGGTATGAGTGCCAAGCCGATCACAACGAAGGTCACGGCAAGCAGCGCCATCGGGCGGGACGGGTGCGAGTACCCGACCCAGTCTCCGATGATCTCCACGAGCGGGCGAGGTCGGGCAATCGCAACTGCGAGCCCGCGAGTGACGGTGTCGACGATCACGAAGGCAACCAGGACACCGATCAGTATCCGCCATTTACGGAACCCGACCAGTACGGCGATGGCGATCCAGCGGATGGGACGGACGAAAAACGCAGAGCCAAGGGCGTGCAGAGCCGACATGATGGTGTCCAGTGTGTTGTTGCGGAGGTCGACGAACCAGTTCAGAATCTGGTGGTCGATCCTCGTCCACCATTCGGTGGTCCGCGGAAATGCGAACAGCGAGATCCAGAGCGCGAGGATGGCTACGGCCACGACAAGCCAGATCCGTCCGCTAGCGCCGAGTTGTCGCGGCAGCGCAGGCTTCTGACCAGAAGGACGCCGCCGCCGCCCAGTGACCGTAATGCCGACAATCCGGCGTTCACGGCGGTGTCCGACATCCTCCAACGCGGGATCGCGAGGGCTGGTCATGCCTTACGCAGGCTCTCTGCCTGGTCTGGACGAACCATCGCCGATGACCGGGTACATGCTATTCGCTGCCTCCTGCCTCTACGAAACAAACCAATCTACGCATCACGCCCCACGGTAGCGACGGGTTGTGCAACGCCGGAGCGTTGAACCGCCCAAACTGGTGGGTTCCGGCACGCTGGATTTACCCGGGCCGGGAACCCGTGGAAGCGCCGTCGCTCACTGGGGCGATGGTGTGCCGGATACACGGAGGCGCCGCTCCGCAGGTTAAGGAAAAGGCGCACCGCGTTGTGCTCGAGGAACTCGTCGGCCCGGCATTGATACGGCTCAAGCATTTGGTCGAAGACGACTCCACGCCAGCCGCGGTGCAGCTCGGCGCCGTCCGCGACATTCTGGACCGGACCGGCTACAAAGCACCGGCCCTCATCGAATGGGACGTCATCCCCCCGATCGGGGTGCTGGATGCATGGATCAACCAGCTCGAAGCGGAAGAAGTCGACCTACCCGAGTAGGTCATCCGGGGTTGAGAATGGCCGTCGTTCGACCTACACAGGTAGCAGGGCCTGACTGTACGAGCCGCGTTCGGTTGCGCCAACATCGAGACGGGTTAGGCGGCGATACCCGCGTCCGGACAACAATGAGGCCGCCGAGCCGCACCACGCCGATCCCGGCGGAACCAACCCAGGTACCCCGCCCATATCGGCACATATGCGCTGCCGGGCTGGCTCGCTCCACCCGGTGGCGAGTGCTGGAGTGACGAGGCGCTGGCTTAGCGAGGGTGGCCCAATAGACCAGCGTGCCGCGTTCCCTTGCAACGCGGCAGCCCACGGATTTGGGCACATATGGGCGACGGGTATTGCCCGCTGAGTGCGCCCGGAGTTCAACGCGGACTGGCACCGAGTGAGCGACCCGCTGACCACTCACCCCACGGCTGAGCCTCGTCCGATGAGCTCTTCCAAAGTGGTGAGGGCGGCAAGGCGTAAGTCGAGCTCCTCATACTCCTTGTTCTCGGCCATGAACCCATCGAAGGCCGCTTCATCGTGCCAGCGATCGATCGTCATGTACCCACCCGGCTCTTCGCGCTCAACCAACTCAGTGCCGAGGTAGCCGCTGGCACTAGAGAACAGGCGTCTCCATTCCCCGTTAGGCCCGTACGCACTCAGGAAGTCGCCATCGCGGTTGGGCGCCACGGAGTATCTCCAGATGATGATGAACACCACTGCATTCAACCACCCGCCCATATCGCAACCACATATGCGCTAGCCGGCTTCACCATCTGGCTGAGTCCGGCCAGAGAAGGAGCGAACCGATCTTGTCAATCAGCTCGCCCCGATCGGCTGCGGATGCGGCCACGACGACGAGCTGCGGGCGCTGCTCGGGCTCTTGCCCCCGAATAGGTCGGATCGGTAGCGCCCATGGCGTCGTGGAACCCCGGGAACCCATACCCCGTAGGGGATTCTACCGGTGGTCAGGGGCAGAATTGAACTGCCGACCTCTGGTTTTTCAGACCAAATCATGTCAGAAACAGACCCCAAGCGGTGCAACGGCTTCAATCTGATATTGGCCGTTTCCCCTTAGGTCACTTGACTGTTGTTCCCTTGTTGGTCCGAGTTCGTCTGAGTTGGTCGTAAAACGGGTGTGCCATCTTTGTGCCATGTTGCTGGTGTCCTCTTCAGCGCGCTACCCGGCGGTTGTCGAGAACCGCTACAAGGCCGAGCACACATATTGGCCCGATGGAGATCACATGGTAGAGAATCACAATGTGTTCAGAGACTTGGTAGATGTACGAATCGGGCAAATCGTCGCCCTACGACAATCGTGGCGAGCCGCTGACGGAATCCCATCGGCGGTCCCAGGTCTACATGGACGTCGCCGACGAACGGTTGCGGTCGCTCGGCTGTTACGACAACTGAACCAAGTCGCGCTGTTCGCTGTGGCCGCCCGCTCCATAGGCCGAGTCGATCACGGGAACCTGCCGATGCCGGGTTGGTACAGGCTGCTGAGGTCTGCGTTGGCGAGGGATTTGCGTTTGCGTCGGCTGGTGAGTTGCAACGCGGCGTAAGACAACACGTCGGTTTGGTCGTCGTTGCGGCCGTGGGGGAACATGACGAGTTCGGCGTCCCATTCGTCCCGCCACGACTTCTTTGGGAACCAGATGCGGCCTTGCTCGAGGAGGGTGGCTGCGGTGGTTGCCCGGGCCACTTTGCTGCCGTCGGCCCGGAGCTCTTTGATCGGTAAGTCGGTCTGGAGTTCCTGGATGGTGTGTAACCCGGCGGTGCCGCCTTCGATCCCGATGTAGGCCGGTGACCATTCCTCATAGACCCGTTGCAGCAACTTGACCTGCTCTGGTCCGGAGTACCTTCCTCGCCACCGTTCCAACAGCAACAAGTCCCTGTCGGGAGTGGTGGCGAACATTCCAACCACCGTGTAATCGGCGGTTCTCTTATCGGACAGGGCGGTGTCGGCGACAGCGAACCTGATGCAGTCTTCGGTCGGGATCAGCTTGCCGTCTAAGGCGTAGCCGCCGTCGACTGTCGTGTATTCGCGGAAGTAGTCACGGGCGAACAGGTTCCCCGACACCGGCTCCGGGGTGCCCTGATATTGAGCTGCCCACCAGAAGCCGCCCTGTTCGGCACGGATCTTCGCCAACACCTCTGTCGGGTAACGCTCCGGCCACAGCGCTTCCCCCGGCTTCCGACCCAACACGTCGCCGTCTTCCGCTACCGCGGGTAACCGGACCACCTCGAAACTGTCGGAGTCGGCGAGGCGGCCCAGTAGATCGTCGACCGACCATCTTGTCCCGATCCCGACAATCGCCGCGTCGGGTTCGAGGCGGGTCAGTGCGGTGCTTTTCCACCAGTTGAGGTGCCGGCGTTGGGTCGTCTCCGACAACGCTTCCACGTCGGATTTGACGACGTCGTCGACGATGAGCAGGTCAGCGCCGCGGCCGGTCAGGCTGCCGCCGATACCGACCGCGTACAACCCGCCGGCGTGGCCTTCGATACCGAACCTCCCCACCGCTGCGGAATCCGAAGCCAACTCGACGCCGAACAGCTCCTTGCCATGGCTGTTCAACAGGCGCCGCACCGCCCGACCGAAATCCGCCGCCAAATCGTCGTTGTAGGAAGCGACGATGACGGTCTTATCCGGATAGCGGCCTAAGTACCAGGCGACGAACCGTTTCAACAGTTCGCTCTTGCCGTGCCGGGGCGGGGCGAACACCAGCACCCTCGACAAGTCCCCCGACGCCACCCCACGGAGATAATCCAATATGTGTTCCAGATGCGCCGCCGGCTCCCATCCGCCCACATAGACGGCGAAGACGCCAGGGTCGGCAGTCGCCGCCAACTGACGCCGGTTCACGACGCCTCCCCGTCACTCAACGCCGATGACACCGCCCGCAACGCCCGCGG
>CAXMOP010000025.1:0-33715 GCA_964195155.1 uncultured Kiloniellales bacterium | reverse complement strand
CACCGGCGCGGTATCACTGATGAGCTGGTTGAGAAACACCGGCATGTTGGCGACCTTGGTGCCGATGGTGAAGGTGAACGGCACCAGATAGGCGTTCCAGCCCACAATGAAGGTGAACAAGGAGAGCGCAGCGATGCCGGGACGCACCTGGGGCACCATTATCTGCCACCACACCCGGAACCGGGACGCCCCGTCGATCAGCGCAGCCCGTTCCATGTCCCAGGAGAGGTTGTCGAAGAATCCCTTCATAAGCCAGATACCGAGCGGGAGCTCGAGAGCGACCATCACCAGCGCCACCCCACCCACCGTGTTGAAGCCGATGAAACCCCCGATGATCGGGATGTCTCCCAGGAAGCGCAGCACAAAGAAAATGGCGATGAGCAGCATCTCGGCCTTGAAGGCATGCAACACGAGGGTCCCGGTGAGGAAAGTCTTGCGGCCGGCGAACTTCATACGCGACAACGCATAACCACCGGATGTCGAGGCGAGGCCGACGCCGATCACCATAAAAACCGCGATGAGAAGCGAGTTCACCATCGCATTCCAAATGGCGCCTTCGAAGACAAAATCCCAGTTGCCGAGCGTGAAACCGCCGATGCCCCCTTCGGCGTTTTTTGGCAAGAGGCCTTGGGTGCGAGCCGAGACGGTGGCGATGAGCAGCCAGGCGTAGCCGACGACAATGGGAACGATCGACAGGATGAGAAAGCCGTACGCAAAGTAGCGACCCGTTTTCCGTCGGCCCTTTGGGGGAGGGCTGGTGACGGGCCGTGGTGGTGCGGTCTCAACGGTGGTCATGGCTCACAGGTTCTCGATTCTTGGTTCGTCGACGAGCTCGTTGAACCTGAACAACTTCACATAGGCGAAGGCCAGCACCAACGCAATGGTCACGAGCACGATCGCCCACGTCGCGCCGTAACCCCATTGACTGTTCCCAAAGTACGTGGCGAAGGCGCGTTTGTATGACGTCAGCGCCCACACCTCGGTGGTGAACAGGCCGGGGCCGCCCTCGGTCAGCAGCAGGATGTACTCGAACGATGTGAGCAACGACAAGGTCTGATAGGTCGCGATGAAAAGCAGCGGCCACTTGATCATGGGGATCTTGATGTCGCGGATAATTCTCCACGTCCCGGCCCCGTCGACCTTGGCCGCCGTCAGGAGATCCTTCGGGATCGACTCCAGGGCCGAGGTGAAGATGATCATCCCGAAGGAGGCGCCGATGAACCCGTTGGTGAGGATTACAAACGCCCACGGACTTCCGCCAAAAATGAGGTTTCCCCCCGATGCCCCGAGAGCCTCGGGGACGATCTGGTTGTAGATGCCGAACGGGTCCGCTGCGCCGATGCGCTGCCACATCATGATGTACACCACCGACGGTGTCAGACGGGGGAGCAGCCACACCAGTCGGAAGAAGAACCCTGCGCGCCGCGGGATGCTGGTTGTCACCAGCGCCAGGACGAGGGCGAGACCGACGTTGAAGACGATCAGCGTCGTGATGACGTAGAAAACGGTGTTGCGCGCGATTTTGGGAAAAAACGGGTCGGTGAACAGCCGCTCATAGTTGGCGAGTCCGATGAAGTTCCAGCTCTGGCTGAAGTTGGCGCTGGACAGGTCGGTGAAGCTGAGGATGAGCAACAGGAGGCCGCCAGCAACGAAGAAGGTGAGCACCAGCGCCACCGCCGGCGCCATGAAGCCGTAAGCAGCCGCCGTGGAGCGAACCCGCCGGCCCAGCGGTCGGGTCTGCGGTCCCGGTGCGCCTACCGCGGCACTCGCCAGGGCGTCGGCTTCCTCCTCGATCTGTTTCGTCACCGGGACATCACCTTTCTCGGAGAGTGGTGAGCAATCCTCCAGCGGGCAGCTGCGGTCGGGAGAATCCAAGTCACCGGATTATCCGAGCAAGCGGCGGCAGGTAGCACTCGTCATTGTTCGCCACCGTCCTAGCCAGGGAGGAGTGGGGGAGGGACCAGCCCTCCCCCACTTCCCATTGTCGGTGGCGTTCGATCACCCTCCCTGGATGATCACGTTGTCGCCGAGCTCGTTCTGGAGCTGATCGACAACGACCGCGACTGCTTCAGCAGGCGTCAGGTCGCCGGACTCAACGGCCGAGAGACCGAGGAAGTACCCCTCGGACCAGGCGCTGAAGTGCGGGCTGTTCGGGAGGAAGGTGGTGTATTCGAGGATCGGAGCCACCGCACTCAGGAACACTGCACTCGTGTACGGCTCATAGCTTGCCTGGGATTCCAGGATCCCTAGGTGGCCACTTGCCACTGCATACTCGGTGTTCAGTTCCTTGGTCGTCGCCTTGGAAATGACCATGAGGGCCAGATCGGCATTCTCTGATTGCGAGCTCACCATGTAGATGAGTGGATGCGTCAAGCTGATCGGCACGTTGGTTCCCGCAGCAAGGGCCGGGATGGGACCGAAACCGGTGTTCTCAAAGAGATACTCTTCACCACCGAGATCGGCAATGTAGTTCTCGGCCCAGTCCGCCCATTGCCAGGAGCCGCCGTACCAGAAGAGCACATCTCCTGAGGCAACACTGGTATTCCAGCTCGTCCAGTCACCGTCGAGACGGGTGCTCACCACGATGTCACGGTCCACAGCGTCGCCCACGAGCGCATAGACCTGCTCGGCAGCCGCGGTGTCATAGATCAATGCACCGCTGGGGTCCAACAGGTCGCCGCCCGCCGCGTAGTAGTAGTACACAAAGTCGGCGCCGTTCACGGGTCGATGCCACCAGCCGTTCCCCGGATCGACGACGCCGGCCGCCACGGCGGCCTCGGCAGTGTCGAACATGTCCTCCCAGGTGAATGCACCGCTGGCGAGGTCGGCCGGCAAGGCGTCGATCTCGGCCTGACTCCAGCCAAGTTCGGCAAGGAGGTCCTTGCGGTAGTACATCGGTCGTGCCTCGGCATCCTGGGGGACTCCGTAGCGGACACCGTCGAGCTCAGCAGACTCCCACAGTGAGGGGATCACGTCATCGAACTCCGGATAGTCACCAAGCAAGTCGGTCACATCGGTGATGATCCCGGACGAAGCCCAGGCGCCGATGTCCTCATGGCCGGACACGATGATGTCCGGCGCCTCGCCGGCTTGCGAGGCCAGCTCGAACTCGGTCTTGTAGTCGCCCCAGTCGGCATTGTCCTGGATGATCTTGACCTCGACGCGACGATCATCGCCGTCGGCCTCGAGCTGAGCGTTGGCGTCGACAACACCCTTCAACAGGTTGTTACAGCGCCCGTCCTCGGTAGGCGGGTTCGCCTTGCATCGGGCCACGATGGTGACGAGGCCGCTTTCATCCGCTGAATCGTCGCTGCTGGTGCATGCAGCAGCGACGAGTGCGAAGACCATCCCGATGAGGATCAGCGCCCGAAACCGCGTCGGTCCTTGTTTCATGTACAACTCCTTGTCAATTCCTCCCGGTGGAAACCGCGCAGGAAAGACAAAGTCGCACCGAAAACATGGAGCCTTCCATGGAGCCTTCCGCGCCCGATCTCCGTCACCGGTGACCCTAGAGTCTGGTGTGCAGATGTCGCAATCTCGCTAGGCGTTTCCGATGGCCCAAACCGACCCCCGCCCATTGCACCGGACAGCGGCAGTCGCGGCCGATGACTCCTCGGCGTCGGTGGAAACGGCGCCGGTTCCCGGTCCCAACTGGGAGCGCCACGATCGGACCCATCTGGAGGTCACGCTGCGATACCCGATCTCAGAGGACCGGACCTGGCAGGCGTATTACTTCCTCCCCGAGTCGTTCCGGCTCGATGCCACCACGTATGCGAAGCGAGAGCTGTTCGCCGACTTTCGGTCATACGTTCGCTTCACCATCCCCCGAATCGAGTTGGAGGGGGTGCCGGAGGAGGCGCGGAAGCTCGCCGGCCGCCTAACGACTGGGTCTCTCGACGAGGTGGAGCGAGAGCTCAAGCTCTTCGCCAGCCGAGTACGGCTCGCGATCACCGACGAGGCGCAGGCAATCATCGACGCCGCGACTCCCGAGGACGCAAAGCGCGTGTCGGCCGTCGTTGATGCTTTTGTGACCGCCGGCAGTGAGGCACTCGCGGCCATCCGGATTGTCCTGGAGCCTCTCGAGCGGGCCGATCCCGAAGTGGCGAAAACTGCAGCCTGGGTGGATGAGTACTTGTCGCGCATCCTGGAGACAGGGCTCATCGATCTGGCGAATGTGGTCGGAGCCGGCGACGGGCCCGAAGGCGTGTTGGGCGCGACCACCGCGGCGGCAGTCGATGAGGCTCGCTACCGGCAGTCACGAAGCGCCGGGCCGGTGAGCTCGGCGAGCGGTTCGATCCACGACCTCGAGCGGATCGAGCGTAGGCAACACTCACTGAAGCGTTTCACCTCCTCGGTGTTGTGGCTGGACGTCCAGGTCCGCGACGGGTACAGCGTGGCCCTACACATCTTCCGTGCCCTGGCTGCGGGGATCGCCATGGCTTTTGCGGTGGTTCTCGCCGTCCTCTTTGGCCAGCCGAACGCGCCGGGCCGTCTCGGCGTCTGGGTGGCGGTCGTGATCGTGGCCTACATGGGCAAGGACCGGCTGAAGGCCATCCTCCAATCCGTGTTCGACTCCCTCGTCGCCACCCATCTTCCCGACCGACGCTGGGCGGTGAACAGGCCCGGTAACTCCTCGGTGCTCGCGGACGTCGCCGAGCGGCTGGGTTTCGTCGATCGAGATACCGTCCCCGACGACGTCGATGCCATGCGCAAGGTCGCCTTCCGAGACCGCCTTCAGGAGCTGGTCGGACCGCAATCGATTTTGCGCCACACCAAGACCGTGCACGTGAGAGCCGACGCCATGGAAACCACCGCTTCGGAGTTCCCGTCCTTAACGGACGTCATGCGAGTCGACATATCTCGGTGGCTCGCCCACACCGATGATGCCAAGAGGACCGTGACCCTCGCCGATCCCGAAGCCGGAGCGTTGTTCGAGTCGAAGTTGCCGCGCGCCTACGACATCACCATGGTCTACCGACTCGCCGCTACCGACGCACAGGATGCGCCGTGGCAGGTGGCTCGCATCGTGGTGAGCCGCAACGGGATCCGGCGGGTTGCGATATTGAACGCCTAGCCGATGCCCCCTCTGCGGAGTCGCTGCCGCGACTCCGCGACTCCCCCGCTTACGCGGGGGAGACGAAGACCCCTACACGGACTCCAGCGAGGTGTTGATCTTCGCCTCCCCCGCAAGCGGCAGCGCCGCGGCGCTAGCGCGAGCAGGCGAAGCATGCGAGCGGAGGGGGTCCCGATATCGGCGAAGCCATTTGCAGGCTCCGGGCCCGAGCGGCCTGCGCCATGTTTGTTGGGCGGCTCGCCGGGGCTCGCCGCCTGACTGCGTGATCGCGACAGAGCTAGTCGAAAGCATTTCAGTCGGGCTCGCGACTCGCGACTCTTGTGTTGCTTGAGGCGGGGCCCGAGCGGCCCGCACGCAGTGGCAAGAGCCGGAAACGAAGGCGAAACACAGTCAGAACCCGGTGATGCGGATGACTTCGCCGACGATCAACGTCGGACCATCCGGGCCAGGGATCGGCCTGCCCGGTGTGCCCTGGCCCGTTGACACGTAGAGGGCCCCGTCATCGCCGAGCGTGATGTTGGTTGGAGCGTCCAAGCCCGCGGCGAGAATCCGAGGCGACCCACCGTCCGCCGGATACATGGTGACCTTGCCGCTGAATCTCCGGTAGCCGCCGTGGCGGGGAATGGCATCGGGGTCGTAGAGGTCGGCCGCGTTCTCAAAGAGCTCTGCGTGCTCCGCGGCCATCTCGACCACGAAGACGTTGCCGCGCTCGTCGATGGCGACGTCGACGGCGGTGGTGAGCCCGGCGACCTCATCGACGACGCGACCGGTGAGGGGATCAACGCGCACCACCTTTGCGTCGCCGGGGACAAACGGGATGAAACTGCCGTCGTCGGCCTGCGCCACACCCGAGAAGAGCGCCACCAGGACCTGGCCATTGCGCGGATCAACGGCAAGACCGGCGGGTACAGCCTGCTGCCCGCTGTCCAGGATGGAGAACGCCGCGATATCGCTCCGAGTCCCTTCCTCGAGCGACACCTCGATCAACTGGTTGAGGGTGCTCTCGGTTGCGAAGATGCTTCGCTGGTCCAAGGCGAGGCCGGTCCCGGTCATGTTGCTACGGGCAGAGAGATTGCGACCGATCGACCCTTCCGCGCTGATCTCCAACAGGGCGAACTCCTCGAAACCACCGTCGACCGAGAGAAACACCCTGGCATCACTATGGACGGTCACGTCGCTCGGGCCACTCACCTCGTCACGGCCCGTCGCATAGACGTTCATGGCGTTGTAACTGGCGAGATGCTCGAACCACGGCTCGACCTCGCCCGCATCCCTGAAGTCACCGTCGCCGTTGCGGTCAATGAACCTGGTGAGCCGGCCCGATCGCTGCCTGACGTCGGCGGGATCGTCGCCCGATCCGGCCTCGGCGACCCAGAGACCACCGTCTGCGTCGAGGGCCACGCCACGCGGATTCCGCAAGCCCGACAGGATCACTTCGATCGCCACGGTGCTCGGCGGGTCCGGCGGTCGTGATGTCGTGCAGGCAGCCAATGCCGCACAACAGACGAAGAGGGCGACGGTGGCGGCAACCGGGCCTGCCATCGCCCGGCCACCCGCCGAGCGGGTCGATCGATCGCCGTCCTCGATGAGGACACCTCTTTTCCTACTCTGGTCGGCGAGCCTGCACCACCACCGTCCTGGCGGCCTTGTCGTGCAGCCCACGACGGCGGCTGTCGAACAGCAGCCAACCGTAGATGACCGCAGCCGCAACGCTTATACCGGGGAGAAACACGAATACTCCTGGCACCACCCAACGCAACACGGACGAGCCGAGACCGGGGATCTGGCCGGTTCGCTCCATCTCCACTCTGATGCCGATCAGCATCTTGCCGGGCGTTTGGCCGCGGGACGCCGTGAACCCGACGTAATACACTGCCGCGACGAGTCCCTGAATGATCAGCACAGAGGCGGGGAGGCGCAAACCATCGCCTTCGCCGAGATCGATTCCGAGTACCGATACCAGGATGAGGGTGATCAGAACCAGGATCGTCCAATCGATCACGAACCCGACCAGGCGCCGCCAGGGCTCGGCGATCTCGTCATCGACGATCGGGCTTTCCCATTCCGGTTCGGGCATGTCACTTTCCCCCATCAGAAGGGGATAGACGACGGTAACGGCCCACCACCCGCGGCCAGGCGTTATGCAGTGTGGTTGCCGGTCATCGGAAGACGCGGATCCATCGGAAGTTTCTCGAGGGCGTCGCGGACCCAGGCGTGTCTTGGATCGTCGCGGAATCGCCATGCCCGTTCGGGAGAAGGGCCCGCCATCACGTTGAGATAGTACATGTCGTGCCCCGGAGCGGCCGCAGCCGGACCATGAAAGCCGCGGGGGACCAGGTACACATCGCCGTCGCGCACCTTCAGGGTGTCGTCGATCTCGCCGTCGGTGGTGTAACAACTGAAGAACCCGAAACCGCCATCACCGTCGATGCGAAAATAATAGATCTCGGCGAGTTCGATCTCTTCCTCAGTGGTCTCGTCGTGTTTGTGCGGTGGATACGACGACCAGTTCCCTTCCGGTGTCAGCACTTCCACGGCGATGAGTTTGTCGGCGTCTGCGGCATCGGCGCTGAGAAAGTTGTTGATCTGGCGAGTCCCGGCACCCCCTCCCCTGACCTCGACATCGACGTCCTGTGCGGCGACTCGATACGGGTCGATACGCCGGGTCGCTTCGGCCGTGCACAACGCGACCTCGAGAGGATCCTGTGTGGTCATTCGAAGTTCGGCGTCGATCGGGACATAGGCGAAATCGGTAACCGCGCCGAAAACACCGGACCTACCCTCGAGGCGAAAGGAGTGGGACTCCACCTCGACCGTCACACCGCCGGAGAGCGGAAGGATCGCCATTTCGGTGGTCCCGGTGTTGAGCTCATGGGTCGTGTCGGCGGCCAGGTTCACCACGCGCAGGCCGGCGTATTCCCAGCCCGCCCGTGCCGCGGTGATGTCGACCGAGGTCGCTGCGGCGCCTCCGGATTCGGCTGGATAGAACCTCTTAGCCATCCGCAAGATGCTCCAGAAATGCGAAGCTCCGGGCGGCACTGACGATCGGGCCCTCACCGGATTCGGGCTCGGCGTGGAGCACCGTGTCTTGCTCGATGACATACCAACCCTCATATCCCTGGGCCTCGAGCACATCGATGAAACCCTCGATATCCACGCTGCCGTCGCCGAGCGGAAGGAACAGGCCGTCGATCACCGCCTGGCGAAAGGCCAGATCGCCTGAGCGAACCTGCAGCGCCAGACCCTCGTCGAGATCCTTGAGGTGGACGTGAACCACCCGATCGACGGCGGCCTTGGCGATGACGACGGGGTCGGCACCTGCAAGCGCCAGATGTCCGGTGTCGATGCAGAGGTCCACCCGGGATTGGGCGAGGACACGCTCGACGTGATCCTGGCTCACGACCGCCATGCCCCAGTGGGGGTGGAGCGCGGTGGCCAATTCCCGTGCGGAGCCGATCTCAACAACGAGATCGAGGTTGGTCAGGAACGTGTCCCATTCCGCCTCGCTCAGGTCGATCTGGACGTCGTACCCCGGGTGATGCGAGTCGGGCCCGAGCACCATGACCGGAGCACCGGTGCCGGCGAGGGTTGCAGCGGCCCGATCGACGTAGGCGAGGCTCTCGGCCACCGCGTCGGCTCGATAGAGCACCGCCGGGACAAAACCACCGACAAGAGCGAGGCCGAATCTCGCGAGTAGCGCCCGCAACGCTTCTGCATCTTGAGGGAAGTATCCATCGGGGCCAAGCTCGGTGGCAGACAGGCCAACCTGTTGCATCTCGGCGAGGATACGTTCTCGGTCCATCAGGTGACCCCAGCCGGGAGATCCATCGACCCCCCAGGTGATCGGTGCGCCGGCAATACGGGCGAGGAACGTCATGCGACCTCCTGCAGGGTCACGATTCGCCCCTCCTGAGCAGAGACGGTGCAGGCCTCGGCGATCTCCAGGGCAGCTCGTGCGTCCTCGACCGTGCACTCGTTCGGCCCACCGTTGGTGACCATGGCGAGGAACGCATCCATCTCACGTGCGTAGGTCTGGCCGAAGCGCGGTATCCACTCGGTATGGGGATCCTCGGGTTGGGGCGCCCCCGCCTCGACCGATCGCAATGGGGTACGCAGGTCGAGACCGACGGCGATCGAGTCCTTCGTGCCGAAGACCTCCATGCGCACGTCGTATCCAACGGGGTCCTGGCGCGAACCGCAGAGCACCGCCAGGGTGCCGTCGTCGAGCCAGAGGGTCGCGGCGGTCTGGGCGTAGTCGTCGAGTTCGGCGAACCAATCGAATGCCTTGGTGGCGCCTGCAGCGTGGACCCGCACGACCTCGCGATCGGTGACAAAGCGCAGAATGTCGAAGTCGTGGATCAATTGATCCCGGAACTCGCCACCCGAACGTGCGATGTACTCCTCGCTGGGCAGCTCGTAATCATGGTGCTGTCCGACAACGAGCGTGACGGTTCCGAGATCACCGTTCGCGACCAGATCACGCGCCCGGCGGTAACCGGGATCGAACCGGCGATTGAACCCAATTTGCACCGGAACATCGCCTCCCGCTACAGCGGCCACCGCCCGGTCGGCACCGGCGAGATTCGTCGCAAGCGGCTTCTCACACAGCGCGGGCACCCGGTGGTGAACGGCGAGGTCGATCAGTTCCGGGTGCGTGTCGGCGGGTGTGGCGATGACGACGGCATCGACCGACCCCAGGAGCTCGGATTGGTCCTGGACGATGACGGCTCCGCAGCTCGCCGCGACCCGTTCCGATTGAGCGAGTATTGCATCGGTCACGATGATCGCGGACACGGCAGGGTTACGACTGAGGTTGTCGCCGTGAATCTCGCCGATCCGCCCGGCGCCGATGATGCCCACCTTCACTCGCGCCCTCCTTTGCACTGATCGGCCCGGAGCACATGGAACGTTCCAATGACCAAAGGTATGCTCGGCGCCAAGTCGATGTCAACATTCGCGCCCACAAAGCAGAGCCCTTCTGCAATCGGTGCCCGACGCAAAGGGAGCACGACGATGGAGACGATTCGACTCACCACTGCGCAGGCGATGGTGCGCTGGCTGGCGGCACAACGCACCGAGATCGACGGTGTAGAGGTTCCGCTCTTCCCCGGCGTGTTTGCGATCTTCGGCCACGGCAACGTGGTGTCGCTGGCCGAGGCACTGGCCGGGGCCCAGGAGGAGTTGCCCACCTGGCGAGGGCACAACGAACAATCCATGGCGCTGGCTGCGGTGGCGTTCGCCAAGGCGAAGCGCCGACGCCAGATCATGATTGCCACCTCGTCGGTGGGCCCCGGGTCGACCAACATGGTGACCGCTGCCGCGGTCGCGCATGCCAACCGGCTGCCGCTGCTGCTGATCGGTGGCGATACATTCCAGCATCGCATCGTCGATCCCGTTCTGCAGCAGGTTGAGCATTTCGACCAGCCCTCGACGACGGTGAGCGATGCGTTCCGGGCGGTCACCCGTTTCTGGGACCGTATCACCCGCCCGGAGCAGATCATCCAGACGCTGCCGCAGGCGCTGGCCATCATGCTCGATCCGGCCGAGTGCGGTCCGGCATACATCGGGCTGCCGCAGGACATCGCCGCCGAGGCGTTCGAGTTCCCCGCCCGGTTCTTCGACGAGACGCTGCACTACATCCGGCGGCCCGGTCCGGATCCCCGCGATGTCAGTGCAGCCGCGGCAGTGCTCGCCGCCGCGGACAAGCCGCTGCTCATCGCCGGGGGAGGTATCCACTACTCAGACGCGGTGGATGCGCTCACGGCCTTTGCTGTCGCGCGGGGGATCCCAGTGGTTGAGACGGTGGCGGGCAAGTCCAGCTTGGTCTATGACCATCCGAACTTCGCCGGTCCCATCGGGGTCACCGGAAGCACGTCGGCCAACGCGCTCGCTGCCGATGCCGACGTGGTCATCGCAGTGGGAACTCGCCTCCAGGACTTCACTACCGGATCATGGTCGGTCTTCAAGAACCCACAACTGCAACTCGTGTCGATCAACGTTGGACGGTTTGATGCCACCAAGCACCATTCGATATCGGTTGTGGGCGACGCCCGAGTATCGCTCGAGGCGCTGAACGAGGCCCTCGGCGACTATCGCGCACCGGCGGAATGGCTGGAGCGCGCCGACGACGAGAGGCGACGGTGGTACGACTACCTCGACGGCTATATCGCGCTCGACTTCGACCTGCCCACGTATGCCCAGGTGATCCGGGCGGTCAACGACCTGGTCGACGACACCGACTATCAGGTGTCCGCTGCGGGAGGGCTCCCCGGCGAGCTCAACATGGGCTGGCAGACAAAATCGGTTGGCTCCTTCGACGTGGAATACGGCTACTCATGCATGGGCTATGAGATCGCGGGCGCCTGGGGAGCCAAGATGGCACTGCCCGATCGGGACGTCATATCGTGGGTCGGCGACGGCTCGTATCTCATGATGAACTCGGATATCTATTCGACCGTCGCCACCGGGCACAAGGTGATCTTCATCGTGTGTGACAACGGCGGATTTGCCGTCATCAACCGATTGCAAGTGGATACCGGCGGCGATGAGTTCAACAACCTGCTGGAACACACGCGAAGGGTCGACGACACCCGCGTCGATTTCGTCAAACATGCTGCATCGCTTGGGGCTATCGCCGAGAAGGTGACCGGCATCGAACAGCTTCGAGCAGCCTTCAGCCGGGCCAAGACTGCAGACCGGAGTTCCGTCATCGTGATCGACACCCATCCGTACCAGTGGACCGAAGGCGGCGCCTGGTGGGAGGTGGGCGTTCCCGAGGTGTCTGAGCGCGAGCAGGTTCTCGTGGCGCGCGCCGAGTGGGACGCCGAGCGCAAGCATCAACGGGTTGGGATCTGGGTTGACCATGAGCGGTAATCCGGCATTGATCCGATGGGAACGGGGATGGCCGATCGGATGAAGCACCCGACCATCCTCGATGTCGCCGATGAGGCCGGCGTTTCGAAATCACTGGTCTCTCTCGTCATGAGGGGTTCGGACCGGGTCAGTCCATCAAGCCGGGAGGCCGTGCTGGATGCAGCAAAAAGGCTCGGCTATCGCCCCAACGCGGCGGCCCGCACCATGGCGCGGCAACGCTCCTCCGTAATCGGCGTGCTGATTTCGAATCTCCGCAACCCGTTTTTTGCCGACGTGGTCGACGGCATCGACATGGCGATCACCCCTGCCGGGTATCGGGCGATTCTGACCACCGGCAACGCGGTGCCGGAGCGGGAATATCGTGCGATGGCAACGCTGCTCGAGATGCGGGTCGACGGTCTGATCCTGGTTTCGCCCGTCGTCCGCAATGAGCGTGCCATCGAGGCATCACAAACGGTGCCAACGGTCGTGGTTGGCAAGGCGACGAGGTCATCGACGCTCCACAGTGTCACCAACGACGACCGCCGTGGCGCCGAGATGGTCGTGGACCACCTCGTGGATCTCGGACACCGCCGCATCGCGCACATCGACGGGGGTTACGGCGCCGGTGCTCGGCCCCGTCGCACCGGCTATACCCGTGCAATGAGAGGGCACGGGATTGAGAGCGAGATCCGGTCGGTGCGGGGTGGCTTCACCGAGGAAGGCGGTGGCACCGGGATGCGGAGGCTTCTCGTCGAGGGAACCCGACCGACTGCCGTTTTCGTCGCCAACGACCTCGCGGCGATCGGCGCACTCGAGGTGGTGGACATCGCGGGATTGAAAGTCCCCGGCGACATCTCGGTGGTGGGCTACGACAACACCGCCCTCGCCGCCAGCAGCCGAATGGGTTTGACGACGATCGATCAGCCCCGACACGACATGGGTCGCATGGCCGCCGGGCTCATCCTGGAGAAGATCGGGCAGGGCCGCACCTCCACCCACCACGCGGTCCTGTCTCCCAAGCTGATCGCACGCGAGTCAACCGGTCCTCCGTCTCTTTGATGGCAGCCAGCTAGACAGCACTCTTGAAGAGGATCCACGGGTCTGTGGTCGGCAGCCTGGAACGTTCCAACCCATGTACTCTTGGCAACAGGACATCGCCATCGGGTCCTCTGTGACCGAGGTTGCTACGAGCCGGTGGCGGCAAGGAGCGAGCACCATGTTGGAGACCACCTACAAGAGCCCTTTGCACGAGACGGTCACCGCCTATGCGACGGATTTCTGGAACGACTCGTGCTCGGTCGAGGAGCTGGCGTACGCCATCGAACACGGTGCGGTCGGTGCTACCAGCAATCCAACGATCGTCGAGCAGGTCCTCCTTCAGGAGCGCAACCTGTGGGAGGACCGTATCCACGAGTTGATCGAAAAGAACCCATCGTGGTCCGACGAAGACGTCATGGCGAAGATATTCGAAGAGATCGCCGTCAAGGGCGCCGAGCTGCTTCTGCCCGTGTTCGAACGCGAGAACGGCATGAAGGGTCGGCTGTCGATCCAGACGAATCCTTCCTACTACCGCGATGTCGACAGGATGGTCGAACAGGCAGTCCGCTACGACCGGTTGGCACCCAATATGCAGGTGAAGTTGCCGGCGACGAGTCAAGGCATCGCTGCGATCGAGGAGGCAACCTTCCGCGGGGTGAACATCAACGCCACGGTCAGCTTCACCGTGCCCCAGGCCATCGCCGTCGGAGAGCCCGTCGACCGCGGCTTGCAGCGACGCGAGGCAGAGGGGCTGGCAACGGACGACATGACACCCGTCACCACCATCATGGTGGGCCGGACCGATGACTGGATCCAGGTTGTCACCAAGAGAGACGACATCATCGTGAGCCCGCAATACCTGCCGTGGGCGGGGGTTGCGGTGTTCAAGAAGGCGCTTCGGATCTACGAAGAGCGCGGTTTCCGCTCGCGCCTTCTTGCCGCGGCGTACCGGCACCATCTGCATTGGTCGGAATTCATCGGCGGCGATGTCATTCTCACGATTCCATCGAAGTGGCAGAAACTGTTCAACGGCTCGGCGGTGGAGGTCAAGGAGCGGATCGCCGATCCCGTCGCTCCGGAAATCATCGAGGAGCTGTACGAACGGGTGCCCGACTTCCGCAAGGCGTACGACGAAGACGGAATGACCATCGAGGAATTCGACAGTTACGGGGCCACGGTGAGGACATTGCGCGGCTTCGTTGCTTCGTACCACGGGTTGATCCGGGTCATCCGCGAAGACTTCATGCTCCCCGACCCTGATGTGAGGTAACCCACGCGGTCACCATCGGCTGATCAGCTTCGATTGGACCGCGGTTTGGCAGGGCGGACCGTGAGGTTCCTGCCACCAAGTGCCCACCCGTCCAGCTTCTGGATTGCGGCACGGGCCGCAGATGGTGGCATGTCGACAAACCCGAAGCCCTTTGAGCGACCGCTCTTCCGGTCTGAGATGATCGTCGTCTGGTGAACCTCGCCGTATCGTCCGAACAGGGCGGAGACATCGTCCTCGGTTACTCCCCAGGGCAGGTTTGCCACATAGATGCTCTCTCGGTTGCCCGAGCCATGAGTCCCACTGGTCGATTGTCCGGGACGCTGGTTGGCACGCGGGGTTGGTCTCGTAGTGGCGGCTTCTCTCGGAGAGCCTTTTGGCGAAGATTCGCCGATGCGGTGCCCACCATGATGCAGGGCATCGAGCTGTGGCTTCTCAAATGGTGCGCGCAGGTCGAGTTCACGCTGCATGCGGCGGACCGCTCTTTCCTGGTCACCCGTCACCAGACTGACCACCGTTCCGCTGGCTCCGGCCCTGGCGGTGCGACCCGATCGATGGAGGTAGTCCTTGTGGTCGCCCGCCGGGTCGAAGTGGATCACCGACTCAACCGAGTCGATGTGGATGCCCCTCGCCGCCACATCCGTGGCGATCAGCGCCTGGGCACGCCCGGACGAGAAGGCATGCAGGGCTCGCTTCCGCTGGTTCTGGGATCGCCCGCCGTGCATGGCGACCGCACCCACTCCCAGCTTGGAGAGCTGCTTGGTAAGCCGGTCGGCGCCGTGGCGGGTGCGGGTGAAGACGATTGAGCGACCGGAAGCGTTGACCAGATCCGCGGTGTGCTGGGGGCGGTCGTGGTGTTGCACCGACCAGAAGTGGTGGCGGGCATCGATGGTCTCTGCCTCGACGGTGCCCGCCTCATGCCGAATTGGCTGGTGCTGGTAGTCGCGGCTGAGGACCGCGATGTCTCCATCGAGGGTGGCGGAGAAGAGCAGTGTCTGGCGATGCCGGGAGGTGCGGTCGAGGATTCGACGCACCGCTGGGAGAAAGCCCATGTCGGCCATGCGGTCTGCCTCGTCGACGACGACGATGTCGACCTGACCGAGGTCAACCGACCTCTGGTCCATAAGGTCCTCGAGCCGACCAGGCGTCGCCACCAAGACGTCGACACCCCGGTTGAGCGAGTTCTTCTGGTGTCCATAGCCGACGCCGCCGTAGATGGCGAGGACGCGTCGGTCGACCGCCCGGGCCAGCGGAGCGAGGTCTTGCTTGATCTGCTCGGCAAGTTCCCGCGTCGGAGCGAGGATCAAGGCCCTCGGCCGGCGGCGTTCCGCGTCGTCGACCCTGGCGAGCAGCGGGAGGCCAAAGGCAAGGGTCTTGCCAGACCCAGTCGGCGCCTTTCCCGATACGTCTTTGCCGGCGAGGGCATCGGGGATGGTCGCTCCCTGGACGGGGAACGGATCGGTGATGCCGCGCTCGGTGAGGGCGCGTACGAGCGGTTTGGGCAGCCCGAGTTGGGCAAAGGTGGTCGTCATGATTTCTCCTGGTCCGCGCGGGACGATTCGTTGGATATGTGCCGATCTCGGGCTCGATCGCGTTGTGTGGCGGATCGAGTGTCGGCCGAAGAGGCGGTCCAACCGGGTGAGAAACTCTGCCGTGTCAACACCGGGGAAGCGACGATGCGCTGGCCTCCACCCGATGCGGCTCGGCAACTATACCGATGACTTGGGTGTAGTGAGGTTTCTTCCACCGATCCGGGAACGCTGAAGGCCGTGTCGTCGTTGCAGCTACCAGGCGGGAGCGGAGGATGTTGTGCGAAGAGCATGGTCGATGGCAATCGCGATCACACTCGTGGCTGCGGCGTGCGCCGGTGCGGACACCACGACCACCATCGGCGACGCGCCTGATCAGGGCACGACGAGCCCACCCGGCGCAACCACGACCACCAGTGCGGAGGCCGGCGGAGGCGAGGGCGAGGCGCTGACGGCCACCCCGGCCGGCGGTTGGTCCTCGACGTTCATCGGAACGGGCATCAAACCGGTGCTCGATCTCGACTCGTCAGGCTCTCCGGCAGTCGCCTATCTCGAGGAGCGGCTGAGCGAGGGCTTCGTCGCCTACGCGGCGGCGGCCGAGGGCTGGGCCGTCGATCTCTTCGTCGAAGGCTATTTCTACGGACCCATCGGCCTGGCCTTCGACGGCGAGGACCGCCCAAACATCGTCTGGCACGACCACCAGGCTGACCAGTTCGACCTGGAGCTCGGCGACCTCACCTACGCAGTCCGTGACGGCGGCGATTGGGCGATGATCACCGCAAGCCACGACGGGCACGACGGTTGGGACTCGACGATTGCCATCGGCTCGGACGGAGTCGTGAGGGCGGCGGGGATTGATCCGGCGCAGTTCGATCGCACCGACGGTGTCGAGTATTACGAGCTTCGCGACGGCAGTTTCGTGGTGGAGGCGATCGGTACCGGTCCGATCGTGTATGAGTTCAACGTTGGCCTGGCCATTGGCGCCGATGGCGTGCCGGTGGTCAGCTACTACGACCATCTCGACCAGAGCCTCCGTTTTGGTCGCCGCACGGAGGCCGGATGGGACCTGGTCACGATCGACGACACGCTCGACTCCGGCAAATACTCCGACGTCGCTCTCGACGACCAGGGTCGGGCCCACATCTCATACCTCATCCAGACCGGAGCGAACTCCGGCACCATCGGCTACGCCGTGGAGGACGGATCAGGCGGCTGGGTGCGCGAAGACGTCGGCGAGATCACCGACCTCGAGACCGGACACTTCGGTGCGAGGCGGGTCACCTCGATCGATCTGGTCGATGGGAGCCCGCACATTGCCTTCAGCGACAAGAGCGGCATCTGGGTGGCCTCCCGCACCGATGCCGGTTGGTCCGTCGACCAAGTACTGACAGCGGGCTCTTTGGTACTTGGCCAGTTGGTTTCGCTCGAAATCGACCAGGACGGGACGCACCACATCGCCTACTGGGAGCACACCGCCGACGACATGGGCCTGATCGGGTACCTCACCAACGGTTGACCCCTCAACTCTGTTGCTGAGCCCGCCGATGTTCTCCTTGGTGAATGCCTTGAACACAAGATTGACCTTCCTCATCGCCGCGATCGCCCTCCTTGCCGCAGCCTGCGGTGCGGCACCGCCGACGACCTCGACCGAAGCGGCCCAGCCGGCGAGCGCAGCCGACGAAGCGCCCGCTTCGACAACGACCACCACCGCAGATGCAGCGACGGCCACGACAACGACAACGACGGGGGCGACGACCACCTCCGAGGCTACGACCACCACGATGAGCCCCACGACCACCGCCGGCTCCTCAGAGTTCGCCCTGTTCCAGGAAGCCCTCGAGGCCAGCGCCGAGGTCACGTCGGGCCGCATGGAGGGCCTGATCGAGATCACGGGCCTCGACCCGGCGCAGGGTTTCAGCGAAATGTCGATCCCCTTCGGAGGAGCCTTCGACAACGCATCGGGCGACTTCTCCTTCTACATGGACATGAGCGGGCTGGCCGAGGCAGCCGGCGAAGAGCTGCCCCCCGAGCTCGCCGACCTCTTTGGGGAGATGGAGGTTCGACAGATCGGTGACCGGGCGTACATGAAGTTCGCCTTCTTCGGGATGCTGTTCGGTGCCGAGACCGAGTGGATCTCCATGCCGGCCGAGGATGGGAACACCGCGAGCAGCGGTTTCACGACCACATCTCCTTCCAACCCCTCCGAGATCCTGGGTTCGTTCGAAGGCGCGGGGGCCACCGTCGAGTTCATTGGACAAGAAACCGTCAATGGAGTCCAGGCAACGCATTACCGGGCCGTCTTTGACACTGAGGCCTTGCTCGCAACGGCGACGCCTGAGGAGCGGGCGCGACTCGAGGCGCAGGGCCCGTTGCCCGCAGAAGAATTGCCGATGGATGTCTGGATTTCCGACGACGGGTTCGTGGTCCGCTTCGTCATGGAGATCGACGGGAGCGGTATCGAGACGGCACCGGATGAGAGCTTCGAGCGGATGATCATGCGCTACGACCTGTTCGACCTCAACGGCGACGTCGCCATCGAGCCGCCGCCGGCTTCCGAGACCACCGACATCGAAGACCTCAACGGCGGCTTCGGCCTCTAGCCGCCGATCACCGCCGAGCGCAGCGAGGCGACTTCTTTGCCTCCCCCTTTAGGTGTTGGGTTGCGCGAGAGGAGCGAGCCGAATTCCTTGCCTCCCCATCAGGGGGAGGTGCCGAGCGCAGCGAGGCGGAGGGGGTCAAAGCGTTGTCGCGACCACGGTTTGACCCCCCTCCCCGCCTGGCGGCGGGACTCCCCCCTGAGGGGGGAGCAAAGAAAGGGCCTGCTTCGCCTCGGGTCGACCCCCTCCCCGGCTCCGGCGGGACTCCCCCCTGAGGGGGGAGCAAAGAAAGGGCCGCTTCGCCACGGGTCGAACCCCCCTCCCGCCCCCGGCGGTTCTTCCCCCAAACCAAAGGGGGGAGAAACAGAACACCGGTGTCGACATGGTGGATGAGGATCCAGACCTTGCCCGATGTGCGTTGCGATCGGTACTCTCTCCGCCCAGTTCCTTGGGAGGCAGCCATCGAAGCATCGGGACTCGGATCGGGGGGATTTGTCGTTCGAGACGCGTTCCTCTCGCCCGAGGAGTGCGACAAGCTTCTCTCCGCGATCGAGCGTTTTCGATCGGCGAACGAGGTGCCCGAAATTCACCGCGAGGGCAAGGGGCGGGCGCTGAGATACTCGGTGATCGACGGCCAACAAATCAGGGAAGAGCTCTCCGACATCTGGGCCCTCTACACCGGGCCGGTCCAGGAGATGGTGAACGAGCTCGCCGGCGAGGCGGTGTTCCCGCTGGACAACCTCCGCGCCGGGGTAAACGTGAACATCATGCCGCCCGGCAAGTCCGAGTACCGGTGGCACTACGACCGCGCTCCGGTCACTGCGGTGCTGTATCTCAACGAGGTCGAGGGAGGCGAGACCGAGTTGTACCCCGGCCTCCGGATACTGATCCCCGATCAGCGTTGGGCCAGGACCCAGCGGTTGCTCGATCGGGCAGTAGCGACGGGGCCGATACGGACCCTCCGATCCGAGAAAGCGCAGGTCTCGCCACAGCAGGGTCGCCTGGTAGCGATGGCAGCCAACCGCTGCTGGCACAGCGTTTCCGGGGTTGAGGGTGGGCGCGACCGGATCAACGTCATCCTGGCGTATGATCGGAAGGGAGCGTCGTTCGCCGCAGAGGACGGGCTCGACGCCTACCTCTACACCAACGAATCCAGCGCACAAGAGGATCCGAACTACCTGCGCTAACCATGCGGCTTCGATCATGAGCAAGAAGATCCCCGAGATGGACCCTCCCAGTGAGTACTACGCGAATCCCGGCTGGGACGTCGATTCCTGGGTCGAGATCATCGGGGTCGAGTACGAGACCCTCATCTCGGCGTATCCGTTCGACGATACGTTTCGGGCGCTCGGCGGATCGATCCGGCTCCTCGACGTCGGATGCGGCACCGCGATCTTTCCCGGCTACCTCGATCCGGTTCTTTCCGAAGAGGTGCACATCCGGACCGATCTGCTCGACCAGTCGGCAACGAGCCTCAGCAGCGCCTTCCGGGTGCTTGCCGATCTCGAGCATTTCAGCAACGGGGAGTCCTTCCGCGCCGACATCGAGAACCTTCCCGAGATCGGGGAGAGTCGATACGACGCCATCTGGGCCATCCACTCCTTCACGACCGTCGATCGGGAGCGGATGCCCGAGACGTTCCGGCGACTGGTGGCGGCGCTGCGACCGGGCGGCTGGCTGTTCGTGTATCAACTGACCGCAGCCTCTTCCTACCAGCGTGTCCACAGCTGGTATCGGGAAAGCCACGGTGGCGACCGTTACATGGAGTACGAAGACAGCGCTCGCATCCTGGCATCCGGCGGGTACCACTACGCGGTATACGAGCTCGCCTTCGACCACGTCGTCCCGGATCGCCCCGAGGCAGTGACCGGCTATCTGCGCAAGGTGACGCTGGACGAGGCGGTGACCGCGGACCAGTTCGAGCCGATTCTCTCCGAGTACCGCAGCGGTGATGTGCTTCGGTTCCCGCAATCGGTGAACCTGATCGCCGTGCCGCAGCAGGCCAGGCCGTGACCGCCCTCCTCTCCGATCCGTACTACTCCGAGGCCCACGAGGTATTTCGGCGCGCAACGAACCAGACCGAGCTGATGCTCGACCGCCTCGTCGCCTGGGTCGGCAGCCGCACCGGGCTCAGCATCTGCAGCGTCGGATCGGGGGCAGGGCTCTTCGAGATGCCGATGCTGGCCAGGCTGGATCGGGATGGGATCGGGGTGGTCAAGTTCGTCGGCGTCGATATCAGCGAGCATGCCTGCGCGGTTCTGGAACGCAAGCTGGCCGCAGCAGAGTTTGCGGGGCTCGATTCCGAGCTCGTTGTGGCCCCGTTTCAGAAGTACGACACGACCGCCCGGTTCGATCTCGTGCTGTTCAACCACGTCCTCGAGTACCTGCACGGCGACGCGCTCGAGTCGATTATGCGGTCCCAGGCCTTGCTCGAGCGCCATGTCGAGCCCGTTGGCTCGGTGATGGTGTTCAGTCCCGTGCGAGGCGGGATCAACGGCCCGTATGAGGAGGTCTATGCCCAGGTTGTCGGTACACCGCCCATCTTCGCCGATGACATTGAGCAAACCCTCGAGGAGGCAGGCATTGATTACACCGCGGAAACGATGACCGCGGCGTGCGACGTGTCGGCGCTCGACAACCAGGGCGACGAGGACGCAATGAAGCTGTTGAGCTTCCTCACGCAGCAGGACTGTCGAGAGGTTTCGGAGTCGGTCCGCGAGCACTACGCCTCCTACTACCGGGCCCTCCGTCCCCCCGGGTCGACGAAGATCCCTCACCCGGTACAGCTCTTCGTCCTGTGATAGAGCCCTACCTCGAAGGGATCTTCGCCAGCGAACACCCGAACTGGACCGGGCTCGCGGCGCAGAGGGTTGCCGAGATCGACGGCGGTTGGGAGACCAACATCTACGCGCTCGACATCACCTACCGGGAAGATGGCGTTGAGCGCCTCAAGCGTTTGGTGGCCCGCTTCTACCCGGACGAAGGCGGTGCCGAGAGGGCGTTGCGCGATGCTGCGCTGTTGCGGAGGATGACAGCCATCGGAGTCCCGGTTCCGGGGGTAGAGCTGGTCTCCACGAAGTCGTCGGCCTATGGCACGGCGGTGGTGGTCATGGAGCGGATCGACGGCCCGGTACTCGAAGAGGATCTCGAAGGCTCCGATGTGCGTCTGGTGGACATGGCTCGCCTGCTCGTGGCCGTGCACCGGCTGCCGATCGATGCCGTGTTCGGCGATACCGCAACGCCGTTCTCCTCCCCATCATTCGTCGACCCGAGTCTCGGGGCCATATCAGATGCAGTCGACCGCTTTGGTCGCCGCGACTTCAATCCGCTGCTCGAGTGGCTCACCGATTCGCCGCCGGCGGAGCGTGCGCCCAGCGTCCTGCACGGCGACTACCACCCGGGCAACATCATCGTCGGGTTGAACACCGGCGATCTGACCATCATCGACTGGTCATTCGCCGGGGTCGGGGACCATCGGCTCGACCTGGCATGGGCGGCGCTGTGGACCGCTGCGATTGGGGGAGCCGAGGCTCGCTCAGCGCTGTTGTCCGCGTACGAGACCGGTACCGCTGAGTCCATCGAGGACCTGGAGCACTTCGAAGGGCTCAGGCTTGGTGCGCGCCTGCTCACCGTCGCGCTCTGGCTGGAATCGTCGGTCGCGCCGCCGATCCCCAAGATCACCGAAGCCGCCATTCGCGGCGGCTATCGATCAACAGTCATGACGGTCTACCAACGGTTTCGCGAGGTGACCGGGCTCCGCCTGGATTGGGTCGAGCAGCTCCGCGAGTAGCCGAGTAGCCGAGACCAACCCTCTCGGACTCAAGCGAGCGCAGCGAGCGTCGCTCAGCTACTCAAACGAGGCGGAGCTGAGCGTTACTCTTCGCTGTTGCGAAGCCAAACCACCGCGGTAGCTGCAAGCCCTACCGACGCCAGGATTTCCACAATGAGCAAGAGTTCTGGTTGCATGGTTATTGATCGACCCTGGTGGGCGATATCTGTACGCCAGATCGCCGGGTGCCGCCAAATGAGTCGAACGGCCCGGAAGCGGCGGGGCGTGCGTTGGTTGCCGCTCGTATTCCCCTTCCCGTCTCCATCGGTCTTTGGCGGACATGATCCCCAATTGCTAGCGTCGGGACGCTGTCTTCGGGTTGATGGAGGGTCAAAGGGCTCTTTCCGAGGGCTTCTACCACTATTTGGGAGGAGAAGGAATGAAGAGACTGAGAGTGCTATTCGTACTCGTTGTAGCGGTGGCCATGGCGGCCACGGCATGCTCGAGCACCGATGAGTCGCTCCTCGACACCGTGCAGTCGAACGACTCGGTGAAGTGCGGGACACGAGATGCTCTACCCGGCTTCGCCGTGCTCGGCGACGACGGTAACTACACCGGCTTCGACTCGGACTTCTGTCGGGTCATCGCAGCCGCAGTGCTGGGTGACGCCGCCAAGGTCGAGTTCGTTCCGCTCGAGACGTCGGCGCGTTTCACGGCGCTGCAGTCGGGCGAGATCGACGTGCTGGTCCGGAATACGACGTGGACCGGCACCCGTGATGGGTCGGAAGGTGCTTCCTTCCAGACGGTGACGTTCTACGACGGTCAGGGAATGATGGTTGCGAGCGACAGCGCGTATACGAGCGTCGCCGATATGGACGGCACGACGATCTGTCTGGTTGAGGGAACCACCACGCAGATCAACGTGGTGACCATCTTCGAGTTCGAAGGGATCTCGTTGACCGAGGCGTTGTCGTTTGCCGACACCGATCTCGTCCAGGAGGCCTTCATCGCCGGGCGCTGTGATGGCTGGACATCGGACAGCTCCCAGCTCGTTGCGCTGCGGTCGACCTACCCGGATTCGGCCGGTGGCCCCGAGGCGCTGACGATCCTGCCCGACATCTTCTCCAAGGAGCCATTAGCTCCTGCGGTGACGGATGGCGACACCAAGTGGGGCTCCGCGGTCAACTGGGCCGTCATGGCGACCATCCAGGCCGAGGAGTGGGGCATCACGTCGGCGAACGTGGACAGCTTCCTGACGTCGGAAAACCCGGACATCGTGCGCTTCCTCGGTGGAGCCGAGGACTTCGACCCGGGATTGGGACTCCCAGCTGACTTCGCCTATCAGGTGATCAAGCAGGTCGGTAACTATGGGGAGATCTGGGAGGCCAATATCACTCCTATCGGGATTGCCCGGGCCGGGACGGTGAACGACCTCTGGATCAACGGCGGTCTTCTGTACTCGGCGCCTTACAAGTAAGCACGTTGAGAGTGGGGCCCCCCTCGCGGGGCCCCACTCTTCTTCCATCTTGTGAGAGCCGACCGTGCAGACGGATGAGCGTCTCCCACAGCTCACCGCTGTGGAGAAGCCGCGGTGGTACCGGGACGTCAGGGTGCTGCGCGTCATCATTCAGGTGGTCATCGTCGGAGGCGTCGTTGCGATAGCCGCCTTCTTCATCGGCAACATGATCGCCAATATGCAACGGCTGGGGATCAGCCTCGGCCTCGACTACCTCACCCAGCCTGCGGAGTTCACGATTCCCGGCTCGGATTTCGAACGAACTGGCACCCGGCTTGAAGCGGTTCTCGTCGGGGTTGGCAATACGTTCAGGATCGCGATCGCCGGCATCTTCTTTGCCACCATCCTGGGCGTGCTGCTCGGGATCGCCCGCCTGTCCAAGAACTGGCTGGTCAGTACCGGGGCACGCCTCTACGTCGAGTTCTTTCGCAATATCCCCGTGCTCGTCATCATCATCTTTGCCTACCTCGTGGTCTTCCTCGAGCCGAGAATCTTTCCGCGATTCGAAAATGCGCGGGAGATTGGGCCCTTCATCATCTACGTCCGCGGCGTCTTTTTTCCGTGGTACGAGAGCCAGGCCAACTTTTTCCCATGGGTCGTGATCATGCTCGCCGGCGTGGTCGCCGGTGTCTTTGTCAGCCGGTGGCGAGAACGGGTGAGCGAGAAAACCGGTGCTTCGGCATTGTCGCTGCTCTGGGGTCTTGGCACGTTTCTCGCCTTCGCCGTCATCGGTTTTTTCGCGCTCGGGGGACCGGCTTCGCTCACGATCCCCGGCTTCGAGGGCCAGGTCGTGGTCGGCGGCATCCGGGTGAGTCCCGAGTACGCCGCGCTGCTCATCTCGCTGGTGATCTACACCGCATCCCATATCGCGGAGATCACTCGCGGCAGCATTCAGGCGGTGTCAAAGGGCCAGCAAGAGGCGGCGACGGCCCTCGCGTTGTCGTCGGCCCAGCGGATTCGCTACGTGATCCTGCCCCAGGCCTTCCGGGTTGCGATACCGCCCCTGGCGAACCAGTACCTGAACCTGACCAAGAACTCATCGCTGGCGGTGGCGATCGCCTACTACGAGGTCACGAAGGTCACCACGGATATCATTGGAAACGGGGGTCCGGCGCCCCAGTCGTTCCTGGTGTTGATGATCATCTACCTCATCATCTCGCTGATCATCGCCGCCCTGTCCAACGTGGTGAATCGACGGCTCGCATTGGTCGAGCGATGACGACGACCGCGAAACCCCCCGTTCGGACCACTGGACCCTTGAAGTGGCTGAATGACAACGTCTTCCGCACCTGGTGGGACGGCATCGTCACGGTCGTTGCCGGCGGTCTCCTGTTGTGGCTGTTGGGTTCCTTCCTGAGCTGGGTGTTCACATCGGCCGAGTGGGACATCGTCCGCGTCAACCTCGTGACGTTCATGGTCGGCCGATTCCCGCGTGAGGAGTTGTGGCGGGTTGGGGTCGCGCTGTTGATCCTGGCTTTTGCCGGAGGACTGCTGCTCGGCATGTCATTGCGGCTCAAACCAAGGGTCACCGCCCTTGAGGCTCTTCGAACGTTCGCCGTGCGAGCTTGGCCGGTCGCGATACTCGTCGTGCTCCTGTTGATTCTTGCCTCCTCGCTCTCGGCCCTGGTTCTGGTGGCGGGCGCCACGCTGGCGTTCATCATCGGGAGAGGCGGCGGCTATCGGCTTCCGCAGAGCAGGACCAGGTTGGGCATGGTCGTCGGGCTGCTCTCGCCGTTCGCATTCGTGGCGGTCATTGCCGGATTCGGTGGCGTGGGCTGGAATCTGTGGGGTGGTCTCCTCCTCACGATGCTGCTCGCCGTCGGCGGCATCGCCCTGTCCTTTCCGTTCGGCGTGATGCTGGCACTGGGACGCCGATCAACGCTTCCCGCGGCGCGCTGGCTTTCGATTACCTACATCGAGGTGATCCGAGGCGTGCCCCTCATCACGCTCCTCTTCATGGGATTCGTCATGCTCACCCTTTTTCTCCCGGCCGGGGTGTCGGCGCCGAGTCTCGTGATTCGGGGCATCGTGGTGCTCACGATATTCACCGCGGCGTACGTAGCTGAGATCGTCCGCGGGGGTTTGCAGTCCGTGCCCAACGGCCAGGTGGAAGCCGCCCATGCCCTTGGCATGTCCCCAATCCAGACCACGTTCAACATTGTTTTGCCGCAGGCACTGACCGCGGTCATCCCGGCTCTGGTCGGCCAGTTCATCAGTTTGTTCAAGGACACCTCGTTGGTTGCAATCGTCGGCCTCCTCGAGCTGCTCGGCGTGGCACAGGCGATCACGCAGCAACCTGCGTTCGCGGGTCAAGGCCTCCTCTTGGAGACTCTGCTCTTCGCGTCGCTGATCTTTTGGGTGGGGTCATTCACGATGTCACGAGAGAGCCAACGTCTCGAGAAGCGATTGGGAGTGGGAGAGCGATGACACATGAGGACCTAGCGGCAGGCGCCGTCGTAGCCGGCGGCACGGGCGAACCGATGATCATCTGCGAGGGTGTAGAGAAATGGTTCGACGACTTTCAGGCCCTCAAGGGCATCGACCTCGTGGTCGGAACCCAGGAAGTTGTGGTCGTCATCGGGCCATCCGGTTCTGGCAAGTCGACGCTGATCCGATGCATCAATCGCCTCGAGGAGCACGACCGAGGCCGCATCATTGTCGATGGCGTCGAGATGGGCGACGACATCCGCAACATTCAGGAGATCCGCCGCGAGGTCGGCATGGTGTTTCAGCAGTTCAACCTCTTTCCCCACCTCACCGTCCTCGACAACGTCACGCTGGCGGTGCGCCGCGTGAGGAAGAAGCCAAAGGCGGAGGCCGATGAGCTGGCGATGGAGATGCTCACCCGTGTCCAGATTCCGGAGCAGGCGGCGAAGTACCCCGGGCAGCTGTCGGGTGGCCAGCAGCAGCGCGTCGCCATCGCTCGCGCTCTGGCCATGCAGCCAAAGGTGATGCTCTTCGATGAGCCGACGTCTGCGCTCGACCCGGAGATGATCAAGGAAGTACTCGATGTGATGAAGGAGCTTGCCGTATCGGGCATGACGATGATCGTCGTCACCCATGAGATGGGGTTTGCCAAGGAGGTCGCCGACCGTGTGATGTTCATGGCCGACGGCGAGGTCGTCGAGGTCGGTACCCCGCAACACTTCTTCGAGAGCCCTGAGGAAGACCGAACGAAACTCTTCCTCACGCAGATTCTCTGAACCGCCGTTCCATCGGACATTCACGATGCGAGCGAGCCGGACACGCAAACGTACACTCGGCGCCGAAGCATGATGAATGATCAACAAATCGACCCGGACGACGATGGGCTCTTTGCCGACGCCACGCAGGTGGCCGGCACCGGCGACGTCATCATCGAGCTCGAAGATGTCGACAAGTACTTTGGCGACTTCCAGGCACTGAAGGGGATCAACCTGAAGGTCGCCAGACAGGAAGTGATCGTCATCATCGGGCCATCCGGTTCTGGCAAGTCGACGCTGATCCGATGCATCAACCGCCTGGAGGAACACGACAACGGGCGGATCGTGGTCGACGGAATCGAGCTGTCGAACGACATCGGAAACATCCAAGAGGTGCGGATGGAAACCGGGATGGTGTTCCAGCAGTTCAACCTGTTCCCCCACCTCACGGTCCTCGAAAACGTCACGCTCGGCCCCCGCCAGGTCCGCAAGATGCCAAAGAGTGAGGCCGAAGACCTGGCGATGGACCTGTTGACCAGAGTGCAGATCCCCGAACAGGCCCATAAGCACCCCGGGCAACTGTCCGGTGGGCAGCAGCAACGGGTGGCGATCGCCCGCTCACTGGCAATGAGCCCAAAGGTGATGCTTTTCGACGAGCCGACTTCCGCGCTCGACCCCGAGATGATCAAGGAGGTCCTCGACGTCATGGTCGAGCTCGCCGAGGGCGGAATGACCATGTTGGTGGTGACCCACGAGATGGGCTTCGCCAAAGAGGTCGCCGACCGGGTGATGTTCATGGCCGATGGTGAGATCGTCGAGGTCGGCACGCCCGAGCACTTCTTTACCAACCCCACCGAGGATCGGACGAAGCTGTTCCTCAGCCAGATCCTGTAATACCGTTCTTGCGTAGCCAGGAGCGATATATGGCCGTCTGCTACGCAAGAACGGTGAGGATCTCTTCGAGAATCGACACGAAACGCTCGATGTCCGCAAACGAGTTGTACAACGGGACGGGTGCGACACGAATGGCATCGGGATAGCGCCACCCGCACACCACGTCGGCGGCCATCAACCGGTCGTACACCTCCTGGCCCGAGATGCTGGGGTCCTCGATCCGCAAGGAGTGCTGGCAGCCTCGTTGATCGAGATCGCGCGGCGTGATCGTGGTGATGCTCTCTGCCAGGCGGGTGTCGAGCAGGTAGTCCAGGTACTGGATCATCAGCTCGGATTTGGCGCGCAGCGGCCCCATTCCACCGGCCTCGTCGAACACTTCGAGCGATCCGATGATCGGAGCCATCGCCAGGATCGGGGAGTTGCTCACCATCCACGCCTCGGCGGTGGGTATCGGCCGGAACACCGTGCCCATCTCGAAGCGGGTCGCCCGGTCATGACCCCACCATCCGTGGTAGCGAATCCGATCCGGATCCCCGTGATGGCGCTCGTGGACAAAGGCACCCCCGGTTGCCCCTGGTCCCGCGTTGAGATATTTGTAGGTACTCCATACCGCGAAATCGGGCCCCCAATCGTGCAGCGAGAGCTCGATGTTGCCGACGGCGTGGGCCAGATCGAGGCCGGTGGCCGCCCCAACCGAGCGCGCGGCGTCGATGACCTCCGGCATCGGGAGCACCTGTCCCGTGTAGTACTGGATTCCGGGCAGGAGCACCAGGGCGAGCTCGGGTCCGAGGCGTTCGATGGCGTGGAGGAGGTCGTCCGTCCGCAGCGTCTCCTCACCGGGCCGCGGCGCCACGGTCACCAGGGCGTCGGTGGGATCGAGGCCGTGGGATCGGATCTGGGACTCGACGGCGTAGTGGTCGGATGGGAAGGCGTGGTCCTCGATGAGGATCTTGTATCGGGCAGCCGTTGGGCGGTAGAAGCTCACCATCATGAGATGCAGGTTCACCGTGAGACCGTTCATGGTGAGGACCTCGGAGGGGAGGGCGCCCGTGATCCTGCCCATCGGTTCTGCCAGGTACTGGTGGTACGGAACCCACGGCTGATCGGTCTCGAAATGCGCCAGGGCGCCCTCGCCGGCCCACTTGTCGAGTTCGGCGATCACCCGGTCGCGGGCCTTCCGGGGCTGGAGGCCGAGCGAATCGCCATCGAGGTAGGTGGTCTCCGCCCGGTTGCGCGGCACCGGCATGGCGAACTCGGCCCGAAACTGTCGCAGGGGATCTTGCCGATCGAGCACGGCAGCGAAAGCTGCGCCGGGCTCAAACATCGGTTTCGGTACGCCGGTCTCCGATGATCTGCGAAGCTGCCAGCCTTCCGGGCCCACCGATGACGGCGCCTCCCGGGTGGGTGCCGGAGCCGCATTGGTAGTACCCGTCGATGGGCGTTCGGTACTGGTTCCACCCCGCGGCGGGCCGGAAGAAATACATCTGGGGCGCCAGGAACGCCCCGGCAAAAATGTCGCCCTCGGTGAGCCCGAGCGTGCGCTCGATGTCAAGCGGGGTCACGACTTCGCGGTGTAACACGAGGTCATCGAAGCCGGGGAAGTGCCGCTCGAGCGTGGCCTGCACGATATCGCCGAGGCGATCGCGCTCCTGATCCCAAGTGCTCTCCCGCAGGTGGTATGGCGTGTATTGGACGAAGCACGACATCACGTGCTTGCCGGGGGGTGCCATGTCCGGGTCGATCACCGATTGGATGCACGCATCGATGTACGGATCACCGCTGTACCAGCCGTACTTGCTCTCATCGAAGGCCCGCTCCAGGTAGTCGATCGACGGGGCGATGTTGATGAAGCCGCGGAAGTGCTCATCGCCGTCACCCATGGCCGGATGACGGGGCAGGCCATCGAGGGCGAAGTTGACCTTGGAGGCGATACCGGTGAACTTCATTCGCTCAACGCTTTCGACCAGATCGGTCGGAAGCTCTCGCCGATCGACGAGATCGAAGAAGGTGCGTCGCGGATCGAGAGCGCTGACCACGATGGGCGCATCGAGCTCGGTGCCGTCCTCGAGGGCGACCCCGATCGCTGTGCCGTTTGACCGGATCACTTCGGATACCGGGGCCCTGGTGACGATCTCGGCGCCGAAGGCCTCGGCGGCCCGCGCCAGCACCTTGGTGAACCCGCCGTTTCCGCCCTTGTGGAAACCCCATGTCCCGAACAGCCCGTCGTACTCGCCCATCCGGTGGTAGAGCAGGACGAGGCCCGACCCCTGCGATCGGGGGCCGACCGCGCTGCCGATGATCCCGGACGAGGCGAGCAGGGCCTTCAGGAGGTCGTTCTCGAAGTAGTCGTCCAGGATGTCTGCGGCGCTCCCGGTGAGGAACCGCACCAGTTCGTGCAGGACGCTCGGGTCCAACCCGGTCAGGTGCTGGCCGAGCGCCACCATTCGGGCCAGGTCCTCCGGCTCCTTTCCGTGCAGGTTCGGCGGCACGGAGTCGAAGAGCGGTTTGACCGCCTGCACCACCATGGCCAGCAGGTGCTCGTAGTCCTCGAGGCGCTCGGCATCCTTCGCCGAATGTCTCGATATTTCCTCGTGGTTCAAGTACTTGTCCGGCCCGGTCAGCAGGTAATTTCCGTCAGAGCCAAGAGCGAGGCTGTGCGGCATCGGCAGGCTCATGAAGCCGTGCGCAACCAGATCGAGCTCCTGGACGATGTCGGGACGGACCAAGCTGAGGGCATAGGAGAAGGTGGTGAACTGGAAACCCGGGTACAGCTCCTCTGTGATGGCGGCGCCACCGATCACGTCTCGCTTCTCCAGGATGAGCGTGTCGAGGCCTTCCTTGGCGAGGTAGGCGGCGTTGACCAGCCCGTTGTGTCCTCCCCCGATGACGATGGCGTCGTATGCGGTCTTGTTCGCCATGGTCAACCGACCTTGTGGGGAGGGTCGTAGAAGGGCAGGCGTCGGACGGCCGCCTCGACCGGGTAGTTGCGGTTGTTGATCGTCACATCGATGGACAGATCCGTCCCGACTGCAGCCAGCCGAGGCGACACCCTGGCCAGGGCGATGTGGCGCTGCAGCAGCGGCGAATACATGAAGCTCGACGCGTGGCCGGCGACCTGCCCGGCGTCGTCGTGCACCATCGTCGCCCATTCCACCGGGACATGGTCCTTGAGCGCTGGGAGGCCGAGGGCGCGGTGTGCCAGCTGGTAGCTCGCCCAATCGACGTCGAGCCCGACGAGGCGGAAGCGGGACGACCCGGTGGCCAGCTCTTGCTCGATCGCTTTTCGTCCGACGAAGGCACGGTCGTCGCGCTCGAGACGGCGGAACATCCATCCATAGCCGAGCTCAATCGGGGTGGCCTTCTGTTCGTCCACCCAGGCAAAGCGGCTCGACTCGAAGTCGACCTCGATGAGCAGCAGCGCGGCCTCGATGCGGGTCATGTGCATGACCATGCTCCCGTAGGGGAGCACGCCCCGGCCTGCGGATGCCTCGAAGACCGCGTCCCAGATCGCGATCGCATCGTTACGCTCGACCCAGATCTCGTAGCCAAGGTCTCCGGTGTAGCCGGTGCGGGAGATGACGACCGGTGCGTCTCCAATCTTGGCCTGGGTCAGCCCGAAGAACGACAACTCTGCCACCTCGGGCACGAGCGCCGAGAGAACCGTCCGCGACGCCGGGCCCTGGACGGCAAGGATGCCGAAGTCGTCGCTGATGTCCTCCACCTCGACACGCTGGTGCCCGATCATGCCCTGGAGGTAGGCGAGGTTCGGCTCGGCGGAGGTGAGCCAGTACTCATCGCCGCTGATCCTCAACACCACGCCGTCCTCGATCAAGAAGCCCTGGTCGTCGCACCACATGGTGTACTGGGCCTGTCCCGGGCGGCATTTGGTGATGTCGCGTGCGAGCACGCCGGAGAGCAGCCGTTCGGCGTCGGGGCCGGTGATGCGGTACTTGAACAACGCCGAGGTGTCGAGCACGCCGGCGGCCTGACGCACCGCGAAGTACTCGACCTTCTCGTCGATGCGGTACTTGGTCGCAACCGCATGCCCGGCCCAGTGGCTCCACAATCCGGTCTCGTTGGCTGCGCTTGTCCGCTCGTGGAACGGTGTGGTGCGCATGTTCACGGAACGGAGGTTACCGAGCGGGTGGCGCGTCGGGCGGCTGGTCCCGGACACGAGCGGATGCGTGCCGGGCCGCGCTCAAAACCTGCTCTGCCATGAGATCGGAGTTTCCGGCGGGGAAACGCTCCAGGATGTCCCACACCTGGTTCTCTGACTTGACCCGGTGGGGATTGTCCCGCGGCCCCGATGCCGCCATCACGACGGAGGTGGCGAGGCGGCCCTTGATGAGGGGCCAGATCACCTCCGCTTCCTCAGGGGCGATGGCGACGATAGAGGCAAATCCCGCAATGAGGTCGTGCGCCACCGAGGGCGGATCGTTCTGGTCCAGGATGGCGTATGCGGCGGCGATCGCGGGCTCGGCGATGCGGATCGTGTGCATTGCATCGCCCGCGTCGATAACCCCGGAGACTCTGCCGTCGGCGAGCAGAACATTGTCGTCGTTCAGGTCGCCGTGAATGATCTGGCGGGGAAGCGACGTCAGGTCGAGTTCCGCCACGACCCCGGCGATCTCGAGCACCAGCGTCCGTCTGCGCTCATCAGTGACCGCCGCCGCTCGCTCACGGATCGTATGGTCGGCGGTGGCGGGATCCCAGTCTTGGCGATCGGTGGAAGCTGCGGCCACCGGTTCAAGGGCATCCACGATACGACCGACGGCAACCCCTATGGCCAGAGCGTTGTCCGGGGGTCGCTTGGAGTCGGAGAAGGACGTTCCCTCGACCCAGGTGAGCAGGCGAGCGGTCCGCCCATCGAGCAGGGTCACGGCTGTGTTGCTCCCTGCAGCAACCGTCTTCGGCGTTTCGTATGGGGTCTTTGATCGAATGGCATCGAACACGGCCGCCTGGAGACGCACGTGCTCCCGATCCCGACTGGTGACCTTGAGGACGAAGAC
The DNA here is from genome assembly GCA_964195155.1 of uncultured Kiloniellales bacterium. Taxonomy (GTDB): domain Bacteria; phylum Actinomycetota; class Acidimicrobiia; order Spongiisociales; family UBA5794; genus JACZST01. The sequence goes on along the minus strand of CAXMOP010000025.1, from coordinate 985 downwards.
CTCGCCGGTCTCGGTTTCGATGCGAAAGTTCTCGTCGCTGTACCCCGGCAGCGGTGTTGCGGTACCCACGATCCCAAAGCGCTGAGCAGTGATGGCGACCGCGTCGATGTTCAGCCCCCGTTGAGCTCCGGAATACGGCGCTGCATCTCGGCCCATTCGTCGACGCCGATGCCGGAGAGCATCCCGGTGATGCCCGCGAACGCCTCGGGAGGGACGATGTTTTGCAGGAACCGGATCATCCCCTCGCGGTCATCGTTGTTCTGACCCTTGTACATCCAGGAGACGAATTGCCCCATCACCACCGGCTCGACCATCCCGGCCATGGCACCGGCAAGCTCGGCTTGTTCCGGGATGTCGAACTCGGCCTGGAGATGGGGGATCAGCAGCTCGTTCTCCTTGGAGATGTGGAGCCGCATGTGCTCGTGGAGGGCGACGCTTTCCCGCCACAGCCGTCGAGCGCTCTCCTTGCGCTCTCCGTTTCCGTTTGAGCGACCGAGATCGGCGAGCGACTCGTTGATGCCGATCCAGAAGTGCTCCTCGAAGTCGTCGTGGTCGTACAGGTAGGTCTCGGCGACGAAGGTGATCCGTTCGTTCATGGCAGGGAAGAGGATCTCTTCCTCGGTGTCCTCGTGCTTCCTCGCCAGCGCGAAGAAGAGGTTGATCCGATCGGTCAGCGCGGCGATCTCATCGGTGTCGTTGCGGTTGAGCTCACGGGCCATCACTTCCAGCTCTGCCACCTCTCGGAGGATGGCGTCGTGGATGTATTCGTACATCTGCATCGGGCCGGCCATAGGGGCGCTCCTCGGTCGCGTGACAGGCAATGTAGCCAGTTCGTGTCCCCCGCCTTGCGGTGTCGCATTTCGCGATGTGCGACGGTTAGGGGTCATGGGTGGAGTCCCGATCATGGTCCATGGATCCAGTCAATGCTGCTGAGGGATAGGGGCTCGTTCTATGGACCATGACACGTAGGGAGGGGAGGGGGGTC